>NZ_JAHBBH010000037.1 GCF_019331735.1 Bifidobacterium miconis
CGGCTACATGCACGCCGCCACCGTGGCCCGCGCCCGTACGCTCGAAGGCCCATTCGAGGATTCGCCGTACACGCCGCTCATGACCACGCGCGACGAGCCGACCAACCCGCTGCAGAAGTCCGGCCACTGCTGCTTCCTGCAAATCGGCGACGAATGGTACGTCACGCAGATCTGCGGACGTCCGCTCACCGAACGCGGCAACTGCACGCTCGGCCGCGAAACCGCCATCCAGAAGATCTACTGGACCGAGGACGGCTGGCCACGGCTCATCAACAACACGATCAGCCCCGACCTCACGGTGCCCGCGCCGGCCGTCTCGCAGGGCGTCGTGCAGAAGACCGACCATTCCGAACGCATCGACTTCGCGCCGGACGCGGCCGCGCAGGCATGCGCGCCGCTCACGTCCGTGACCGACCCGGCCATCCCGCCGAGCCTGAAGACCTTGCGCTGCGCGCTTTCGGCTGAAAAGGACTATTCGCTCACCGCGCGTCCCGGCTGGCTGCGCCTGTACGGCGACCAGTCGCTGCGCTCGCAGCATCATCAGGTGCTGTTCGCCCGGCGCTGGGAGGCGTACGACTTCGACGCGGACACGGTGATCGACTTCGATCCCAAGAACTACCAGCAGGTGGCCGGACTGATCCTCTACTACGACACGCAGAACTGGATCTACGCGTACGTGTCGTTCGATTCGGAAGGCACGGACCGCCGCATCCTGCAGGTGCTGCGCTGCGACCACGAGGAGCTGTCGTACGGCTCCGAGGCGGTGGCGCTGGACGACGGTCCGGTGCGCGTGAAGGTCGAGGTACGTCACGCCGTGGCGAACTTCTTCTACGCGCAGGGTGACGGCGTGCCGGGCGGCGATGCGGACGATTCGGCTGGTGCTGCCGACGGGGCTGCGGCCGGTACGACCGGTACGACCGGTACATCCGGTTCCTCGGAGCCGGACTGGCGTCCGCTCGGCGGCGACCAGCCCGCCGATCACATCAGCGACGACTACGTGGAACGCACCATCAAGGGCTGCGCGTTCACCGGCGGCATGGTCGGCATCTGCGCGCAGGACATGGACGCCAAACAGTCGCACGCCGACTTCAAATACTTCGACTATCAGGAACGGTAGCTTTTCTCGGCTCCCCTTGTCAGGGGAGCTGTCGACGAAGTCGACTGAGGGGTAGTCAAAAGGTTGTGCCCTACATTGTCTCAACCCCTCAGCCTCACCGCTTCTGACAGTTCTTGGGCAGGAAAAGTCAAGACGATCACAAACAACGAAAGGAACACAATCATGACATGGGAACTGGCCGCGTCGACCCTCGGCGCACCGTACGACACGATGGACGAACTCGCCCGCACGTTCAAGAACACCGGCGTCAAGCAGATCGAAGTCGCCGTCGGCGACGAAATGAAGTTCACGATGGCTTCGACTGACGACGAGCTCAAGGCCATGCGCGACGAACTGGCCGATAAGGCCGGCGTCTCGATCTTCAGCGTCGACTCGCGCGTGCAGGTGTGCAACACTGACCGCGAGGACGACGAACTGGTCGAAAGCCTTGAACACTGCCTGCACATGGCGTCCGTGCTCGGCGCCAAGTACGTGCGCGTCTTCCCGACTGCTCCGCTTGAGCCGAGCTGGGATCCGGACCGCCTGCCGGGCATGGTCCTGCCGAAGAGCATGAACCTCGCCGGCGTCTCCAAGCGTGGCGCCGAGATCATCGCCCGGGCCTTGCCGACCGCCGACAAGCTCGGCGTGCAGCCGCTCATCGAGACGCACGACAGCCACACCAACGGCGAGCGCAACGCGATCATCCACTACTATCTCGATAAGATCGCGCCGGGCAACCGGGCCGGCTCCATCTGGGACCTCGCCCACCCGTGGCGCGTTGGTGAGGCGCCGGCCACCACGTTCGAGTACTTGAAGCCGTATCTGGTGAATGGCCGCGGCGTCGTGCAGATCAAGGACTGCGCGTTCCCGGGCGACCAGACCCCGGTGCTGCAGGGCACCGGCCGCGTGCCGCTGGCCGAATGCTGCAAGCTGCTCAAGGACGGCGGCTACGCCGGTCCGCTGTCCTTGGAATGGGAGCGTCGCTGGTACCCGCAGGTCGAGCCGCTCGAGGAAGCCCTCGTCGCCGCCCGCAAGGCCATCGAGGCCCTGCCCGCCGAATCCCAGCTGTGATGATCGGGCATGACGGCTGAAGTCATCCTCCCATTGCCGGTGTACCGCGAGGCATTGTGGGCATAAGCAGTCTGATACGGTAATCCCGCACGAACAGGCCGTATGTATGCGGCTTTGACGGAATCCTTGCGGGCTTACTGCCGTTTGACACCTTCGAAACAGCAGTAAGCCCGCAGTCCATTCGTGTCGGGCGCATACATACGGCCTGTTTTGCTCAGTTTGCATTTGGACGGGCCGCCGGTTCACGCCACCACCCCGCCCCACCGCAGGACGATTATCCACAACGCGTTATCCACAGACACGCCAGCAACCCGACCATTTTTCCACAGTGCCCCGTATCGCTTGCGGATTCGGTGCCATTGCCGGCATCATCGCGGTATGAGAGCACACGCAGCCCTTGACCGGCTCATCGCCGACGCGGAATCCAACCAGCGCTGCTTCCAACCGACGAACAATGCGGAACGCAAGGCTGCGACGGTACGGTTGAAGCGCCGAATCATTGTCCGACCGCATCGCAATGTGTATGCGCGGGCTGAATACTGGCAGTCCCTTGACGCCGCCGAGCGTGCGAGACATGTCATCAAGACGTTGTCCTGCCAGTATCCGGGTCGCATTTTCGCCGGAATCAGCGCAGCGGCGATCCTCCGGCTGGAATACCCGTGGGCGTTGCATGACGGAGGCCATGTCGTCCTGGCGTCGTCCCATTCGTCCCGCGCCCAACGGACATACCGCAAGATACGGCGTATTCACATGGCGGATATTCCCGTGCGGGAGGTCCGGTATATGCGGACGAGCGGCGGGGGCATCGGACTCGTTGTGACGAGACCGGGCGAAACGGTGCGCGGCGAGTGTCTCGATCTGGTGAGGATCACGTCGCCGGCGCGCACGTTGGTGGATTGTGGCCTGCAATATCCATTTGCATCGGTTTTGGCGATGTACGATTCGGCCTTGCGTAGGGGATTGGTCGTCCGGGAGGAGATCATTGCGGTATGCGACGGTCTGTCCGTGGACTGCGGTCCTGTATTCCGTCTGCTGCACTATGCGAACCCGCTGAGCGAGAACGGGGGCGAGTCGCGGTGCCGCGCGGTGATCATCGAGGCGGGATTCGTGGTTCCCGATCTGCAGCAGGTGTTTGTGGATCCTCATCATACGGGGAACCTGTACCGGGTTGATTTTGCCTGGCGCCTGCATGACGGGCGCATCGTCGTGTTGGAATACGACGGCATGGCCAAATATGTGGATCCGTCCATGACCAAAGGGCGTGACGTGCGCGGCGTCGTGCACGCGGAGCGCATGCGGGAGGCGGTGCTGCAGCGTGCCGGCGTAACGACCGTGCTGAGGACGAACGCCAGTGAGGTAAGACGGCGGGATCCTCTCATCCGGCAGCTGGAGGATGCGGGGGTGCCGCGTGCGCGCGCTCATTGTTGGCTGGGCGGGTAGTGTTGCCCCAAGGTACAGGAAACATGGCACCGAAATGCGTCCCGTTGGCGATGCGAGTGGCCGTATGTATGTGGCCGCTGCGGAATCCTTGCGGGCTTACTGCCGTTTTAGTCTTCCGAAACGACAGTAAGCCCGCAAGGGGCTCGTCGCGGCCACATACATACGGCCGGATACTACCGGATATGGCCGGTATTGCCGGCACGCCCGTAACGTGATGCGGTCGCATACTGTCATAATGCCCGTACATAGGGCGTGTGGGCCTAGACGGGGCGGTTGTTGTCGTCAGCCGGCAGCAGGTCGTAGGGCATTTGTTTCTTGATCCAATAAAAGACGAGCAGTATGAACACGAGCAGGCCGGACCGCGGGATCAGCTGCGCGAAGACGACGATCACGAACACGGCCGTGCGCGCCGCGTAGAACAACACGCGCCGCCAGCCCGACCGCACCCGCGTCTCGCAGGTCATGTGCGTGAACCCGCCGCCGAGCGTGCGCCCGCCGCGCATCCACGGCACCAGCAGCTCGAAGACGAGCAACGCGACCAGCGTCACCACGTCGGAGAACGTGACGTCGTTGCCGAACACGTGACCGACGACCGGGATCGCCTGCCACGTCGCGATGTCGCGCAGCACGAACATGTCGTACAGCACCGTGATGAGCATGGTCGTCGGCATGGCCACGGCCGTGATCACCGTCAGATCGATGATGTACGCGATGCAGCGACGCAGGAATCCCGGCTGCGTCACCGTCGTCAGATCGTGCGCGCGCGGCGGCACGAGCCGGTCGAACAGACGCGCGCCGGCGTAGCCGAGCAGCGCGCCCAGCGTGTTCGTGATGAGATCGTCCACGTCGAACAGGCGGTACGAGCACGGATAGAAGCCGAGGAATCCGGTCAGTTGCAGCGTTTCGATCATCAGACTCGTCGCGAAGCCGACCGGCAGGGCCGCGGCGAGCGGCCAGCGGAACACGCGGCCTATGATGAAGCCGAGCGGCAGGAAGAACACGACATTCAGTGCGAGCTGCATGATCGCGGACAGACCGTCGGTGCGGATGTCGCCGATGAACTGCAGCGGGTTGAGCTGCGGCGCGAGATGATGCGCCGCGCAGTAGGCGACCGGATCCTCCGGCATCGGGTAGAGCGTGAAGCACAGCAAGCCGATCGCGTACAGCACCGTGCCATACGCGACGAGTGCCTGCGACAAGCGGATGCGATTGTAGCGGTGGTACAGCAGCGCCAGCACCGGCACCGTGAGCACGGCCGACACGAACGGCCACAAGGCGACCGCCAGCATGAACGGCCGGCTGAAATAGGCGATGTATCCCATGGTTTTCCTTCTCTCGAACCTACGCGACACTGTACCTCGCATGTCTGCAGCCTGCCGTCGTCCTGCGGAATGACGTACGGCATCATCCGTGGGAGGATTGGACCCATGTGCGGGCTTGGCGGAACCGGGACGAGTCCCCGCGTTGCTAAAGAACGCGGCTTGTATGCCTGAAGCGGTTGCGATGTGTCAGTGCCGGCTCGAGAAGGAATCACGAGGCGCGGTGATCGATTCGCGCGGAATGAACGTGACGGGGAAGACAGGATGCTCGTCTTGGTCGACCGGCAGACGCAGCGCGAGTCGGGCGGCGTAGTCGCCGATGCGTTCATACGGCACACTGACGCTGCTCAGCGGCGGTGTGACGGTATCGTCGGTGGACAGATCGTCGAATCCGGTGACGGACAGATCGTCGGGCAGCCGCAGGCCGAGACTGCGCGCGATACGGTACACGCGGTATGCGGCGAAGTCGGTGACGCAGACGAGCGCGGTCGGACGGCGATCGTCGTCGTGAGTCAGCAGCGTACGAATGGTCGGGTCAAGATCGTTGATGACATTGGCGGACCTGACCACCAACGGATCGTCGACGTCCGTCATGCGCCCATGTTCCCGCATCGCGTCCTGGAATCCGAGAAAACGTTCATGGGCGGTGGTGCGTTCCTCATAACCGAGAAACGCGATGCGCCGGTGACCGGCGTCCAGCAGCGCGCTCGTCGCCAGGTATGCGCCGCGTCGCTGGTCATAGGACACGGAAGGGACGCCGTCCAATCCCGGCATCCGGGGGCTGCCGCACAGCACCAGCGTCGCGTGCACCGCGGCGAGCGTGTCCCGGTAATGGGTGAACCGTTCGAGACAGGCTTCGTCCATGCTGCGCGATCCGACCAGCAGCACGCCTGTGGTGCGCTGTCGCGCGAGGGTGGATATCGCGGTGCGTGCGGCCTGCGGATCGTTCCGCGTTGCGTTCATGAGTAGCATGGCGTTGTGCTGCTTTGCCACTTGATCGACGCCCTGCGCGATGTGCGCGAACGGTTCGGCAAGAAATGCGGTGGTGACGAACGCCAGTGTTTTCGTGCCCACGCCCATCATCGACTGCGCGAGTCCGTTGACCACGTAATTGAGTTCGCGGGCGGCCTGCTCCACACGGGCGCGGGTGTCTTTGCCGATGCGCGGATTGCCTGCCAGTGCGCGGGACGCGGTGGAAACGGACACTCCTGCACGACGGGCGACGTCCTTCATCGTCACGCCTCCGCTGGCGCGCGGGCCGGACGTAACGGACGGGGGCGTCGCAGATTGTGTCATGGGATATCGCTTTCCTCGGCATTGCCGTGATGCTGTGCGCGGGCATCGCGTGACGATGGTCGGTGATGCGCGGATCGGCGCGGCTATCGGTAGGTCGCAGCGTCGCGCCGGCTTGGGTGGTTCTGTTGCGATTATGGCCGATGTTTGAGCCGTTCGCAAGCGCATGGGCGACGTGTTGCGAGGCGGTTGGCCGCATGGGGGCTTGTGTTGCGATGATGTGCGAAACGCCGATTTGCAACTAGTTGCACAATCCTGTATATTCATTATTCGGAAAGCGCTTACCAAGAAGTTTGATAAGCGCAGGGCGTTGCCCGGCAAGCCGAAGGCGGAACCGGACGATGACGCTCATAACGACTGAAACACACATCCGTACAGCAAAGGAGCAGACTGATGAGCTCTGCAATAAGCGATACCGTGGATCCGGCGCAATCCGTCGCCGCCAACGGCCCGAAGGACACGGGCAAATTCCCCTGGCGCCCGTCGATGGCGCAGTTCTTCGCCATCATCGGCTGGTACGCGCCGTTCTTCGGCATCTCCGCCGCGCTGTTGCCGGCCAAGCTGGCACAGGTGGCCCCCGACCAAAAGACCGATCTGCTTGCCCAGAGCACCACGGTCGCCATGTTCATCGCCATCTTCGCGGGCATCATTTTCGGCGCGCTCTCCGACATGACCCGCACCCGCTGGGGCGGCCGCTCGCCGTGGATCATTCTCGGCGCGATTTTCGGCACCCTCGGACTGCTCGTCTTCGCGCTGAGCGGCAACGTCACCGTCGTCATGCTCGCCTGGTTCTTCTACGTGGTCTGCTACAACGCGATCGTGTCCGCCGGCATGGCGTGGATGCCTGACCTTATTCCGTCCAAGTACCGTGGCTCGGCATCCGCCATCTTCGGCGTTGCCACGCAGATCGGCCTCAACGGCGCGCAGTCGCTCGGCTCGCTGTTCATCACCAACGTGCCGACCGGCGTGTTCGTGCTGCTCGTCATCTCCGACGTCCTGCTCTTCGTCGCCGTCGTCGTGTGCAAGGAGCCGTCGAATCTCGACAAGCCGCGCGGCAAGTTCGATGTTTCGCAGTTCAAGGACTTCCTGCCTCCGATGCACGCCGGCCGCGACTACTGGTTCGCCGCGATCGCCCGCTTCATGTTCATGATGCCCGGCGGCATCGGCACCTACCGCCTGTTCACGCTGACCGACTATATGCACCAGTCCGACGCGGACGCCGCGAAGTGGATGAGCTTCATGGCGCTGCTCAACCTCATCCTCGCCGTCGTCTCCGCCGCGATCGCCGGCCCGCTCTCCGACCTGTTCAAGTCCATCAAGATTCCGTGCGCGCTCGCCGTGTTCGCGGTCGGTATCCCGTGCTGGCTGCCGTTCTTCATTCCGAACCCGCTCATGTACACGATCTACGTCGCGTTCTCCGGTCTCGGCGGCGGCATCTTCATCTCGCTCGACCAGGCGCTCATGACCTCCGTGCTGCCGAACAACGAGAACGCCGCCAAGGATCTCGCCTTCCTCAACGCCGCAGGCACCGTCGGCCAGCTGCTCGCCCCGCTGCTCGCGTTCGCCGTGCTCAAGGAATTCGGCTATGCGGGTCTGTTCCCGATGGGCTTCATCGTGCTCACGCTCGCCGCGATCTCGATCTTCGGCATCGAGCGGATCAAGTAGCGTTCCCGCGGCCTGTCCCGTCTGCGGGGCGGGACTCTTCTCTATATAATGGAAAGCGTTTACCGTGGATATGGGATCGGCGAAGCATGTGTGCCAACAATCCGCCCTCACGGTAGGCATGACAGTATTTGCAAAGGACTGAACAATGACGATCAACACCAAGCTCACCTACGACGTACACGACTACGGCGCCGTCGCCGACGGCACGACCAACGACGGCCCGTCCATCCAGGCCGCGATCGACGCAGCCACGGCGAACGGCGGCGGCCGCGTCGTGCTTGCCGGCGGCACGTTCCTTGCCGGCACGATCAAGCTCAAGTCGAACGTCACGCTGGAAATCAGCGAGTCGGCGACCCTGCTCGCGAGCCCGAACATCAACGACTACGCGGCCGACGTGCACCACAACCGCTATCGCAACGAAAAGGCGCTCGACCGTTGCTTCATCTACGCTGAAGACCAGCACGACTTCGCGCTCGTCGGCCGCGGCACGATCGACGGCAACGCGTCCGCGTTTCCGAACGAGGGCTCGATCTACCGGCCGATGATGATCCGCATGCTGCGCTGCCGCAACGTGCACGTCGAAAACCTGCGCCTGTACGAGGCCGCCGCGTGGACGACCGCATTCCTCGACAGCGAGTATCTGTGGATCCACGGCCTCGACATCAAAAACGACAAGCGCTACAACGGCGACGGACTCGACTTCGACGGCAGCGCGCACGTCTTCATCTCCGACTGCTACGTGCGCGGCACCGACGACAACTTCTGCCTGCAGTCCAGCAGCAAGGACTATCCGGTGCACGACGTGCACGTCACCAACTGCGAATTCTCCGGCGTGTGCGCGGGCATCCGCATCGGGCTGAAGTCCATCGGCGACATCTACAACGTGAGCATCTCGAACTGCACGCTCAACCGCGTCTGGCGCGAGGGCATCAAGCTCGAAAGCACCGAAGGCGGCTCGATCAGCGACATTTCCATCAGCAACATCGTCATGCGCGACGTGACCCGTCCGATCTTCGCCGTACTCAACAACCGCTTCGAACTCGACGACTACGGCACATCCGTCGAACTCGACCACATGCCCGAAATCGGCACCATGTCGCGCATCTCGATCAGCAACCTGATCGCGACCGACGACGAGGAGATGACGAACGTGCACCGCCGCTTCACCGACGACGTGATGGGCGAGCCGCGCTTCGCCGGCATCCGCTTCGATGCGGCCGACGGACACCCGATCGAAGACGTGACGCTCGACAACGTGCGCTACACGTTCATCGGCGGCGTGAAGCTCGCCGACATCCCACCGCTGGACGAGTATCCGCGGCTCGTCGACAAGCTCGCCGAACCGGACGTCAAGTCCAGCGAGAACTACTGGCCCGACTGGTCGCGCACCGCGTTCATGGACCTGCGCAACGTGCACGGCCTTGAGCTCAACCGCATCCGCCTGCGTTCGATCCGCCCCGACGAGCGCCCCGCCGTCCTGCTCGACGGCTGCGCCACGGTCGCCAACCCCGACGTCACCGTCGACGGCAAGCGGCTGTAAGGAGTCTATCGGCGCTCATCGCGTCGGCCGTGCGGTTCCGCGTATCGCGCAGGTCAACACCATGGGCTTCTTCCGACTGCGGAAGGGGCCCATTATCGTATCGATCGCAAGCCGGACAAGATGCCTCCGACCATGGAGACGCCCCCGACGAGCGTGAACAGCGCGCCGAAGGCGAACAGGCCGAACTCAAGCCAGAAGTCCTCCTTGTCGTCGGGCAGCCAGGCTGTCTGCGGATCGAGCGGGTCGAAACGGACCCGCACCCGGCTTCCCGTCACCCATTGCGAATGATTGTTCGACGTCGTGCCCTTCACCGTATACGTCCGCCCCGCCACCTGATAGTCGATTTCCGGGCTGTACAGGGCGTTCTCGCCGTTGTAGCCTTCGTCAACGCGCGCCGTGCCCATGATTTCCTCGGTGCAGCGCGCGTGCAGATCGCGGTCGTAGAGCCGGCCGCGCACGTTGGCGATAGTGAGGAGCAGGCCGACAAGAAAGAAGAAGCCGCCGACTGCCAGCGGCACGAGGATCGCCGGATTCGTGAGGTTGCGTATGAAATCGTGCATCGTTGCGTCTCCTTGCTGCGCGTTGTCACGGCGTATGGATACGGTTCCGTCGCGTTGCGGTTTTGTCGTGTCGTGGTTTTGCCGTGCCGCAGTAGAGAATGCCGGCGCGGCGATTCACCGGATCCAGCCGAGGAACTGCAAGAGGCCGTCGATCATGATGCCGATGCCGATCGTCATCCAGACCACGCCTAACGTCAGCATGATCAGGCGGGACCGTCGGGTCGCGCGATCGTCCGGCAGCCATGCGACGCGCGGGTCGAACGGATCGTATCGGACGCGCGTGTCGTAGCCGACCTTCAGGCTTGATCTGCTCATCGACGCGTCCGGTCGCACCGTGTACTGCCGCCCGGCGACCGTGTATTCGATCTCCGGCTTGTACGTCGTGCCGTCGTTGTCGCTGTATGTGATCATGCGCGCGACCAGTCCCGTCGTCTCTTCGGTGCATCTGGCGGCCAGCTTGCGCGTGCGCAGTACGCCGTGCAGCCCGATGATCGCGAAGACCAGTCCGACGAACAGGAACGTGCCGCCCGCGATCAGCACGCCCGACAGGCTTTCGTTCATGATGCACTTCCTTGTGGTTTTTATATATAGGTATGTTCCATCATTGCGCGCGGGGCCGGCCGGCTTGCCGTGAGCAGATGAACATACAGCGAATTCAGGCCATGGCATGCGGCTCGCCCGATGACGATCTTTTTGCCGTTGCCGCCCGTCGATGCGCCGCTTATGACCTCGTCGGGTCCTGCGGACATGGTCTTGCGAAACAGTCCTGCGAAACAGTCCTGCCTGACGGTCCTGTCTAACGGTCCTGCACAAGAGGGAAGTCTGACGTGATGATGCCGGCGATGCGGCAGGCTGTACCGATGTTGTGGGCATGGACGGGACAGTATCCGTGTTCCGTGCTTGCCGCGGTGACGGAGGAATTCCGATCGTGGGCATAACCCGGTCATTTCCGTCCATAGTCGTGGGTGTGAACCGACCATGTGCAAAATCGTGGGCATGAACGGTATATGAGCGGGCGAGAATGGGGCTGTTCGTATACCGTCCATGCCCACGATCCCGTGGCGGCGTACCGTCTATGCCCACAGTGCCATGACACTGGAAGGATGGTGCAGGCATTCGAACGTCCGGTCCGAGTGGATGGTTGAGTGGATGGTCGAGTGGATGGTCCGCCGCATGGCTTGAGGATGGTTGGCGCCCGTCATCCGCCGAGATGCGTGTCGAGCGTGCATCGAGAAGCCTGTTTGGACGAAGCGAGTTGTGATACGACGGGGGAATTGCTCGCGGTGTTACGTGGACTGTTGCGTAATGGGTTACGTTTTTGGCTGGGCGATGGCGGGGGATTGGTTGGTGTCGATGATGCCGTCGCGTACGCGACACGCGGTAAAGTGACACGATTGAAAGTTTTTGAAAATACTGAAATGATACCGATTTGCCAGTTTTTCAACGATGGTGGCGCAAACATGGTAAGCGCTTACCGGCGTGTCGCGTAAGAGATGATTTGTTGCGTAACTGGTTACGTGATATGGTGATAACCAACAGAACAACAGAGCGGAAACGGACACGAAGTCTGTGACGTTCCCGCATTCCGGCCGGTTGGCGCGATGTCCGCGTGGATCGGGGTTCTCGGTGAGGAGGATTGATGGAACAGGTCAAAAAGACCCCAAGGCTTTTGTCGCATAGCTGGCGCCTGCTGTACATGGTGCTGCCGTTCGCGGCGTTCGTGCTGGTCTTCAACTATTTGCCGCTGCTGGGTTGGTACTTCGCGTTCGTGGACTACCAGCCGGGCGTGGCCCCGTGGGAGATGCCGTTCGTGGGACTCAAGTGGTTCCAGTCGATCGTCTCGTCTCCGGAGCAGATGCACACCATCGGCCGCGTGCTGGTGAACACCCTGGGCATGAGCTTCCTGGGACTCGCCTGCAGCGTCCTGCCGCTGATCTTCGCGATCCTGCTGTATGAGCTCCGCTCCAGCAAGCTGCGCCGCGTGGTGCAGACCCTGACCACCGCGCCGAACTTCGTCAGCTGGGTGCTGGTGTACGCGCTCGTGTTCGCGTTCCTGTCCGTCGACAACGGCGTGGTCAACAACCTGCTCGTCGACTGGGGCGTCATCAAGCAGCCGATCAACTTCCTGCTGAGCTCCGACCACATGTGGCTCAAGATGACCGCCTTGGGCATCTGGAAGTCCATCGGCTGGTCCGCGATCATGTACCTGGCCGCGATCAACGGCATCGACCAGGAGCTGTACGAGGCCGCGTCGATCGACGGTGCGAACCGCTTCCAGCGTGCGATCCACATCACCGTGCCGGGCCTGCTGCCCACGTTCTTCGTGCTGCTGCTCATGAGCGTGGCGAACATCATCAACACGGGCATGGACCAGTACTTCGTCTTCTCCAACGCCATGAACAAGGATTCTTTGGAAGTGCTTGACCTGTACACGTACAACATCGGCATTTCGCAGGGCAACTTCTCGTTCGCCACCGTGATCTCCATCCTCAAGACCGTCGTCTCCCTGGCGCTGCTGTTCTCCGTGAACGGCATCTCCAAGAAGGTCCGCGGCAACTCGATCTTCTAGTCCGGCCGCATAGCCTCATTCGATAAGCAAAGGAGCATTGATCATGTCCGCACAGGCGATTTCGGCCGTCAAGCCCGCCAGGGCCGCCAAGCCGGCCAAGGCCGTGAAGGCCAAGAAGGATTCGCGCAACCCGATGGACCAGCTGTCGACCGGCGAGAAGGTGTTCAACGTGTGCAACACCATCTTCATGGTGTTCATGGCGTTCATCTGCTTCTACCCGTTCTGGTACATCTTCATCAACACCATCTCGAACAACAAGCTCAGTGCCGACGGCAAGGTCCTGTTCTGGCCTCAGGGCATCCACTTCGACAACTATAAGACGATTTTCGAGCTGCCTGGCATCGCGAACGCGACCGTCGTGTCCGTGCTGCGCACCGTGATCGGCACCGTGCTGTGCGTGGCGGTCTCCGCGTTCCTCGGCTTCATGATGACGCAGACGAAGATGGCCCACCGCCAGTTCATCTACCGCTTCTTCGTGGCCACGATGTACGTGAACGCCGGCCTGATCCCGGGCTACATCCTGTTCAACTACCTCGGCCTGTTGGACAACTTCCTCGTGTACGTGATCCCGGGCGCGGTCTCCGCGTTCAACATCGTGCTCGTCAAGACGTACGTCGAGTCGTCCATCCCGCAGTCGCTGCAGGAGGCCGCCGAGATCGACGGCGCCGGCACATGGACCGTGTTCTTCAAGATCGCGCTACCGCTGATGGGCCCGATCCTCGCCACCTTGGCGATCTTCTCCGCCGTCGGCCAGTGGAACAGCTTCATGGACACCGTCCTGTACATCACCAACGACAAGCTGCAGACCCTGCAGTACGTGCTCTACCGCTACCTGTCGCAGGCGCAGGCCATGGCGAACATCATGGCCCAGAACGGCGGCGGCGCCGACATGGCCGCGACCGGCGTGACCACGCAGTCGATCAAGCTGACCGTCACGATGGTCACCGTCCTGCCGATCTTCATCGTCTACCCGTTCATGCAGAAGTACTTCGTCAAGGGCATCACGATCGGCGCTGTTAAAGGCTGATATGAGTTTTGACTTCGCCGGCTCCACGCCCGGCCGGCGAAGCCGACCCCCCCATAACCAAACAATTCGCGGCAAAACCGCACACCCAAAACCGTAACTAGTTACTCAACCGCTCATCGCCAAGCAACTGGTTCCCGGGGAACACGGCCGGCTACCGCAACCCCGAACAACACCACACGTCGCGAGACCACGGCAGGTCCCGCGCCTGACACCCCCAAAGAAGGAGAAACCCATGAACAAGAAGTACATCGCCCGCATGAGCGCGGCGGCAGCCGCAGCGGCCATGGTCGTCCCGCTGGCGGCCTGCGGCGGCGGCACCGCGGCCGGCAACCCGAACGAGATCACGATCTTCTCGCAGGGCGCCACCTACGAAGGCACCCTCGACGGCTACGTCGGCAAGGGCATCAAGGATGCGACCGGACTCACCGTCAAGGTCACCCCGTCCTCCGTCGGCGGCACCGACCGCTTCCAGACCAAGCTGACCACCGGCAACCTCGGCGACCTCGTCCTGTTCGGCAGCCGCGACGCCTTGAAGCAGGCCATCGACGCCGGCCAGGTGCTCGACCTGAACACCGTCAAGGACAAGCTGCCCAACGTGTTCCGCTTCAAGGACGGCGTGAAGCGCATGGAGAAGCTCGACTCCGGCAAGGTGTACGCCATCCCGTCCGGCGTGGCCGAAAAGGCCGAGCTGTCCAAGGGCGACCCGGTCAACGTGCCGGCCATGCGCTACGACTACTACAAGGAACTCGGCTCCCCGGAGATCAAGGACTACTGGGGGTACAAGGACGTGGCCGAAGCCATGGCCAAGGCCCACCCGAAGACCGAGAAGGGCGACAACTTCTACGCGCTGAGCCTCTTCGGCGGCTGGGACGGCACCTCCGCCGAGCAGATCCGCTCCATCGCTTACGCGAACGGCTGGACCAAGAACGACGGCATCAACGGCTACACGTTCATCAACATGGACCCGATCAACAAGAAGGTTCAGGACCTGCTCGAGGACGACAGCCTCTACCTGCAGGGCCTCAAGTGGGCGAACTCCATCTATCAGGACGGCATGCTCGACCCGGATTCCGCCACGCAGACTTGGGACGACTACCTCAAGAAGGCCGAGAAAGGCCAGTCCGCCATGTGGATCTACGGTTACATGGGCAACCTGAACTTCAACCCGGTCAACAAGGACCTCACCGCCCAGAAGAAGGGCTATGAGCGCATTTCCAACGATTCCATGAACGTCGTCGAGAACGTGTCCACCATCGGCGGCACCGAGGGCTGGTTCTGGGGCGTGGCCAAGAACGCCAAGAACCAGGCCGGCGCGCTCAAGTTCCTCAACTACATGTACGGCGACGAGGGCTCCTTCACCTTCGAGAACGGCCCGGAGGGCGTGCTGTGGAAGATGAACGCCGACGGCAAGCCGGAACTCACCGACCTCGGCAAGGGCGACTGGTCGGCCACCGTGCCCGACAGCCTCGGCGGCGGCCATGTCAACGAGACCTTCAAGGCCCGCGTCAACGGCCCGACCGTGAACGTCAACGCCGTCAACCCGAAGTACAACTCCGTGTCCGTTTACAACCAGTGGGACACCTACCTGACCGACAACGCCAGCGAGCTTGACAAGGAATGGACCGCCGACCACGACGGCGCCTTGAACATGAAGGCCGCTATGGTCAAGGACAAGACGGTCACCGCCTTCCCGGCCAAGAACGTTTCTCAGATGGAGTGGAGCAAGGAGGACCAGGTGGTCGTCAGCCAGGTCGGCGACGTCATCAAGCAGTACTCCTGGAAGATGATCTATGCCAAGGACAACGCCGAGTTCGACAGCCTCGAGAAGGACATGGTCAAGAAGGCCAAGGCTCTCGGTTACGACAAGCTCGTCAAGTTCGAAACCAAGTTCGCGCAGGAATACTTCGACGCCGAGTGACCCATCACCAGCCGGCCGACGCTGAACCGGTCGGCTGCCCCAGAACGGCTCCCCGTTCCCGCTTCACGGGGAAGGGGAGCCTTCCCCGTATCGCACGGACAACACGCACGGACATCGCAAACGCCGCCGACGGCAGGCAGCACACCAAGGAGCATCGTCATGAACAAACAGGCAGTCGCCCAGAAGGTCTACGAGATCACGCTGCTGATCTCGCGTCTCGCCCTGATGAACCTCATGTGGATCGCGTTCACCCTGCTCGGCGGCGTCGTGTTCGGCCTCGTGCCGGCCACCGTCGCGATCGTCGGCGTGTTCCGCTCCTACGAGCGCGAAGGTGACGCGTTCCGCTGGTCGGTGCGCGCATGGCAGCTGTACAAGGCCGCGTTCCGCCGCTTCTGGCTCGTCTCGTTCCTATTCGTCGCCGTGTGCGCGAGCCTGACGCTCAGCCTGTGGGTGCTCAGGTACCAGAACGGCCCGTGGCTCGTGCCGCTCGTCGCGCTCGTCTACGTCGCCGCGCTCGTGCTGCCGTATCTGGCCGCGAACGAGGCGAACTTCGAGCTGACGATCACCGCGCTCATCAAGAACTCGCTGCTGCTGCCGGCCATGTGGACGCTCACGTCGATCAAGATCCTGACCGTCGAGGCGATCACCGTTGTGCTGTGCGCGCTGCTGCCCGGCCTGATCCCGGTCATGTGCGCGAGCGTGCCGCTGTTCGTGGTCTCCGCGCTCATCACCGCGCGCTGGAACAAGCAGCTGCGCCTGCTCGGCAAGGACGAGCTGCCGATCGCCGACGAACAGCGTCCGGCCGGCGCGTCCGGACAGTCCGATGCGGCAGGCCGGTCCGGCGACGGACGCGCGCCGATGATCGCGACGTCGACGATCTGACCGGCGACGGGACGGTCGCGACGCGACCGTGAGCCGCGATCGCAGCGACGATCGCACGCACGACGCGACGACGATCATCGCGCATCGCACGACAAGACCAATTCCGCACACGATACGAACGTGATTACTCACGCAACCGAAAGAAGAGAGGACCATGACTGACACCACATACGCGGTGCTCGTGCACGGCTGGGCAGGCTCGCCGCGCGTCTGGGACGGCATCGACTGGCCCGACGACTGGAACGTGCACGCCTACACGCTGCCCGGCCACGGCGAACGCCGCGACGACGGCCCGTGGACGATCCCGTCCGCCGCCGAAGACCTCGCCGACTACATCCGCAACACGGTTCCGGCAGGCAAGCAGGCGCTGCTCATCGCGCATTCGATGGGCGGACAGCTCTCGCTCGCCGTGCACGCGAACCATCCCGAACTCGTCGCCGGCGAAGTCGTCATTGACCCCGCGTACGGCGCGATGGGCGAGGAGGCGACGCGTGCGTTCCACGAACGCTTCCTTGAGCGCATGAGCGACGATCCGACCAAGGCCGTGCTCGATTTCATCGAAGGCGCGCACTCGCCGGCCATCCCCGGCGACGTGTGGAACGGCGTGCTCAGCGACGTGCACCGCACCAACCCGCAGGCGCTCGTCGACTACTACGTGTCCGAATACCTCGCGCCCGGCGCGTTCGGCGTCTGCGACCAGACGGTTCCGGTCGCACGCAAGCGCACCAAGCCGACGTTCGGCATCTATCCGGGCGTCGAACGCGCGCGGTTCGAACAGTCCTGCGGCACGTTCGACGTGACCGTGTGGAGCGGCGGCCATCGGCACTTCCTCTTCCTCGAGGATCCGCGCCGCTTCCGCGACGAGGTCGTCGGCTGGGCGCTCTCGCGCAAGCTGTACGTGCCGAGTCCCGCGCACCTGACTGCGATCGCGGCATAGGACGGCCCGGTGGGGGAGCCGTCGCTCGAAGTCCCGATCGGACGCGGCCCGCAGACGCGCCTTGCGCGCGTTCCCCATCCCCAAACCGTTCACCTGATTGACCAACGAGGCGATTACCATGTCGAAACCAGTTACGCACACCACGCGAGGCAATGGGAGACGAATCGTGGCCGATCAGATCCAAGGCGGAAGCAGCCAAAATCAGACCATCGACAACGGCAAATCCAAGTCCGGGCCGGCGAAAACCGGCAACCTCAACATCCGCGACATCGCGAAGGCGGCCGGCGTGTCCGTGGCGTCCGTGTCGCGCGCGCTCAACGGACAGCCCGGCATCTCCGAGGCGACCCGCGAACGCGTGCAGTCCGTGGCCAAGGAGCTCGGCTACGTGCCGAACATCCACGCCAAGGCGCTCACCACGCCGCCCAACGCGGTCACGCTCGTCGCCGCCGGCATCACCGGCGGCACCTACGCCGACATGATGGCCGCAGTGGACGAGGAGTCGTACCGGCAGCATCTGAACTTCCGCCTGTTCTCCACCCGGTTCAAGGGCATGAGCGGCGACGAGATGGCCAGCCAGCTGCTCGCGCAGCGCTCGCGCATCGTCGTCGTGATGCAGGGGTCCATGTCCGACGAAGCCCTGATCGACATCGTCGGCCAGTTCGACCAGCAGCCGGACACCTCGCTTGTCGCGCTTGCGCGGCCGCGTCTGGACCTGCCCGAGTCGGTGGCGGTGGTCGACTACGACAACGAGGCCGGCATGCGCGAGCTGACCAACTACATGATCTCGCTCGGCCACCGCAAATTCCTGTTCGTGGGCGTGCGCGAGGGCGAGCCGGTGTTCACCGCGCGCTACCAGGGGTTTTTGGGCGCGCTCGCGGACGCGGGCATCGAGCATGATCCGTCGCGCGACGTGGCGTACAGCCGCAACCGCGTCGAGTCGGCGGGCAATTTCCGTACCGTCTGCCGTGCGGGGTTGGATTGCACGGCGATCGTGGGCGTGACCGATGAGGTCGCGCTCGACGTGATCCTCACGCTCAAGAAGATGGGCAGGCGCGTGCCGTACGACTATTCGGTCGCCGGATTCGACGATATGCCGTACGCGGAGGGTTTGATCGTGCCGCTGACGACGGTGCGCGCGCCGTTCGCCGAAATGGGCGAGATGGCCGTGAAGCTGCCGTTGGCGGGGGAGCGGGACATCATCCTGCCGACCCAGCTGGTGGTGCGCGAGTCGGTCATGCCGCCGCGGGGGTGATGTTCGTCGTGATGTTCGTGACATTGGCGTGGGTTGTGGGCGGTTACTCTCACCGATGTCACGGAACGGATGCCGTTGGCGTGACATCGGTGAGGGTGTGGATCGATTACCAGCGTGAATGTCCCGCTCATGGCGTGATGCGCGTGACATTCACGCTGGTAACGGTGCCGTGGTGGCGTGAATGTCACGCGGCCATCACGCAGCGGGCGCGTGATTGGGCAATGCTCGGCTCTTCGAACCTTCACCATTCCCTTAAATCATGGTTATTCATGGTCGGCCGTGGTGGCCGTCCGCAATACAAGGAGTAGTCTCATGCGATATCTTCCGGAACACACCGTGATCGACGTGACGCGGTGGGAGCGCGCGGGCGTGCCCGGCGGCGTCAGGTTCACGCATCCGAACCCGAACCACAAGAAGTTGTGGGATGTGCACGGGTTCTGGGAGTCGAACGATCACGCGGCCGACGTGCTCGACTGGTACGGCCTCGAACTGGCCGCCGACGTGGCCGCGCCGACGCGGGTGACGGTGACGCTGACCTGTTCCCTGTGCCGCAATCCGCGCGAGGAGGCGCTGCCGGAAGTGACGGCCGCGGCGATGCTGGTGCCGGGGGCTTCGACGTTCGTGCCGTTCGCGCAGTTCTCGTTCGACGAGGGCATGGGCGTGCTGCCCAAGGGCGTGGTCGCCGTGACGGTCGCTGTGGATGCCGGTGCTGCTGCGCATGCCGCCGGCCAGACCGGTGGTGATGCTGTTGCGTCCGATGCGGTTGCCAACATGGCCGCCGGTGATGTCGAGAATGATGCTGCTGCTGTGAATGATGTTGCCGGTTATGCGACGATCGAGCCGACCGTCGTGCGGTTCGTCGCCGCGCGCGAGCTGCTGCTCGGCTGTGCGGTGCGCGGTCGCGCGCTCGTCGCGGACGATCCTTCGTCGACCGCATCGTATGACGTGACGCTGGTGAACATGCTCGACGCGCCGCAGACCGTCACCGCGAGCGTCAAGCGTCACGGCAAGGAAGTCCTCGCGACCGAACTCGCCGACGTGACGGATGCAACAACGGTCAGCGAGAACGACCGGTCCGTGCTGCCGGCCGTCAGCGGCAGGTCGCGGTCCGCCGCCGATCCTGCGGCGCCGACTGCCGGCGACTCGGCAGCGGTGTCCGTGGCGGCTTCATCCGCAACATCGTCCGCATCGCAGCCGTCGGCCGGACAATCGTCGTCGCAGCAGACGTCCAGCCCGCTCGTCGTCACGCTCCGGCCGCGCGAACGTCGCGTCGTGCGTCTGACCGTGCACTCGTCCGAACGACTCGCGCCGTACGGGCACGAGGACCAGCTGCTCGTCGTCACGTCCGCAAGCGGCGCGTCGCAGACCATGCGGTTCGTCACCGTCAACCACTCCGACGACTACCGCACCACGCTCACCAAAGCGGACATCGACGGCATCAAGCACAAGATCGCGACGCAGGACTGGGCCAAGGCCGCCTATCGGCAGCGCTACGAGCAGGCCGAACGCTGGCAGGTGCCCGCCGTCGACCCGGCCGCCGACCACCTGTTCCAGACGCGCAATTCGGACGAAGCGTACAACTGCGTGCTCATCACGCTGCTGAGCGGTGGGCGCCGGTTCGCCGAGAAATCCGCGCAGTTCCTGCGCGAGATGATCGCGCCCGACGGCTACTTCCGCACCATCAAGGGCGGCAGTCAGGAACTCGTGCACGAAGGCGAGTTCTTCAAATTCATCGCGTTCACCGTCGATCACATGCGCGGACTCGACCTGCTGACGGACGCCGAGGTGGCGCGCGTGCACGAAGCTTGCCGCACGTTCATGGAGATCATCCGCTGCGAGATGATGAAGGGCAAGCTGTCCAACTGGCAGCTGTGTGAACTGCAGGGCTGCATCGAATGCGCGGCCGAGATGCAGGACATCGAGGCGATGGACTACTTCATGCACTGCGACGGCGGCATCCTCGACCATCTGTCGCGCGGCGTGCTCGACGACGGTTGGTGGTACGAGTCCGCGATCGGCTACAACTATCTCGCCATGGGCACGTTCCTGCAGCTCATCACCACCGTCGACAAGTGGGGCTTCAACCTGCGCGACATCCAAGTGCCCGCCAGCTACGGCCGATTCAGCGCGTACGACGACCCGATGCTGCCCGCCGCCGACCGCATCGACGGCTTGACCACCGAAATCTGGGGCAAGTTCGAACACAACACGCGCTCCGTCAAGCAGCTCGTGGATTCTTTGACCCCGTTCTTCAGCCACGACGGCGTGATCTTCGGCATGAACGATTCGAGCGAGGACCGTGCCCCCGCCTACCAGCTCATGGACCCGCGCTACGATCTCGCATACCGCATCTACCGCGAGCCGTCGCTGCTGCCGCTGCTCGCCACCGTGCCGCCGGAGAAACGCGACCTGTGGTACGGCGTGGACGAACTGCCGGAGGTCGACGCGGCTGCACTGTCGGCATTCGGGAAATCCGTGACCTCGCCCGTGGGCGGCATCACAATGCTGCGCTCGCAGAAGCCGGGCCGTGATCTGGACGAGCAGTATCAGGTGACGGTCAAGACCGGCGTGCTGGGCGGCGCGCACGGGCATTACGACCGTCTCGCGCTGAATTCGATCCGCCGGTTCGGAAAGAACTTCTACAATCCGGAGAACGTCTGGTACTCGTACCACACGTTCATGTACAAGTTCTACGTGCAGAACTCGGTCACGCACAACATGGCGCTCGTGGATCTGAAACAGCAGGACCCGACGGGCGCGAAGCTGCTGCAGTTCCGCTCCGACCCCGACCTGCAGGTGGTGGTGCAGGAGATCGTCACGCGCTGGTGCAACCCGCCGTACGGCGGCTGGGTCGTGACCTCGGGTGCCGACTTCGCCGAGCAGGCGTGGATCGAGGGGCGTTCGGTCGCGTTGCCCGCCCCGGAAGACGCACCGAAGTACGCGTCGCGCAGCGGCTACACCGAGCCGATCACGCAACGTCGCGCCACGCTCGTGACCGACGACTACATCGTGCTCGTCGACTATCTATCCGGCGAAACGGAACATCAGTACGACGTGCTCATGCACGTCAACGGCCTGCGGTCGATCACCGGCGAACACGGGGGAGTGCTCGCGTATCCGTGCGACGATCCGGCCGACCGCGATCACTTCGCGTACTCGACGGGCGCGGCTCCAGACGGCGGTGTTGCGGATCTGACCTACCGCGGCGTCGATCCGAAGCTCGACCCGTCGCCGTTGTCGAGCGGACAGTTCATCACCGACTGCCACGTCTTCGACGCGCGCGGCACGGTCAAGACGTCGTTCGACGTGGACATGAGCCAGTTCAACGGCGGCAAGTGGATGACGGACACGCGTTCCAACTACAACGCGCCCGGCATCATGCACATGGACGTGTGGTCGGCTTCGCCGACTTCGCGCCAGATCGTCGTTGGCTGCGATCCGGAGTACTACCAAATCCAGCAGAAGCTGCATTATGCGGTGTTCGCGGGTTCCGTGGCGGGTTCGTTCGTCAAGCCGGCGTCCGTGGCCGAGCTGGACGCGGCGGCTGCGGGCGCTTCCGAGACCGTTGCGGACGGCGCGTCGACGCTGGTGCTGGCGGACGACGCGTTCACGCCGGACCGGTACGTGGGCGTGCAGCCGCTCGCGTCGGGCAAGTTCGGCGCGTGGATTTTCGGTTCCGGCGACGTGGACGTGGCCGTGCCGGCCGACGCGAAGTCGCTGACCCTGCAGGCCGTGAGCGACGAGTCGTTCGTGGCCGAGGAAAACGAGCACTGGCCGCCGGTCCCGAGCCTGTTCTGGGGCAACGGCGCGGTCGAGTGCGCGGACGGGACACGCGTACCGATCCGCTCCCTGCCGTACGAGGTCGAGAACACGGTGCCCGTACCGGCCGACGATCTCGACTACGAGGGCGGTCCGGTCAAGATCGACTCCGAGCGCATGGCCACGAGCATCCCCGCGTCTCCGGCGGACGCCGCGTCGCCGGCCGTCGTGCACGTCGACCTGACCGCCGAGTCTGTCGCGGCGCATGGCGGCGCGGTCCGGTTCATGGCGACGGTCGGCGCGGACTATCCGATCGGCGACGAGCGCGATCGTCGCCGCACGCTCGACATCCGCACTTGCGGTCGCGTTGGCAACTTCGTCACCGTCATCGAACAGCACGACGGCACCCCGCAGGTGCGCTCCGTGCACGAAACGCCCGCGGCGGACGGTTGCGGTGGCGTGATCGAGGTCGGTCTGGCCGACGGGCGCACCCAGCGCATCACCGTGTCCGACATGACCCTCGCCAACGCGCACATCACACTGAGCGAGAAGTAGCCGGACGGTCATGAATCGATCGTGGCGAGTCTATCTGCGATTTGAGAGGCAGTTTTCGCGTTCTGCACGGGTCTATCTGCAAACTGAGAGGCAATCGCTGCGGGCGGCCGGTCGAAAACGGCTGCAGTCCGCTTGGATGATGGCGTTGTTCGCCGGTCATATCACGTATGGCTGCCTCTCAGTTTGCGGATAGACCTTTGCAATTCGTGGAAACTGCCTCTCTCTTTGCGGATTGTTCTTTGCAGGCGCGGAATACGGCTTTTGGGTTCCGGGTGCGGGTGTAGTTGAGGGGCTCCTCTGGGCCTATTGCGTGCTTTTCATGGGTAAGCGCTTGCTGTTAAGTTCATTGCATGTGTGGTAAATCGTTGGTTAAGCGTGTCCTTATTATGGTAAGCGCTTACCGAAACGTGGTATAGTGGGTGTCAGGTTGCACAACGAGTCCGTGTTCCTCCCCGGTCGTTGTCGACGAGCCGGCGGAGCGACGCCTTGCGGATCGCGCGGATCGGATACAGGGAAGGAACGAACATGCCATATATCGCCAAACGGATCATCTGCTTTCTGGCCGGACTTGCCGTCGAATCGTTCGGCATCGCGCTCATCACGAAAAGTGACCTCGGCACCTCACCGATCTCGAGTATCGCATGGGTGACGACGCTGCGCTTCCCCTGGATCAGCTTCGGCATCACGACCTTCGCGGTCAACGTCGCGTTCCTCCTCATCGAGATCGCCCTGCTGCGCCGCGACTTCCACCCCGTCCAGTACCTGCAGCTGGCGGCCACGTTCTGGTTCGCGGCCGCGCTCGACGTGAGCATGCGTCTGCTCACGTGGTTCGTGCCGGACGCGTGGTGGAGCCAAGGCGTCGGACTGCTGCTCGGCTGTGCGATCCTGGCGCTCGGCATCTGCATGGAGGTCGCGCCCGGGCTCATCATGGTGCCGGGCGAGGGCGTCGTGAACGCGTTCGCGATTGTGACCAAGGTTCGTTTCGGTACGGTCAAGGTCTGCTTCGACGTGTCGCTGGTCATCATCGCCGGCATCATGTCGTTCGTCTTCTTCGGCCGCATCGACGGGCTCGGACTCGGCACGGTCGTCGCCGCGGTCATCACCGGCCAGATCGTCAACCTGATCAATCGCTTTTGCCGGTTCGTCCCGGCGAAGCCACGTGTGACGGTCCGCTCTGCTGTGGCGGGCGAGCGGTCCTGATGCCTTGGCGCCACTTCATTGCGGCGGCCGCGTTGATGGCGGTGAGCTGGTTCCCGGGATTGGTCGCCACAATCCCGGGAACCGGAAATCGCGCAATAATGCACATTGACGCAGACCCACATTGTTAAAATTTCAGGCAAAGACATGTTCATATGAACATGGGCCGGTTCCCGGGATTTTTCCCGGACAATCCCGGGAACTGAAACCGTCCTTCAGATGCCCGTTTCAGGGAGAGGAACTGCCGTCGGGCAGTCCGTCCGGGGGTTCTTGCCCACCGCCCTTGCCTGCCAAGACGTGGCAAACCTCTGGAAAGCGTTTGCACCCGGAGTACAATCAGGCAGACGAAGGATTTGATCCGGTCTGAAAGGCATCATCAAAGGAGCATTATATGACGCAGGAGTCATCGCAGTCAGCGGACATCGCCGGAACGCAGCGGGAAAACAGGCCGTTCGTCATCTTTTCGTTCCGTCCGGCCGATCTGGTCGACAAGGTCATGGGCCGCGACGCGTGGCGCGAGCTCGACACCGTGGCTGATTACGACCGCGACGAGGCCGGCCGTCCGGTCGTCGTCGAGGACTACCGCGACCCGGAGAACGCCGAACGTATCGCCCGCGCCGACTACATCATCACCGGCTGGGGCGGCGAAAACCTGATCGACGAGACCGTGCTCGCCGCCATGCCGCGCCTCAAGGGCATCTTCGCCGCCAGCGGCGCCGCGGCCCGCATCTTCACGGACGACGCCGCAAAACAGGCGGCCAAGGCGCGCGGCATCGAATTGTCGAACTCCGGCTACATCAACGGCCTGCCGGTCGCCGAATACTGCTTCGCAAACATCCTGCTCGCCAACAAGCAGTTCTTCCGCGCCGAACGCATGTACCACGAACAGCGCGGCTGGGGCGCGTGGGTCGACGTGCAAAGCGTGTTCGCGAACGTCGGCAACTACGAGAAGACCGTCGGACTGGTGTGCGCGTCGTCGCGCATCGGCCGACGGCTCATGACCATGCTGCAGATGACGCGGCTGGACGTGCTCGCGTACGCGATCGACATGTCCGCCGACGAGACTGCGTCGTACGGCGCGACCAAGGCCGATCTCGACACGCTGCTGCGGCAGTCGGACATCGTGTCGCTGCACGCGCCCGACATTCCGCCCCTGCGCGGCATGATCGGCGCGCGCGAGCTCGCGCTGATGAAGGACGGCGCGACGCTGCTCAACTCGGCGCGAGGCCGCGTCGTCGACCACGACGCGCTGATCGCGGAGCTGAAGACGGGACGCATCAACGCGATTCTCGACGTGACCTGGCCCGAGCCGCTGCCGAGCGACTCGCCGCTGTGGGATATGCCGAACGTGATCCTCACGCCGCACATCGCCGGGTCGACCGGTTCCGAACTGCATGCGATGGGGCTCAACGTGGCCGAGGAGCTCGCCCGCGCCGCCGCCGGCAAGCCGCTCAGGTACCGCGAGGAGTACTGACATAACGAGCGCTGCGGCTGGGTGTTTCTCCTCGTTGCTGGGATGTATTTTCCGCGTCGTCGTCGTGCGGCGGCACGCGGTCGGTTTCTCCTCGTTGCTGGAATTGTATTCGAGGAGGGCGCGCTTCAAGGGCGTTGCGAAGGGGCATGTTGCGGGGGGCGGAGGTCATGCGATGGAAAATGGAGGGATTTTTCCATCGCATGACCGGCCGACTGTTCACGCGATGGATTGAAACGGTCCAATGCCGTTCCGTGACCTCGATATCAGGAGTTTTAGAGCGACCCCGCGGTCACGCAATGGAAATTGCCGCTTGCTTGCCATCCCGTGATTACCCGTACAGTCCGCGGAACGGAAAAACACCCTCATTTGCCATTCCGTG
>NZ_JAHBBH010000038.1 GCF_019331735.1 Bifidobacterium miconis
GCACGGTGCGGTGGATGAGGTTGAGCAGTTCCTCGAGTTTGGCCGGCGTGGCGACGCGCACAAGCAGGATGAAGCTGGGCGCGCCGGCGACGGAGTAGCAGGAGACGACGCCGTCCACGTCGCGCAGTTTGCGCGGGATGTCGGCTTCGCGCGCGTAGTCGAGCGGGGTGACGGAGACGAACGCGCTGATCGGCAGGCCACGCTGGTCGTGGTCGATGACCGCGCTGTAGCCCTTGATCACGCCGCGCTTTTCGAGTTTTTGCACGCGCGACTGCACGGTGGACACGGACAGCCCGGTCGCTTTGGCGAGCTGCGCGAGCGTGGCATGGCCGTCGGCCTCGAGCATGTCGAGGATCGTCGCGTCCTTGGCGTCGACTCCGGCCGTCGGCGCGCCGGATGCGGCGGATGCGGCACCGTTCGCCGCCAGTCCCGCCGTAGCTTCGTGATCGTCCTGTTCCTTCATGCACACCATCCTATCGCCGCGCCGTCATATGCAACGAAATCATTATCAGAACGTTAATTTTGCGAAATATCCAGTCTTTTTCGTAATCTTTACTATATACAGTCATTTTTATAGAAACTTTTCCGAAAGGCGGTGTTTGTATGTCCAATCCGCAGCCGACTCTGGCCCGTCAGGCACGAGCCATCCCCCGTTCCGGCATCCGCGACGTGTTCGATCGCGTCGAGCGCGTGCCCGATGCGATTTCGCTGTGCGTCGGCGAGCCGAGCTTCACCGCCGCGCCGCACATCGTCGAAGCCGCGTGCCGTTCAATTCAGGCAGGGCGCACCAAGTACACGAACGTGCTCGGCATCGAGGGGTTCCGCACGGCCGTCGCCTCGTACTCGCGCCGCGTGAAAGGGCTGGAATATGATTCCGAAACCGAGATTCAGGCCGTGGACGGCGCGACGATCGGCCTGTTTCTGGCGTTGAAGGCCGTGCTCGATCCGGGCGACGAGGTGATCATCCCGTCCCCGTTCTTCACGTCGTACGACGCGGAAGTGATGATGTGCGGCGGCGTGCCGGTGTACGTCGCGCTCAAGCCGGAGCATCAGATGCGGCTGAACGCCGACGACATCGAGGCCGCGATCACGCCTCGCACGCGCGCGGTCATCATCAACTCCCCCGGCAATCCGACCGGCGCGGTCACGCCCGCCGACGAGCTCGCGCGCATTGCGGACGTATGCACGCGACACAATATCTGGGCGATTTCGGACGAGGTGTACCATCCGTTCGTCTTCGGCACGGGCGAGACCGACGCAACCGACGAGGATCGCAACGATGTCAACGACACGCCGGCATACAGTGACAAGGGGCAAACCGAAAATGTCGCGGAACGAGTGATCGCCAGCGCATCATCCCGGACCGCTGTCAATCGGCCGTTCCCCGCAGCCCCGTCGATCGCCGCCGCGCCCGGCATGCACGAACGCACGATCGTCGTCGAAAGCCTGTCGAAAACGTTCGCAATGACCGGCTGGCGCATCGGCTACCTGCTCGCGCCCGCCGCCGTGATCGAGCAGACGAGCAAAATCGCCGAACTCATGCACTCGTCGGTCAACTCGACCGCGCAGTACGCGGGCGAAGCGGCACTGAACGGCCCGATGGAGCCGGTCGTCGCAATGCGCGAGGACTATCGCGCGAAGCGGCGGATCGTCATGGACGACCTGGCCGATTGCACGGCGCTGCGTCTGATCGAACCGGAAGGCGCGTTCTACGCGTTCGTCGACATCCGTGCCACGCGCATGGACTCCGCCACGTTCGCCCGCCGCCTGCTCGATGAGACGAGCGTGGCCGTGGTGCCCGGCACCGCGTTCGGAGCGGAGGGCGAGGGGTTCGTGCGCCTCTCCTACGCGGGCGACGCGGACGAGCTGCGCGAGGGCGTGCGGCGTCTCGGCGCGTTCGCCATGCGCCACGGCGACCCGCTGCTCGGCCGCCACACCCCCGCCTACCATCATCTTGAGATCATGGCATAAACGCCACGGGGGGGCTTCCCTTCGTATTTTGGCGCGCGGAGATGTGCGGTGTTATTGCGGCGCTTGCACGTGACATTGCACGCGTGACATTGCCGAGAGCGGGATGGAGATACTGGCCACAATGCCACGCAAATCGACCTTATAGCGTGACATTGTGGCCAGTAAATCGACTGCACCGGGGTTGATGTCACGTAAAGTCACCCGACCCCATGCATGCAGGTCAATCAGGCTCATTACGAAATATCATTACGAAATAGAAAATGGCTCTTCCCATCCTCATCAAAGATGGGAAGAGCCATTTCAGCGTTATCGGATCAGGCGCGCTACATTCAGTTGCCGTTCACGGCGCTGGAGTTGGCCTGCTGGCTGATCGCGGCGAGGAAGTCGCGGTTGGTGGGCGACTTCTTGAGGCGCGGCACGAGCGTCTGGTAGGCCTGCTCGGGCTCGAGGCCGCCGAGCAGTCGGCGCAGGCGGTAGATGATCGGCAGCTCGTTCGGCGCGGTGAGCAGCTCCTCGCGACGCGTGCCGGACGCGTTGATGTCGATGGCCGGGAACATGCGCTTGTCGGCGAGCTCGCGGCTCAGGCGCAGTTCCATGTTGCCGGTGCCCTTGAACTCCTCGAAGATCACCTCGTCCATCTTCGAGCCGGTTTCGACCAGCGCGGAGCTGATGATGGTGAGCGAACCGCCGTTTTCGATGTTGCGGGCCGCGCCGAAGAACTTCTTCGGCGGGTACAGGGCCTGCGCGTCCACGCCGCCGGACAGGATGCGGCCGGAGGCGGGCGCCGCGATGTTGTACGCGCGGGCGAGACGGGTCATCGAGTCGAGCAGCACGACCACGTCCTGGCCGAGCTCCACAAGTCGCTTCGCGCGCTCGATCGCCAGCTCCGCGACGGTGGTGTGGTCGGAGGCCGGGCGGTCGAAGGTCGAGGAAATGACCTCGCCCTGCACGGTGCGCTCCATGTCGGTGACTTCCTCCGGACGCTCGTCCACGAGGACGACCATCAGGTGGACTTCCGGGTTGTTCGTGGCGATCGCGTTGGCGATGTTCTGCAGCGTGATCGTCTTGCCGGCCTTCGGCGGGGAGACGATCAGGCCACGCTGGCCCTTGCCGATCGGCGAAACGATGTCCATGATGCGGCCGGTGAGCTTGTTCGGCGCGGTCTCCTGCTTCAACCGCTCCTGCGGATACAGCGGGGTGAGCTTGGAGAACTGCGGGCGGTTCGCCGCGTCCTCGACGCTCATGCCGTTGATCGAGTCGATGGACTGCAGCGGCACGAACTTCTGACGCTGGTTGCGGCGATCGTTGTCACGCGGCGCGCGGATCGAACCATGCACGGCGTCGCCCTTGCGCAGGCCGTACTTCTTGACCTGGCCCATCGACACGTACACGTCGTTCGGACCCGGCAGGTAGCCGGACGTGCGCACGAACGCATACGATTCGAGCACGTCGACGATGCCCGCGACCGGCACGAGATCGTCCTGCGGCTCCTCGCGGCGCACGTCGCGCACCTCGCGGGATTCGCGCTGATCGTTGCCGTTGTCGCGATCGTCGAAATCGCGGTCGCGTCCGCGCATGCGACGCTGGCGACGGTCACCGTTGCGATCGTTGTGATCGTTGTTGCGCTCCGCACGATCGCCGCGGTTGCGGCTGCGACGTGTGAACTCGCGCTCGCCGGACTCGTCGTCGGACGGTTCGGCCGCGGCGTTCTGCTGGGTCGGCAGCGTGGCGAGAATGTCGTCCAGGTCGCGAACGTTGTCGTCGGACGACGATTCGGCCTGTTCGAAACGACGGCGACCGCGCGGCTGATCGCCTTCGACGGCGAAGTCGCGGCGACGACGGACCATCGGACGATCCTCGTCGTTCTTGCGACGGCGATCGGCCCGATCCGCACGATCGCCGCGATCGCGGTCGGTGCCGGTCGGCTCGAGACCGAGATCGTTGAGCAGCAGCACCGAGGCTTCTTCTTCGCGGCGACGGCGACGGACGTCGGTCGTGGCGTCCTTCTTCACTTCCGGCAGTTCGATGGCCGGCTGTTCGGTCGAAGCCGGAGCGGCGGCGGGACGGGTCGCGCGGACGCGGCGCGTCTTCGGGGCAGACGCGTGCGCGGCATCGTCGGTGGAAGCCGAGGTCGGGGCCGGAGCGGAAACGACCGGAGTCGACACAACCGGGGCCGCGTTGTCGGCGGACGGCTCGACGGCCGCCTTGGCCGGAGCGGATTCAGGGGTTTCGGAAGTCTCGGAAACGGCCTGCTGCGCGGCGTTCTCCGCGACCGGGGACTTGGCCGCGGTCTTCTTCTTCGGAGCGCGCACCGTCACGCCGGCGGGCGCCTCGCCGCCGGAACGGGCGGCCTGCAATGTGGCGAGCAATTCGGGCTTGCGCATCGTCGACGTGCCACGAAGTCCCATCTGCTTGGCGAGCTCCTTGAGCTCGGGCAGCTTCATACTCTCAAGATTCTGGCTGGTTGCCACTCGTATTACCTTTCCTTGAGCAATAACGGCATACGCCGTGCCTTGCACTAAGAATGATTTGCGGTCTTGCCGCTATCGAACGTTCGCTGCACGCCATGCCCGCGAACTGGTAGATACATTACATCCGTACCCCGACCAACGCAAAACGGCCCGCCGCATGGCGCGACGGGCCGTTTCACGCTTCGGAAAAGCGTTACTTTTCCTCGTGGTAGCTTTTTTCGGTGTTGACGGACCACACGTTCTTCTTGGACGTCTTGCCGGTCTTGATGTTGTTCACCGCTTCGATGGCGGTGGCCATCGAATGGTCCATGTTGTTGTAGTGGTGCTGGCCGTTGCGGCCGACGCAGTACAGGTTGCCGAACGAGTCGAGGTATTCGACGAGCTCGTCCATCTGCGCGTAGGTGTCGAAGTAGGCCGGGTACGCCTTCTTGACCTTCTCGCGGTGCGTGTCGAGCACGTCGGAGGGGCTCGCGATGACCTTCATGCGCACCATCTCATTGATGGCGAACTTGACGCAGTCCTCTTCGCTCATGTTCCAGAAGGCGTCGCCCTCGTCGCAGAAGTATTCAAGGCCGATCCACACGGTGTCGTCCACGTCCTTGACCAGGTACGGGCTCCAGTTGTTGAAGATCTGGATGCGGCCGACGGTGTAGCCCGGATCTTGCACGTAGATCCAGCAGTCCGGCACGATCGGCGGGTTGCCGAGCGTGGGGATGTTGGTCGTGTTCTTCAGGCGCAGCTTCTTGACGAGCAGGCCGACGGTCACGAAATCACGGTACGGCAGGCCGTTGGCGATGGTCGTGATGTCCTTCGGGGCGGGCTTGTCCGAGGCGTCCACGGCGTTGACGAGATCCTTGAGCGGCATCGACGAGATGAACTGGTCGGCGGTCAGCTCGGTGCGGTTGCCTTCGGAATCCTCGTACACGACGGCGCTGATATGACCGTGCTCCTGCTTGACCTCGACGACGTTCGCGTCGGTGATCACCTTCGCGCCGTTCGCCGCGCAGCGCTTCTCCACGGTCTCCCACAGCTGGCCCGGACCGTACTTCGGGTACCAGAACTCCTCGATCAGCGAGGTCTCGACCTCGGCGTTGGAGCGCTTCTTCGGGCTGAGCTTGGCGAACGCGTTCTTGAGCACGCCGAGCACGCTCAGGCCCTTGACGCGCTGCGCGCCCCAGTCGGCGGAGATCTGCGAGGGATGACGGCCCCACAGCTTCTCGGTGTAGCCCTCGAAGAACATCGAATACAGCTTGTGGCCGAAGCGGTTGATGTAGAAGTTCTCGAGGTTGGTTTCAGGCAGCTTGTGGAACATGGAGGCGAGGTAGCTGAAACCGGCCTGCATGGTCATCACGAAGCCCATCGCCTTGAACGTGGCGGGCTTGAGCGAGATCGGATAGTCGAAGAAACGGCCGCCGTAGAAGATGCGCGAGACGCGGTGGCGCTTGAGCATCACCTCGTCGGTCACTTCCGGATCCGGGCCGCCCGGCTCCATCTCATGCTCGCGGCCGAGCTTCTTGTCGTCGTAGCTGGGCGCGCCCTGCAGCGGAAGCACGTCCTTCCACCAGTCCATGATGCGCGTGTCCTTGGAGAAGAAACGGTGGCCGCCGATGTCCATGCGGTTGCCGTTGTGCTTGACGGTGCGGGAGATGCCGCCGAATTCACGGGTGGCTTCGAGCACGGTCACGTCGTACTTGTCGGCGCCGCCGTCCTTGACGAACTCCCAAGCCGCGGTCAGGCCCGCAGGGCCGCCGCCGATGATCACCACGGATTGTTTTTGCGTCACGTAAGTCTCCTTATAACAAAATCAGCGATAGTCTACCCCACCCGCAGGAACCGCACGCCTGGCTTGTGCATTTCCTCTACGTCTTCTTACAAAAACTCCCGCGCATCAATCATGCGCGGGAGCCACACGTCAATGGATGTCGTCGGGAATGTCGATGTCGGTTTTCTGCACCTCCTCGACATTGACGTCCTTGAACGTGACGATGCGCACGTTCTTGACGAAGCGGCTGGGACGGTACACGTCCCAGACCCATGCGTCGGTCAGCTGCACGTCGAAATAGACGTCCTGCCCGGCCGAACGCACGTTGAAGTCGACCTTGTTGGCCAGATAGAACCGGCGTTCGGTCTCCACCACGTAGGTGAACAGTTTGATGACGTCGCGGTACTCCTTGTACAGGGCGAGTTCCGCGTCGGTTTCGTAGTTGTCGAGATCCTCGGCGCTCATAGGTGTGTGTCAGTCCTCTTCCGTGTCGCGCTTGCGGTTCAATCCCAGATTGCGCCACCACGCGTTCTTCGACGATTTGCGCTCTGACTGTCCGTACGGCCAGTTGCTGGTTTCGTCGTTCGTCGTATCGGCCTGCGTCGTGCCGCTGCCGTTCGTCGCGTCCGCGACGTCGGCGGAGGCCGGCGTGACGCCGATCTTTTCGTACGCTTCGCGACGCGCGTCGTCCGCGGTCGTCGCCGCGTCGTCCTTCCTGCGGTCGTCGCTCTGCCGCTGCTTGATCGCAACCGAATGCTCGCGCATCGCCAGCGCCTCGCGCATGCCGGGATTATCTTCGATCACGTGCATGCCGAACGCGTCGAGCGAACGGATCGGATCGTATTCGTCGAACAGCGTGTCCAGCACGATGAGATCCTGATAACGGCTGTTTTCCGCGTCCCACAGCGCGTCGCGGGACGAACCGGTCTTCACGAAACCGAGCGACTGGTAAACGGACAGCGAACGCGTGTTCTTCTCCGGCACGGCGACCCAGATGCGATGCATGCCGAGTCCGGCGGGTTCGGGCGCGAAGCCGTAGGTCATGACGCGCGGCATCATGTCACGCGAGTAGCCGCGGCCGCGATAGTCCTTGCCAAGCAGTACCTGAATGCGCGCGGAACGGGCCCAGCCGTCGACGTCGATGAGAAACACCATGCCAATGACATTGTCGGTCGCCTCGGCGTCGACTTTGCCGTCGTCGTCGTGATCGGAGTCGGTGAGCACGGCCCATGCGATCGTGCGGCGCGATTCCGGATCGCCGACGCCGGATTCGGACGCGGCCTGTCCGTTCGCCCACGCGACGGAACGGCGCACCCAAGTATGCACGACGGCACGTTCGGCCTGCGCATCCTTGCCGGTGATGCGCGACGCATTGTAATAGGCGTCCAGTTCGTCCAGCCGGGGCAGATCCTCGACGGTCGCCGGGCGCAGATGCACCATCTCGCCCTTGATCGGCGGAATCACGATGCGCGCGGGCAGTTCGCGCGACGTTTCCTGATCAGGCGACGGTTCGACGTGTTCAGACATTCTCGATTTCCCTCAACATAGACTGGTAGAAGTCGGTACAGAAGATATCCTACCTGCCTGACCGTTCGCTGGGAAGCATATGCGCGAATGTTCACGTCGCGGGCAAAAGCGGGCGCTGACGGGTTCGGCAGGCACGGCGCAGGCACGGTGCAAGCACGGGAAAGGCTCCCGGGGTCGCCCCGCGGGAGCCTTTCGTCATGCGTTCGGATCAAGCGTGCGTCGTGAACGACTCAGCCCTGCAATTACGGACCTCGCCTCGCTCGGGCTCAATCCAATCTTCGCTCGTCTTTCGACTCGCTCAGGCCAACGCTACAGGAAGCCCACCGGGCTTCCCGCTTAGCGCGTCAGCCCTTGATCTTGCCCATCACGATCTTGGTGACGGCCTTCGCGTCGGCCTGGCCGCGCGTCGCCTTCATCACCGCGCCGATGATGACGCCCATCGGCTTCATGTTCCCGCTCTTGAGCTTCTCGACGACGTCCGGGTTCGCTTCGAACGCCGCGTCGACGGCCGCTTCGATGGCGCCCGTGTCCTCGACGATCTTGTAGCCGTGCTTGGCGACGACCTCGGCCGGGGTGCCTTCGCCGGCGAGCACGCCGGAGACGGTCTGCTTAGCCAGCTTGTCGTTGAGCTTGCCGTCGGCGATGAGCTTCTCGACCTCGGCCACGTCGGCCGGGGTGACGTTGAGCTCCTCGAGCGAGACGCCCTTCGCGTTGGCCTCGCGGCTCAGCTCGCCCAGCCACCACTTGCGCGCGCCCGCGGCGGTCGCGCCGGCCTTGACCGTGTCCTCGATCAGGTCGAGCGCGTCGGCGTTGAGGATGTCGCGCATCTGCACGTCGGTCAGGTTCCATTCGGCCTTGAGGCGGTTGCGGCGCTCGCGCGGCATTTCCGGCATCTGGGCCTCGATCTCGGCGATGTGCTCCTTGGTGATGTGCAGCATCACGAGATCCGGGTCCGGGAAGTAGCGGTAGTCGTCCGCGTCGGACTTGACGCGGCCGCCGGCGGTGGTCTGCGTGGCCTCGTCCCAGTGGCGGGTCTCCTGCAGGATCTCCTTGCCTTCGTCGAGGCGCGCGGCCTGACGGCGGATCTCGTACTGGATCGTCTTTTCGATGCCGCGGAACGAGTTCACGTTCTTGGTTTCGGAACGCGTGCCGTACGGGGCGTCGGCGGACGGGCGCAGCGAGACGTTCACGTCGGCGCGCATGTTGCCCTGCTCCATGCGGGCGTGGGAGATACCCAACGCGCGCACGATATCGCGGATGGCGCGCATGTACGCGCCCGCGATTTCCGGAGCGCGGTCGCCCGCGCCCTCGATCGGCTTGGTGACGATCTCGATCAGCGGCACGCCGGCGCGGTTGTAGTCGACCAGCGAATGGTCGGCGCCTTCGATGCGGCCGTCGGCGCCGCCGACGTGCGTGTTCTTGCCGGCGTCGTCCTCGATGTGGGCGCGCTCGATCGGCACGCGGAAGACGGTGCCGTCCTCAAGCTCGACGTCGAGGTAGCCGTTGCCGTTGGTCGGCTTGTCGTACTGCGAGATTTGGTAGTCGCGCGGCATGTCCGGGTAGAAGTAGTTCTTACGCGCGAACTGGCTCCACTCGGCGATTTCGCAGTGCAGGGCGAGGCCCAGCTTGATCGCGTAATCGACGGCAGTCTTGTTGACCACCGGCAGCGAACCCGGCAGGCCGAGGCTGACCGGGGTCAGCTGCGTGTTCGGCTCGCCGCCGAAGTGGACTTCGGCCGGGCAGAACAGCTTCGTCTTGGTGCACAGCTCGACGTGCGTTTCCAGACCGAACACCACGTCGTACTTCTTGGTGGCATCGGCGTACTTCATCAGTTTTTCAGCCATTATGCTTGTTCTCTTTCTTCCGATGCCTTACTCGGCGGCGTTCAGCCACGGGGTGTTCATGGACTGCCAGATCGGGCCGCCCCAATCCTCTTCGAGCGCGGCTTCGAGCGCGGCGGCCGGCTTGTACATGACCTCGTCGCGCTGCTGCGGCGCGATGAACTGGAAGCCGACCGGCAGGCCGTCGTCGGACAGGCCGGCCGGGATCGACATGGCGGGCACGCCGGCGAGGTTCGCCGGGATGGTGGCGATGTCGTTCATGTACATGGCCAGCGGATCGTCCATCTTCTCGCCGAACTTGAACGCGGTGGACGGGCTGGTGGGGGCCACGAGCACGTCGGCCTGCTGGAAGGCGTTGTGGAAGTCCTGGATGATGAGCGTGCGGACCTTCTGCGCGGAGCCGTACCAGGCGTCGTAGTAGCCGGCGGACAGGGCGTAGGTGCCGAGGATGATGCGGCGCTTGACCTCGTCGCCGAAGCCGGCCTCGCGCGTGTAGGACATCATGTTCGCGGCGGTCTGCGGCACGCCGGCCGGCGGCATGACGCGCAGGCCGTAGCGCATGCCGTCGTAGCGGGCCAGGTTGGAGCTGACCTCGGACGGCATGATGATGTAGTACGCGCCGAGCGAGTACTCGAAGTGCGGGCAGGAGACCTCGACGACCTCGGCGCCCATCTCCTCGAGCTTCTTGACGGCCTCGTTGAAGCGGGCCTGCACGCCCGGCTGGAAGCCGTCGCCGCTCAGTTCCTTGACAAGGCCGACCTTCATGCCCTTCAGGTCGCGCTTGGCGCCTTCGCGGGCGGCGGCGACCATCGGGCGCGGGCCTTCCGGAATCGAGGTGGAGTCGCGGCGGTCATGGCCGCCGATGATCTCCTGCAGCAGCGCGGAGTCGAGCACGGTGCGGGAGACCGGGCCGATCTGGTCGAGCGAGGAGGCCATGGCGATCGCGCCGAAGCGGGAGACGCCGCCGTACGTCGGCTTGACGCCGACCGTGCCGGTCAGGGCGCCCGGCTGGCGGATGGAGCCGCCGGTATCGGTGCCGAGGGCGAGCGGGGCCTCGAACGCGGCGACCGCGGAGGCCGAACCGCCGCCGGAGCCGCCGGGAACGCGCTCGGTGTCCCACGGGTTGTGCGTGGTCTGGTAGGCGGAGTGCTCGGTGGAGGAGCCCTGCGCGAACTCATCGAGGTTGGTCTTGCCGAGGATCGGCATGCCAGCGGCCTTGAGCTTCTCGATGACGGTGGCGTCGTACGGCGGCACCCAGCCTTCGAGGATCTTGGAGGCGGCGGTGGTCTCGATGCCCTTGGTGACGATCATGTCCTTGATGGCGATCGGCACGCCGGCCAGTTCGGGCAGCTGCGCCTTTTCGTCCGCGGACTTCGCGTCGAAGGCGTCGGCCTGCTCGCGGGCCACGTCGGCGGAGACCTTCAGGAAGGCCTTGATGCTCGGCTCGGCGGCCTCGATGACCTCGAGGTGCGCGTCGACCAGCTCGCGGCTGGAGACTTCGCCGGACTTGACCTTGGCGGCCATCTCGGCGGCGGACAGCTTAACGATTTCGTTGGTCATTGGGCTCACTCCTCGCTTCCCAGGATTCGCGGCGCGACGAACATGCCGGCCTCGGTCTTCGGGCCGCCGGCGAGCGCCTCGGCCTGCGTGAGCGGGGTTTCCGGCACGTCGGGGCGCAGGTACGCCTCGAGCGGGATCGGGTTGGCGGTGGGCGGCACGTCGTCGGAAGCGACTTCCTGCACCTTGTTGATGGAGTCTGCGATGACGTTCAGCTCGCCCTGCAGGCGGGTGATTTCCTCATCGGTGAGCGCGATTCGGGCCAGATCGCCCAAATGCTCGATTTCTTCGCGTGTGAATGTAGGCATGCGCCTTACTATACGAGCGGTTTGTGACACGCTTTGCACGCTGTCCGCCATCCTTCCGCATGGAGGGAAACGGTTTTCCCGGATTATTTTTCCACGGGTCGGCAACTCCTCCGATTTGCGCCTTCGACTGCCTTCCGCAGGGCCGGTCGCTCTTCCGCTCCGTGCCCCAGTTCGCATATTGATCCATTCCCGGTTCACTCGGCCACGCCCCGGTTCGGTTCCTCCCCGGTTCGGTTCCTTCCCCGGTTCGGTTTGTTTCCTCCCGGTTCGGCCCGATCCACCGGCTTGCCCTTGATTCTGGCCGGTCTGCGCATTGCCCCGGTGGCGTCTGCCTCCGGGGGATCTCATTGTCAGGTTTCTTCCACGACTTGGCGGTTTTCGGACGAAAAACTGCCGTTTAAAGACCGAAAAATGCCACGGTGTGGAAAATACCAGACCATAAGGGGCTTTAACGACTGGTTCCTTCCATACCATGGCACATTTCGTTCATTTTTGGGGCTTATAACGGTCGGTAACCGCTACTCCGTGGAAGAAACCAGACGTTATGACGCATCAGCAACCGGTTCCTTCCCACCCCATGGCGAATTCCGTCCATGGGCAGGCCTCGCAGCAACCGAAAACCGCCACCCCGTGGAAGAAACCCGTCACTCCCCGCCAGCCAGTAACCGTCCCTCCCATCCGTCAGACATTCCCGGTTTAATGCCGCCGGATGGATAGACCCAGCCGTTCCAATCTCCCGCAACACGCCGATCCGAACCATTCGACCACATACCCCGTTTCGGCTTTACACCGGAGCGACGCTCCCGTACCGTCCTGCGTATGACACGCAACGAAGCCATAGACACGCTGATACGCAATGCCCAAACCGAACGCCGATGCGCGTTCGGCGTCACCAATGCCGAGCAACGTGCCCTGTCCCGGCGCGCGGCAAAGGGCACGCTGCACCGGGTACTTCCCAACATGTACGCGGACGCGCGGTATTGGGACACGCTGGCTCCGCCGGACAAAGCACTGCATACGGCTCGCGCACTGAACCTGAAGCACCGTCAATGGGTGTTCGGCGGTATTACGGCGGCCGCAGCGCACGGATTCGAACATCAGTGGTATCTTCACCATGACACGATCACCGTAGTCATTGACGACCGCGGCAGCAACACGGATAATCCCCGCGTCAAACGGATACACGGCAGCCGGGAACACACGGTCATGGCCGGAGGAATCCCGGTTACCGACAAGGCGCGCACCGTGGCGGATTGCGCCATGATGTTCGGTCTGCGCCACGCCCTGCCCATCGTTGATTCCGCACTGCGCAACGGCATGACGGCGCATGACATACTGTCCGTCTGCACGGATCTCCATCGCAGTCAGGCACCGGTGCTCACCGCGCTCCATCATGCGAATCCCGCCAGCGAAAACGGGGGCGAATCGCTGGCTCGCGGCACCATGATCGAACATCATCTGATGATACCGGAGCTGCAGGTCGCGTTCATCGATCCCGAAACCGGGCGCTCATATCGCGCCGATTTTGCGTGGAGGCTGCCCGGCGGGAGGATCGTCGTGGGCGAATTCGACGGATCGCAAAAATATGTTGATCCCTCAATGACGAGAGGACACGGCATTCCGGATGTGATACAGACGGAACGCGAACGTCAGGACGGTCTGCGCCGAGGCGGCGCGACCGGCATCGTTCGCTTCACCCACCGGGAGGTGATTAAACGATATCCGTTCATCAACAAGCTGCTCGCGGCCGGAATCCCCATAATCGGCGGTCAGTCATATCAGACATAGGTCAGGCATAGGGGAACACGCCTCGCCATGGGGCTCATGAGGCAGGCCTCACGCGACGGCACCCGACCACGGGACGGATCTCGCGACCGAATACCGTCGTTATACCGTCGTCGTGCCGCTTCACGCCACGGCACACGCCGTCGCGCATGCCGTATGGGGGACAGCGCCCACGGCTTGGGACACCCGCGACCGCCCTGGGACTGCCCCACATGACGCCCGCATGCGGAAACGCAGCGTGGCCCGTCAAAAGAGACCGCGCTAAGCAACGACTCGCTACTGCTCGAGGAAGACCTGCGGGGCCTTGGCGAAGTTCTTCGCGCAGTGCTCGCCGCAGAAGTAGTAGGTCTTGCCGTTGTATTCGCGGGTGATCGCGTCCGCGTTCACGGCGACGGTCATGCCGCAGACCGGATCGGTGGCGGTTTCGCCGTCGACGGGCGCGGCGTTCATGTGCATATGGTGCATTTCCATGGGATGCTCCTTGCTGTTGTGATTGGTGGACATTGTAGCGTCGGAACCGTGTGGCTGGCCGCCCGGTTCCAAGTGGGTGAGTTCGGTGCGCTCGTCGATGATGACCCGCGGCTCGACGGTCCGGGGTCCGCCGACGATCGGCGCGCCGGTCCCGTTCGCATCGCCGCGACCGGCATGACCGTCGGACTGCCCGTCGCGCGACCGGTCGCCGCTGCGTGTCGCGCCGCTCGACGGAATGTCCGTCGCAGCGTCCGATGCGGTTGCGATATCGCCGATGCGCGCGCCGTGCAGCCGGTTCGCGTTGAGCACGAGGCACACCGAGCTCAACGCCATCGCGAGTCCCGCGATCATCGGGCTGAGCAGCCAGCCGGTAAGCGGATAGAGCAGTCCGGCCGCGACCGGAATGCCGATCACGTTGTAGCCGAACGCCCACGCGAGATTCTCGCGGATGTTGCGCATCGTCGCGTTCGACAGGCTGATCGTCTTCAGCACGCCGCGCAGATCGCCGTTCATCAGCGTCACGTCGGCCGACTGCATCGCCACGTCCGTGCCGGTGCCGATCGCGATGCCGAGATCGGCCTGCGCGAGCGCGGGCGCGTCGTTGATGCCGTCGCCGACCATCGCGATCAGGCCGTCCGGCACGTCGCCGATCGCCGGAGCGGGCAGCGTCGTGACCGTTGCGGCCGCGTTCGCGCGATGATCGCCGACCGATCGTGCCGTCGCGGAGTCCGGTCGCGCGTTCGTCTCCGCCGCCGATGCCGCCGTTGGCGGAACCGTGGCGGCACGTCGTTCGTTGCGGCCGCGATCGCGCGCGATCTGCAGCTGTCGGATCCAGTACGCCTTGCCGTCGGGCTTGACCTGCGCGATCACCGTGTCGATGCCGACTTCGCGGGCGATGCGCGCGGCGACGTCTGCGCGATCGCCGGACAGCATCACCGTGCGGATGCCGGCCGCACGCAGCGCGGCGACCGCCTCGCGCGAGCCGTCCTTGACCGGATCGTGTTCGTAACTCGGCTTCGCGTCGCCGCCGTCCGCCGGCGCGTCGACCACACCGCGCGTGATCGTGCCGGTCTTGTCGAACACGACCGTGCGGATGTCGCGCGCCTGCGCCAGCGCCTTCGCCGACGTGACGAGCACGCCGTTCGTCGCGCCCACGCCCATCGCGACGGTCACCGACAGCGGGGTCGCGAGTCCCAGCGCGCACGGGCAGGCGATGATGAGCACGCTCACCGCCGTCACCAGCGCATGCGCCAGCTTCGGCTCCGGACCGATCGCGAACCAGATCGCGAACGTCCACACGGCCACGATCATCACCGCGGGCACGAAGATGCGGGCGATTTTGTCCGCGAGTTTCTGCACGGGCGCCTTGGTGGCCTGCGCGCGAGACACCATGGCGATGATCTGCGCGAGCACCGTGTCGCCGCCGACCTGCGTGGCGCGCATGAGCAGGTCGCCCTTGAGCAGCACCGTCGCGCCGGTCAGCGACGCGTCGCCGGCGCCCGTGCCGCCGGCCGCCGATTTGACGACGGGCTTCGATTCGCCCGTGATCATCGACTCGTCCACGGTCGCCTCTCCTGCGACGAGCTCGCCGTCGACCGGAATGCGCTCGCCGGCGCGCACGACCAGCAGGTCGCCGGCCTTGACGTCGTCAATGTCGGCGTCGCGAACGTTTGCCGGATTGCGCCAGTCCGCGCGCGATGCCGGATCCGCGGCATCGTGAGCGGTGGCCGACAGCACGTGCGCGACGCGCGGACGCAGCTTGATCAGCGACTGCACGGCCTTGCCGGTGCCCTCGCGCGCCTTCGTCTCGAGCAGACGACCGACCAGCACAAGCGTGATCACCACGCCGACCGACTCAAAATACGGCTCGCGCGAGCCTTCCGGAAACAGCGACGAGGCGACGCACAGCGCGAGGCTGTACAGGTACGCGGCGAACGTTCCCAGCGTGACCAGCGAGTTCATGTCGGGTGCGCGGTGGACGAGTGCGGGCCAACCGACGCGGTGGATCGGCGCGCCGCAGTAGAACATGACCGGCGTGATGAGCAGTGCCTGCAACCACGGGTTCATGAGCCACGTGGGCACCAGTGCGTGGCCGTTCGGCAGGAGCATGAGCATCATCGGCACGAACACCGGCAACGTGAGCACCGCGCCGATCGCGACCAGCTTGGTCAGCTGGCGGATCTCCTTCGCGCGTTCCTCCGATTCGCGGCGTTCCGCGGCCAGCGCATCGGTTGGGGCCGCGGGCGTGTCGTTTCGGTCGGAATCGGCATGGGATCCCATCGTGTCGTTTCGACCGGATCCTACGCCGGCTTCCGTCATGCCGGCCCGGTCGGAGCGTGGCGGAACGGAGGCGTCTTTCCCCTCATCGTCGCCGTGCGATTCGTCGCCGCCCCCGGTCACGCGCAGCAGTCCGTGCACCATGTTCATGCCGCAGGCGAACGGGTATTCGCCGGCCGGCAATGCGGGCAGACGCACATCGGTGCGCTGGTTGCCGGGCAGCATCGCGTCGAGCGCGAGATCGCCGAACACGACGTGCGACGTGCACTCGCCGGTCTCCTGCCGGTCGAACGTGAGCGTGATCGGCGTGCCGGCCTTCATCTCCACGACGGCCGGCGAATATCCGCCGCGCACGGTGATCGTCGCGGTCTGCACGCCGTTCTCCAGCGTGCCGGCGGTCCCCCGCTGCGGCGCGAAGAAGAACCGGATGATCAGCCACGTGAGCGCGGCGGCCACCAACGCGGCGGCCGCGATGAGAAAGATGTTCAGTTCCATGATGCGTCCCTTCCGCCTTCCTGTCGTCTATCGTATCTCCGTTCACCAGAGTATACCCAATACCCCTATGGGGTATAATGAGTGTTGCGTGTTCGCCGACGGGCGAAACGGCGGTCGGCGGCACGACGGGTGGCGTGACGGGAGATGCGGCGGAATGTACACGGCAACGAATGGAGGGTGCCATGCATGGATACGGCGATGACAAGGCGAAGGTGATCGCGCGGCTGCGGCGGATCGAAGGGCAGATCCGCGCGGTGACGCAGATGGTGGAGGACGACAAGTACTGCATCGACGTGCTCACGCAGATCTCGGCCGCGAACTCCGCGCTCAAATCGGTGGCTCTGCTGCTGCTCGACGATCATCTGGGCCATTGCGTGCGGCAGGCGTCGGCCGAAGGCGGCGAGGTCGCCGACGAGAAGCTCAGGGAGGCGTCGGCCGCAATCGCGCGATTGGTGAAGTCGTGAGGCCGTTGCTTGGTGCGACACGCGCGCCTTGCGTTCTCCGGCGATCTGCGATTCACTAGAACGTATGTTCGATAATACGACGACGATGATCGCACCGCCGCACCAGCAACGGCCGCAGTGGCGTCGGCATCGCCGCCCCCGCCAGCATCTGCGGTTGCCGGTCCGATGACTTCCCAAGAAGATAGGCTAACAACCATGACCGAAGAGAAAACGTTCCGCAAGACCGGCGCCGCCCCCGCTTCCCAGACCGCTGGCGCCGGCGCCGCTCAGCCCATCACATCCGCGCCAGCGGAAACCCCGTTCGCGCTGCTCGACCCGCGCGACCAACTCAAAAGCCTGCTGAAGGCCGAACTGGACGGCAAGCCGTTCTGCGAACTGTCGAAGGTGACGTTCGACCATCGCGGCGCCTCCATCGCCGGCCACCTGCTGCTCGACACGCTCGAGGAGCAGGGCTATTCGGTCGACGACTTCGACGCCGTCGGCGCGCTCACCGCCGCGGCCGTGCCACTGGTCACGTCGATGATTCTCGCGGCCGCCTCGCGCGGCGAGGATCTGGACGGCTTCGTCATGGACTTCGTGTACCCGTCCGTCAAGGGCCCGTCCGTCAAGGGCAAACGCGTGGTGCTCATCGACTCGTGGCTGTCGGAGAAGTCCTACGTGCAGACGTCGTCGCTGGTCACGCTGCGCAACGGCAATGAACTCAGCCTCGACTTCGGCATCGTCGAACACGAGGACGCGCGGGTCGTCGCGGTCGCGTCGCTCATCGGCGGCGTCGACATGGACAAGCCGACCGTCAAGGTCGTCAATCCGGTCACCGACGAAACGCGCGAACTGCCGTTCGTCGAGGTCTATCACGAATCCGAACTGCGCTGACCGGCGCTGGTGACGGTTCCCTCCGTCGCGGCAATCCCGCGCGGATTTCCGCCGGCCGGTCGACAGTCGTCCTGCAACGATCAAGGAGTCCATTGCACACGCCCAATCCCGTTTCCCTTGCTGCCAAGTTGTCCGGCGAACCCGAATTCCGCGAGGTCGGCGTCGGTCCATGGGCCGAAACGCACCCCGGCGAACCGCGTCCGGACGATCCGTCGTCGCCGAATTTCGACGCGCGGTTCGATGCGCAGCTGCTCGACGACGGCGACCGGCGCAACGTGCTCGACCGCTACCGTTACTGGACGGTCGACGCGATCAAGGCCGACCTTGACGCGCGCGGACGGCACGACTTCGAAGTCGCCGTCGAAAACTGGACGCACGACTTCAACATCGGCTCGATGGTGCGCACGGCCAACGCGTTCACCGCGCGCCGCGTCCACATCGTCGGTCCGCACAAATGGAACCGCAAGGGCGCGTTGATGACCGAGCTGTACCAGCACGTCGAAAACCACCCGTGCATCGAGGAACTTGTCGAATGCTGGCGTCACCGCATCGCCGGCGAAATCGCGTACGAGCGCGCGCGGGCCAAGGCGGCGGCAATCAAGGCGCATACGATCGCGACGCAGGGCGTCATCGCACAGTCCGCGGACGCGCCATTCGGCATTGCGCAATTCGGGGGCGCACAGTCCGTGGACGCGCCATTTGGCATTGCGCAATTCGAAACCATGCATTCCGGAGACGCGGCATCGATCGACGACCACACCGCTGCAGCAGCCGCGGTGAATGCCGTACGCGAGGCGACGGCCGACATCGCACGCGCCGACGCGCGCATCCGCGAACTCGAGGCGGCGCGTGTCATCGCGCTCGACATCATTCCCGGCGCGGTGCCGATCGAAACGTACCGCTTCCCCAAGCGCTGCCTCATGCTGTTCGGCGCGGAAGGACCGGGACTGAGCCAAAAGGCGCTCGATCTGGCCGACGACGTCGTCTACATCTCGCAGTTCGGCTCCGTGCGTTCCATCAACGCAGGAGCCGCGGCCGCGGTGGCCATGCACAGCTACATCGCCCAGCATCTGTAAGGGCGTCCGGCAAGCAGCAAGGACCTGGAATCGCGGAGGCACCATGGAAGATACCGGACACAAAACGGCCTCATATTGACCGATATCCGCCGCCATGCGGAACATTACGGACCCAATAACCTACAAGTGACCCAAAACCGCCGCACCGTGGAAGATGGCGGACGTAAAACAACCCAAAATCGACCGATATCCGCCACACCATGGAATATGCCGGACACAAAACAACCCAAAATCGACCGGAAACCGCCACGCCGCGGAAGAATGCGAACACAACCAACACCAGCCAGCCGCTTCGAATAACCCAAACGCCTCAGACGTCTCAAGCGCCTATATATGCCCGCAAAAACGCGTAAGGCCCAGAAGGGACAACCCCTCCGGGCCTTACGCGCAATCACCGGCTACCAATCCGATCCGCGGATATCGGTCGCCGGCCGCATCCGACCAGCAACCGTCCACCGCCGACTCGCGGATCAGTCGGCCTTCACCTCGTCGACGTGCACCGAACCGTCGTCGTCCGGGTCGGTCGGCATGGCGTTGAGCTCGAGGTGATCGCCGCCGGTCTGGTCGACGAGCACCGTGTCGCCGTCGTGCACCTTGCCGGACAGCAGCATGCGGGCCAGCTGGTCGCCGACCTCGGTCTGCACCAGACGACGCAGCGGACGCGCGCCGTACGCCGGATCATAACCGGTGTCGGCGAGCCATTCGCGCGCGGCGTCGGTGACGTCGAGGCGAATGCGGCGGTCGGTGAGGCGGGAGGCAACCTGCGCGACCTGGATGTTCACGATGCCGCCCAGCTCCTCGCGGGTGAGCGGATGGAACATGACGATCTCGTCGAGGCGGTTCAGGAACTCCGGCTTGAAGTTCATGTGCACCGCGTCCATCACGGCCTTCTTCTTGGCGTCCGCGTCCATGTCCTGATTGACCAAGAACTGCGAGCCCAAGTTGGAGGTCATGATGAGGATCGTGTTCTTGAAGTCCACGGTCCGGCCCTGACCGTCGGTCAGACGGCCGTCGTCGAGCACCTGCAGCAGCACGTCGAAGACTTCCGGATTGGCCTTCTCGACCTCGTCGAACAGCACCACCGAATACGGGCGACGACGCACGGCCTCGGTGAGCTGGCCGCCCTCCTCGTAGCCGACGTAGCCCGGCGCGGCACCGATCAGGCGGGACACGGAGGCCTTCTCCATGTATTCGCTCATATCGATGCGCACCATGGCCTTCTCGTCGTCGAACAGGAAGTCGGCGAGCGCCTTGGCAAGTTCGGTCTTGCCCACGCCGGTCGGTCCCAAGAACAGGAACGAGCCGGTCGGACGGTTTGGGTCGGAGATGCCGGCGCGCGAGCGGCGCACCGCGTCGGAGACGGCCTGAATGGCTTCCTTCTGGCCGATCACGCGCTTGCCGAGGTACTCCTCCATGTGCAGGAGCTTCTCGTTCTCGCCCTGCATGAGGCGGCCGACGGGGATGCCGGTCCATTCGGAGACGATGCCGGCCACCGAATCGGCGTCGACGTGGTCCGGGACCATCGGTTCGGGCTTGTTCGCGCCGTCCGCACCCTCGGTGGACTCGGCGTCGGCCTTTTCGGCCGCGTCGAGCTGCTTCTGGATCGCCGGGATCTCGCCGTACAGGATGCGGCTCGCCTCGGCCAGATTGCCCTCGCGGGTGAACTTGTCGGCCTTCACGCGCAGCGCGTCCATCTGGGCGCGCAGGTCGCCGACCTTGTTGTGGCCGGCCTTTTCCGCATCCCAGCGGGCCTTGAGCCCCGCGAGCTTCTCGCGCGCGTCGGCCATTTCGGCCTGCAGCTTCTCGAGACGCTCCTTGGAAGCCGGATCCTCAGCCTTCTTGAGCTGCATCTCCTCCATCTCGTAGCGCGTCACCTTGCGCTGGAGCTCGTCGATCTCCTCCGGGGAGGAGTCGAGTTCCATACGCAGGTGCGCGGCCGCCTCGTCGACCAGATCGATGGCCTTGTCGGGCAGCTGACGGCCGGAAATGTAGCGGTTGGACAACGTCGCCGCCGCGACCAGCGCATCGTCGCCGATCGTCACCTTGTGGTGCGCCTCGTAGCGCTGCTTGAGGCCACGCAGAATCGCGATCGTGTCCTCAACGGAAGGCTCGCCGACGTACACCTGCTGGAAACGACGCTCGAGCGCCGGATCCTTCTCGATGTTCTCGCGGTATTCGTCGAGCGTGGTCGCGCCGATCAGGCGCAGCTCGCCGCGCGCCAGCATCGGCTTGAGCATATTGCCGGCGTCCATCGAGCCTTCGGCCGCACCGGCGCCGACGATCGTGTGGATCTCGTCGATGAACGTGATGATCTCGCCGTTCGCGCTCTTGATCTCATTGAGCACCGCCTTGAGGCGTTCCTCGAACTCGCCACGGTACTTGGAGCCGGCCACCATCGACCCGAGGTCGAGGGAGATCAGCTTCTTGTTCTGCAGCGTGGTCGGCACGTCGCCGGCGACGATGCGCTGGGCGAGGCCTTCGACGACGGCGGTCTTGCCGACGCCAGGCTCGCCGATCAGCACCGGGTTGTTCTTCGTACGGCGGCTCAGGATCTGGATGACGCGGCGGATCTCCTGATCACGGCCGATCACCGGGTCGAGCTTGCCTTCCTTCGCGGCGGCCGTCAGGTCGGTCGAGTACTTCTCGAGCGCCTTGTACGAGCCTTCCGCGTCCGGGCTGGTGACCTTCGCGCCGCCGCGGATGCCGGGGACCGCCTTGCGCAGCGCCTCCGGGGTCACGCCGTTCTGGCGCAGGATGTCGGCCGACTGGTTCGGCGCGCTTGCCGCGATGCCGATGAGCAAGTGTTCGGTGGAGACATATTCGTCGCCCATCGCCTGCATTTCCTTTTCGGCCTGCGCGAGCGCGGCGGTCAGCTGACGGCTGGCCTGCGGCTGCGACGTGGTCGAGCCGCTTGCGCTCGGCAGCGCGACCAACGCGTTGCGCACCGCGGCTCCGATGGCCTGCGGGTTGCCGCCCGCGGCCTGAATGAGTCCTTGAATGACGCCGTTCTCCTGACGCAGGAGCGCGTCCATGACGTGCAGGGTCTCGACCTGCGCGTTGCCCGCGGCCGACGCGCTCTGGATCGCGTCGCCGATCACCTGCTGGGCCATGGTGGTGAACTTCTGTTCCATATCAACCTCCCAAAAAGTCTTGTCGCCCGCGGTCACACGCCCGGGATTGGCGTCCACGGTTGCGCGGCCACGGTCATTCGTTCGTTGTCTGATATGCACAACCGTTCCACCGCCCATTCTATTCCCAAAACTTGAGCCCAACACACTCAAGTTTGGAAACCTGCGTCCATCCGCACTGCAGAACGCGATGATCCGCCGCAACATGCCCGCGCCTAAACTGAGCACCGAATACATTCGCCAGTTCGCAAAGAGAAACCCCGAGAAGAACATGATTTTCCAAGCCGGCTCGCTGCTGCTCGTCATCATCGGCGCGTACGCGCTCAAGCATCTGCACGTCTTCGGCGACCGCGACTACAAGGTGGCGCAGGGACTCGTCTTCAACCTGACCCTGCCGTACGCGATCATCCTGTCGTTCGCCACCAACAGGCACGATATGAAAATGCTGTGGATCGTGCTGTTCGGCTTCTTCGCCTGCGCGATCCCGCTGTTTATCGTCTACTTCGGCTCGCGCGGCGACGAACGCAACTACCGCGCGTTCCAAATGCTCAACGCGTCCGGCCTCAACCTCGGCGCGTTCTGCCTGCCGGTCGTCCAGACGTTCATGGGCGCGTCGGCCGGCCTGCCGATCATCATGCTCGACATCGGCAACGCGACCGTCGCCACAGCCGGCTCACTCACGATCACACGCACGCTGCTCGGTATGGACGACAGTTTTAAGTCCCTGCCGCTCGTGCTGCGCCTGCGCAACATCGCGCGCGATTTTTTGAGCTCGATCAGCTTCGACATCTACATGCTGATGCTCGTGTTCATGTTCCTGCACATCACGATCCCGCAGCCGATCGTCACGCTCATCACGCCGTTCGCCAACGCGAACGCGTTCTGCACGATGGCGATGATCGGACTCATGATGGAAGTGCCGGACAACCGCAAGGACAAAATCGAACTGGCGAAGGTGATCGCGTGGCGCGCCGTGTTCGGCGTGATCATCGCGCTCGCCGCGTGGACGCTGCTGCCGTTCGACGAGCGGATCCGCGAGATCATCGTGCTCGGCTCGTTCGCGCCGATCACGATCTTCTCGACCAAGTTCACCGACTCGCTCACCGGCAACGCGAAGCTCGCCGGCTTCTCGCTCACCGTCACGGCCGTGCTCAGCCTGATCGTCATGACCGTGCTGCACGCGCTGCTGCCCGTGGCGTAGACGCGCCTTAAGCGAGCGCAGCGAGCCTCGGCTCCCTCGGCTGAGGGAGCTGGCAGCCGCAGGCTGACTGAGGGAGCGTACGCGTTGCGGCATCCATGAGATCATGCATGACAAAGGGGTATCCAAGAGGTCTGAGAACCTTCTGACTACCCCTCAGTCATGCCTGCGCATGACAGCTCCCCTGGCAAGGGGAGCCGAGGTTCGCTGCGCTCACAGGATGAAAGCCCACCGGGCTTTCGTTTAACCCTGCACGGTCCTGCAATTTCGGACGGCCTACGGCCGACTCAACACGGCCTCGCTCACGCTCGGCTCGTGCAGGACGAAAGCCCACCGGGCTTTCGTTTAACCCTGCACGACCACGTTGCGCAGATCGCCGATGCCTTCGACGTGGACGATCGGCTCGTCGCCGGGGCGCAGCGTGCCGGACGCGTTCGGCGTGCCGGTGAGGATCACGTCGCCCGGCAGCAGCGTGGAGAAGCTGGAGATCGCGGCGATCTGCTCGGGGATGCCGTGGATCAGGTTCGCGGTGGTGCCGCTCGCCATTGGCACGTCCTCGCCGTTCAGGGTGAACGAGATCTTCGCGTCGTGCCAGTTGAGGTCGTCGCGCGCGACGATCCACGGGCCGAGCGGGCAGGACGTGTCGAAGCCCTTCGCGCGCGTCCACATCGGATCCATGCCCTGCAGGTCGCGTAGCGTCACGTCGTTGACACACGTGAAGCCAAGCACGTAGTCCATGGCCTTCTCGACCGGCACGTTCTTGGCGATGCGGCCCATGACCACGGCCACCTCCGGCTCGAAGTTCATGTCGTGGCTGTACGGCGGAATGACGATCGGATCGTCGGGGCCGATCACCGACGTGGACGGCTTGGTGAAGATCACCATGTCCTCCGGCGCGTGGGCGATCTCGGAATGGCCGGCCTCGTGCATGAACTGCGCGTGGGCCTCGTAGTTCTTGGCCAGACCGAACACTTTGGACGGCAGCACCGGCGCGAGCAGACGCACGCCGTCGGCGTCCAGCGCGTAGCGGTTGCCGGTCGGCTCGACGGCGCCCGCGCCGAGCGGATAGCCGTTGAGCTCGATCAGATAGTCCTTGTGGTCGGTCGGGTCGTTCTGGACGAACGCGTAGCGGGGAGTGCCCTTGAGCGAAAATCGTGCAATTCTCATACAGCACAGTGTAGTCGTTGCGGGGTGGGCTCCGCGGCGCGGTCGCGTCGTGCGTGACGTCCGATCCCTATGCCACGGCAGAATCGCACGCGCGGCGGTCGTGTCGTGAGCGGCGGCCGCCGCGACGCGCACGATGGCCGACGAGACGCGGCACAGTCCGTCGCCACGACGCGCATGACCGATGGCTCAGATGAACGCGCGCTCGCCGAACACGCCGGTGCCGACGCGCACGATCGTCGCGCCTTCCGCGATGGCGAGCGCGAGGTCGTGCGTCATGCCCATCGACAGTTCGGTGCAACGCTCGGTGCCGGGCACGCCCGCGTCGAGGATCTGGTCGCGCGTCTTGCGCAGGTGCGTGAAGCAACGGCGGATGGTCGTTTCGTCGTCGACGTGCGCGCCGATGGTCATGAGCCCCTGCAGTTCGAGTCCGGCGAGCGTGCCGATGCGCTGCGCGAGCAGGATCGCGTGCGCCGGATCGCAGCCGGATTTCGACGCTTCGCCCGATTCGTTGACCTCAAGCAGGACGCCGACGGTGATGCCGCGCGCGACGGCGCGACGGGAGATTTTCTCGGCCGCGTCGATCGAGTCAACGGATTCGATGGTGTCGACGACGGGCAGAACCTTGCCGATTTTGTTGCTTTGCAGCTGGCCGATGAGGTGGAAGGGGATGTGTACGGGGGTTGCGGCGGCGACCGGCGCGGCCGACGTGGCCGCGACATCGTTCGCGGCAGTCGAGGCGTTCGTAACGTTCGCGACAGCCGGACCGGCCTCCGCCGCGCCGAGCGCAAACCCGCGCTCCGCGCACAGGCGCGTCAGTCCGGCGGCCTTGACGGCGACCTCCTGCGGCCGGTTCTCGCCGATCATGCGAATGCCCGCATCGATCGCGGCCATGATCTCGCCGACGTCACGCGTCTTGGTCGCCGCAAGCAGCTTCACGGATCCGGCCGCACGCCCGGCCGCCGACTCGGCCTGCGCGACCTCGTCCATCACGCGGTGCACGCCGTCCGTGATCTCCTGTGCGCGCGCCGCGTCGATCGTCTCGTTCGCCAAATCCTTGTGGTCCATGTAAGCCGTCATGTCGCCCCTCTTTCGTATCGCTCCCATCGTAGTAGGCGCACCGGTCTCACACCACGGGCATTTCGGACTCTTCATATTTTGTCGCACATACGAATATGGTCGCGGTTGCCGCGCAACGCAAAAGCCGCGACCATGCCGCCACGCGATCAAAACATCGGCTACTTGTTGAGTTCTTTGTCGATGTACTGGCTGAGGCTTTCCTCCCAGTCGGCGGGCGTGTAGCCCGCGGCTTCGATCTTGCTCAGGTCGAGCGCGCTGTGGGTCGGGCGCGGGGACACGGGGTTCTTCGCGTTGGCGAAGTACTCCGCGGTGCTGATCGGCTTGACCTTGTCCCCGTTGCCGTTCGTCCGCTCAAACA
>NZ_JAHBBH010000039.1 GCF_019331735.1 Bifidobacterium miconis
AGTCGAGCTTGTCGAAGGTCACGTCGCCGTTCGCGTCGTTGGTCTTCGTCTGGAGGAGCTTCGTCTGATCGCCGTCGCCGGTTTGCTGGCCGTCATACAGCTGGAACGAGAACTGACCATCCGCGAGAGTCGCGCCGTTCAGAGTCTTGTGGGCCTTGAGCTGCGCGTCGACCTTGGTGGGCGTGTAGGTGTTCGTGAACACGGGGCGTCCGGTGTCGATCTTGTCGGCCGTGACCGACGCGCCGTTCTTGTCCTTGAACGTCGGGGTAACGGTCAAATAGCCGTTGGCGTCCATGGCGACGGTGACATCGACTGTATAGACCGTGCCGTCATAGGTCATGCCCGCTTCGGAGCCTTTGACTTCGGAAATCTCGTAGCGGTAGGTCTTCGCACCGCCGTTCGCGGCAAGGTCGGCGTCGGTGAACTGCACGTCCTTGAACGTGGCCTCGCCATTGGCGGCGTTCTGGGCCTTCAGCTCCTTGGCTTCGGTTACCTTGCCTCCAGCGCCAAGCACATGCAGCGGGGCGCCATCGACCGGGATGAGCCTGAAGTCGAACTTGCCGGCGACGAGTGGGTTCCGGCCGCTCAAATCGGCATAGCTCTTATAAACTTTCGGACTCCAGTTCTGGGAAAGCTTCGCATAGATGTTGGTGATTTCAGCCACCGGATCGCCGGTGGCGGGATCGGTTTTGACAGCCTTATCCTGTTTGGCGGAGTCGGGGTTGATCTTGGAAACGAGTTCCATGGAGGCCTTGGCGGTCAATTGTCCTTTGCCGTCATCGGCCACGGTGACGGTGGCGCGATACAGGTCGGAGGAGTAGCTGACCCCCGGCAGTGCCTCCGTCGCCGAGGGTTGGACCTCGCTGATGTTGTACGTGTAGGTGCCGGGCTTGGTGTAGGTCATCTGGCCGAAACTGAACATGTTGCCGTCAGTGGCGTCGTGCGTCAGCACGCCGTTTTGTGCGCCGGCTGGCATCGGAATATCGGTCTTCGCCACGGTCGCGCCGTCGGCCGTGAGCTTGCCGTCCACGGCTTCGAGCTTGAACGTGAACGAATCGCCGTTCTGCCAGTCTCGTCCGCGAAGCGTCTTCCGCGCATGCAGTTCGACGGTGGCGGACACAGGCGCGTACACGTTGTCGAATGCGGCCTCCTCGGACTGCGCTTCGGTGGATGTGCTCGGATTGCCGTCGCTGACGATGTATTCGGTGTGCAGCGTGCCGTTGCCGGCATCCCTGACCGTGACGATCACCTTGCGGGTGGTGGTGTCGTAGGCAATGCCGTCCTTTTTGGCTGTGCTGGCGGTCACGGGTTTGCTGTCAGTGTCCAGCTCGGCCACCGTGTAGGTCAGCGTCCACGTCTTCGCGGCTGCATCGTACGTGGCGTATCCGTCGGTCACGGCCTTGGCAAGCGAGGCCAGCGTATAGGTAATGCGGTCGAAGATGATGCGTCCGGAGACCTCGCCGTTGACCGGGGCGGCGTTCGTCCTGGTCTGGATCGGTTGCTTGCCGTCTACGCCGTTACCCTGATACAGGCCGAACCTGAACTTGCCGGCCGTCAACTTCGGCGCTGCGGCGCCATCCACGGCCGTCAGCTTCTTGTGCAGCAGGAAGAACGCATAGCCTTCCGGCTCGTAGATGTTGGTGAATCCGGCCTTGTCGGTGAGCGCTTTGTCGGCTTCGGTCTTGGCTGTGGAATTGTCGTAGTTGATCGAGTCGATCTTCAGACCGCCTTGACCGTTGTTTACGACCTTGACGGTCACGTATCCGACGTGCTCGTCCTTCTGCGTGCCTTGCTTCACGTTGCCCGCTTCGGTGACCGAGAACTTGAACGTTCCCGGCTTGGTGAAATGCAGATGATTGAACGCGAATTCAGCGGGAACGCCGTTCTTCGCGTTCGTGACGGTGGTCTCGAGCGTATCCTTCTTTGCACCGCCGCCGAGGATGATGGAATCGTCCTTCAGGCCGGCGCTTGCGGCTTTGGCTTCAGCGGTGCCGTCGGTCGCCGCTCCGAGACGGAATGTGAACGTCTCGTTCGCGTCCATGTCACGCCCGGTCAGCGTCTTTTGGCCTGAGATGGAAGCGTCCACGGGGTTGAGCTGGTAGGTGTTGGAGAACACCGGCCGGCCGTTGTCGAGCTTGGCGGGATCCACCTTGTTGCCGTTCTCGTCGAGTATGGTGACGCTCTGCTTGAGCACGGGCTTGTCGCCATCCGTGATGGTGGAGAGCTTGATCTTGACCGTGTAGGAGGTGAGGTCGTAGGTCATGCCGTTCAGCACAGCGGTCTTATGGTCGGTGCTGGTCGTGGCACCGGCTGGCACGTTTTCCTGGAGCGTGTACGTGTAGGTTTTGCCGTCATCATCGGAGCCGGTGTACTTGATCGACGGGAACGACACCGTGCCGTCGGACTTGGCTACGGCGGTCACGGAACCGCCCTTCACGTCATCAGGCATCGGGGCATTGTCGTTTGCGGTGAGCGTGAATGAGAACATGCGGTCGGTCAGCGGCTTGGAACCGGTCTTGTCCTCATACTTCTTGGTGGCGAGCAGGCTGAAGTTGATGCTCTCTGCGTTGAAGTAATTGGTGAATCGCGCCTTGTCGAAGGCGACGGGCGTGTCGGGGTTCTTGTAGTCGGAACCGTCGTCGTTGGATGTCTTGGTCACGACGACGCCGTTCTTCGAGTCGATGGACAGCTTACCGTTGCCGTCATCCGTGACTTTCACCGTTACATGGTAGAGCGCGTTGGAGTAGTCGATGCCGGGGATGGCGTGCTTGCCATCGTTTGCCGTGGGGGTATGCTCATACAGGTTGTACTCGTAGGTGCCGGCCTTGGCGTATGTGATGTCGCCGAAAGCGTGCACTCCGCTGTCGGTCACGGTCAATGCGGCATACCCGTTGTCCGCGCCTGCGGGCAGCGGAGCGTTGGGATTCTGTTTCGTTGGGGCGAGACGGAACTCGAACGAGTCGCCCTGTTTCCATGCCCGGCCGGAGAGGTCCTTCTGCACCTTGATGGTGCCGGAGGTCGTGACCGGGGTGGGTTGGTACGTGTTCTTGAATACCCAATCGCCGTTATGGTCGTCGATGCCGGCGATCGTGGGCTGACCGCCCTTGACCGTGAGGTTGCCGACTGAGTTCTCCTCGACGTCGAACGTCACCGTGGCGGTGCGGGTGTCGAGTGCCACGCCATTGCCGTCTTGTCCGGTCTCTTTGACCGTGTAAGCGTAGATACCTGGCTCGGAGAAGGTGAAATCACCGAATGCGAAGCTCGAGATGTCGCCGTCCGCGCCGTTACCGGTCTTTGTCGCCGTGGCGGTGGTGTGCTTCGGTATCGCGGCCTTGACCTCGTCCGCGGTCACACCCTTGCTGTTCGTGGCATCCGCGTTGAGCTGGAACGTGAAGGTGTCCGAGTCCTTCCACGCACGGCCGGTCAGTTGCTTGCCAAGCGTGACGGAACCCGTCGCCGGTTGCGGTTTGCGCTTGTCGTACACGTTGTACGAGGCGGCGTCGGACACGGGCAGTCCGAACCCTCTGGCCTTGGCAAGCGTGGTGCTTGATTCATCCGCATCTGTACCGGGAAGCATGAAGTAGGTGGGATCGGGGTCGAGTTCGTATTCGACGCCGTCCAATCCTTTGGGCGCTTCGGTCTCCACGAAGTAGTAGAGCGTGTTGGTTTCCAGAGGGCTGCTGGCTGAACCGAACGTCGCGACGCCGTTGGTATCGGTAGTGACATTGTCACCAACCTTGTTGGCAGCGGCCTTGATCTGGTCGAATGTGACCTTCGTGCCGGAAAGCTCCCCCATATCCACCTTGTACAGCGCGAACTCCGCGCCCGGCAGCGTCCGGGAAAGGTCGGAGGCATCGGTTTTGGTGACGGTGATGGTGCCCGCGGCGCCTTCGGTGCCGGCGCTCGGGTTGGTCACGGTCCAATCCTTCTCGTTGATGCTCTCTCCGCCGGCCACGCCTTCCAGTGTGGCGGTGTTGGAAAGGTGCACCTTGTCGCCGGGCTTGCCGTTGGGTTTGACGTCGTATATCACGGTGACGGGCGTCGAGTCCGGCAGGGTGAGCGTGAGCTTGGTGGTGGGGCGGCCGTCGGCGTCGGTTACCCGCTCCACGTTCACCGGTGCGACGAGCGTCGCTCCGGTGACGGGGTTGGTGATTTTCAGCGATGACGGGATGAACGTGCCTTCGGCGTCCATCACGTCGGCGAGGGTGAGCACATCCGAATCCTTGACGAGGTCCACGCCCTCCGGATTCACCTTGACGGTGTAGCGGACATGGTTAAGATCCTCGATCTGGGCCGCGGACTTGTCAATGACATCATGCTCGCCATCAACCGTCGCGGAATCTTTGCCGAGATTGGTATCCCCGGTGGATGCGCTTGCCGTATTGGTGAACGACACCTTTTGTCCTGTGCCTTTGGCGGCCGTTTGATACGTCAGTGTGGCAAACGCCTTATCGCTATCGCTCTTGTCATGCATGAGGCCGGCGGTGGGGATGGTAAAGACAATCGTGCCGCCCTGATGCTGCGTAATGGTGTCATCAAGATTCTGCTTCTCGAGCTCCGACGAGTTGCTCTTGATATCGTAGGTGCCGCCGGGCACATAGCTCATGCCTTGAGGCAGCGTCTCGGTCACCACGATCGGCTTGCCCTGCGTATCAACCTGTCCATGATCGTTGTTCTCGTTCACCTGGACCTTCCACGTGGCGACCCATGCGCCCTTGGCGTTGTCGTTCTTATTGATCTCCGACCAGTTGAAGTCTTTGTCCCATTTCATGGAGCCGGTCTTCGAGACAAAGTTCGTCTTTTCGATCGTGTCCGTGGCGTTGTAGCCTTGCGAAGGGTGATCGCCGAACTTGACGACCGAACGGTTGGTGTAGGCGCCGGGCACCTTGTTGCAGATGGTGGCGTAGGTCACCGTGATGTCGCGTATGCCGAAGGCCGCCTTGACCGTATCTCCCTTGAACCGGACGTTGAACGACGTATCGGTGAAATCGCGCGTGTATTCGTAATCCGTGCCTTCCACAAGGGTCGTGCCATTGAGGGTGAAAGTCGGCTTGTCTTCGAATGTGAATGTGGCGCCTTCCGGCTTGCTATGAACGTTGTCGGCGGCGCTGCCAGTGTTGTCTGCGAATTCGAGCGTTGTGGGATCGGTGCCGGCCGGCATGCGGGACGTGTATATGGTCGACGTCCATGTGGCGCGACCCTGAGCATTTGTGGAAGCGCTCGAGTCGAGCTTCTTCTCGATATAGGTCTTGCTGTTACCTGGTTTGAACGAGCCATCATCGCTGCCGCCGGGGTGGTTGTCATCCGGCGGGATCACCGTGGCGGTATTGTTCACTTTGGCAGGGGATTCCTCGTTGTCAAGCGCGGTGTGGTATTCGATGGTGTACTGCTGCGCGCCGGCATCGGCCGGGAACGTGTAGCTGAAGTCCTTGGCCGATCCGTTGAGCTGGCCAGTGGCGACCGTGTCGCCGTTGGCGTCCTTCACGGTGTAGGAGCCGGTGTAGTGCTGGCCGTCCTTGATGGAGTCCTTGAACACGTAGTTGCCCATGTCCGCCTTGAGGGTGCCGGAATTGAGCTTGACGGTCCATTTGATGTCGGAGGCGGTGCCGGAGCCGTTGGACTTCTGCACCATCCTGTAGCTGAGGTTCGGGGTGACGTCCGCCTCGCCGGGCTTGTCGGCGCCGTCCCACGTCCAGTTGGCGGTGTTCTGGGCGTCGTCGAGCTTCTCGCCGTTGGCGAGCTTCTGCTTGGCGGCGTCGGTGAGCTGCGCCTTGTAGGTGAGCTGGTAGCCGTCCTTGTCGGCCTTGGCGAGGTCGCCGAGGCCGATGGTGGCCTTCTGGCCTTCGATGGTGGCGTTCACAGGCTTGCCGTCGAGCTGGAAGCTGCCGTCGACGAATGTGAAGTTGGAGCCCATGGTGTCGGTGACGACCATGTTGTTCACTGCGAACTGGGGGTTAAGCGTGACGGTGAACGTGACGGTGCCGTCGTCGTTGACCTCATAGTCCTTCTCGCCGCTCACCTTGGACTTGTCTATGGTGATGGTGATGTCGCCGCCACCACCGGGGAAGTGGATGTCCTCCTTGTCGTCGTTGCCGCCGGCGTCCTCACCGAGCGTGAAGTCGAAGCTCACGTAGGAGGAGATGTCGGAGGGATGGCTGTTGAGCCAGTCCTCGTTCCAGTGCGCGGTGACCACGCCGCCCTTGATCTCCCAAGTGCCGGCCACGTTGCCGTCGCCGTCGTACAGCGGGGACGATTTCTTGTCCTTGACCTTGATATTGCTCGGGAACGTGTAGGAACGGTTGGGACTGCCCAGCGTGGGCTTCTGCTCGTCCGTGAAGTCGAAGCTGATCTGGCCGTAGAAGGTCTGGCCAATGTCGGCCTTATCCTTATCCTGATCGAACTTCTCCGTGTGGTTCTTGTCCTTGTACACCGTCACCGTCACGCCGCTGGTAACCTGCACTGCCGGCTCGTCCGGGTTATATGCACCATCCGAGGCATTGGCAACAGGCGTCAGATTCACACCGGTAATCAGCATGGCCAGTGCGGCGACCATCGCCACCAACACCCGTCCAATTGTTTTGTTCCACAGGCGAAGCATCCTGAACTCCCTTGCTTCCTCAACAACAAGTAGGTTCGCGAGATGAACCACCCTGCATCACATGCATCGCAATATACAGAGTCCTCTCACACCCCTTAGCAGGGCACGATACCCCCCCCCCCACGGAAAATATCACCAATATAAACGGCTTAATTCCAGCGATGCAAACGATTGCAAAACGTAAACTCCGTTAACTTATACCCCCTGTTTGCCTTATCACAGTATGAAAACCAACCAATATGCGGACCGCAAGGAACTGTGACTCACTATACAAAACACAGGTCTGACTGCAACGCACTGCAAACGGTTTAGTCGCTCAGCCGACTCGCATAAGACCGATTCCGTTCACCGCCCGCCGAACGAGCCGCCGCCGGAACCGCCGGACGAGCCACCGAATCCGCCGCCGCCCGAGAACGAGCCGCCCGAACCGCCGGAGCCGTCGGACGAAGGCGCGGCCGCGGAGATCGTGGAGCGGATGTCGGCGAAGCCGGCGTCAAGCTGCGCGCCGATGTCGCCGATGTTCGCGCTGAACGACGACGGGTCGAATCCGCCGCCCGGGAACGGGCCGTCGGCCGAGCCGCCGAAACCGGATCCGTACGCCGAATGCCGGTACCATCCGTACGGCCTGTAGTTCCAGTACAGCACCGAATCGGACGCGTTGGAGTCGAGCCAGTCCGGGTCGGTGATCTGCGGGTACGCCTTGGCGAGTTCGCGCAGCGCGCGGTCGGAGATGCCGAACGCGGCCGCATACACGAGGTAACGGTCCCAGAGCACAAGGTCGGCCGCGCCGCGATCGGAGAAGTCCGAGAAATCGACCAAGTACCGGTACAGACCGTGCACCTGCCCGCCCCAGCGCTGTCCGGCCGGGGTGAGCGCCGTGTGCTTGGCGCAGATCAGCGCGAACAGGCTGCAGAACATGGTCGGCGCGGCCACACACAGCACGAGCGCCACGTTGCCCCACGCGCCGAAGACCACCGTGCCGATGATCGCGACGGCCAGACCGAAGCCGCCGGCCACGCTCGCGCCGACGCCGCACGAGCGGGTCGCGCCGAGCATCGCGAATTCGTTGGCGCAGGCGGTTTCGTACTTGTCGAGCACCTTGTAGCCGCTCTTCCAGTTCTTGCAGGCGGCGTTCATCTGGCGCAGGTCGAACACGGGCGAGCCGATGCGCTGGGAGATCGCCTCGAGCAGCCGCAGCGCGCGGTCCTCGCTGTCGCTCAGGCGCAGACTGGCGCGGGCGGACTGGTCGAAGCACACGGGCATGATCACGATGGTGCTGGTGCCGGCCGCGTCCGTCACGCGCCCCGGATCGGAACCGATGAGCGCGGCGAGTTCGGCGGCGGAGGCGGTGCTCATGTCGATGCCGCGGTAGATTTCCGCGGAGCCGGGGCGTATCGCGATCGCCTTTTTCGAGGCAAGCGAAAGCATGGTGGAGGTCATGCGCCGCGAGCCAAGCGAACCTTTGCCGTCGAGTCCCATGACATCGGCCATTTTGGCCGCGGACGCGGGGCTCATGTCGGGCGGTTCGCGCCAGTATTCGATGTCGCCGCGATAGTCGGCGATCCGGTGGCTGCGCAGCGCGGAGACGACCGCGATCACGCACAGGATCAATCCGACGAGCGCAAAGCCGAGTCCCACCGCCAGTCGTGCGCGGGCGTACGAGCGCTGTCGGTCGCGCCATGCGGTTTCCTGCCGCGTCTCGTCGGCCTTGAGCCAATCGAGATGGTCGCCGCTCCCCCGTCGAATCCAGTTGCCGGACCGGCTGCCGACGTTGTCATCGCCCTTCCACCACGAAGGCTCTTTGACGACGTTCGCATCGTAGGCGACGACCAGATCAAGGTACTCCTCCGCGCGCACGTCGTACGCGGCGAACGTGAGCGCGCCGCCTTCGCCGCGTGCGGTTTCGGACGTGCCGGTGTAATGCAGCCACGCCCACGAATTGCCGGCCGTGATGCCGTCCGGGAAGCGCACGGTGCCGGTGACCTTGCCGATCGGCGTCTCGTTCGACTTGCCGAGCGGCTCCCATTGGAACGCGGCGACGTCGTCGTACAGCGTGGTCGTGCCGACGAGCGTGAACGTCACGTCGAATTTGAGGCTGTCCGCCTTGGTCGTGTAGGGGATGTTCCAGCCGATTTCGATGGTCTTGGTCTCTCCGCTGCCGGTGCCAATCGGCAGGCCGTCCCTGATCGGCTCGTACGGTTCGAGCGAGGCGCCGGTCGCGTCGGCGATGTACCAGTGGTTCGCCCAGTCGCTGTTCCATTCGCGCTCGCTTAAGCCATCCGGCAGGCGCGGTTCGGTCTGTGCATACGTTTGCCCGGTGGTCGCGTTGCGCACGGAAACGTCGGTGATGTCGGACAGATTAACGCCGTTGAGCTCGTAGTGTTGGTACAGCTGTTTCCACGGGCGCACGTTGTCGTCGTCATCGGTGCGCTTCCTCAGTCGCATGTCGATGTGCTGCGTGACCTTGAGACTGCCGTCCGACTGCACGTCGACGCTGTAGTCGAGCGTGCGGTAGCTCAGATCGGCGCCGCCGTCGAACAGCGACGCGACGAACGTGCCGCCGAACACCAGTATAACGACGAGCGCCGCGATGAACGCGGACTTGGTGACGCGTTTGACGTCCATCAGAACTTGACCTGCGGCACCTGACGCGACTGCTCGTCGGCCTGGAAGTATTCGGCCTGTTCGAAGTGGAAGAGCCCGGCGATGATGTTGCTCGGCACGGTTTCGGTGGCCGTGTTGTACTTGAGCACGACGTCGTTGTAGAACTGGCGCGCGTAGGCGATCTTGGATTCGAGTTCCTTGAGCTGCGCCTGCAGGTCCATGAAGTTCTGGTTGGCCTGCAGCTGCGGGTACGCCTCGGCCGTGGCCTGCAGGTTGACGAGCGCGCGGGAGAGCGCGTTTTCCGCGGCGGCGCGCTGGACGGTCGTCGCGTTCGGATCGCTGGCCGCGGCGACCACGCCGGCACGCGCGGCCGTCACCTGCGTGAGCACGGTCGATTCGTGACCGGCGTAGCCCTTGACCGTTTCCACGAGGTTCGGGATCAGATCGGCGCGCTGCTTCAACTGCACGTCGATCTGCGCCCAGCCGTTCTTGACGCGGTTGCGCAGCGTGACCAGCCCGTTGTACGCGCCCACGCCCCACAGCACCAGTGCGATGAGCGCCACCAGAATAATGATGATCCATATCATCGTGTCTGCTCCTTTGCCGTTCGATCCCCTTGTCAGTCGCACAATCGATTACCTGTCATTCTTCCACACGCCTCGGATACCGCCGCCTGACCGACCTCCAGCCCGTAATACAGACTGGAGGTTTTGTCTCGCTGACATGTCCGTCAGCGAGACAAAACCTCCACGCATCATCCGCGATACGGCCGAGCCATCACCGGTTATCCACAATGTATGTGGACAGACACGCCGAGTGTGGATAATCCATACCATTCGACCACATACCTCGGTTTGCATTGCGCGCAGCGATCGGTACCGGATACGGTCTCACCACCGGGGCGTAGGCCGCCCGACACACATCGTCGAAAGGGACCATCATGACAACGCCAGCACCGCATAGCGATCGTGCACCTATCGCACACCATCATTCCTCATTCCCGCTGGAGAGGCGTGCGCATGGAATTCGAGTATGACAACGCGAAAAGCACGCATAACCTCGCCAAGCACGGCATCGATTTCGATGAGGCACAGCGGCTATGGGACGGGAGCAAGACAGTGATGCTTCGATCCAATAATTCCGGCAACGACGCCGCGCGATATCTTGTGCTCGGTATGATTGACGATAAGCATTGGACGGCAGTCATCACCATGAGAGGAGAACGCATTCGGATCATATCCGTACGCCGTTCACGAAAGAACGAGGAGGCAATCTATGATCGCCACTAAAGACGGCAAACGCAGCATCAGTGCCGAAGAGCTGGACCGCATGTTCGATAACGGCGACGACGTACTCGAATTTTTCGATGTGGAGCATCCCATCGTTGAGCATCATCCGCCTTTGGGCCCGCGCATCACCATGACGGTGCCAGCATGGGCCGCCACCGCATCGCCGCAGTCCATGCCGGCGACGCAAACGGCTCACTGAGTACGCCGAATGCACGACGAAGCGTGCGGCATATGGGTGTGGCCCGTCGCCAAGGATGGTGACGGGCCACACCCATATGCCGCACGCTTACAGGCCGAAGAGACGACCGACGGGTATCAAGCCCGCGGTCTCCCCTCAGTTACAGGATGATCAGTCCTCGAACGCTGAGCCGTGAAGCGGGAAGCCCACTGGGCTTCCCGTAGGCGAAGTGAGCGGGCGCGCCATAGGCGCCCGCGAAGGATCCGTGAGAGGACTTTAATCCTCGAACGGATCAAAGTCGCGACGCACGCGGCGGCGCGGGCGCTCGGTGCGCTCGACGCGCTCGGCGCGGTACTCGTCGTAGTTCTCGTCGGCGGCGTAGCGCGGGTTGCGATCGTCGCCGCGACGCGAACGGCGCGGACGGGAGTCGCGGTCGTCGCGATCGGAACGGGACGAACGACGGTCGTCGCGGCGGTCGTCGCGGTCGTCGCGATCGTCGTAGTCGCGGTCAGAGCGGCGCGAACGGCGCGGACGATCATCGTAATCACGGTCGTCGCGATCGTCGTAGTCGCGATCGGAACGACGGCGGCGCGGACGATCGTCGTAGTCGTCGTCATCGTGATCGTCGCGGCGCGAACGACGCGGACGATCATCGTAGTCGCGATCGGAACGACGGTCGTCGCGGTCGGAACGACGTCCGCGGCCGCCGCGACGGTCGTCGCGATCACCGCGATCGGCACCGCGGTCGCCACGGTCGCCGCCGCGGGAAGCGCCACGGCCGGCGCCGGATTCCTGATCCTCGAAGCCCGGGATCGCGAGGCTGATCTTGCCGCGATCGTCGACGCCCTGCACGACGACCTCGACAGTGTCGCCTTCCTTGAGCACGTCCTCGACCGCGTCGATGCGCTCGCCGTTGGCGAGGTTGCGGATCTGCGAGATGTGCAGCAGGCCGTCGGTGCCCGGAGTCAGGTTCACGAATGCGCCGAACGACGTGGTCTTGACGACCTTGCCGTTGTACACTTCGCCGGCTTCCGGCACGTGCGGGTTGGCGATCTGGTCGATGATCTGCTTCGCCTTCTCCGCGGCCTCGCCGCCCTCGGAGGAGATGAACACGGTGCCGTCGTCCTCGATCGCGATCTCGGCGCCGGTGTCCTCCTGGATCTGGTTGATGTTCTTGCCCTTCGGGCCGATGATCTCGCCGATCTTGTCGACCGGAACGGTGGTGGTGATGATGCGCGGCGCGTACTCGCTCATCTCGGCCGGGCCGTCGATGCACTCGTTGATCAGGTCGAGGATCGTGGTGCGGGCCTCGTGCGCCTGCTGCAGGGCGCCGGCGAGGATGTCGGCCGGAATGCCGTCGAGCTTGGTGTCGAGCTGCAGGGCGGTGATGAACTCGCTGGTGCCGGCGACCTTGAAGTCCATGTCGCCGAACGCGTCCTCGGCGCCCAGGATGTCGGTCAGGGTCTTGTAGATGTGCTGGCCGTCCACGTCACCGGACACGAGGCCCATGGCGATGCCCGCGACCGGGGCCTTCAGCGGGACGCCCGCGGCGAGCAGGGACAGGGTGGAGGCGCACACGGAGCCCATCGAGGTGGAACCGTTGGAACCGATGGCCTCGGAGACCTGACGGATCGCGTACGGGAACTCCTCGCGGCTCGGCAGCACCGGCACGATGGCCTTCTCGGCGAGCGCGCCGTGGCCGATTTCGCGGCGCTTCGGGGAGCCGACGCGGCCGGTCTCGCCGGTGGAGTACGGCGGCATCTCGTAGTTGTGCATGTAGCGCTTGGACTGCGGGCCGGACAGCGCGTCGATCTGCTGCTCCATCTTGAGCATGTTCAGCGTGGTGACGCCCAGGATCTGGGTTTCGCCGCGCTGGAAGAGCGCGGAGCCGTGCACGCGCGGCACGATGTCCACTTCGGCGGACAGGGTGCGGATGTCGCGCAGGCCACGGCCGTCGATGCGGTAGTCCTCGGTGAGGATGCGGCGGCGCACGATCTGGCGCTGCAGCTCCTTGAACGCGTTGCCGAGCTCCTTCTCCTTCTCGTCGTCCGCCATGTCGGTGAACTCGTTGGCAAGGATCTCGCGCACGTGCTCCTTGATCTCGTGGATGCGGTCCTGACGCGGCAGCTTCTCCGCGATGGACAGCGCCTCGTTGAGATCGGCGTGGGCGATCTCGTCGATGCGCGCGTACAGCTCGTCGGTGTACTCCGGGAAGAGCTGGAACTCCTTGGTCTCCTTGGCGGCCTTCTCCTTGAGCTCGTTCTGGGCCTCGCAGATGACCTTGATGAACGGCTTGGCGGCCTCGAGGCCCTGGGCCACGACGGTCTCGTCCGGCTTGGTCTGGCCCTCGTCGTAGATGAGGTGCCAGGCGTTCTTACCGGCGCCGGCCTCGATCATGGCGATCGCGACGTCGCCGTTCTCGATCACGCGGCCGGCGACCACGATCTCGAACACGGCGCGCTCACGCTCGCTCCAGCGCGGGAACGCGACCCACTGGCCGTCGATGAGGGCCAGACGGACGCCGGACACCGGGCCGGAGAACGGCAGGCCGGAGATCATCGTGGACGCGGAGGCCGCGTTCAGCGCGATGACGTCGTACGCGTCGTCCGGGTTGATCGCGAGCACGGTCTCGACGACCTGCACCTCGTTACGCAGCGTGTGCGGGAACAGCGGGCGCAGCGGACGGTCGATGATGCGGCAGGCGAGGATCGCGTCGTTGGACGGACGGCCTTCGCGGCGGAAGAACGAGCCCGGGATCTTGCCCGCGGCGTACATCTTCTCTTCGACGTCGACGGTCAGCGGGAAGAAGTCGTAGTTCTCCTTCGGGCTGGAACCGGCGGTGGTGGTGGACAGAATCATCGAATCGTCGTCGAGGTAGGCGGCGACGGCACCGTCCGCCTGCTGCGCGAGACGGCCCGTTTCGAAGCGCAGCGTGCGCTTGCCGAACGAGCCATTGTCGATTACGGCCTCAACGGCCTTGATTTCGGGACCCTCCATTAGGGTTCCTCCTTTTTACTTGTGTTCTTCTTATGTAAACCTGCTGTCCGCGCCGAGCCCCGCCCGGTCGGACCGTTCCTCTGCCATACTTCGTATTCGGCCGACCGGAAGCGTCTCTTCCTCCCGGCGTTTCCTCGAATCGGCCTCATTCGCACGCGGACGTACCCAGCCGCGCTGTCATCTGTCAGATTCAGAACCTATTGTGCGTTTCACCCTCAGACAAGAGCGCCCCGCCGGGCGCTTCTTTGGTTGCCGGCCTTTCGGCGGCCGGCGTTCGCGTCGGATCCGGCTGTTCCGCACCTCTCCACGGCACGGTCCCGGCACGTCCTGCACGTGCCTTGTCTTGCACGCGCCTTGCACGCAAAAACGCCCGAGCATTGGATGCTCGGGCGTTAAGTATGCTAGCGACGGATACCCAGCTTCTCGATCAGGGCACGGTAACGGTTGATGTCGACGCGCTTGAGGTAGTCGAGCAGACGACGACGGTCACCGATCATCAGCATCAGACCACGACGGGAGTGGTGATCGTGCTTGTGCTCCTTGAGGTGCTCGGTCAGATCAGCGATGCGCTTGGACAGCAGCGCGACCTGGACCTCCGGAGAACCCGTGTCGCCCTCGTGCGTCGCGTACTTGGTGATGATTTCCTGCTTTTCCTGAGCCGTAAGTGCCACGGCATCCTCCTTATGTTGCTGCGCGGTGCTGCCGGCCCACTGCCGGCGCGCTCTCTATCCGCGGGCGAAACACGCCAAGGGGATACTATACGACGGGTGCGGGACTTTCGTTTGAAAACAGGACTTGCCGCACGCGAGAGCGGGTCGATCGCACGTGGCGCAACGCAGCGCAGATGCAGCACAGCAGATACAGCGCAGACGCAGTGCAGATGACGCAGAGATCATCGCGTGGCGGTTTTCGCTCACTGAGCCACGTACCAGCGAGTCTTTTCCGCCACTGGAGCCGCACCGAGAGCGGATCACGGCACGCCGCCGCGCACGTCATACCGTCGTCAGCAGACCGCCGAACAGCACGATCAGCAACGCGGCGGCCTCGATCGCGAAGAACATGATGAACGACGCCCAGCTGCGCGTGAGCACGCTGAGCGGCGAGTCCTTGCGGATCAGGATCAGCAGACCGACCCACAGCACCGCGTACGCTGCCACGCCGAACCCGGCGGCGATGATGCCGAGGTTCGTCGCGTTCGCCAGCGGAGCCGCGTCGCCGTACACGACGTACGTCGAATACCAGAAGTTGAGTTTGAGCAGGCTGAGCCCGGCGATGAACTGCTCGGCCGCAAGCCCGATCACGAACACGATGCGCCACAGCCACGTCTTCGATTCGACCACGGCCATGCCGAGACCGGTGAGCGTGACCAGCGTGACCGTCCACGCAAGGAACACAAGGCCGCGCTGATCGAATACGCTCATGTGCGCGACCAGCCACGCGGTGCGCTGGACGGCCAGCATGCGACCCAGCCAGTACGGCGCGATGATGGCGGCCAGCACGGCCGTCAGGTACACGCCCCAATGCACGGGCTGGAACTTGCGCCGTTCGATGTCGGCCAGCGACAGGTCCGATTCGGGGATGGACGGGTCGGGATGGCGGGACACCTCGACCTCCTCGACCTTGCCGTCCACGATCTCCGTGGCTTCGTTCGTCTCGTTCGCCGCGTGCGACTCGTTGGTTGCGTTCGCCATGCACCAGCCCCGTTCATCATCGTCAAAGCGTTCCGGTAGTTCCGGTATTCCGGTCAATTCCGCGACCCATCTTAGTCCAAGCGTTCCGCAAAGCCGATTGGCCCCGGATTCCAGATGCCGCATCAGACAAGAGCATCGGACAACCCGATCTTCTCCGCCATCGCGGCGCGTCCACGCCCATCCGAACGATCCCGCCTCTCCGCCCAGCCGACCGTTCCTGCGCGATGACTCCGTCACGCATCCCTCGCGCCACACCGCGACACGTCGATTTGACGCATCGCCGCTTCCCCGATACAGTATTCATTCGTCGCGTACGACACCTGTCCGGGTGGCGGAATGGTAGACGCGCTAGCTTGAGGTGCTAGTGCCTATTTTATACAGGCGTGTGGGTTCAAGTCCCATCTCGGACACCGGCAAGGCCCCGTGGAAACACGGGGCCTTTTCGTATTCTGGGTTATAGGCCAAAATGTGTGTCTGGGGCTATGGGTGTCTGGGGCTATGGGCTATAGGAACTTTTGTGGTGTTTAGGGGGTTATAGGCCTATAGGAACTGAACGCGGTGTTTTCGGGCGGCGGTTTTCGCTCGCTGGCGGGTCCCGCAGCGAGCGAAAACCGCCACGCAGTATCCCGAGCGGCAGAGAGTTCCTACCCCTTTGATCTCCACGGGGCTGATCTCCATGGGACGGGGGCTTGGAACTCGGTTAGCGTGGTATCAACCCCAGTAGGATCGGCTTGCTAGCAGCAATGTCACGCGGCAAGGCCCATTTGCGTGACATTATGGCCAGTATCTCCGGCCCACTCTCGGCAACGTCACGCTACGAGCCCCATTCGCACTGGACTTGCCTTTGGGAAGGGTCTGTGTATAATGGCTCAAGTCGTTACACGCGTTACACGGCACTGCGGATGTAGCTCAATGGTAGAGCCTCAGTCTTCCAAACTGATTACGCGGGTTCGATTCCCGTCATCCGCTCCCAGCTGAGAGGCCGGAAACCCAATGATTCCAAGGGTTTCCGGCCTTTCGCATTGAAGGGCCGGCATACCGTCGGAGTGCAAGATTTGGGGCAATAAAGCCCGATCGTGACCCCGATAGCATGACCTATAGCATGACCTCTAACGCACACGGAAAGAGGCCTGAAGCCCATGAACACCAAGGAAACGACACACCGCCGTCCCAAGGGATCCGGCAGCGAATGGAAGGACGCCAACGGCGTCTGGCACGCCCGCAAGGAAATCGCACCCAACCCCCAAACCGGCAAACGCCGCCTCGTCGAAGCCCGCGGCGCCACCAAAACCGCCGCCCGCCAAAAACTCCAAGCCAAACTCGAAAAAATGCAGCGCGAAGGAACCACACCCCTCACCAGCACCCCCACCCTCGACGTATGGATCGACCGATGGCTCACCCAAACGGCCATGAACGTCAAACCCCGCACCCTCGAAACCTACCGATCCGACTGCAACGCCATCCGCAGTCAGATCGGCGGCATGAGACTCGACAAAATCACCCCCGGCGACATCGAACGCATGTGCGCCCGACTCAACCAAACCCGCAGCGGCAAAACCGTCCACAACCACTACATCCGCCTCCAACAGATCCTCAACGCCGCCGTCCGCGAACAACTCATCCCCACCAACCCCGCGCTCGCCGCCACACCGCCCCGATACGAGTCGAAGGAAACCCGGATCCTCAACCCCGGCCAACCCCAGCAGGCCATCGAAGCGGCACGCCGCCCCGCACACCGCAAGTGGGACATGCTGCAGGACGACGACGCGGACCGGGCCATGTGGGCCCTCATGTTCGACCTCGCGTTCGAAACCGGCATGCGCCAAGGCGAACGCTTCGCGCTCACACCCGAAGAACTGGTCACCAAGGGCGGCGTCCACGGCATCCAGGTCGAATGGGAGCTGCAGCGGCTCGCGCCGGACGCGACCATTCCCAACTGGCTCGACGCCCGGCATTTGGAGGGACGATTCTGGCTACTGCCGCCGAAAAGCCGACAGGGCCGCAGATTCATCCCCGTCAGCGAAACCACATGGATCCGATTACACGAACGGGCGGCCAAATGCGAGCCCAACGGCCTCCTGTTCACCAGACACGGCCACCCGCTGACCAACAACGTCGAACGACTGCGATGGCGCCGAGCCCTCCAAGACGCAGGACTCCCCGACGACATCACCATGCGAGCCGCCCGCCACTTCTTCAGCACCCACCTCGCCGAAACCGGCGCCCCCGAAGACGCCCGCAAAGCCATGATGGGCCACGCCAAAATCACCACCACTGCCGGCTACACCCACTGGAGCCCCGAACGACTCGCCCAGCTCGCCCAACAAGCACGACAAGCCATCAACGCCTAAAATCAACACCAACACCCAAAGGAGACCAACGATGGCCGCACCCACCACCCCCGACATTCTCTTCAACGCCGGCACCTTCCGCCTCTACCACAACCGCATCGAAATCGACCAACACGGCCTCTTCGGCCGCACAACACGAACCGACATCATCTACTACAACGACATCACCAGCATCCAAGCCACCGGCAAAACCATCCGCCTCTACCGCAGCGGACTCAAACCCAACATCACCATCCGCCTCCGCAACAAACCAGACACGCAGACAGCGCTCGCCATCATCAACGGGGGCAAGAGATAAGACGACGGCAGCACGAGGGCCCGGCACCTACAATGAGCGCCGGGCCCTCACGTATCTCGCTAGGTTTACTTGCGGAAGTCGGCGTCGATATACGCCTCAGCCGTTTCGTCGCTCCCGTTCGTGAGCGAATCGTTTCTGATGCGCTTGTTCGAATCAACGAACGAAAGACCATCGTTGATCGGCGTTCCCTCGTTAGAGAATTTGCCGAGTATGGACTGTATATCCGCATCGGACAGCGACGGATCCATGGCCTTGGCCAAAGCGGGGTACGCGGCGATCACGGACTCTTTCGGACCCGTCAGGTAGATGCGAAAGTCTTTATGTTTGCCGCCGTATTCGATCATGTCGATGGACATGTCTCCGATAGTCCCGTGCTTGCCGATCGAGTCCTTATACGCACCCAGGCGGAATTCGACCCGGTAATGACCGCCGTCCCTGTCCTGCGGATCAAACGCCGTGATATCGGATATGGGCGTGCCATAGGCTGAGGAAAATGCGGCAGCGAACTGCGCGCTCGGCGATTCCTCTTCCTTCTTCGACTCGGTCGCGGACTCATTTGGCTTGGTCGTAGGCTCAGACTGCTTGGTGGTCGACTCCGGCTGAGGGGCCGTCGCAGTGGACTGCGTGTTGGTCGTCACGGGATTTGTCGACGTATTGATAGTGCCGCCCTTCCCTCCGATGAAGGCGAGCGCGATGATGATTACCCAGAACCACCATTTCTTCCAGAACGGCTTTTTTGCCGCGTTTTGCTTATTGCCGGCCATTTGCCCGCCTTTCTCTCTTGTGCTGCCACAGGCCACGGCTCTCTTCGTCGGGGACACTCCGATCGTGCTCCTCGTAGGACCATGTTCGCCCATCACGCTGCAAAACGCAAAACGTCCCGGTGCTCACTGGCGAGCGCCGGGATGTTTTATTGTTCTACTTCCATGGGGGATGACCATGTGGGGTTTTGTGGGTTGGCTTCTACTCGTCGGGCCATTTCTTGCATGATTTGTGGCCATGTGGCTTTGCTGAGGGCTTCTTCGATTCCGATTTCGAGGGTTCCTTCTTCGGTGCTGAGGTAGCCGAATGCTACTAGGGCTTTGACGGGGCTTGAGCCGTAGGCTCTTGCGATGAGGATGACGTTTTCGGCGGAGAAGTTTAATTCTCCGTCTGAGTACTGGCGCCAGGCGGTAGTCGCGGAGATCCCGGCTTTTCTGGCCACGTCTTTGATTGTGTCCTTGCCTATAAGGCCTTCATACCACTGCTTTTTGTCCATGATTCCATTATGGAACCAAAGTGATTCCATGTCAAAATCAAAATTTCATTTCGGTTTGACAGACGAGGGGAGGCGGGTATATCTTGATACCAAGATGAAATTACGATACCGAAATGAAATGAGGTCAAGATGGCAAAGGATTTCGTCTTCAGGGAAGGATTCATAGACCGAGTCCGCAAGATGAGCGGCCTCAAAACAGAAGAGGCGCTCGCCGGCGCTTTGGGGGTAGAGCCGGCCGAACTGCACGACGCCGTGAGCAATGGCCGCCCCACGCCGAAGATCCTTGTCGGCCTTTTTGACGCCTTTGGCTTCACCCCCGGCGAAGTCACGATCATCGAAGACCGAAACCACGCCAAACAGCAAGACCTAGTGGCGTGAGGTGATTGCGATGGCGAATCGAACGCTTGTGTTCTTCAATCACGAGGACGGGGCGCGGCCTCTGCACTGCGAGGCGCGCGCCGGGCGGATCATTCTGACCCTGCGCGATCTCGACCACGACGGGAACGGCGCGACACGGATCCTGCCATTGGAACAGGCCGCTGTGTTGGCTGACGCGATCGGCCACCGCTGGCATTGGATCGGCAAGACCACCAACAAGGGCGGGATCGCCGTAAGCGTCGTCACCGACGCGACCGTCCTGCGCTTCCTCGACACCACCGGCTCCAGCCACATCACCCTCAGCCTCGACCAAGCCGCCAAACTCGCCGACTGGATCAAAACCCACACCACCACGGCGCTCGCCGGCAAGGAGACGCGATGAACGGTTATGCGACGGCGCGCAGCGCCTCATTGAGCGTACGCCCCGGATCGAGGCCGAACAGGATGCACAGGTTGCAGTACTCGTCCACGGTGGGCGTGCCGTGCAGCCCCGCCATGAGGTCAGCGACCCGCGGATGCGTCACGCCGATCGCCTTGGCGACCGCCCGGTTCGACGGCCGGGGATCCCGCCCGTCCCACGCTTCGCCGATGAGCCGCATGAGCTCGCGGTCGAGCTCCGTCCATTCCCGTCCATTAGTGGCCATGGAGGCAATCGTACAGATGGAAAGACTTTTTTCCAACAATACGGCAAGCCAGCTTGACTCTTTGGTAAAGAGCTTTACCATTGAGGATATGGAAAAGATTTCTACCACCCTCACGGCGGGGCAAATCGCGATCGAAACCATCGCCCGGCTCGCCGGCGCCAAAGGAGTCACCCGCGAAGCCCTCGCCAAACAACTCGGCATCACGCGACAAACCGTCACCAGCCGATTCCGCACGCGCAGCATGAGCCTCGACGACTACATCGACACCTGCCGCGCCCTCGACCTCAACCCGGCCGAAATCCTCGACCGAGCCACCAAACTCGCCACCCCAACCTTGCCGGCCGCCATCAAGGAAACCCTGCAAGGCGACCGACCCTTCGCCGTTTTCTAAAGGAGACAAAAAGATGACGCGAGAAGACTCAATGGCGCTCGCCATTGGTGAGGCGCTGCTCGATCTCGTCGTTTCGTCTGCTCCCGAGCTCGCTCGTGTAGACGACATGGACGGTGACGGCATACGCGCCCTCGCCGAGGTAGTGGAACCCGCCACCCCCGGCATTGAGCCGGTCTATGGCACGCTGGTCTTCGACTATCTGCTGCGTGAACAGCTCGTCCTTGAGCGCGACCTCACCGAACGGCGCAATGCTGCCGACATGCCGATCCATGATGGTCTGGTCTTCGTGACGGACGACCACATGCACGTCCATTGCTTCGTGGGGGCAATCGTTCACCAGGAAAACGGTGGACAACTCGCCATCGAATTCCACCCGCCATTTGTAGGAGAGCTGATCCGCGGTAACGCGCAACGCCCGCTGGCTGATCGCATTCGCGTCGGCACTTATCTCGTTCGCCTCGCCGGCAAGGTCATTGGCCTGTTCGGCGACCCGCTGCGAGTCACCGGCGATCCCGTTGGATTCTTCCGTCAAACGGTTCGCTTTCTTCGCGATCTTGTTCGCACTGCACGCCTGGAACAAGGCGACAGCACCAGCGAGCCCGCCCAATCCGCCGACGGCGCTGCCAAGGGCACCGATAACGTCCCACAAGCTCGAACCACCCATCCCATCAATCTACCGCACAAGGAGCACCAGCAATGAGCGCACTCGACATCATCGCCCACAGGAACCGCCTCGACGCGACCGTCCGCATCCTTCTACCCGGCGGCGGCCGACCCGGAGGCAACACCATCACCCTGGTCGAATCCCTCGGCAGCCTCAAACAGTGGCGAGACGAACTCGACCGTGTCATCACCCGCCTGGAGGACCAGCAATGAACGCCAAACTACTCCTCGCCATCGGCGCGCTCGCCGCGCTCGCATGGCTGCTCACCCACACCGGCTGCGCCCACCCGATCGCCAACCTGCTCGCCCTCGCCGCGTACACGATCGCAGGCAGCCTCCTGCTCCTGCCCGACGCGCTCACCTGGTTCACCACCAGCCTGAAAAGCCTAGGAGATGATGACAATGAGTGAAACCGCTTCCCTCCTTGAACGCACGGCGCTCGCCGGCTGCCTGCCGCCGTATTCGGCAGCGGCCAAGGAAATGCGCCGCGACCTGCGCGCCGACGGGGTGAACGTCACCCTGAACAACGTGCCCCTGCACAATCGCGAGGCGTGGACCCTGCACGAGGCCGCGAAAGTGTGGAGCGTGGACTATCACGCGCTCCTCGTCGCGGCGAACTCCGGCCTGCTGATCACCTTCCGCCCGTTGACCAGGCGGGGCACGAAAAGCTGGCGTCGCGTGACCCGCAAGGCCATGGAAGAATATCTCGGCCGGTTCGAGGAATAACCGGTGGGATACGACATGCTGCTCATTCTCACCGTCTATTGCGCTGTTGCCGGCGTGGTCCTGATCCTGGCCGGCACGGTCCGAGCGTCCGCGATCCTGCTGCTCGCCGGATTCTGCTGCCTGCTCGGCGCAATGATCCTCGGCGCGCTCGCCTACGAATACGACGACAACCCCGACAACGACCATCATCACGATCACAAGGAGGAATAACGCCTTATGGCAAAGGATCCCAGCACCGCCACCATTCGCGGCCGGCTCGCCGCCGACCCGGAACTGCGCTCCACCGGCAACGGGGTGAGCGTGGTCACGCTGCGCCTGCTCTCGTCCGGCTGGGAGAAGGACACGGCCGGCAACCCGGTCGACGTGACCCCGACCAGCTGGCGGTGCGAGGCATGGCGCGACCTGGCCGACCACATCGCCCAAACGTTCCGCAAGGGCGACCAGGTCATCGCCAGCGTCCGACCCAAGACCAGCACCTACCAGCGTGACGACGGATCGACCGCATGGTCGACCGTCTGGCTGATCGACGACATCGGCCCCAGCCTGCAACGCGCCACCGCAAGCATCCAACGCATCCAACGCGCCGCCGGGCCGCGCCCCGCCCCGGCGGCGCAGCAGCAGCCGGCCGACCCGTACGCCGCCCAATACGCGGCGCAGGATCCCAACGACCCCTGGAACTAAGGACACCGCTATGACCGCACCGAAATACAGCGACGGCGATCTCGAAAACCTCTACCGGATCGCCGTCAACGAAGGCTGGGACCAGCTCGAGCCCGGCGAACGCATCGCCATGGTCCGCTGGTGCAAGCGCACCGGCAAACCAGTTCCCAGCAGGATCCCCGCCAAAACCAGCACCGTGAAACCCATCGTGAAACCAAAGGAGCCCGTCACCATGCCCGCCACCGTCGAAACCACCGCCCCCGCAACGCCGCCCGCCACGCCCGGCGAATACTTCCAAGCGCTCGGCTTCACCGAAGTCAAAGCCACCAACGGCAAGACCGGGTTCATGACCGAGGAAACCGCCGAAGACATGATCCTGCTCAAATCCGTCCGATTCGTCGACGACTGGCCCGACGACATCGAAACCGACAGTCCCAAGCCGGAAACCCGGTGGACCAAACCCGCCCAGGCCCTCGTCCGCTTCTCCGGCCGCATCGGCATCATCGCCGACGACCTCGACCGGCGCGCCGCGATGAGCGTCCGCCGCCGCATCAACCACAACACCCTCGCCACCTTCAAAAACGCCGCCCCCAACGGCACCTGGCACAGCGAAATCGCCCCCGACCACCACCATCCCGGCCGATGGATCGTCCTCGCCCAACACCAGGCCGCCAAAACCACCGGCAAAACCCGACGATGACCACGCACACCATCACCATCACCATCCCCAAGGCCCTGTGGAAAAACGACAACGGATCCCACGGCAACTGGTACGCGCACAACCGGCTCATGCAACAGCTCAAACGACTCGGCTGGGCCACCGCCGTCAACTGGCGCAACCAACACGACCAGCTCGCCTTCGACCACTGCCGCCTCGACGTCTACGTCCGCTACCCGCCACGCGGACGAGCCCGCGCTGACCCCAGCAACGCCGACAACGTAGGAAAGCCCATCATCGACGGATTCACCAAAGCCGGCCTCTGGCCCGACGACAACTGGCACCACGTCGAAGGCCCCTTCTACCGCATGAGCCCCCACACCGCGCCACCCGGACAACACATCCTCGAATTCCACATCACCCCGACAGAAAGAACCAACCAATGAGCAAGCACAAGCACCGCCGCCAAACCATCGAACACCAACGCCAAAAAGCACGCCGCCGACGCCGCCCCCACACCACCAACCCCACCATTCGCGACTACAGCAAGGATCCCCTCGAATGAAAGTCGCCGCGCTCACCAGAACCGACCGCACCATCGGCCTCACCCTCACCAACATCGACTGGACCGCCCAAAGCATCCGCAACGGCGACCAGCGCCTCACCCTCATCCTCGACAAAACCGACCTACCCGACCTCGTCCAGGCGTGCGCCGACGCGTTGGACCCCGACAAGGAGCAGTGACCTGTTTCAAGTGAACGATTATCTGGAACTCAGCATCGACGCGCACCGGCACGGTCTGATCATCCACGCGACCGCGACCGTCACCGATTCCAAGACCGGCCGGCGGCTCATGCCCGACCTGCACGCGACCGGATTGACCCGGCGCGGGATCGTCGACCGGATCACGCCCGTCGCGCTCGGCACGCTTTGGGCGCAGCAGCGTTATGACGGCGAATACGTGCCCCACGCCGAGCAGGTCGACCGGTACATCGCCAAGGCGGCCGCCTACTGGTCCGAGCATGATTGGAACGAGCAATGACGGCATCCAACAGCAGCAGTCGGCAGGCCCGTCGCCGGTGGGCCGCCGACTGCGGGCAGCTTGACCTGACCGGCAGCCAATTCGACCACGCGCTCACCCTGCTCAACACGATCCGCGACCGGGGCGCCAGCGAAGACGTGCTCGAAGACCTCACCCTCGCGATCGGCCACCTGCGCCAGGCGCGCAGGGCCGTCAGCGACGCCAGCCGTCATTTGTGGCCGCTCACCGGGGAGGACTCATGGCACGCCTGAAACTCACCCGCACCATGCAGGACCTCCTGATCAGCATGCTCAACCGGCAGGAATACCCCGTCGACCGCAACAACGGCCGCACCTTCCAAGCCCTGGAAGACCGCGGCCTCATCCACCCCGACTTCTACGACCAATGGCATCTGACCGACGAAGGCCACCAGGTCGCCCTCAACCTCCTCGAAAAGTGAGACCATCATGAGCAACAAGGCAATGCAATGGGCCATGTACGAGGCGCCCACCGACCTCGACCCCATCGAATTCAAACTCCTCATGATCATCGCCGACAACGTCGACTCCGACGGGCACGGCTTCGGCAAAAGCATCGACACGATCATCGAACTGTTCCGCACGCCCATCAGCCGCCGCACCATCATCGACCGGCTCGGCCGCCTGCGCGCCAAAGGCGTCATCCGCTACGGCGACCAACGACTCCTCGCCTACCTGCCCGCCAACCGACGCCCCAAGGTCTACGACCTCGCCATCGACACCACCACGGAACCCGAGCCCGTCGCGCCGGGCACGGCATCGAACGCGAGCGACACCGAATCCAGGGGTGCAGCATATGCACCCCAAAACGACGACAACGATTCAACGGCCGACCCGACCCCCGTCAGGGGTGCAGCTGACGTGCAGCAGGGGTGCAGCAGGGGTGCAGCTGGGGTGCACGCATACGTGCACACAAATCAACATGAATCCTATGAATCATTAGAGAGTAGAGAGAGTACGCGCGCCCGCAACGAAAAAACCACGACCACCAGCAGCGCCGACGACGGCGCCGGCGACGACGTCGGGTAGGTCGGTTTTGTCGAGGATGAGGGTGAGGCGCTGGTCGCCGTTGCGGATGCTTTGGGCGGTCCAGTCGATGTTGGTGAGGGTGAGGCCGATGGTGCGGTCGGTTCTGGTGAGCGCGGC
>NZ_JAHBBH010000004.1 GCF_019331735.1 Bifidobacterium miconis
CGGCCGACGTGCCGTCCGCGAGCACGTGCTCGTGATCGTCGTCGGCGACGTCCTCGTAATGCATACGCGCGGTGAGCGCCGCGCCGTACGCGCCCATGAGTCCGGCGATGTTCGGTCGCGTCACCTCGCGTTCGGTGAGCAATTCGAACGCGCGCAGCACGGCGTCGTTGAGGAACGTGCCGCCCTGCACGACGACCGTGTCGCCGAGTTCGCCGGAATCGCGCAGTTTGATGACCTTGTACAGCGCGTTGCGCACGACCGAATAGCACAGGCCGGCGGCGATGTCCTCGATCGAGGCGCCTTCCTTCTGCGCCTGCTTGACGGACGAGTTCATGAACACGGTGCAGCGCGAACCGAGATCGACCGGATGGGTGGAGGCGAGCGCCTTCTGCGTGAATTCCTGAATGGTCAGGCCCATCGACATGGCGAAGGTTTGCAGGAACGAGCCGCAGCCGGACGAGCACGCCTCGTTGACGGCGATCGAGTCGATCACGCCGTCGGTGATGGCGAGGTACTTCATGTCCTGACCGCCGATGTCGATCACGGCGGTAACGCCAGGGCTGACCATTTCGGCGCCGCGGTAGTGCGCCATCGTCTCGACCACGCCCTCGTCGAGGTGCAGGCCGGTGGTGATGAGGCCCTCGCCGTAGCCGGTCGCGCAGGATCGCGCGATCCACGCGCCTTGAGGCAATTGGGACTGGATCTGCTTGACGATGTTGATGGCGGCCGTCAGCGGGCTGCCCTCGTTGTTCGCGTAGGAGGACCACACGATTTCGCGGTCGTCGTTGACGAGGGTCGCCTTGATGGTGGTTGAGCCCGCGTCGATGCCGAGGAAGTGGGGGCCGTGCGCGCCTTCGAGCGTGCCGATGTGGATGTGCTCGCGGTGGTGGCGCTTGTTGAACGCCTCGCGGTCGGCTTCGGTCGGGAACAACGGCGGCATGGTGGGCGTGTTGGACGGGAGGTTCTTGAGCTCGTCGAGCCGCTTGAGGATGTCGTCGCAGGTGCGTGCCTCGAAGTGGTGGCCTTCGTCGTCCTTGTCCATGTCGGCCTGCAATGCGGCGCCGTAGGCGACGTACAGGTGCGCGTTGGTCGGCACGATGAACTCGTCGACCTTGCCGTCGAGCGCGCGCTGGAACGCGGCGCGCAGCTCGCTCATGAAGAACAGCGGGCCGCCGAGGAAGATGACGGTGCCGTGGATCGGGCGGCCGGACGCGAGACCGGCGATGGTCTGCGTGGCGACGGCCGTGAAGATCGACGCGGCGAGATCCGGCTTGGCGGCGCCGTCGTTGATGAGCGGCTGCAGGTCGGTTTTGGCGAACACGCCGCAGCGCGACGCGATCGGATACAGGTTCTCGTAGCTTTTCGCCATCTCGTTGAGGCCCGAGGCGTCGGTGTCGAGCAACGTGGCCATCTGGTCGATGAACGCGCCGGTGCCGCCCGCGCACGAGCCGTTCATGCGCTGTTCGGGGGTGGGCTTGAGGTACGTGATCTTCGCGTCCTCGCCGCCGAGTTCGATGATGACGTCGGCCTGCGGGTATTCCTTGTCGATGGCCTCGGTTTCGGCGATGACCTCCTGCACGAACGGCACGTGCATGTTGTCGGCGAGCGCCAGGCCGCCGGAGCCGGTGATGGCCAGACGAATCGGCTCGTCGCCGCGGCCAAGCTCCTCAAGCTTCTTGTGAATGTCGGCGAGCAGGCCTGCCACGGTGGCGCGCACGTTGGCATGGTGCCGGCGGTAGTCGGAGAAGATGGTGTCGGACAGCGATTCGGATTGGTCGAGCACCACGGCCTTGACCGTGGTGGAGCCGATGTCGAGTCCCACGCGCAGGGGCTTGGCGTTCCCCGATACGGCCGCCGTGGTCGCGCTCGTGTTCGTGTTCGGCGCGGCGTTCACGCGCGCGTTCGCGGTGCTGGCGGCGTCCGTGGTCACGTTCGATGCGGTGTCAACCATGTATTCCTCTTAGCTTCGGCCTCCGGGATAATCGCCTTTCTCACGGCACCGCAAGGTATCCCGAACCGTTTCGGACGGCTGGCAGGCACCCTGCGGACGGCTTCGCCCGGCTACTTCTCGCCCTAAGAATAGTCCGACCACCTGCCCAACATGGCGCCCCGCAGGGTGATTTCGCTCACGGGAAGCATGTTTCCCGACACTTTTCAAGACTTTGACGGGCTTCTGCGCAGAATGTCCATAACCGTGCCGTCGCGCCGTTCGCCGCTCCGCTATTGCGCAACGATGACTTCATCCACATCCACCATGGAGCCCACCGAACCGAACCGCTGACCCGACTTGTCGGTCCATTGCGGCACTTCGCCGGTGACTGTGACGGTAAGCACGCAATCATCCTCAGGCAGTTCCGGCGAGACATACCGGTAACCGGAGTCCGGCGATTTGGCGTACCAACTCACGAAAATGGGGCCCGCCGCCATCGCGGATTCCCCGCCCGGCCCAATCCCGCGAATACCAACCCTCGCATACGACCCCCATTGATCGGCCCGTCCGGTCAACGCCACCCGCGAGCCATGGAACGGAACGGAAACCGATTCGCCGGCCCTGTCCGAACGGAATCCGACGGCGATGCGCCGTCCCTCGAACGGCTCCGCCTCGCCCGAGACTGGCGACCATACGGGCAGGTACTCCGCCAACCGCAGCCGTCCATGATTCACGGACAACCGCTGCCAGACATAGGTGGCGGCGGAGGCCTGATGCGGGTACGACCAGCGGTCGCCCATGTACATCGCAATCTCGCCATGCTCGGTGTGCACCGGCAGCACATACAGCGTCTGCGAATTGCAGGTCATCGTGCCTTCCGGCGCGAACAGGCCCTGATAGGTCCATGGACCGCGCATCGAGGGTGCGGACAGACAGTAGTTGTCGTTGCAGTCCCACGAGGTCTTGCCAGAGAACAGCATCCAGTACCGTCCGCCGAGTTTGGCGACGGCCGGCGCTTCCCCACCGAGTGCGATGCCCTCGCCCACCAGCTCTTCGGCGCTTTGGTAATCGGCCGCCAATCGGTAGATATCGCCTTCATGAACCAGCAGATATCCGGCGCCGTCGTCATCCTGGAAGACGCCCAGATCCCAGCGGCGGATCAGCTCGCTGCGGAAGGTCAGCGGGCCGCGGAATTCGTAGTCGCCGTCGATCGTGTCGCAAACCGCGTAGCAGATGTACGGATCGCAGTATTCCAGATCGTCGGCGTGCATATACATCACGTACCGGCCGGTCGCGGGGCAGCGCATGACTTTGACTCGCTCGCCGATGCGTCCGGGACCCGTCGGACCGTTCTTCTGCTGCGGCAGCACGATTCGCCGGAACGTCCAGTACACCAAGTCCGGCGAGGAGTAGCAGGAGAAGCCGGCGAACCGGTTCTCCTCGTCGGTCTTGTACTCACCGAACAGGTAGTACAGGCCACGTTCCTCGACGATGCAACCGCCATGCGCGTTGACCGTCCGACCACGGTCATCGAACCACGGGACGCCGCTGATGATGAGCGATTGCTGGGACATAGCTACTCTCCTTGAAAGCAAAAACACCTCTCCGGCAGCACCGTCGACACCGTCGAACAGCACACACCGGAGAGGTGCCAAGAGATGGAATCAATCATGCGCAGGATAGTTCCGAAGAAACCGTAAGAACTGATCTCTTCCCGAATCACCCCTTCACCGATCCAGCCACCAGGCCGGACACAATCCACTTCTGGCAGAAGATGAAGAAGACGAACACCGGAACCAGCGCGATCACCGTGATGGCCATGAACGCCGGCCAGTTGGTGGTGAATTGGCTCATGGAGTTGAACACCTGCAGGATGATCGTGCGATTGTCCGTGGAGGACAGGAACACATTCGGCTGCAGGAAGTCGTTCCACGTGGACAGCGTCTGAAACACGACCACAGTCGCCAGAATCGGTGTGATCATCGGAAGGACGATCTTGTAGTAAATCTTGAACGGGCCGGCACCGTCGATGCGCGCCGCTTCCAGCACCTCCATCGGCAGCTTGCGCATGTATCCGACGATCAGGAAGTAGCAGAAAATCGAGTTGACCAGATACAGCGCGATCAGGCCCCACAATGTGTTGACGAGATGGAGATTGGCTTCCATGCGGTACTGCGGAATCAGCGTGGCCTGCAACGGGATGCAGAAGGCTATCATCAGCACGGCGCCGACTCCGGCAGTGAACCAGCTTTTACGTAGGATCATGCCGTATGCGGCCAGGGAACCGATGAACAGCTGAAGGAACACCGCCACGACCGTGACGATCAGCGAGTTCAGGAAGCTTCGGGCGATCGGCAGGTTAGCGAAAGTGTCGATGTAGTTCTGGATGGACCATGTCTCAGGCAATCCGAACGGAGACTTCGCCATGTCGATGGAGGTCTTGAACGAGTTGACGATGATGTAGTACAGCGGGAGCGCCATAATGATTGCCACGGCGTTGATGAGGATCGTGCGCACCCACACGCCGATCTTCGCCCTGGTGCTTGGCTTGAGCTTGTTCATATTACGCGAACCTCCTAGAGATGGCGCTGGTGAGAGCCGTCTGCCCGAGAACCACGATCAGACATGCCAGCGTGAACAGCACCGCCAGCGCCGAACCGAGACCGTACTGCGACTGCGAAATACCATGGACGATGATCGCCTGGGTGATGGTGTTGGTGGAATATCCGGGGCCACCCTTGGTCATGCCGAAGGGCAAGTCGTACACCTTCAGGCCGTTGGTGATGAGCAGGAACGTGGAGACCACGATTCCGGGAATGAGCTGCGGCAGGGTGATGTGAATGAACTTTTGGAATCCGCTGGCACCGTCGACGGCGGCCTGCTCGTAAAGGTCTGCGGGAATCGCCTGCAGATACGCCAGATACAGCGTGGCATGCCAACCCACAGCAGCCCAGATGGCCACGAAGATCACACAGCCACGAGCCAAGGTCTCATTGGCCAGCCACGGTACGGAATCCAGTCCCATCGACACCAGCACGGAATTGAGCGCGCCCGTCTTGAGCGGGGAGAGGATGAAGCTCCACACCATACCCAGCACGATCAGCGAGGGGACGCCCAAGAAGAAGAACAGGGAGCGGGCGAACGAGCGGCCGTAGAACTTCGTGTTGAGCAGCACCGCCAGAGGAATGGCGATAATCGTGGTGATCAGCGTGGTGACGAGCGCGAACAGGATGGTGAATCCCAGGCCCACCAGCAGGGAGGGATCAGTGAACACCTTGCGGTAGTTGTCGAATCCGACGAAATTCACATTGGGGTTGAATCCGGTGTAGTCGGTAAAGGAGTAATACACCGTCTGGATCAAGGGGATCAGCGTCAGCACGACGAACACCGCGAGGACGGGGATCAGGAATCCGGTGGACGATGCCGATTCAACGAATCCGCGGGTCTTGTACCACGGCGTCTTGCGGACGCCATCGCGTCCACCGACCTTGGCGTCGCCGCTGCTGTCGGACTGCCGCATCATTGCGGGGTTGCATGTTTGTGCCGTCATGTCTTTATTGCCTTTCCATAAGGAGTGCGTCGGGGCGAAACTTTCGAGGCGCAGAGAAGAGGAGAATCGTCAGGAGATTCGCCCCGACCGGAGCGGCGGCTGGCACTGAAGTGCGGAAAACCCAGCACCCAGAGAACCGGTCGCCGCTGATTTGCGCATTCGCTTTGATTGCGCATTCACACCAATCGCGTTACTTGGCGTTGGCCTTCCAGGTCTCGTCCATGTGCTTGGCCACCGAAGCGGCGTCCGTGCTGCCCTGGATGAGCAGCTGCCATTGGGAGGTCATTTCCGTGGCCATCACGTTGCCGTTCTGGGACCAGTTGGTCCAGTAGTACTTGCCGGTGGTCACGTACTCGTCGTAGATGTCCTGCAGCTGCGGAGCCACATCGGCGGCGTATTCGGAGGAGACGGAAATCTGACCGATGTTCTTTTCCTCGAGTTTGAGTCCCTCTTCGGAATTCATGAAGGCAAGGAACTTCTCGGCAGCCTTGAGCTTATCGCCATCGATCTTCGAGGAGATGGCGAACGGGGAGTCCGGACCACCGCCCACGTACGGTTCGCCGCCTTCCACCGCGGGGAACGGGGCGGTGGCGTAGTCGACGCCGGAGGAGTTCAGATCAGGGAAGTCCCACGGGCCGGAACGGAACATGGCCAGCTGGCCGGTCATGAATTGCTGCTTGATCTGGTCGTTGTTCACGCCCACGACCTCCTTGGGCATGGTGCCGGAGTCGATGAGCTTCTGCCATTCCTTGATGATCGGGGTCCACTGCTTTTCGAAGCTTCCGCCTTCGCCCATTTCCGGCCATTCGCTGGTATCGATGCCCTGCTTGGCGTAGTAGCCGCCAAGCATCGGCTGGAACGAGCCGGAAACGACGGTCGGATCGTCCATGTACGGCGTGATTCCCGCAGCCTGCAGTTTCTTGCCCAACTCACAGAATTCATCGATCGTCTCAGGCACGGAATCGTATCCCACCTGCTTGAGCAGGTCTTTGTTATATACAATGACGCCGACCCATGCGGTGGGGCTCATGCCATAGACCTTGCCGTCACGGGTATAGAGGTCCTTATTGGTGTCCGGAATGGAATCCATGAACGACTCATTAGTCAAATCCTTGGCCAACCCGGCGTCCAGCACTTCATTGCGCGTCTCGATGGACATGTGGAACACATCGGGCAGCTGGTTTCCTGCGGCACGTGTGGTCAGCGTCTGCGCGTAATCGGCGGCTTCGCCCTGTGCGGTGCTCAGATCGACCTTAATATCGGGGTTGGCTTTCTCGAAGGCCTCGATGATGGGCTTGACCTGATTCTCGTTGTTCCACGAGAAGTAGGTGATGGTGGTTTTGCCGGAATCAGCTGTTCCACTACCGCATGCGGCCAGAGGAACGATCATCGCCGCTGCTGCTACGGCTGCGATGATGGTCTTGGAGAACTTCATGATTCTTCTTCCTTCCTGCGGCACCCGCTTTGGCGTCGCCAAGAACGTTGATCAAGTTCGGCTCGAACCTCGGGGCCACTATGCCCCTCCATTGTGCACCGTCTTGATTTGTTAATACGTATGAGTAACTACGTGACTTCAGTATGCCACCAAGGGGCAATGGCGGCAAAACGGCGTGTCGCAATAACACCATTCACATGAAACCTCACAATAAAGCCATTTATTGACAGCAGGCGGCACGGCAATTACCCTCCAGATCACTCACGGGAAATCACGCCACGCCGGAATTTGTAAATCGGTACCTTCGTCGTAATAATACGTATTAGATACACGCGGCACTGCAGCCGCGTCAGATGTTTACTGCACATAGGAAAGACCGATTATGAACAACACGGCTCAATACACAACAATCGACCTTCTTCCCAATGAACTCTGGTGGGGAGGCCGCGCGGCGGACGGCCGACTCATGCCATTCGGCGCACAGCCGTTCTCCTGCGACCTGGCCACCTGGAAGCACGAGGACGGCCAACTGCCCGAAGCCTCGAACCAGAGCGCGCCATTGCTGGTCTCCACCTGCGGCCGCTATGTATGGTGCGACAAGCCGTTCGCGTTCTCCTTCGACGGCAAGCACCTAACCGTGCAGGCCGATCATGCCGTCACCGTGCATGGCGACGGCGACGGCACGTTGCGAGACGCCTTCCTCGCCGCAAGCCGGAACCACTTCCCCCCGTCCGGCGCGACTCCCGCCAAGGCCATGTTCGCCAAGCCGCAATACAACACGTGGATCGAAATGCCCTACCGCCCGACCCAGCAGGCCGTGCTCGACTACGCCGACGCGATGCTGGCCGCCGACATGCCCCCGGGCGTGCTGATGATCGACGACAAGTGGAGTCCCGACTACGGAACCTGGACCTTCGACCCGGCCACGTTCCCGGACCCGCAGGAGATGCTCCGGCAGTTGCACGATAAGGGATTCGACGTCATCGTCTGGCTGGTACCGTTCGTCAGCCCCGATTCCGCAGTGTTCCGCGAGCTCGAGGCGCGCGGGCTCATGCTGCGCGACCGACACGGCCGCACGGCCATCCGCCGTTGGTGGAACGGGCTGAGCGCCGTGCTCGACCTAAGCAACCCCGAGGCACGGCAGTGGATCCGAGGCCGGCTCGACGCACTGTGCGAGCTCGGCGTGGACGGCTTCAAGTTCGATGGCGCCGACCTGTACGACTTCCACGACGACGACCTGCCGTCCACTCCGATGACGTCTAACGACATGTGCGAACAGTGGGCGGCGATCGGCGTGCACTACCCGTTCAACGAGTTCCGAGCCTGCTGGAAGATGGGCGGACAGCCGCTCGCGCAAAGGCTTCAAGACAAGCCCGCCGCCTGGGATGAGCACGGCATCGGCTCGCTGATTCCGGAAATGCTGGCACAGGGCATGATCGGTCAACCGTTCGTCTGCCCCGATATGATCGGCGGCGGCGAAGTCAACAGCGCCAAACATTCGAATGTGGACCAAGAGTTCTTCGTCCGATACGCGCAGATCGCCGCGCTTTCCCCGATGATGCAGTTCTCCACCGCGCCCTCCCGCGTGCTGGATGCCGATCATCTCGAAGCCGTGCGCAAGGCATTGGCCATTCGCGAGGAATACCTGCCGACGATTCTGCGGCTTGCCGATCATGCGGCGCAAACCGGCGAGCCGATCATCCGTCCGATGGCCTACCACTTTCCTGACATGGATACCGTCACCGACCAGTTCCTTCTGGGCAGTGACATCATCGTCGCCCCCTGCACGCAGCGCCATGCGGTTTCCCGGCGAGTATCGATTCCCGAAGGGCGATGGCGCGGGGACGACGGGCAGGTCATCGCGGGGCCTGCCGTCATCGACACGCCTTGCCCGCTCGACAGGCTGCCGCGTTTCATGCGCGAAGGCTGATCGCATGACTCGCAAAGACCATCCCTTCAGTCGGTTGGATAAAGCCAACCAAGAGACCGGCAGCGTAAGGGGTTAGCCACACGGGCTAATATCGAATAGCGGCGTGGCGACGACGACCGCCGGCACATTCCGCCGAAATACAACGCAAGAGGACCTCATGACCACCAGACAAGCCGGAACCCGACCGCCGACCAGCAAGGACGTCGCCGCCTTGGCGGGCGTATCCCAGAGCACGGTGTCGTTCGTCATCAACGGTAAGAACACCGTGTCCGAAGCGACGCGACGGCGGGTCGAGGAGGCGATGCGCAAGCTCAACTACCAACCGAACGCCGGCGCGCGCACGTTGAAGACAAACCGCACCAACATCATCGCGCTGTTCGTGGAGATGAGCGAGACGATCGACGCCAATGAGACCACGCCGTACATCGACGCCATCGTGCGCAGCGCACGCGCACGCGATTACGACGTCATCCTCACCACCACGCATGACGGCGTGGCCGCGCTCAAGCGCATGGCCGGCAAATCGATCTGTGACGGCTTCATCCTCATGGACGTCAGCCGTGAGGACCCGCGCATCCCAATCGCCGCCGAACTCAGCCAACCCGTCACGCTCGTGGGCCGTGCGACCAACGCGCGCGGGCTGGACTGCGTGGACGCCGACGCCCGCAAAGCCGCACTGTTGGCCGTGGATGAGCTCGCCGACACCGGGCATCACCATGTGACGATGGTCGGTACGCAACTGGGTAGCGACCCGAATGAATACAACTTCGTCGACGAGTTCTACAGCACCGCACACCAACGCGCGGACGAACGCGGACTGGGATTCTCCATCGTGCAACGACTCGGCGAAGGCTGGCCCGGCATCGAGAAGACCGTCGACCAACTGCTGCTGCATGCCGATGACCGCCTTGGCATCATCGTCCGGCAACCTCAGCCTACCGAATGGCTGCTGCGCACGTTGCGCCGGCACAACGTGATTCCCGGACAGGATGTCTCCGTGGTGTCGTACTGCTCGGACTACGCCGCAACATCATTCGAATGGCAGGTCACCAACGTATCCACCACGCCTGAGCGACTGTCCGAACGAGCCGCTGGCCTGCTCTTCGACCGCCTCGAAGGCAATCGCGACCGTGATGCACGATGCGAGTTGATCGCGCCTGCAGGCATCACACGCCGCACCACCACCATCGATTGGAGAACCCGCGGGTAGTCCGACGTAGCGGATACCTTCGCGTTCTACGGGTTTTGTGGCACATGCCTTTCATAACCACCCAAGAGAGCACTTAGCTTCATGGATGGTCCTGAAGCTATGCCTCGCTCTTCATGACCACATGAAGAGCGGTTCTCACGGCAGAGGAATTCATGATTCCCGCGATGCGGATTCATCTCCTGACCATCCGTCAGGACGCCTGCGACCCTTCGCCGGCCTCGCGGTCCTTGAGGTAAATCTCGGGGATGTCCCGCTCCTGGTCGTGGAGCTTGGCCCAGATGACGGGTTTGCCCGCCTCCAACGACTTGGGCACGTCGAGGATGCGCTGGTTGGCGGAACCGCGGAACTGCAGCAACGAATCGTGCTGCGACTTGATGTAGCGGCCGTCGACGAGGATGTCGATGAGGCGCAGCAGCGCCATTTTGTCCTCGGTTTCGCCGGGGCGCATGAGTTCCTCCCACGTGTAGCCGGTCCAGCACCAGATATCCTTCTCGTGGCCGAATTCGGCGCGGATGCGTTCGGCGAGCGGCACGAGCACTGGCGTGTTCAGCAGCGGTTCGCCGCCGAGGAACGTGATGCCCTGCACCCACGGCGCCTTCAGATCGTCGATGATCTTGTCTTCGAGCCGCTGCGTGTACTCGTGGCCGGCCTGGAAGTCCCAGATGGACGAGTTGAAGCAGTCGACGCAGTGGAACGGGCAGCCGGAGACGTACAGCGAGTTGCGCACACCCTCGCCGTCGGTGACGATGAACGTCTTGTAGTCGGCGATCATGCGCTTGGACATGCGCCGGCCATCCCACTGTCCGGCACGCGGATTGTTCGCCTCGTCGGTCGGAATCGACGGCCCGCGCCCCGTCTCCCCCGCCGCAAAATCATGCAACGTCGGTTGTCTGTCCATCATCGCACCGTCCTCTCGTCATACGCACAAAGAGACGACCCGTAAGTACACGGATCGTCTCTTCACCAATTCAATCGCCCAGCCCAACCGTAACGTCCCGAATCGGCGAGTGGGCCGGGTCAGGATGCGTGTCGAGACCGTAAAGACTCGGCCAGAGCGGCCCGGAGCGTGTCACGATACGCATCCTGACCCGGCCCACGGTTACCCGACTATGCAAACGTTACTTGGCCTCTTCGAACCACTCGCGCGTCTGACCGTCGGCCAGCGTCACGTGGCCGGTCTCGCCGCTCATGTGCTTGACGCGGTGCGAGATCTCCTCGTGACGCCCGTGCACCATCGGGCGCTGGACCGGGTTGCCGAGGTAGCCGCAGGTGCGCTTGGTCACGTTGCACTTGTCCGGGTCGGAGTTGCCGCACTCGGGGCACTTGAAGCCCTCGTCGGTCGGCTCGAAGTCGCCCTGGAAGCCGCACACGAAGCAGTGGTCGATCGGCGTGTTGGTGCCGAGGTAGCCGATGCCGATGTTGTAGGCGTAGTCCCACACGGCCTCGAGCGCCTTCGGGTTGTCCTGCAGGCACGGGTACTCGCAGTAGTTGATGAAGCCGCCGGACGCGTAGTACGGGAAATCCTTCTCGTAGTTGAGCTTCTCCATCGGGGTCGGCTGCAGCCACACCGGGTAGTGGAACGAGTTGGTGTAAAAGTCGTGGTCGGTCACGCCTTCGACGCGGCCGAACTTCTCGCGGTCCATGCGGTTGAAGCGGTCGGTGAGCGACTCGGCCGGCGTGGAGTACACGGAGTAGTGGTAGCCCTCCTGCTTGCTCCACTGCTTGCACAGCTCGCTCATGCGCTTGACGATCGAGAGCGCGAACTCCTTGCCTTCCGGATCCCAGCCGTGGTCGCGGATCCAGTTCTTGCCATAGAACACGGCGGTGGTCTCCGCGAGACCGATGTAGCCGAGCGAGACGGTGGCGCGCTCGTTCTTGAACAGCTGGTCGACGTTGTCGTTCGCGCCGAGGCGGCCGAACGCGCCGAAGCGGAACAGGGTCGGGGCGTTGACCGGCGTGGCCTGCTTGCAGCGCATGATGCGGAACTGCAGGGCCTGATGCGCGACCTCCATGCGCTCCTCGAACAGCTTCCAGAAGCGGGCCTTGTCGCCGTGGGATTCGAGCGCGATGCGCGGCACGTTCACGGAGACGACGCCGAGGTTCATGCGGCCGTCCTCCTCGTCCTTGCCGGTGGCCGGGTTGATCCAGCCCTGCAGGAAGGAACGGCAGCCCATCGGCGCCTTGAAGGAGCCGGTGATCTTGACGATGTTCTCGTAGAATACGACGTCCGGGTACATGCGCTTGGTGGCGCATTCGAGCGCGAGCTGCTTGATGTCGTAGTTCGGGTCGCCCTTGTCGGCGTTCACGCCGTGCTTGAGGGTGAACACGAGCTTCGGGAAGATGGCGGTGTGGTGCTCCTTGCCGAGGCCGCGGATGCGGTTGAGCAGGATCGCGCGCTGGATCTCGCGGGCGAACCAGTCGGTGCCGAGGCCGAAGCCGATGGTCACGAACGGGGTCTGGCCGTTGGAGACGCGGTTGGAGTTGATCTGGTACTCCATGGTCTGCATCGCGTCGTAGATCGACTTGCGGGTGCGGATCTTGGCGAGGATCTCGCGCTCCTGCTCGAGCTCGTCGACGTCGGTGTGGAACGGGGTGTCCATCGGCAGCGGCTCGCGGTTGCCGAAGTGCAGCTTGGACGGCTCGTTGGCCTTCGCGTTCTCGACCTGACGGCGGGCGAATTCGACCGGCATGCCGTCGGGGATGGTTTCGCGGGCCTCCTCGAGGAACTTCTCGTAGTCCTTCTTCGCGTAGACGGCGAGATGCTCGTCGGCGCGGTTGGCGGTCTGGCCGCCGTACTGGCTGGAGGCCACGTCCTTCATGATCTGCGTGATCTGCGTGGCGGCGATGGCGATGGACTTCGGGGAGGCCATCGGCGCGTTGCCGAGCGTGAAACCGTTGGCGAGCATGTCCCAGAAGTTCGGGAGGCTGCAGTTGGACTGCGCGGTGAACGGCGAGTAGTCGGCGTCGTGGAAGTGGATGTCGCCCTTCATGTGGGCGTTGGAGACGGCCGGCGGCAGCATGTTGAACGCGGCGGCCTTGGAGACGGCGCCGGCGAGCAGATCGCGCTGCGTGGCGTACACGTTGGCGTCCTTGTTCGCGTTCTCGTGGATGAGGGTCGGATCCTGGTTGATGAAGCGGGCGACGGCCTCGTTCACGTCGGTGGCCTTGGCGCGCTGGATGTCCTTGTCGAGACGGTAGTTGGTGTAGGCGCGCGCGACGTCGTACAGGTGCGCGTCGATGAGCGCGTGCTCGACGAGGTTCTGGATGTCCTCGATCTTGGCCGGTCCGTTGTAGCGTTCCTTGATTTCGCCTTCCACCTGGTTGGCGAAGCCGCGGATCATCTGCTCCTCTTCGGGGCCGACTTGCTTGTCAAGGTCGCCGAAGGCGGACTTCACGGCCTCGATGATGTTGACCGGGTCGAAGTCGACCACGCGGCCGTCACGCTTCTCCACCAGCACGGTGCCGACGGTGCCGCGGGTGCCCGATGCGGTGTCGTTCATCATCTGAGCTTCCATCTGAAGTCCTTCCATAGTTTGCCTGTTCCTGCCTGTCTTCACTTGTCTGGACGGCCCTTCGAGGCCGGTGTCGCACCGCCGCGCGTTGCGCGGCCTTAAGTACTGTACGGCAACCCCACCCCGATATCTAGTGGCGACCCGCCGTCTCAAACCTACATATAGTGGTCTTCGGCGGAATTGCGCCAGAAAACGCTGCTATGTGATTTAGGCGACGAAGCGTGTTCCGCGTGTCGCGGGCGGGCGGTCCTGACGGCCGGCTGCCGAAGCCCCCTGCAAGGCCCACATGAGGATACGGCATCGCCGCAACGGACACGCCGTCGTCCGGCCGATGGGCGAATCTGGAGGGCATGAATCAGGATCCGGGATATCAGGTGGGCATGCCGGCCTTCGCGGGCGGCAACGCGCCGGCCGCGCCCAAGCCGATCGACCAGCTGCCGCGACTGGCCAGCCAGACCACGGCGGAGAACCCGTGGCCCGTGTCCGTGCTGAGCCAGAAGTTCCACGTTGCCGTGGAGAAATGGCCCGCGGCATGGATCTGCGGGCAGATCACCGAAATCAACACGCGCCGCGCCGGCTCGGCCTATCTGACCGTGCGCGACGATTTCGAGGACGTCGCGATCTCCGTGTCCGGATGGCGCGACTTCGCGCGCAAGGCCGCCGCGTTCCGGCAGGGCGACCGCGTGGTCGTCCACGGCAAGGCCGACATCTGGATCAAGCAGACGCGGCTGAGCTTCATCGGCGACGACATCCGCAAGCTCGGCTCCGGCGGCGGTCTCAAGGAGCAGATCGACGAACTGCGCCGCAAGCTCAAGGGCGAGGGCCTGTTCGACGCCGACCGCAAGATCCCCCTGCCCGAGTTCCCGTCGTGCATCGGACTGATCTGCGCGCCGCAGGCCCGCGCCGAAGGCGACGTGATCACCAACGTGAACCTGCGCTGGCCGTCCGTCAGGTTCAAGGTCGTGCACGCGCACGTGCAGGGACCGCAGTGCCCGCCCGACATCGTCGCCGCAATCCGCATGCTGGACGCCGATCCGGACGTCGATGTGATCATCGTGGCGCGTGGCGGCGGCGCGTTCGAGGACCTCATCGGCTTCTCCGACGAATCCGTCGTGCGCGCGGCCGCGGCGTGCGCGACGCCGATCGTGTCCGCGATCGGGCACGAGGACGACTGGACGCTCATCGACCTCGCCGTCGACCTGCGCGCGTCCACGCCGACCGATGCGGCGAAAAAAGTCGTGCCGGACGTCAACGAACAGTGGCAGCTGGTCACCGGCGCAATCGAACGCATGCGCATGCGCATCGAATCGCGCGTGTCCAACGAAATGCGGCTCGTCGACGGCTACGCGAACAGGCCGAGCCTGACTCGGCCGCTCACCATGCTCGAACCGCACCAGCGATTCATTGACGACGCTCGCCGCCGCATGGACATCGGCCTGCGGCGCATCACCGACGACGCGAGCCTGACCATCGAAAAACTGCATGCCAGTCTGACCGCGCTCAGCCCGCAGTCCACGCTCGACCGCGGCTACGCCGTCGTGCAGACCGCCGACGGCCACGTGATCGACGATCCCGTCGCGGTTTCGGCCGGCGACCCGATCACCGTCACGCTCAAGCACGGGCCGCTCAACGCAACCGTCTCGTAGACGCATCGTCCGTCACACGACGACGCCTCCCGACGGGCAACCGACGCAACGCCATACGACCGACATCCATCCGTCCAACCGAAACACAAGGAACCAACATGACCGACAAGACCAACGCAACCGCATCCCCCGCCTCCTCCCTGACCGACAAGGAGCGCGAAGAGATCGCGCAGATGCCCTACGAGGAGGCGCGTGACAGGCTCATCCAAGCCGTGCAGAAGCTTGAGACGGGCGGGCTGAACCTCGACCAGTCCATGCGCCAGTGGGAGCTCGGCGAGGCGCTCGCCAAGCGCGCGCAGAGCCTGCTCAACGACGTCAAGGCCAAGCTCGACGCCGCTCAGGCCGAACAGGCCACCAGCGCGAACACCGCCGGCACGCAATCCAATCTGGACTGAGACCACGTCTCATTTCACGGCGATCGTGGCGAGCAGCGCGGCGTGGTCCGAACCGGGGATCCTCTCCACCTGCATCTGTCCGGCCGTCATGCCCTTGTCGAGCACGACATGGTCGATGCCGGCGAATCGCGGCAGCGGGAACCGGTCGGCCGGCCACGTGAACGTGAAGCCGTGGCCGGCCAGCTGCGCCGCATCGGAGAACCGGTTGCCGAGAAAGTCCCGGAACGGCGCGTGGTCGGCCGTCGCGTTGAAATCGCCCATGAACACGTATCGCGTGCCCTCGTGCGCGCGCATCAGGCCGAGCTCGTCCAGCGAACGTTTCCATTGGCGCCAGTATCCGCGCGTGGGCGACGTCGTGTGCACCGACACGAACCGCACGTCTGTGCCGTCGAAGTCGACCGTGCCTCCCGGCATGAACGAGGCGCTCGAGTTCACGTCGTCGTCGGCAGGGTCGCCGAGCGGCGTGGCCGACCACAGCCCGTTGCCGTACACGCCGTCCGACGTGGACACCTGCGCGTACGGCAGATAGTCGCGGATGCCGGCGTCGTCCAGCGCCTGCACGAACTCGTCGGTCGTTTCCTGCAGCGCGAGGACCTCCACGCGCTGCTCGCTGACCAGCTTGACGATCGACGCGGCGTCGGCCCTGCCCTTGTACACGTTGCAGGTCATGACGCGCGCGTACGCGTCCCGCGTGTTCGCGGACGCGCCGGACACGGCCGCGATCGCAGCCGGCGACAGGCTCGACGACAGCGAGAAGAACGGCCGTTGCCACCATGCCTGCGCGGCGATGCACACGATGGCAAGCAGCATCGCAAGCCAACGTTTGCCGATCCACGCGAGGATGAACGCGACGACCGCGGACAGGACGAACCAGGGCGTGACCGCGATCAGCACCGGCAGATACGGCAACGCCTGCAAGTCGGCCGGCAGCGCGCGAGCGGCGGAACCCAGCAGCGAGGCCACGGCCAGCATCCACGCCAGCACGCCGGCGATGCGGCGGAACGGCGACGACGAGGAGGCCTTGCAGCCGGACCGACCGGACCGACCGGACCGTGCAACGTGTCCGGTTCCGTCCGAACGCCGTGTACGGGCGGAACCATTGCCGGAACGAAGAGGCGACGATGACGACCGCCGATATGACCCGGCGGATGAGGCAACGGACGGTTTGGCGGAAGCGCGGCCGGCGTCGGAACGCGCCGACCGCCCGGAGGCCGGCGTCGAGCCCGCGACTCCGGCACGCGAGGATCGTCCGACGCCGTCCGTGCCGTTCCTTCGTCCGCCCGATCGGACGCTCGCCGATCGACCGCCCGCCGACCGGCGAGCGCCGTTTGCCGTTGTCGCCATGCGCATCCCGTTCCTTTCCGCCACCACCATATCGTGCGCCGCACGGCCGGCCGCGCATCCGCATGAACCATTCACAGGAGCCACAACGGCATCGATCACCCCAGCGGACGGCGAGGCACGCACATCCTGCGCATCCGCTCTCCGTAGCGTCTCAGCCTCCGCCGCGGCGAGGCGCTGTACGGGCCGCATGTACAATAGAACATCGTCGCCTCGGTAGCTCAGGGGATAGAGCACCGCTCTCCTAAAGCGGGTGTCGTCAGTTCGAATCTGATCCGGGGCACCATCAGATCCCTTGAAGTCGTAGATTTCAAGGGATTTCCATTACCTCACTCAGCAATCTCCCTCACCGATGAATTATGCTGACGCATGTCAGATTCTCGCACAGCGATGTACAAGAACCGGACGGCTTAAGCCCATAGGCACCGCATCATAAACGGTTGAACATCAAGGATCGAAGATGACAAACGAAGCACAACTCATCAAAGCATTGAATCGACTAGCCTCAGCAATTGAGAACTTCACCGACATGTATCGGCGTCTTAACGACGCGATATACGAAAACGACATCGAAGCCGCAGCAGCACTCCATGTCAGCCGCGGTTTCTTCCACACCTACTATGCTCAGCAGATCGGAGACAAGCAGGGCAATTCCCGGACGTATCTGAAATCCGATCTAATGGAACGTAAGGAACAGGTCCGCATGGAATCAACCGGAAGACATTACGGAGATGACTGAAATCTCTGCGCCGAGACGCTGGCGGGTTCTCGGCCTTCTCGGTTGAATGTGGGCATGGACCGACCATTATCCTGCCCGTCCGCGGGATCGTGGGCATGGACCGACCATGTACGGGTTCGAAACGGGTTCTTTGTGGCCGGTTCATGCCCACGTTCGTCTGCGTGTACCGTCTATGCCCACGAATCGGGCCGCGTCATGTACCGGTTATACCCACGATCGGCTTCCGACGGCGGCCGGTGGCGCCCATTCGTCACCGGCCGCCGTGGGCAAATGTCCCGTACACGCCCACAACCCTTACAACCGGGCGCGAAAAGGAACGACCTCCACACAACAAGTCGCTGCGATGGCGGCCTCCAGCATGCGAGATTCCGCATACGTCCATCGGCGACGCCGACGCGTCGCGACGTCCCGAACCAAACCGGCCGACAGCCCCCTCAGGCAGGCCGGGCCGACAAGCAAACGCCGGGGGCGTTTGTAGACGAGGAGCGAGCGACAGCGAGCTGACGACACAGTCGGCCAAAGGCCGTCCGTCATTGCAGGACGCCGAGGCTCCGCCAGCATTACGGCGCGTCGCAGGAGCCGCGACGCTGCAACATGCCGCCAATATAGCGGGCTATCGGGGTTTGTTATATGCGGGTTCTTGTGTCGCGCGGCGTTCTGTGGTTTCATGGTTGGCACGGCGGAGGGGAAGATGCGCCGGAACCACTGACAGGGGGCAACGATGGTGTATACGACGCTTGATTTTGCGGAGACGTATCTGATCAAAACGGAGGTGCGCAGGATCGAGGACTACCGGCCGCGGCCGGACGCCGACGATCCGGCCCGACAAACGTCATTCGACGCGCTCGCCGGGCATTCGCTCGACGGCTGACATTCAGACGGCAGCCATTCGTCCGCCCGACTGGCAGGACACGAGACATGCTCATGCGCGTTCGGGCAACGTGCCGGTCGGAAGTGCATGCCACTCATTCGGTCGGAACTGGTTGGAACCGGTCGGACCGAGACGCCCGCGGCCACAACCCGGGGGACGCCTGCGACCGTGACTCATGCCCGTTGCTCATGCCCGCCGCGCATGCCTCCGCCCGCTATGATGGAAGCCATTGACCCACTACCAATGGAGGCGGCATGGCAGTCATCACCGATCCCAACGGCAATACCGGCAGCAATGGCAACAACGGCAACGTCCCCGGCAGCGCTTCGGACGCCGCGGCGAGCGCGAGCCCCGCGCAGCCGGCGTTCGATCCGGCGCTCGCGGAGCGATTCACCTACTGGACCGAAATCGACGGCGATCTGGACATGCCCGGACTGTCACCGGAACGCGCGCGGGCGTTCCGCGAGAATCGCTATCAGACCGCGCTGTTCGACCTGCCGCGATCCGAATACTGGCGTGATCCGGACAACGTGGACGCGATCTGCGACATCGCGTACTTGCCGGACGGCGGCACGGACCGCGCGGCCGGACAGTGCCGCGGCCATCTGCTCGACATCTACCTGCCGCACGAGGCGACGGTGCGCGGCGGACACACGACGCCCGTGTACGTCGACATCCACGGCGGCGGCTTCACGTACGGGTACAAGGAGCTCAACCGCAATTTCAACACGCATCTGGCGTCGCGCGGATTCGCAGTGGTGTCGCTCAACTACCGCCCCGCGCCGCAGACCGGGCTCAAGGGGCAGCTGGCCGACGTACAGGCGGCGTTGCGCTGGCTGCGCGCGCACTTGGGCGAGTATCCGGTCGATCCGAACGCCGTGTTCGTCACCGGAGACTCGGCGGGCGGCGCGCTCGCGCTGCTCACGCTGGCGATCGAAAACAGCGCTGATGCGGCGCACGCGTTCGGCATTGCGGAACCGTCCGGCATGAGGTTCGCCGGCGGCGCGCTGGTGTGCGGCGTATACTCGCTCGCCTCCCCCGCCGCGGTCGAACGCGCGGGCGCGACCGGCGCCGGCTATGATCCGGACAAGCGGCTCATGCTCGACCGGATGCTCGGCGAGGAGTTCTTCGACGGGCTCGACGCCGCCGATCCGACGTATCTGACGGCCGAGGACATCGTGAGCCGCGTCGATCTGCCGCCGCTGTTCATTCTCACGTCCAGCGACGATTTCCTCGAGGCGGATGCGCTCGCGTTGGCGACCGCATTGTCGCGCAAGGGCGCCGACTTCGAGCTGTCCGACCGCAAGGTCGCGCGTCACGAGACGCTCGGCCACGTCTACCCGGTCGGCATGACGTGGCTGGACGAAAGCCAGCGCGCGCTCGACGACATCGCCCGGTTCTCGTTCGACCGCTGCTGAGCACCCGCTGCTGAGAGCCCGTTGCGAAACGCCGCCGCGCGTCGGGAAACCGAAAACCGTTCAATCGTCGCCCCCGCCGCCCGGCCGGCGTCACAAGATCAGTTCGCGCCCGCCGTGCCGACTGCGGCCGACGATGCGCGCGCGGCAAGCACCGCGTCGATGACCGCGGCGACGCCCCGGTCGTTGTTGCTGGGCGCCAGCCAGCCGGCATGCGCGTGCATGTGCTCCTCGGCGTTCGCGACCACGTAGCCGTGGCCGGCCTCCTCGAGCATCTGCACGTCGTTGTATGTGTCGCCGAGCGCGCACGCGTCCGCGATGTCCACGCCGAGATGCTCGCACAGGCGGGCCAGACCCGATCCCTTGTCCACGCCGGGATTCATCATGTCGATCCACATCTTGCCGGCGTTCGTCACCGTGTAGCGGTCCGACCAGGCGTCCCGATAGGTGTCGCGGTACACCTCCTCGGAATCGTTGCCGGGGAAGAACACGGTGTACTTGTTCACGTCGCGGTCGAGCGTGGTCAGATCGTCCATGTAGACGATCTTTTTGTAGAACGTGCGGAAGTACTCGTCGTAGCGTTCGTCGCACGAGCGGATGTAGCAGGCGTCGATGCCGCAGACCGTCGGGCAACCGCGTCCGTCGTCGAGCGTGTATCGGATCATCCGCTGGTATTCGTCGACGGGGATGAGGCTTTCGTAGATGAGCTCGCCGCGGCAGTAGATCGCCGCGCCGTTGTCCGACATGAGCGCCATGTGCCGGTCGAGTCCGGGGAACATGTCGGCCAGTGTGTAGTTCGGCCGGCCGCTCGCCGCGCAGAACGTGACGCCCGCCGCATCGAGCGCGCGGATGCGATCGGCCATATGCGGCGGCATCGTGCCGTCGTCGGCGAGCAGCGTGCAGTCTATATCGCTCGCGATGAGCGCGATCCGGCCCAGATTGGCGTCCTCGGTGAAATTCGGCAGCATATGTACGGCTCCTTCCCGCCTCGTTTCCATACATCCGCGTGACCATACTCTAACGTATGACGTCGTATTCCGCCGCATGCCGCCGCCTGCAGCCGCCTGCAGCCGCCTGCAGCCGTTTGCGGCGCACACCGCCCGGCGCCCCCGCACCCCTTGGCATTCCAGCCCTTCCGATACCATGGTGGGCGGTGGTTTGGCATGACGTCGACCGCTATGCGGACGGGACCGACAACGACGCCGCATGGGGCGGCCGACCTGAGCAAACCTGAGAACTGCGGAATTTCAACCTTTGTTTAAGGAGTAACTGCAAGTGGCAGAATTCATTTACCAGATGATCAAGGCGCGCAAGGCGTTCGGCGAGCGCGTGATCCTCGACGACGTGACGCTGAGCTTCCTGCCCGGCGCGAAGATCGGCGTGGTCGGCCCGAACGGCATGGGCAAGTCGACGCTGCTCAAGATCATGGCCGGCCTCGAAACGGTGTCGAACGGCGAGGCGTACCTGACGCCGGGCTTCACGGTCGGCATCCTGCAGCAGGAGCCGCCGCTGGACGACACGAAGACCGTCGGCGAGAACATCAAGATGGCGTTCGGCCCGATCGCCGAGAAGGTGGCCCGCTTCAACCAGATCGGCGAGGAGATGGCGAACCCGGACGCCGACTTCGACGCGCTCATGGACGAGATGGGCAAGCTGCAGACCGAGATCGACGCGGCGAACGGCTGGGATCTCGACTCGCAGCTCGATCAGGCGATGGACGCGCTGCAGTGCCCCGACCCGGACACCCCGGTGAAGGTGTGCTCCGGTGGCGAGCGCCGCCGCGTGGCGCTGTGCAAGCTGCTGCTTGAGGCCCCGGACCTGCTGCTGCTCGACGAGCCCACCAACCACCTCGACGCCGAGTCGATCCTGTGGCTGGAGAAGTTCCTGCACCAGTACAAGGGCGCGGTCATCGCCGTCACCCACGACCGTTACTTCATGGACAACGTGGCCGAATGGATCTGCGAGGTCGACCGCGGCCACCTGTACCCGTACAAGGGCAACTACTCCACGTATCTGGAGACGAAGGCCAAGCGTATGGAGATTCAGGGCGCGAAGGACGCGAAGCTCGCCAAGCGCCTCAAGGACGAGCTTGACTGGGTGCGTTCCTCGCCGAAGGCCCGCCAGGCCAAGAACAAGGCCCGTCTGGAGCGCTACGACCAGATGGAGCAGGAGGCGCGCAACAACAAGAAGCTCGACTTCTCCGAGATCCAGATTCCGGCCGGCCCGCGTCTGGGTTCGGTGGTGCTCGAGGCGAAGCACATCCACAAGGCGTTCGGCGACCGCGTGCTCATCGACGACCTGTCGTTCACGCTGCCGCGCAACGGCATCGTCGGCGTGATCGGCCCGAACGGCGTCGGCAAGTCCACGCTGTTCAAGACGATCGTGGGCCTCGAACCGCTCACCAGCGGCGAGCTGAAAATCGGCGACACCGTGAAGATCAGCTACGTCGACCAGAACCGCGAGGGCCTCGACCCGAACAAGAACCTGTGGGAGGCGGTCTCCGGCGGTCTCGACTTCATCGACGTGGCGGGCACCGAGGTGCCGACCCGCGCCTACGTGGCCAGCTTCGGCTTCAAGGGTTCCGACCAGCAGAAGCTCACGGGCGTGCTCTCCGGCGGCGAGCGCAACCGCCTGAACCTCGCCCTGACCTTGAAGCAGGGCGGCAACCTGCTGCTGCTCGACGAGCCCACCAACGATTTGGATGTGGAGACCCTCGAAAGCCTTGAAAACGCGCTGCTCGGCTTCCCGGGCTGCGCCGTGGTCATCTCCCACGACCGTTGGTTCCTCGACCGCGTCGCCACGCACATCCTCGCGTGGGAGGGCGACGACGAGAACCCGGCCAAGTGGTACTGGTTCGAGGGCAACTTCCAGGCGTATCAGGAGAACCGCGTCGCCCGCCTTGGCGAGGACGCCGCCCGTCCGCACCGCCTGCATCGCAAGCTGACGCGCTAGGATGAACACGCGCAGCGAATCGTTCTCAATAAGAAAACTGCGAACCTGACATAGCGTCAATCGCACATCACGATCGGGCGGAACCTTGGTATACCGGGGTTCCGCCCGATGTGCGTTTGTGAGCAAATGTGCGTTTGACTCGCACTTTTCTTAATGAGAACGGTTCGATGTACGCCCGGTCATGCGCCCCGCCTCTCATCCCGCCGCGCCAGCCGCCACAATTCACCTGCGCCTTACCCGCGCCTTACGCTCGTTACAAAACTCCCCGCCGCTCTTTACCTCGAGCGGATAAACTGCACACCAGTCACAGTCAAGAGGCAGGAGCAACACGATGACGAAGTCGGATACACTGACACCGCTGGAACGTCTGGTGAAGGTGCTGCGGTTGGGGGAACCGTCCGAATACCGCGGACACTCGTATATCAACGGCGAAAGCCTGTACTTCCCGACGGGCCGCGTCTACGGCGGTCAGGTGATCGCGCAGTCGCTGGTCGCCGCGTCGAAGACGGTCGATCCGGCGCGCCTGCCGCATTCGATCCACGGCTATTTCATCGCGGCCGGCGACATCCGGCAGGATCTGCTGTTCGACGTGGAGAAGCTGCGCGACGGCCGTTCGTTTTCGGCCCGCCGCGTGAACGTCACACAGTCGGAGGGCCCGATCCTGACCGCGATCGCCAGTTTCCAGATCGCCGGACAGTCGGGCGTGGAGTTCGCCGACCCGATGCCGTCCGACGTGCCTGACCCGGAAACGCTGCAAAGCGCGAAGGAGCTCATGGAGCCGTACGCCGACCAGTCGCCGTTCGCGAAGTTCTATGCGAAGAAGTCGCCGTTCGACATCCGTCACGTCACGCAGACGATCATGTTCGGCGCGGACAAGGAGAGCGCCGCGCATGATTCCGGCAAGCAGATGGTGTGGATGAAGGCCGACGGCACGGTCGACGTGCCGCAGGTGATGCACCGCGCGATGCTGGCGCTCGGCTGCGATCAGGTGATGATGGAGCCGGTGCTGCGCCGCGCCGGCCTGAGCATTTCGACGCCGGGCATTTCGTACGCGTCGATCGACCATTCGATGTGGTGGTATCGCGACGTGGACATCAACCAGTGGCATCTGTACGTGCAGGATACGCCGACCGCCGCGCACGGCCGCGGTCTCGGCGTCGCGAAGGTCTATTCGCAGGACGGCGAGCTGGTCGCCGCCATGGCCCAGGAAGCCATGATCCGCGTCCCCCAGCAGTGACGTCGCACCAATCAATCAGTGCCGCGTCTTGACGGCGGCGGGGGCCACGTTGCGACGGGGCTGCGCGGCCTTCATCTTCTCGCTTTCCGGACCGTCCATCGGCGGCAGCTGGCACAGCCACTCCCCCGCAATGCCGATGATCATGTCGATCAGGCACGCCGCGCACGCGATCGCGCATTCGAGCACGGCCTGCGAATAGTAGGCGGCCTCCAGGTGCGAGACGCTGAGCAGGATCTGCCCGCCGTACCATCCGGTGAGCGCCGCGCCGACCAATCCGAGCGACTTGGCGAGCACGAGCGTGGACACGGCCTTCTGCGGGTCCAATGGCTTGAGTTCGGCGCGTTTGCGCGGGTCGGTGGTGGCGTACTTGTGCACCTGCAGCGCCATGACGAGCACGGTCGCGCCGATGAGCAGCAGCAGCGCGGAGATGAACCACGGCACGCCGAGCAGCGCGAGACCGGACACCTCGTCGTATTTGGCGAGCAGCATGCCGCCGAACAGGCCGCAGATCATCGCGACGAGGTAGTACCACCACGGGGTGCGACGTGCCTTCATAAGGTTCCTCCGATGATCCAGTTGTCCGACAGGAGCCCCACGCGTCCGGCGTCGGGGGCCATGGCGAGCAGGAACGACACCGGATCCTTGCCGAGACGGGCTTCGGGATCCATGTCCATCCACGGGGCGAGCACGGCGGCGTGTTCGCGCGCGCTCGGCCACGGCACGCGGCAGTCAGGTTCGTCGCTGGTCACGCCGGGCATGTCCACGAGATCGAGGTCGACGTCGCCGCCGAGCGACGATTCAATGGAACCGAGCGTCGCGACGAGCTGGCGTGCGGCGAGTTTCGTGGTGATCTGCATGACGGCGGCCATCGCGTCCGGCCCGTCGACGTTGCTGACGTGGTACAGCGGCGAGATGCCGTCGACCTGATTGCCGGGGATGCCGTCAAGCGCGACGATCGCCGATCGGAACAGCCGTTCCGCGTCGGTGGACGTGCTGTCCATCGAAATGACGGCCGTGCGGAACGTCGCGTCGCCGACGCCGACCGCGTCGCCGAGCGCGTGGTCGCCGGGATGCCGATCATCGGCGGACGAACGTTCGCCGAACGTCGCAGGACCGTCGCCGAACGACGATTGGACGGCGTCTTCGCGCGCATCGGAGTCCGCGTCGGCATCGGTACTGCCGCCGGGCACGACGCTGACGCGCACCCGTGCTCCGGACAGCATCGTCTCGACGTGCGGATCGTCGCAGTGCACGATGACGTCGACGTGCGCATGGTCGCGCAGCAGCGCGAGCGTCTCCTCGTCAAGGTCATCGGCGTCGACGCGCAGCGTCACGTCGGTCGCGGTTATCTTCATAAGCAATCGTTCCTTCCCGGTCCGTCAGGCCAACGACCCCGGCCAAAGCCTCGCATAAAAACGGCGAGGGACATGTCACGTGCCTGACATGCCCCTCACTGTTCGTTCATATCATCAGCGGTTGCGAACCGATCATTCGCCCGGCTTCATGCCCACCGAACGCTTGAGCGATTCGGGGATCTCGACCGGCGGAAGATCCGAATCCGGACGGCGGTCGTCCGACAGCCACACCGGACGTTCCGGTGCCTTGCGGATGTGCGAGAAGATCTCGGCCAGCTCCTTCTCGTTCAGGGTTTCCTTGACGAGCAGCTGGCGGACGAGCTCGTCGAGCACGTCACGGTTCTCGTTGATGATGTTCCACGCCTCGGTGTGCGCGGTCTCCACGAGCTGGCGGACCTCGTCGTCGATGATCTCGGCGGTCTGGTCGGAGTACTTGTGCGGCGCGAGCGCGTCGTAGTCGGCACCGTTCGTGTCGTCGGTGCCCCACTTGATCGCGCCGAGCTTCTTCGAGAAGCCGTATTCGAGCACCATCGTGCGGGCGATGTTCGTCGCCTTTTCGATGTCGTTGGACGCGCCCGTGGTCGGGTCGTGGAACACGATCTCCTCGGCGGTGCGGCCGCCCATCGCGTACGCCATCTGGTCGAGCAGCTGGTTGCGCGACTGCGAGTAGCGGTCGGAGGTCGGCATGACGGCCGTGTAGCCGAGCGCGCGGCCTCGCGGCAGGATCGTGACCTTGGTGACCGGGTCGGTGTTGTGCAGCGCGGCGGCGACGAGCGCGTGGCCACCCTCGTGGTATGCGGTGTTGCGCAGCTCGTCGAGCGCCATGCCCTTGGAGCGGCGCTTCGGGCCGGCCTGCACGCGGTCGATGGCCTCGTCGATGGCGCGGTTGTCGATCAGCTGCGCGCCGGCGCGGGCGCACAGGAGCGCGGCCTCGTTGAGCACGTTCGCGAGGTCCGCGCCGGTGAAGCCCGGCGTGCGCACGGCGACCATGTGCAGGTCGACGTCCGGCACGAACGGCTTGCCCTTGGCGTGCACCTTAAGGATCTGCTCGCGGCCTTCGAGATCCGGGGCCTCGACGGCGACCTGACGGTCGAAGCGGCCCGGGCGCAGCAGCGCGGGGTCGAGCACGTCGGGACGGTTGGTCGCGGCGATGATGATGAGGTTGGTGTCGTTGTCGAAGCCGTCCATTTCGACGAGCAGCTGGTTGAGCGTCTGCTCGCGCTCGTCGTGGCCGCCGGACATGCCGGAGCCGCGCTTGCGGCCGACGGCGTCGATCTCGTCGATGAAGATGATCGCGGGCGCGTTCTTCTTCGCCTCGTCGAACAGGTCGCGCACGCGGGAGGCGCCGAGGCCGACGAACATTTCGACGAAGTCGGAGCCGGCCATCGAATAGAACGGCACGCCCGCCTCGCCGGCGATGGCTCGCGCGAGCAGTGTCTTGCCGGTGCCCGGAGGGCCGTACAGCAGCACGCCGCGCGGGATGCGCGCGCCGAGCGCCTTGTACTTGGACGGATCCTTGAGGAAGTCCTTGATCTCCTCGACCTCCTGCACGGCCGCGTCCTCGCCGGCCACGTCGGCGAACTTGGTCTTCGGGGTCTGGCCGTCGAGCAGCTTGCCGTTGTTCTTCTTGCCGCCCATGCCGAACATGCCGCCGGCGCCGCCCATGTTGCGCATGAGCAGCCACCACATCGCCACGATCAGGACGATCGGGAACAGCATGTTCGCCAGATAGCTGAGGATGCCGCTCTGGCGCATGGTGGTGTTCCAGCCGTTGGTCGGATTGGCCTTGTTGATGAGCTGGACGACCTGCGCGCTCTGCGCGTACGCATAGTAGAACTGGACGTTCTTGCCGTAGTTGCGTGTCTTGCCGGTGGTCGGGTCGGCCTTCACGTAGTCGTTGGGCAGTTCGAGCTTGACCTGCTGCGTGTTGTCGACGATCTCCGCGTACTTGATGTCGGAGGACTGCAGCAGCGAGATGCCGTCCTTCGTGTCGATGGTCTGCGCGCCGGTGCCGGTGAAGATCTGGAACGAGACGATCGCGATGACGACGATCAGCACGCCCCACAGCCACGGGGACTGCCAGAACGGCTTCTTGCCGTTGTTGTTCTCGTTGTTGCCGTTGCCGCCGTCGTTGCTGCGGTTGAACGGATTGCCGTTGAAGGGGTTGAACGGGTTATTGTTGTTGCCCGGTCCCTGCGGCCCCTGAGGGTAGCTCATGCATTGTCTCCTTGATACACTGCGGGCTTGAGCACTGCGATCGAATCGAGGTTGCGGTAGCGCTCGTCATAGTCGAGTCCGAATCCGACGACGAATTCGTCGGGAATCTCATAGCCGTGGTATTTCACGTCGACGTCGACCTCGCGACGGGACGGCTTCTCGAGCAGCGCGAAGATCTCGACCGAGGCGGTGCCGCGCCGCTTGAGCTCGTCGACCAGCCATGCGAGCGTGCGCCCGGAGTCGATGATGTCTTCGACGATGAGCACGTGGCGTCCGCGCACGTCGGTGGACAGGTCCTGTCGAATCGTGACCTCGCCGCTCGACACGGTGCCCGAGCCGTAGCTGGACAGGCTCATGAAGTCGAGCTGGACGGGGATGCTCATCGCCTGCGAGAACGCGGCGATCGTGTTCACGGCCCCCTTGAGCACCGCGATCAGCAGCGGGTTCTTGTCGCGGTAGTCGTCGCTCGCCTGCGCGGCGACCTCGCGTATTTTCTCGTCGATCCGTTCTTTGCTGACCAGCTCGTGGTCGATATCATTGTGCACATCAGCGATTCGCATGCCCACCATCTTGGCACACGCGAATGACGTGTTTCTGACGAAATACTGAATAACCTCTGGAAAGTTGCACAGCGGACTGGCCGTGCCAGTCGGCCACGAGACGGTCGACGGATTCGATCTGACGGGCGGTGGCCGGCACCCCCGCGGAGGCCAGACCGTGGGCGATGACGCGCGCGCGGATCGCGGGATGCTCGGCTTCAAGCGCCCTGACGGACCATCGCAGCACGTCGCCGGCAGGGTCGAGCCTCGCACGGGCGGCCGCGGCGTCCGCCTGCATGTCCATATATTCCTTGTCGCGGCGGACGGGGCGCGCCCCTTCGGCCAGATGCGCGACGATATCTCGTCCGGCGAAATCCTCAAGGAACGGGATCAGCCCGTGGCGAATGCGCGACCGCAGCGGCAGCGCGGCACCAAGGGATTCGGTCGGGAATGCGGCGTCCCCATTGGTCGGATCATCCCACCATGCAAGGCCCAGATCCTCGCAGATGCCGGTGGTGTCGGCGCGCGTGAGCCCGAGCAGCGGACGCGCGTAACGCACGCCGTCGCGCGCGAACACGGCGGGCATGCCGGCGAGCGCGTCGACGCCGGCGGATCGCAGCAATCCGATGAGCACGGTTTCGGCCTGATCGTTCTTCGTGTGCGCAAGCAATACGACGCGCGCGTCCCGTTCCCGGGCGATGGCGGCGAGGGCCGCGTATCGCGCGTCGCGCGCGGCGGCCTCTGCTCCCCTGCCGTCGTCGACGACGTCGACGCGACGCACGATGACCGGGTCGAGTCCGAGCGTGCGGCAGCGGCCGGCGGCCTCATCGGCGATCCGGTCCGAGTCGGCCTGCATGCCGTGATCGACGATCGCCGCGCCGCAGCGCACGCCGAGCGTCGCGCACACGGTCCGGGCGAGCGCGGCCAGGGCGATCGAATCGCGCCCGCCGGAGCAGGCGACGAGCACGAGCGGCGCGTCCGCGTCGGGCTCGTGCTCCCCGTGCCGGGTGAACCGCTCGTCCTGCACGCCGATGCCGAGCTCTGCGAGCGTGGCGCGCACGGCCCCGATCCCGGCCTTCATCCTTCCCGAATACGCCATATTCTTTCCTTGTCGTTCGACGCCTTACGATGCTGGCGGAGCCTCGGCTCCCTCGGCTGAGGGAGCTGTCAGCCGACAGGCTGACTGAGGGAGTGTCACGGCCGCAAGGCCGCCAACAACACAGCGTCGCGCGCAGCGCGATTCCATTACAGTCTCGCCAGATCGTCGACGAACCGGTCGATGGCGGCGCGCGCGGCGACCATGTCGTCGGGCTTGTTGACGATCACGGCGAACGCGAGCGCCCCGCCGCCGAGTCGCGACACGTTGCCGGTCATCGACGTGACCTCGCCGAGGCTGCCGGTTTTCACGCGCAGCAGTCCGGCCGTGTCCGCGCTGACCGCCCGGTTGAGCGCGGTGCCGACGAGCCCGGGTATGGACAGTCCTTCGGCCGCGGCGGCCGCTCCGGAGACGGTGAGATTGCGCGCCTGCACGGCGGCCAGCGTGCGCACGGTGAGCCGCGAGCCGGGCGTGAGTCCGGAGCAGTCGGCCATGGTCAGGCCGGTCGTGTCGACGCCGAGCGTGCCGAGGGCTTTGCGCACGGCCGCCACGCCGCCTTTCGGCGAGTTCTCCTCGCCGAGCTTGAGCGCGGTGAGCCGGCCGAATTCCTCGGCGAGCGTGTTGTCGGAATGCTGCAGCGCGAACGCGAGGATTTCGGCGAGCGTCGCGGAGCTGACGGACGCGATGGGGCTGGCGTTGTCCGGCGCGGCGCCGTCCGTCACGTCGCCGTTCACGGTGATGCCCTGTTCGGCGAGCCGCGCGGCGAATGCGTCGGCCGCGTCGGCGTCGGTGTGCTGGCTGAGCTGCGGATATGCGCTGAAGATGTCCGGGTCGGCGGGGGCGCCTCCGTCCCATTGCCGGCCGCCGTCGATGGCCATGGAGCTCACGCCCGTGTAGTACAGGTTGCCTTCGTTGTTCTCATCGATGCCGTCCGGGTAGCGGTCGGCGCCGAACAGCGTGTCGTCGAGGGCGAGCGTGACCGTGCCGATGCCGCGCGCCTTGAGCGCGGCGGCGGTGTGCGCGGCGAGGGTGGCGAGTCCGGCGCGCCCGTTGACGTGGTCGGGGTCGCTTGTCCCGGAGCCGAGCAGCATGTCGCCGTTGCCTTTAAGCACGAGGCTGGCGCTGCCATCGTCGTGCTGGACGAGATAGGTCTGCGTCTCGAACGTGGATCCCATGTCGAGCGTGGACGCGGCGGCGAGCGCGGTCAGCGTTTTCATGGTCGATGCGGGCTCGCGCGGCGTGTCCGCGTTGCGTTGCGCGACCGGATTGCCGTTCGCGTCGGTGATGATCACCGAATACGAGTCGCCCACGCCGTCCGTTGTGCCGAACGCGTCGATGAGCGCCGCGGCGGCGGACTTGTCGACCGCGCGCGTCGCGTCGAGCGTGCCGGCGACGGAGCCTGCGGCGAGCGCGTCGGGGGCGTCGGGGATCGTCCGGCGCGTCACCTGTCGCAGGGTGAGCGGTCCGGGCATGAGGTCGGCGATGTCGAGTGCGACGTATCCCGCGCACAGGGCCACGGTGACGATCGCGGACACGATGACGGTGACCGTGCGGCGTCGCGCGGTCCTTCGGCGTTGCGGCTGTTGCGTCGTCCCGTCCTGCACGTCGCGCTCCTTACTGTCTGCTGTCGTCTGTATCGGCGTGTGCATCGACCGTTCGGCCGGCCGCGCCACGCCGTCCAAGCTTATTTCTGCAGTGACGCGAACGAGTCGAGCGTCGCGACGATCGACAGCATCCGCGCGTCCATCAGCTTACCGCCGAGCCATGTACCAACCGCGAGCACGGCCGCGCCGTTGGCGAGCGACACGGGAATCAGCAGCCAGTACAGGCCGTCGAACGCGCCGGCGACGAGCAGCGCGATCGCGACGATGCCGGTCGGCAGCATGGCGAGCAGGCTGCCGAACATGTAGACGAACGGGAAGAAGCCCTGCGCCATCGCGCGGCCCTGTGGTGCGGAGAACGGCTTGTCGAGCGAGGCGACCGGATACATGAGCGTGCACGACGTGATCTCCGCGAGTCCCAGCGCCGCGAACGCGACGCCGATGCCGAGCGCGGCGAACGTCGCGCCCGTGAGCAGTCCGGACGGGCTGGCCCAGTCGCCGGTGAAGACCGCGATCGCGACGGCGAGCAGCAGCAGGTAGGCGACGATGATGCCGGCGTACACGCGCACACGGCCGATGCGGTCGGTGAGTCCCGGCACTCCGGCGATGACCTGCATGGTGAAGCCGCGGCCTTCGTAGGCGAGGCCGTTGCTTTCGGCGATGGCCACCATCCAGCCGGACATGACGAGCGAACCCCACACCATGCCGGGCATGGCGCGCGACTGCAGGCCGAAGACGATGGCGAAGAACACGGGCATGACGAACATCATCGCCTGGCGCGGGTCGCGTCTGAGATACGTGATCAGGCGCGCGGAGACGGCGCCGGACGGCGAGTCGGGCATGGTGCCGAACGCGCCGACGCCCTTGGCCGTGACCGTTTTCTCCGCCGCGCCGACAGTGAGCCGCTCGCGCCTGAGGCACCACACGCACCCCGCAAAACAAGCGGCCCATGCGGCGGCGAGGATCGCGACGCGCACGGCGAACGCCAGCCAGTCGCCGACGAGCGCGTCGTACGGCAGCTGGAACGCGGCGCCGAACGGCGTCCATGCCATGACGTTCGCGGCTCCCCACGCCGCGTCGAGGCTCATGCTGTCGGCCGCGCCCGAGTTGACGAGGATGTTCGGCAGCTGGCAGACGGAGACGAACAGCACGACGATGACCATGTAGGACGCGCCCTGCCCGCGCTTGGACGTGATGAGCGTGGTGGCGAGCGCGAGCAGCAGCTTGGACACGCTCATCATGGTGACGACGGCGAGCGGCGCGGCGACAAGGGCCGCGAGCACGACGGCCGGGCCCATCGCTCGGTAGGCGAGCGACCAGAGCATGAGCGAGAGCACGCCGGTGATCGCGGGGATGCCGGACAGCCCGGACAGCAGCAGGCCCAACTGGAGTTCGCGGTCGGGAATGCCGTAGAGCGCGAACTTGCGCGGGCTCATCGTGGAGCCTTCTCCGAGCAGCATGATCTGCACGAGGCCGACCATGAGCGTGATCGACGCGCCGACGAGCACGACGGCCGCGTTGACGATGCCGTGCGGCCCGAGCACGTTGATGGGGACCATGTCGGGCCGGAACCGCACGAACGCGGCCCAGTCGCCGATGTTCCACGCGGCGGACGCGGTGGCGATGACCGTACCGACGGCGAACAGGATCGCGAACACGTAGGCGACGGTCTGCCACACGGATGTGGTGAGCGTGGCGCGGGTGAGCGCCCAGCGCATGCGCACGAGCGTGAGTGCGGCGTTCATGAGCGGGCTCCCGGCGCGGCCGGATCCGCGGCGGACGCGGCGGACGCGCCGCCGTCGAGCCAGGCGATGTGCGCGGCGGCGTGCCGGCCGCCGACCAGCTGGAGGAAGCGGTCCTCGAGATCCTCGCCGGCGGCGACCTCGTCGACCGTGCCGGCCGCGCACACCTGGCCGTTGTTCACCACGGCCACGTGTGTGCACATCTTCTCGACGAGCGCCATGACGTGCGAGGAGATGATGACCGTGCCACCGGTCTTCGCGTATTCGATGAGAATGTCCTTGAGGTTCGCGCTGGAGACCGGGTCGACCGACTCGAACGGCTCGTCGAGGACGAGGATGCGCGGGCTGTGGATCATCGCGGAGGCGAGGCAGATCTTTTTGGTCATGCCGGCCGAATAGTCGGAGACCATCGTGTTCGCCGCCTGCGTCAGGTCGAACGCGGCGAGCAGGTCGTTCGCGCGCGCGACCGACTCGGCGCGGGGCATGCCGCGCAGCATGCCCGAATAGACGAGCAGCTGCAGGCCGGTGAGCCGGTCGAAGATCTGGCCGGGCTGCGGCATCACGCCGATCGCGCGCTTGGCCGCGTTCACGTCGCTCCACACGTCGCGGCCGAGGATCATCGCCAGACCGCCGTCCGGCACGAGCAGGCCGGTGACCATGTTGAGCGTGGTGGTCTTGCCCGCGCCGTTCGGGCCGACCAGTCCGTAGAACGAGCCGACCGGAATGTCGAGCGACAGGCCGTTGACGGCGACCTTCTCGCCGAAGCGCTTGAACAGGCCACGAATGGAGACCGCCGCGGCCGGATTCGGCGGCACCGGCTGCGGCGGATACGGATACGGTTGCGACTGCGACTGGACTGGCCGGGGCGCCGTCATCATCGGCGGCTGCTGCGGCTGAAAACCAACATTTCCCTGAGTGTTGTCTATGCTCATACATCCACTCTAGACCAGCGGTTCACAACACGCCGTCATCCCGTGGACGGGTGTGTACCCGCTACTCGTGCTTTTCGTCGTACTCTTCGTCGGTGGGGGTTTCGTCGTAGAGTTCGTGGCCCTGCTTCTCGGCGATCTTCATCTGCTCGTTGATCCACGCGGCCTCGGCCGGGTTGATGTCGGCGGTGTTGAGCACCTTCTGCCAGACGGGATAGAACAGGTGCATCGCCGGATACATGGCGGTGAACAGGATTTCCGGCTTGTGCTTGCGCCAATGCTGCGGATGCGCATCGAACGTGTTCTTGAACCGCCTCATGTAGTTGAGGAACGAGCCGAGCGACGTGTCCATGCGGCGCGCGCTCATGCCGGCGATCATGCGCGGCGAGTACACGGTCTTGAGCCCCTTGCCGATCAGGTGCAGCGACAGGTCGATGTCCTCGTGCATCACGTCGGACTTGTCGCGGCACACTTCGCCCGCGATCTGCCGCCACGCGCTCGCCCGCACGGCCATGTTCGAGCCGAACAGCAGCGGCTGGCCGCCGTCGGCGCGGTAGATGCGCTTGCGGATCGAATTGTCGCCCTTGAGCCCGAAGTGGCGCGACGGCATGTCGTAGTACATCACCGGTCCGGTCGCGCCCATCGCCTCCGGATCCTCGGTGAAGATGCCGGCGACGACCTCCACCCAGTCGGGCTTGATCATGCAGTCCGCGTCGAAGCGGCCGAGCACGTCGCCCGTGGCTGCGTTCAGGCCGAAGTTGCGCGTCGGGATCAGGCCCTGCTCCTCGTTCTGGTGCAGCAGCTTGATCGGCGCCTCCGGGTGCTCGGCCATGAAGCGCTCCACGATCGCGCACGTATTGTCGGTCGAACGGTTGTCGACGACGATGATCTCGTACGGCATCACGGTCTGCCTGACGGTGTTGAGCAGGCAGTCGGCGATGCGTTCGGCTTCGTTCCAAGCGGGAATGACGATCGAAACATTCAGCATATCTTCAGCATACAAGCGCGGCGCGAACTGACGCATCGTTCGCGGGGACCATGTCGAAATGACCCGCCGACGTTAGAATGGGGAGCCATGACCAAGCAGGATGAGCAAAGAATCGATTTCGCCTCCGTGTTCCCGGCCAAGGGCGATCCGCGCAAGCCGCCGGACTGGTGGGGCCGTGGCCTGCTGTATGCGGCGATCGCCGTGTTCCTGTCGATTTTCGTGTGGCAGTCGTGGGGCAAGATCGACTACATCGTGCTCGATCTGGTGATTTCCGTGTTCCTCGCGCTCGCGATGGAGCCAATGGTGCTCATCATGGTGCGGCACGGCTGGAAGCGCGGGATTGCGTCCGCGATCACGCTGATCGGACTGACGGTGATCGTCGTCGCCCTGTTCTCGCTGTTCGGCTCGATGTTCGTGCAGCAGGTGATCTCGATGGTGCGCGGACTGCCGGCGCTCTACGATCAGATCAAGGACGCGGTCGAACAGTATTCGACCTTCCGCATGCCCGAGATCGACAGTCTCGGTACGGAGATCTTCAAGAACCTGCAGACCTCGTGGGTGACGAACTTCGCCGGTCAGGCGCTCAACACCACGGTCGGCCTGTTCAGCGCGCTGCTCAACATCATGACCGTGTTCATGGTCACGTACTACATGTCGGCGGCGGGCCCGAAGATGCGCCGCAGCATGTGCCAGTGGCTCGGCGACAGCCAGCAGCGCCGCTTCCTGCTCGCGTGGACGATCGTGCAGGACCAGATCTCCGGCTTCCTGTTCTCGCGTTCGATCCTCGCGCTCATCAACGCGACGTGCACGGCAATCTTCCTCGAGATCATCCACGTACCGTACTGGCTGCCGCTGGCGCTGTTCTGCGGCGTCGTCTCGCAGTTCATTCCGACCGTCGGCACGTACATCGGCGGCGCACTGCCGGTCGTGTTCGCGTGGGGGTCGAACGGCATCTGGTATGCGGTGGGCGTGCTCGTGTTCATCACCGTCTACCAGCAGTTCGAGAACCTGATCCTCTCGCCGAAGATCTCCGAACGCACGATGGACCTGAACCCGGCGATCGCGTTCCTCGCGGTGCTCGTGTTCGGCTCGGTGTTCGGCGCGCTCGGCGCGTTCCTCGCGCTGCCCATCACGGCCAGCCTGCAGGCGATCTTCAAGGTGTACACGAAGCGCTACGAGCTGGTCGACTCCCCGTTGCTGTACGACCCGGACACGGTGAAGAAGTCGAAGGTCGTCGAGGGCGCGGAGGCGTTCGGCGAGCATGTGATCAAGCCGGTGAGCAGCCACATGCCGCGCGCGGCCAAGGGATCGAGCGCGCGCGTGCCGATGAACGAGGAGCTGCAGCATCTGGCGGAGCAGGTGTATCACCTGCCGACCGCGCAACAGCTCGACGAGTCGGAGACGATGGCGATCCCGAAGGGCGTGCTCGGCAAGTGGGACGAGGAACGGCACGGCGTGGCCGGACTGGCCGGCACCGAAGACGACGGCGACACTGCGGCCGGCTCCGATGCCGACGCGGCAACCACGGCGCCCGAACGGCCGGCGTCCGTCACGCCGGCATCGGGACAGTCCGCGACGCCGCGCAAGCCCGCATCCGACAATCCCAGAAGCAGGTGGCGCTGATGGCACTCCTGTCCATACTCGACATCCTCATGTACATCGTCGGCACCGTCGGCATCGTGTATCAGGCGATCTGCGTCGTCATTTCGCTCGTCGCCAAGCCGATCACGTTCCCCGACGCGCCGATGGACCGCCGTTACGCCGTGCTCATCTCCGCGCGCAACGAGGAGGGCGTCGTCGGCAATCTCATCGACGATATCCAGTCGCAGACGTATCCGAGCAGGCTCGTCGACATCTGGCTCGTCGCCGACAACTGCGACGACCACACCGCCGATCTGGCCCGGTCCAAGGGATGCCATGTCATCGAACGCTTCAACAAGGAGCTCGTCGGCAAGGGCTACGCGCTCACCTACCTGCTCGACCGGATGAACGAGTCGGGCGCTTCCGACCGGTACGACGCGTTCTTCGTGTTCGACGCCGACAATCGGCTCGACAGGCACTACTTCGAGGAAATGAACAAGGCGTTCCAGTCCGGGTTCAGGATCCTGACCAGCTACCGCAATTCGGTGAACCTGTCCGACAACTGGGTGTCGAGCGGTTCGGCCCTGTGGTTCATCCGCGAGTCGCGCTTCCTGAGCGCCTCGCGCATGCGCCTCGGCACCAGCTGCCATGTGGGCGGCACCGGCTTCATGTTCTCGAAGGAGGTCATGCAGCGCAACAAGGGCTGGAAGTTCCACCTGCTCACCGAGGATCTGGAGTTCACGATGGACTCGGTGCTGCACGGCGACCGCATCGGCTATTGCGGCACGGCGATCCTGTACGACGAGCAGCCGGTCACGTTCCAGCAGAGCTGGCGTCAGCGACTGCGCTGGAGCAAGGGATTCCTGCAGGTGTTCCGCTATTACGGCCCGGCACTCATCAAACGCGCGGTGCGCGAGCGCGACTTTTCGGCGGTCGATTTCACGCTGCTGCTGTGCCCGTTCACCGTGCTGGCGATCATGCGCATGCTGCTGGGATGGCTGTTCGCCGCGTGCGGGTTCGTGACGTGGCAGTCGCAGGTGCAGTCGCTGTTGGGATGGTCGAACGGCATTGTGATGGCGGTGCTGACGATGATGGCGCTCGCCGCGCTCACGATCATCGTGGAGCGCGACCATATCGGCGCGACCAACAAGGAGCTGTTCGCCTATGTGCTGAGCTTCCCGATCTACATGCTCAGCTACGTGCCGATCTCCTTCCAGGCGATCTTCGCCAAGGCACAGTGGAAGCCGATCGCGCACAAAGGCGCGTGAGGCATTCTCGCCGCCCTCTGGTTCCCGGGATTGCTTCGTGAACATCCCGGGAACCGAGGTCTGTTCATATGAACATGCGCAAGCCCGGAATCATGGGATTCATGGTTCCGGGCTTGTTTGATATTGTGCGGTTTCCGGTTCCCGGGATTATCGGGGGCGATCCCGGGAACCGGAACCCGTCACATCAGCGACTTGTAGATCGCGAGGATGTCCTCTTCGGTGGCCTTGCGCGGGTTGCCCGGCGTGCACACGTCGTTGAACGCGTCGTGGGCGAGCGGCGCCAGATCGGCCTCGGTGGCGCCGACCTCGGAGATCGTGGTCGGGTTCTTGAGGTCCACGGTCAGCTGGTGCACGGCCTGCACGGCCTCCTCGCGCACCTTCTCGAGGTCGCCGGTGTAGGCGTCCTCGACGCCGAACGCGTCCGCGATGTCGCGGTACTTCTCGCCGGTGAAGTCCTTGTTGTACTCCATGACCGGTGCCAGCAGGATGCCGTTGGCGACGCCGTGAGCCACGCCGAGGCGGCCGCCCAGCGGGTGGGCCATGCCGTGCACCAGGCCGAGGCCGACATTGGAGTAGGCCATGCCGGTGATGTAGGACGCGTACGCCATCTGCTCGCCGGCCGGGATGTCGCCGTCGGCGGACTTGGCGAGGTTCTTGGCGATCATGCGGATGGTCTGCATGGACAGGCAGTCGGACAGGCTCCACGCGCCCGGCGTGATGTAGCCTTCGATCGCGTGGGTCAGCGCGTCGAGGCCGGTGGCGACCTTGAGACCGCGCGGCATGGAGTCCGTGAGGTCGGGGTCGACGAACGCGACGATCGGGATGTCGTGCGGGTCGACGGCGACGAACTTGCGCTTGTTCGCGGTATCGGTGATGACGTAGTTGATGGTCGTCTCGGAGGCGGTGCCGGCGGTGGTCGGCACGCCGAAGATCGGCACGGACGGGTTCTTCGTGTCCGCCACGCCTTCGAGGGAGAGCACGTCGGCGAACTCCGGGTTGGCGGTGATGATGCCGATGCCCTTGCAGGTGTCCTGCGGCGAGCCGCCGCCGAGGCCGATCAGGAAGTCGGCGCCGGATTCGGCGAACTTGGCGACGCCATCCTGAATGCATTCGACCGGCGGGTTCGGCTTGACGTTGGAGAACACCTCATACGGCATGCCGGCCTCGTCGAGCACTTTGGTGACCTTCTCGGCGGTGCCGGTCTCGAGCAGCACCGGATCGGTGACGATGAACGCCTTGGTGAAGCCGTGCGACTTCGCAACGGCCGGGATCTCCTTGATCGCGCCACGGCCGAAATAGGCGGTCTGATTGAAGATCATGCGATAGACCATACTGGTTCTCCTTCGAAACAGCGGCCGCGGAACGTCCCCGTTCGCGTGGCCTTGCGGTTGTCAACGGCTCCCATCCTAGCGCGCTTGCCGGGATTTTGCTGGGAACGCGATGCAGACACGCGGAAAATTACCGTTCGGTCACCCTCAATCCGGTCATAATCCCACATATGGGGACGACATGCCCAATGCTTTGTCGAATGTACACTGCTGCATTCCTTTTCTCGGCGCCCCTTGTCAGGGGAGCTGTCACGCAGTGACTGAGGGGTAGTCAGAATCCATCGCATTAAGCCCGACAAAGTACTAGTTGCCATGCGTCGCGCGCGTCGCCTTGACCGCTGTCCACGTGCTGCGCACCGCGAGGAATGTCAGCCACGCGGCGAACAGCAGCGACCCCGCTCTCGGCGTGATCCATCCGGCGATGAACGTGCCGAGCGGCGCGGTCACGATCGCGCAGCAGCCGATGATCAGGCCGCTCTTCAAATGCACGATCCCGCGCTTCCAGTTGGCCACCGTGCCGGAGATCGCGCCGGGGAACATCACCAGCAGCGACGTGCCGCGCGCCATCAGATCACTCGCACCGAACAGGAACGAAAGTGCGGGCATCATGATCGCCCCGCCGCCGATGCCGAGCACGCCGGCAAGCGCGCCCGTCACGACTCCCAGCAGCACCAGAAACAGCCCGGACCACACGTGCAGCACGATGTGCCCCTCGCGCGGCGGCGTGAACGTGACCTGCTGGACGATCACGAAAATCAGGAACACCACCCAAATCCAGCGCAACGCGACTTCCGGCAGGCGGCTGAGCAGCAGCGAGCCGAGCTGGCTGCCGGCGATCACGCCGAGCGCGAGCAGCAGCGCGGCGATCCAGTTCACGTTGCCTTCGGTCGCGTACGAGACGACGCCGGAAATCGACGTGGGCACGATCGCGGCGAGCGACGTCGCGGCCGCGTGCCGCTGGCTCAGACCGAGCCAGACCAGTGCGGGCACGATGATCGTGCCGCCGCCGATGCCGAACAGGCCGGACAGCAGGCCGCACGCGAGCCCGACGCAGATCAGCACGACAACGCCGCGCCGGTCGAGCCGTTCAAGTCCGCCGCCGTCAGTCGTCGCGGCCGATATCGCGGCTGGCTGATTTTCGTTCGTTTCCATGCGTTCTCCCATACGCGCCACTGTACTCGCCGGCCGCGCTCGCCGACGGGAAATTGCCGTCGATTGCCCGCATTGCGGCGCTAGACTGGTGTGCAATCGTGCGTCCAACCGGCGCGCAACGTCCAACGGAGGGATTTCCCATGCTTGTCGCGGTCGACATCGGCAACACCAACATCGTGCTCGGATTCATTGAGAACGGCCGCATCGTCGGCACGTACCGCATTTCCACCAAGGCGCACCACACGTCGGACGAGTACGGGCTGATGATCACGCAGTTCCTCGGTTTCAGCCGGTTCACGCCGGACGACGTGGACGACGTGATCGTCTGCTCGGTGGTGCCGAAGGTGATGCACTCGTTCCGCGCGAGCATCGTCAAGTTCCTGGGACTGGAACCGATGATCGTGGGACCGGGCGTCAAGACCGGCATGAACATCCGCATCGACGACCCGAAGTCGCTGGGCGCGGACTGCCTGTCGGACTGTGTGGGCGCGTACGCGGAGTACGGCGGGCGCGTGTTGGTGGCCGATTTCGGCACGGCGACGACGTTCAACTACGTGGACGCCACGGGCACGATCACCTGCGGGCTGATCACGACGGGCATCCGCACGGCCGCGGCCGCGCTGTGGGGCGAGACCGCGCAGCTGCCGGAGGTGGAGATCATGCGCCCGCGCTCGATCCTGGCGACCGGCACGAAAACGGCGATGCAGGCGGGCCTGTACTACAACTTCCTCGGCGGCATCGAACGCACGATCCAGCAGTTCCACGCAGAGATCCCCGAGGACTTCACCGTGGTGGCGACCGGCGGGCTGGGGCGCGTGTTCAAGGACGACACGGATCTGATCGACGTGTACGATCCGGACCTGATCTTCAAGGGCATGGAGGAGATCTACCGGCGCAACGCGCGGTAGGCATGGCATGAGCGGTCGGCGCCCGGTTATCGGAGACCGTCCGCCGACCGCTATTCGATGGTGAAGCCCTGGTTGAAGCCGTACTCTTCGAGGTCCTTCTGCCATGAGGCGATGCCGTCGGTCAGCGCGATGCGCTTGCCGGGATGCTCGGGCAGTTTCGGCGGCTTGCCGTTGGAGCCCACCACGCCGGCCTCGATGCGCGCGACGGCCTGATCGTACTTGTATTTGGCCGTGGACCAGTCGTACGCCTTGCCGACGGTCGAGGAGAAGTCGTTGCGCGCGTACACCTCGAACGGCAGGTACTGGTAGCCGGTGGACACGGTTTCGGCCGCTTCGGACAGCACGCGGTTGTAGCGTTGCCCGCCGAAGTACGGGATGGCGATGCCGCGCTCGTCGGTGACAGTGGTCTTGTCGAGGAAGTCCGCATTGTTGAGCGTGTCCTTGTCGGCGGGGAACGATCCGCCGTCGACGCGCGTGGCGATGCCCTTCCTGCTGTGGCACACGTAGTCGAGGAAGCGGAACGCAGCGTCCGGCTTGCGGCTGGATTGCAGCACGGACAATGCCGATCCGCCGTTTTCCGCGTTGGCCGGCCTGCCGTCGGCGGTCGGCATCTGCGCGACGCGCCACAGTCCGGAGCCTCCCGGCACGTCGGACAGGAGCAGCGACGGCATCCACGCGCCGGCGAACACGGACGCGACCGCGCCGGAGCCGAGCTTGCGCTTCCATGACTCGGACCATGTCGTCGAGCGCGTGTCAACGAGTCCTTCGTCGATCATCTTCTGCCAGAACACGGTGAACGTTTTGGTGCCCGCGTCGTCGGCGAGGTCGATGGTCACGGTCTTGCCGTCGTTCGACGTGTGGAACGGGCGGCCGCCAGCGAGCCAGATCATCGCGTCGTAGAAGCTCGCGTCGCCCGAGTCGGCGGCGATGTACACGCCGATCTTCTGGAGCTTCTTCGCGGCCTCGTAGTAGTCGTCCCATGTGCGGATCTTCGTTGCGTCCACGCCGGCCTGACGGAACACGTCCTCGTTGTAGAAGAACGCCATCGGGCCGGAGTCCATCGGCAGGCCGTACACGCGCCCGCCGAGATGCACGGACGCCCACGTGCCGGGCGTGTACACGCTGTCGTAGCCGTCCACACGGTCGGTGATGTCGAGCAGCTGGCTGCTGACCGCGTACTGCGGCAGGGCGAAGTATTCGAGCTGCGCGATGTCGGGCAGCCCGTAGCCGTCCTGGATCGCGCTGTTGAGATTCTCGTAGCCGCTCGTGTTCTTGATGGTGATGCGGATGTCCGGATTGGCTTTTTCGAAGTCGCGCGCCAGCGTGCCCATGCTGGGCTCCCACGACCATACGACGAGTTCGGTGCGCGTGTCCCGTTGCCCGCATGCGGCGAGCGCGAGTATGGCGGCAAGCGCGCAGACGGCGGCGATCACGCGTTTCGACGCACGCTTGTTCACCCGTCGTTGTGGCATCATGCCTGCACCCCGCCGTCCTTATCCGCGATTGGATCGCACCGTTCCATCATCGTATCGAGTGTACGACACCGCCCTGAGCACGCGGAATCGCAGCATGCGCAGCTTCCCGGCGAGGCGATTCGGGCAGACCTTCGGAGAAACACCCCGCTTGGAGACACCCCAGCGAAGCAAAACGCCGAAGATCCAACCGGAATACCCCGCCTACAACCCCACGCGAGACGAAACGGACGGACCTTCGGCAAATTGCCTCGCTGAGAGACACCTCAGCGAGGCAATTCGGCGAACATCCATCCGATGCGCCTCGTAGGCATAGAAAAACGGCTCTCCCCACGTCGATGAACGCAAGGAGAGCCGCTGAATACTGACGCGCAGCCGCCGAATTAGCGCTTGACGATGGCGACGCCGTTCGGGTCGATCGTCACGGTGCCGTCGCCGTTGGCCTGCGCAAGCGAGGCGACGATCGTCTCGCCGTCCGCCGGCACGGTCACGGCGCGGTGCGTGCGGTTGAACAGGAACTCGAACGTGACGTCGCCCGTCTCGTTCGCACGTTCGACGCGCAGCACGTCGCCGGCACCGGCCGGGGCGGCCACGTCGATGCCCATCGCATCGAGCAGTTCGGGCAGGCTCTTGGCGAGTCCGTCGCGGCCGAGACGGCAGCCGACGTATGCGGCCTTGCCGTCGCCGTATTCGTTGACGGTGATCGCCGGCACGCCGTTCATGCCGACCCACGGATCGGACTTGTAGGTTTCGAGCACGCGCGCTGAGTCGGCGACGGACGTGATCACGTCGGCGAAATCGTGCGCGACCGTGCCGTTGGTGAGCTCGAGATGATCGAGCGTGCCCTCGAAGTCGTTGCCCATCGGCGCGAACTCCTCGATGCGCACGCCGACCACGTCGCGGATCGAACCCGGGTAGCCGCCGAGCCAGATGTGGTCCTTCTCGTCGGAAAGGCCGGTGTAATAGGTGACGAACAGCTTGCCGCCCTTGGCGACGTAGTCGCGCACGCGGCGCGTGGTCTCCTCGTCCAGAATGTACAAGCTCGGCAGCACGACGGCCTCGTACGAATCCCAGTCGGAGCGCACGGGCACCACGTCGGCGGTCACGCCCTGATCGGCGAGCGCGCGGAACCATGCGAGCGGCTCGGTCCAGTGGCGCACCTGCTGGGTCGGGGTGGCGGTGTGCTCGGTGGCCCATTCGGACTCGTAGTCGAACACGACGGCCACGCGCGACTTGGCGAGCTTGGTGCCAAGCAGTCCCTCGTCGGCCAGGCGCTGCAGGTCGCCGCCGAGTTCGCACACGTCGCGGAAGTCCTGCGAATCCTCGCCCGCGTGAGGCACCATGGCGGTGTGGAACTTCTCCGCGCCGGCCTTGGACTGGCGCCACTGGAAGTAGCAGATCGCGTCGGCGCCCATGGACAGGTGCACGAGCGCGTCGCGCACGAGCTGGCCGGGTTCCTTGCGGTAGTTGATCGGACGCCAGTTGACGGCGCCGGTGGAGTTCTCCATGAGGAACCACGGGTTCTTGCGGGCGATGCCGTCGGTCAGGGAGGCCGAGTAGGCCATCTCGTCGAGGTGGGCCTCGCCCGGGGTGAAGTAGTGGTCGTTGGAGACGAAGTCGACTTCCGTGCCCCAGTCGTCGTAGTTCATGCCGGTGCCGCCGGCGGAGACCATGAAATTGGTGGTCAGCGGACGGCCCGGGGTGAGCTCTTCGAGCAGGTCGCGCTCGGCGATGTAGAACGCCTTGAGCGCGTCGGAGCTGAAACGCTTCCAGTCGAGCAGCTTGCCCGGGTTCATGAAGTTGCCGTCGCCGATGAAGCGCGGCGGGACGATTTCGGAGAAGTCGTTCATGTGCTGCGCCCAGAAGGCGGTGCCCCACGCGTCGTTGACGGCGTCGATGGTGCCGTAGCGCTCCTTGCACCAGTCCTGGAAGGCGCGCTCGGCGTCCTCGGAGTAATCGAAGCGGTTGTGGCAGCCGTACTCGTTGCTTACGTGCCAGGCGACGACGTACGGGTTGTCCTTGTAGTGCTCGGCCATCGCGCGGCACAGCTTGAGCGCGTACTCGCGGAAGACCGGGCTGGTCGGACGCCAGTGCTGGCGGGCGCCGGGCTGGCACACGTCGCCGCGGTAGTCCTGCCACAGCACCTCGGGATGGGCCTGGGTGAGCCACATCGGCGGCGAGGCGGTCGCGGAGGCGAGGTCGACGGCGATGCCGGCCTTGCCGAGCTTGTCGATGATGCGGTCGAGCCAGTCGAAGTCGAACACGCCTTCGCGCGGTTCGATCTTCGCCCAGCTGAAGATGCCGACCGAAACGAGGTTCACGCCGGCCTTGGTCATGAGACGGATGTCGTCGTCCCACACCTCTTCCGGCCACTGGTCGGGGTTATAGTCGCCGCCGTACCAGATGCGGGCTTCCTGGCCCTCAAGCGGCTGCGGCCAACGGAATGGTCTGTGCTGCGCCATTGCTGTCCTTTCGTTGCATCGCGGTGTTCCGCCATGCTGCGGAACCTTTCGATGTTTGCGTTACCATAATATCACCGTCACCGACAAAGTCCAGCCTCCGGCGTGGCAGGAAATATGGATGGTATGGTAGTCTGATAACGAAAACACCGTCGTTTCATGGAGAAGTAGGTAGTATGGAACGCACATCAACGGCTTCGGTCTCGATGCAGGACGTCGCCAAAGAGGCCGGCGTCTCGCCGCAAACCGTATCCCGCGTCGCCAACGGCAGCGACGCGGTCCGGCCGGAAACGCGCATGCGCGTCGAAGCCGCGATGGAAAAACTCGGATACCGGCCGAACTACGCGGCTCGCGCGCTCAAGCACGGCCGTTTTCAGGACATCGGCGTCGTCATGTTCAATTTGTCGTCGTTCGGCAACTCGCGCATCCTCGACAGCATCGCCACCGCCGCGAACGACAACGGCTACGCGATCACCGTGCATTCGATCGGCCGCGGACGCGACCGCACGGTCCAGGCCGCCGTCGAACGCATGAAGCAGCTGCCGGTGGACGGCATGATCATCGTCATGGAGGAGCAGCTCTCCGACTTCGCCGAATTCCAGCCGCCCAAGGAACTGCCGGTCGTGCTGCTGAGCGAGAGTCCGTCGCGCCACTGCCCCACCGTCGACGCGGACCAGTACGGCTGCTCGCAGGCCGTCGTCGACTATCTGCTCGCCAAAGGGCACCGGACCGTCTACCACATCGCCGGTCCGGCCACGTCGCGCGCCGCGCAAAGCCGCGAACAGGGCTGGCGCGACGCGCTGTCGTCCCGCGGCATCAGCGTGCCCCCGCTGTACACCGGCGACTGGGAGGCCGACAGCGGCTACCAGTGCGGCCTCGCGCTCGCACATGAAGCCGATTGCACGGCCGTGTACGCAGCCAACGACCAGATGGCGTACGGCGCGATGCTTGGCCTGCGCGCGGCCGGCAAGCGCGTGCCCGAGGACGTGAGCGTGATCGGCGTGGACGATTCGCTCGCCGGCACGATTCCGCGTCTGGAGCTGACCACCATGCGCATGCGGTTCGACCGGATCGGCCGCAGGGCGTTCTCGATGGTGCGCGACCTGTGCGAAGGCACGGACGTGCCCACGAACGTGAAGACCGTCATCCCCGTCGAACTCGTGGAACGCGACTCCGTGCGCGACCTGAACGCCTAACGCGGTCGCCGACCGGCCGACGCGACTCCCAGCGGCACGCGCGAGACGAATTCGCGCGGCTCGCCGCTGACCGGGTCGACGAACGACAGCCGCCGCGCGACGAGCTCGAGCGGCCGGGAGAAGTCGTCGTAGGCGCGTTCGACGATGCGCGGATAGAAGTCGTCGCCGACGATCGGCAGGCCGAGCGAGTTCATGTGGACGCGCAGCTGGTGCGTCTTGCCCGTGCGCGGATGCAGCGTGTACGCGCGGATCGGCGGCTGCCCCATCACCGATCGTGAAACGGGGTGTGAAACGGGGTGTGAAACACTCTGAGTAACGATCGGCGACACCGGCTCGCCCAGTTCGATCACCGTCTCCGCATTGACCACGCCCGGCTCCTCGTACGCCTGCAAAATCCCTCGCTGCTTGATGATGCGCGAGCGGCGCCGCAGCGGGAACGCGCGCGGCGGCTCAAGCCGTTCGATCGTGCCGTACCGCGGCTGCCGAATCGGCGCGGCCGGGGCGAGGCATTCGTACACCTTGGTCGTGCGCCGCTCCTGGAACAGCATCTGATACGCTCCGCGCAGCGCCGGATCGCGCACGAACACGACCACGCCGGCCGTCAGCCGGTCCAGCCGGTGCGCCGGCACGATGTCCGGCTCGCCGTACCATTCGCGCAGCCGGATCAGCGCCGTCTCGCGATACCACATGCCGCGCGGCGTGACGGCAAGAAAATGCGGCTTGTCGATCACGATGATCCCCGCATCCTCATACAGCACGTCGCAGTCAAACGGGATCCGCGGCTCGTCTGTCACGTATCTGTGCAGCTTGCTCATCGCAGACTCCAACGCAACGAGCCGAACCAGCAGAGGGAGCGGTCGGGATATGCGTTGTCCGACCGTATGACTTGGCCGAGCGGCCCGGAGCGTGTCGGGCAATGCATATCCCGACCGTTCCCGGCCAACGCTGGAACTCCGTTCATTTGCGCGTCTACTCCACCGTGACGGACTTGGCGAGGTTGCGGGGCTTGTCGACGTCGTAGCCCTTGAGCTTGGCCATGTCCATGGCGAACAGCTGCAGCGGCACCACGTCGACGAGCGGGCTCATCAGGGTGGGCGCCTTCGGCCGCCAGAACACGACGTCCGCGTAGCGCTCCACGTCCGGATCGCCCTCCTCGGCCACGGCGATGATGAACGCGCCACGCGCCTTGACCTCCTCGATGCCGGAGATCACCTTCGCGTGCAGCACGTTGCGGCCGCGCGCCGGCGGCACGATGAACACGATCGGCTCGCCTTCGTCGACGAGCGCGATCGGGCCGTGCTTGAGCTCGCCGGCCGCGAAGCCCTCCGTGAACGTGTACGCGATCTCCTTGAGCTTGAGCGCGCCTTCCATGGCGACCGGATAGCCGACGTGGCGGCCGAGGAACAGGAACGACTTCGCGTTCACCATCTGCTCGGCGGCCTTCTGCACGGCCTTGGCCTGCGTGTCGAGAATCCACTGGATCTTGCGCGGCATGGCCTTGAGCGAGTCGAGCGTGGACTGGATTTCGTCGCGGAACATCGCGCCCTTGACCTGCGCGAGGTACAGGCCGAGCACGTACGCGGCGGTGATCTGCGCGACGAACGCCTTGGTCGAGGCGACGGCGACCTCGGGGCCGGCGTGCGTGTAGAGCACGGCGTCGGATTCGCGCGGAATGGACGCGCCCTGCGTGTTGCAGATCGCGAGTACCTTGGAACCCTGTTCGCGCGCGTGGCGCAGGGCCATCAACGTGTCCATCGTCTCGCCGGACTGCGAGATCGCGACGACGAGCGTGCGCGGCGTGAGGATCGGGTCGCGGTAGCGGAATTCGTGCGCGAGCTCGACTTCGACCGGAATGCGCACCCAGTGTTCGATCGCGTACTTGGCGACCATGCCGGCATATGCGGCGGTGCCGCACGCGATGACGATGATCTTGTCGATCGCCTTGAAATCGTGCGGTTCGATGCGCACCTCGTCGAGGTTGATGTCGCCGTGCTTGTCGAGACGGCCGAGCAGCGTGCGCTGGACGGCGGCCGGATCCTCGTGGATCTCCTTGTCCATGAACGAGTCCCAGCCGCCCTTTTCGGCCGCCGACGCGTCCCAATCGACGGTGTACGTCTTCGGATCCTCGATCACGTTGCCGTCGAAGTCGGTGACGGTCACGCTGTTCGCCGAAACGCACACGGCCTGATCCTGGTCGACTTCGAGCGCGCGCTTCGTGTACGCGACGAACGCGGCCACGTCGGAGCCGAGGAAGTTCTCGCCGTCGCCGAGACCGACGACGAGCGGCGAATCATGGCGCGCGCCGACGATGATGTCCGGTTGGCGGCAGTCGGTGGCGAGAATCGTGAACGCGCCTTCCAGCATGCGCGCGAGGCGTCGGATCGCCTCGAACAGGTCCGGCTTGCCGGTTTCGGCGATGATCGCGTCGACGATTTTGCCGAGCAGCTTCGCAGCGACCTCGGTGTCGGTGCTCGAGGAGAACCGGTAGCCTTCGGCCTGCAGGTCAAGCCGCAGCTGGGATGCGTTTTCGATAATGCCGTTGTGGATGATGGCGACCTTGCCGTCGCGGCTGGTGTGCGGGTGCGCGTTCACGTCGCTGGGCACGCCGTTGGTGGCCCAGCGCGTATGTCCGATGCCGACGGTGGCGGCCGGCATGGGGTTGCGTTCGATGTCCTCGACGAGATTGGCGAGACGGCCGGCCTTCTTGCGCACGGCCACCTGCTCCATGCCTGGGGCGCTCAGGGCCACGCCGGCCGAATCATAGCCGCGGTATTCGAGGCGCTTCAAGCCCTGCAAGCACACTTCCAGCGGCTTGCCGCACGCGGTTTCGACGTTTCCTGCATATCCAACGATTCCACACATAGCCCACTACCCTACCGGACGCACATTGCAACGCGAAACCGCAACCCGCCATCCTCACGCGTTCGGCGTAATGGTCGGTCGTACACTCGATTCACTCGCGGCATCACTCAGTCAGCATGGCGGTACCGTATCGCTCGATCAGTCCTTGGTTCACCCGTTCAAACTCGGGGATGTAGTCGACGATGATCGCGTCCACCAATCGCAGCGCCTTATCCGCGTCGTAGATGTGCGCCGAATCGTTGCGGTCACGGAGCATGCGCAACCATGTCGTCTCATCCACGAAATCGTAATACTGGAACGCAGTCTTCAATACATCGCGAGGCGAACCGGACACCGACACCGGATCGCCTTCGTATGCGAGCAATGCCTTGAACAGCTTCCATCCGAGTTCGAACTGCAACTCGAACTTGTCGATCACACCGCTCTGAATGAACTCATTGCTCAAATCCTGATCAGGAGCCTGACGCAACGAACGCAAGGCGGAGGCGTAGTTCTCATACTTTTTCATAGAGGACCTTTCCGGTCGTCGCGATCTCGTCGCGCAGTTCGTCGGTGATCGGCTCGTCCAGATTGATCACGTCGATCTTGAGCAGCGACCACAGGTCGTCCTGCAGCCGCCGGTACAGACGGTCGAAATCGGGGCATCCGGAGATCGCGATGTCGATATCGCTTTTCGGCCGCGCGGTGCCCTTGGCCCGCGAACCGAACAGTATGACCTTCGTGGCTCCTGCTGCGACGGAGAACTCGACGATCTGTCGATACACGTCCTCAATCGGAACCATGATCATCTCCTTGCCGTTGCCGTCGGCTCCATTGTAAAACATCGGAAACAACGGAATCCCCCCCCCGCCGCGTACCATGAGGGCGGCGGGTTCTAGTGATCGTTGCAACGCTTGGCTGACTGATGGGAGTGCCAGGTGGGAGACGAGAGCGCGCGGCGCGCGAGTAGGTGGGTGTTCGAGGGCGTGGCGTACGCGACGCGTCGTGAGATGTGCGCGGCGCGGCGGGGACGGTACGTTGAGTATCTCAACGCGGGCATGAACTTCACGCAGGCCGCTCGCGCGGTGGGCGTGTCGAAGCGAACGGGGAAGGCGTGGCGCAACGGTCGGACGCGGGCCACGGGACGCAACGAGAAGCCCTTGGTGGACTGGTATCGTTCCACCATGGACAAGCCGAAAAAGATCAGCACGAGGTATTTAAGCCAAGACGAGCGCATGAGCATCGCCGACTGGCGGCATGCCGGCATGGGCGTGCGTGCGGAACACATCACGTACCGGTATCCGGCTGCGGATGACAGCAGCGATGACGACAACGACGCCATCGACGGCGTGGACGGCAACGACACGACATCGTCCGGTACGACAGACACGCCCGCCCGCCTCGCGTTGGATGACATCTCGCTCGACATCGCACCGGAGTCGATCGTCGCGTTCGTCGGCGAGAACGGTTCCGGCAAGACGACTCTGGCGAAGATCATCGCCGGCATCCTCGAACCCGACTCCGGCACGGTCACGCTGCCCCGCCCCAACGATGCGAACGTCACGACCACGTTGGGGCGGCTCGGCGCGCAATGGGGCGGCATCGGTTTGTCCGGCGGGCAATGGCAGCGCCTCGCGTTGGCGCGCACGTTCCTGTCCGACCAGCCGCTGTGGATACTGGACGAACCGACCGCCGCCGTGGACGCGACCGCCGAAGCCGCGATCTATCACGACCTGACCGAGAACCGGCCTGCCGGCACCACGGTGATCGTCACCAGTCACCGGCCACACGTGCTTACTCATGTGGATCGGATCGTCGTGCTTGATCGTGGACGCGTTGCTGAAAGCGGTACGTATGATCAGCTCATCGCGAAGCGGGGTAGGTTTAGTCAGCTGGCGCACGACAGTTTGGAGTAGGTGGGTCTTGATTTTGGTATCGTGCTGACGCACGACGCTGTGTTGTTGCGGCGCTGGTGCGCCGCAGACGCTCCCCCAGTCAGCCTTCGGCTGACAGCCCCCTCAGCCGAGGGGGCCGAGGCTCCGCCAGCGTCATGGTGCGACAGTGCCGAGGTGATATGGCAGTCTTTCTACAGCACGTGCTGCAGGAAGTCCTTGAACCGCGGTTCGCTCGGGTGATCGATGATGTCGGGGCCGCCCTGTTCGACGACCACGCCGCCGTCCATGAAGACGACCTGATCGGCGACCTCGCGGGCGAAGCCGATCTCGTGCGTGACGACGATCATCGTCATGCCCTCCTTGGCGAGCGAAAGCATCACGTTGAGCACTTCGCCGACCAGCTCCGGGTCGAGCGCCGAGGTCGGCTCGTCGAACAGCATGATCTCGGGCTTCATGGCCAGCGCACGGGCGATGGCGACGCGTTGCTGCTGGCCGCCGGACAGTTCGGCCGGGTAATAGTCCAACCGCTCGCCCAAGCCGACGCGGTTCAACTCGGCAATAGCCAGTTCGCGCGCTTCGGATTTGCTCATGTGCTTCACATGCACGGGCGCTTCCATCACGTTTTCGATGGCGGTCATGTGCGGGAACAGGTTGAACCGCTGGAACACCATGCCAAGCTTGGAGCGCTGGGCCGCAACGGCCTTGTCGTCCAGCGTCTGCAGGATCGGCCGTCCGTCCGCGTCCGTGCGGCCGGTCGGCTTGTAGCCGATCATCTCGCCGTCGACTTCGATCGTGCCGCCGGTGAGCGTCTCGAGCTGGTTGATCAGACGCAGGAACGTGGACTTGCCGGAGCCGGAGGGCCCGAGAATCACGGTCACCGAACCGGGCATGACGGTCATGTCAACGCCCTTGAGTACGTGCAGCGAACCGAACGCCTTGTGCACCTGCGTGGCCTTGACGGCCGGCGTCGCGCCGGTGCGTGCGTTCGCGCCGTTCGCACCGTTCACGCCGGAGCCAGCCGGGAATGCGGTCATATCAGTCATGGTTGCTCACTCCCCCGGCTCACGCGGTCATGCCGGTGAACCCGGCCTCGTTGATCTTGTTCACGTTGTCCTGCGGCTCGCCCTCGGTCTTGCCCGGCAGCGGCGCCTGCTTGCCGCGCGTGCCCATCGCGCGCGCGTCGAAGCCCTTGCCGAAGTGCTTCTCGAGCATCGACTGGAACACCATCAGGATCGACGTGATGAGCAGATACCAGAAGCAGGCCACGAGCAGCAGCGGGATCGGCTTGTAGATGCGGTTGGCGATCGCGCCGGTCGCGAACTGCAGTTCCAGCGTGAACGGCACGGCGGTCACGAGCGACGTGGTCTTGAGCATGCCGATCGTCTCGTTGCCGGTCGGCGGGATGATGATGCGCATGGCCTGCGGCAGGATGATGCGGCGCATGATGAGCGTGCGCTTCATGCCGAGCGCCTGCGCGGCCTCGGTCTGTCCCGGGTCGACCGCTTCGAGGCCGGCGCGCACGATTTCGGACAGGTACGCGGCCTCGTTCAGGGCCAGACCGATCCATGCGGCGTTGAATGCGGTGACGACGTCCTGCGAGCTGATGCTCCAGAACGAGATGTCGGTGAACGGGATGCCGATGCTCAGCCGCGGGATGAGCACGGCGAACAGGCCCCAGAACACGAGCTGCGTGTACACAGGGGTGCCGCGGAAGAACCAGATGAAGAACCAGCTGACGCCGCGCAGCACCGGGTTGATCGACTTGCGCATGATCGCGAGGATGACCGACAGGATGATCGCGATGACCATGGAGATGACGGTCAGCTCGAGCGTGTACCGGATGCCTTCGAGCACGTTCTCGTTGAACAGGTATTTCCAGACGACCGGCCATTCGAGACGCGGGTTGGTGATCATGCCCTGGATAAGCATCGCCGCGAGCAGCGCGACGATCACGGCGGCCACGATCGGGCCGGGGCGGCGCACGGGCAGCGCGTCGATGCGGTTCGGGATGTTCAATCCGTCGCCGTCAGCTTGTTTCTTCGCCATAAATGTTTCAGTCCTTATGCCATATCTCGGCTCCCCTTGTCAGGACGTCGCCGTGAAGCAAACGCGAGAGCGTTTGCCGGCAACGTGCGAGCCAACAGGCGAGCCAGTGTAATGCGGGCGAAAGCCCGTCCGTATTTGCAGGAGAGCTGTCAGAGAAGCTGACTGAGGGGTAGTCAGAAGGCTGAACCTTCTTCTCTCCCTCAGTCAGCCTGCGGCTGCCAGCTCCCTCATCAGAGGGAGCCGAGGTGAACGGAGTTACGCGAGATCGGTGGGGTTGATCTCGGCCTTGTCGATCGCACCGGATTCGACGCCCCAGTGCTTGAGGATCTTGCCGTACGTGCCGTCGTCCATGAGCTCCTGCACGGCGGCCTGAATGAACTTGTCCATCTCCTCGTCGCCCTTGGCGATGGCCACGCCCTGCTTCGCGGTGCCTTCCACGTCGCCGAGCATTTCGAGCTCGCCGCCGGTCTGGCTGATCGCGTAGCCGCCGACCGGGGAGTCGGCGTAGAACACGTCGGCCTTGCCGGTCACCACGCTGGTGGCCGCGTCGGTCTGCAGCTTGGTGGACAGCACTTCGATCGAATCCTTACCGTCGGCCTTGCACTGCTCGGCGGCCTTGTTGGCCTCCTCTTCCTGCACGGTGCCGGTCTGCACGGCGATCTTCAGACCACACAGCTGCGTGGTGTCGACCTTGTTCGGGTTGCCCTTCTTGACGATCCAGCTGAAGCCGGACTTGTAGTAGCTGACGAAGTCGACGGCCTCGAGGCGCTCCTTGGTGATCGTCATCGCGGTGATGCCGAGGTCGTACTTGCTGCCGACCGACGGGACGATCGAGTCGAACGTGGACGAGACGACTTCCGTCTTGACGCCGGCGATCTTGCCGATCGCGGTCGCGATGTCGACGTCGTAGCCGACCGGCGTCTTGCCGTCTTCGGCGAGGAATTCGGCCGGCGCGTACGACAGTTCCATGCCGACGGTGAGCTTGCCGGCGCTCTTGACCTTGCTCGGCAGGAGCGCGGCGACCGCGTCGTTGGTCTTGACGCCGCTCAGATCGTAGCCTTCGGTCGCGTTGGACGCGGTGCCGGTGGTGGAGTTGGTGGTCGTGTCGGTGGTGCCGCAGGCGGCGGCGCCGATCAGCAGGGCCGCGCTCAGCGCCGCGGCGGCCATGCCCTTGAGGGTTTTGAACATGATGTCCTCTCCGTTTCTCGGTTCTCGATTCGGTTCCGAGTATACAGAGAGGACGGTGCTTTCCTGTATCCCGGGATTTACCGGGGGTTCACGGTGGGGATGCCTGCGACCGGCCGTCCCCGCCGACGGACTCTTCGACGACCTACTCGACGGACGGGTTGATCTCGGCCTTGTCGATCGCGCCGGACGAAACGCCCCATGTGTCGAGGATCTTCTTGTACGTGCCGTCGTCCATGAGCTTCTGGATCGCCTTCTGCACGGCTTCGGCGGTCTTCGAATCGCCCTTCTTGATCGCCACGGCCTCCGGGGTCACGCCGGTGTCGTCGCCGAGCGTTTCCAACGTGTCGCCGGTCTGGCTGATCGCGTATCCGGCGACCGGCGAGTCGGCGTAGAAGATCGACGCCTTGCCGGACGCCACGGCGGTGGTCACGTCGGTCTGCAGCTTGGACGACTGGATGTCGATCGCGTCCTTGCCGTCGGCCTTGCACTGCTCGTTGGCCTTGTTGACTTCCTCCTCCTGCGTGGTGCCGGTCTGCACGGCGACCTTCACGCCGCACAGGTTCGACGTGTCGACCTTGTCGGGGTTGCCCTTGCGCACGACCCACGTGGAGCCGGCCTTGAAGTAGGTGACGAAGTCGACGGCCTCCATGCGTTCCGGCGTGACCGTGAACGAGGAGATGCCGATGTCGTATTTGCTGCCGACCGACGGGATGATCGAGTCGAACGTGGACGAGACGGTTTCCTCTTTCAGCCCGAACACGGCGGCCAGCGCCTTGGACAGGTCGACGTCGAAACCGACGGCGGTCTTGCCGTCTTCGGCGAGGAATTCGGCCGGCGCGTACGAAGTGTCGGTGCCGACGGTGAGCGTGCCGTCGCCGGCGACGGAGTCGGGCAGGAGCGCGGCGATCGCGTCGTCTTTTTGGATGGAGCTGGTGTCGAAGCCCTTGGTGGTCGAGCTGGAGCTGCTGCCGGAGCCGGATGACGATGAGCCGGCGTTGCCGGATGCGCTCGTGTCGCCCGTATCGGTGGTGCCGCAGGCCGCTGCGGCGAAGATCATGGCCGCGCCCAGCGTGGCCGCTGCGATGGAGCGCAGATTGCGACGTATTCCCTTGCTGTAAGACATTAGGATTTCCTCTCTTGCGAATGTCGGCCGGCGGGTATGTTTCCGGTTAATTCGCGAGAGTAGGTGCCCTATGCTACGCGCTCGTAAAACGAACGCCGATTGCTCACTCCGTGGACACGCAGTGGACGATCGGCGGGCAATCGGCGCCGGCAAGCCCTTAGCGGGCGCGCATGTTCTTGTAGCGCATGACGCGCAGGGCCTCGCGCTTGTCCTGCTCCTCGCGCAGGGCCTGGCGCTTGTCGAATTCCTTCTTGCCCCGGGCGAGCGCGATTTCGGCCTTGACGCGGCCGTTCTTGAAGTAGAGGCTGATCGGGATGATCGTGTAGCCCTTGGCCTCGGACTGGCGCGACAGCTTGACGATTTCCCGCTCGTGCAGCAGCAACTTGCGCTTGCGCTTGGGCGCGTGGTTGTTCCACGTGCCGTTCAGGTATTCGGGAATGTTCGCGCCTTCGAGCCACATCTCGCCGCGACGGTCGATGGAGACGAACGCCTCCGCAAGCGACGCGCGGCCTTCGCGCAGCGACTTCACCTCGGTGCCGGTGAGCACGAGTCCGGCCTCGTAATGGTCTTCGATGGCGTAGTCGTGCCGGGCCTTCTTGTTCTGCACGATGAGCTTCGTGCCTTCTTCCTTGGGCATCAGTCCCCCTCCTTTCGTCATGCAACTCGTCATGCAACGGTCATGCGGCGGTCTTTGCAACGCAACATCTCAGAATAGCACAACGGCCCGGCTCGTCCTCGCTGCGGGCGAAGACGAGCCGGGCCTCAGCCGGTGCGCGACTCGGATCAGTGGACGAACAGGTACTGGCCGTTGTTGGTCAGCGTGCGGTAGGAGACCACGTACAGGCCCTGCACGTTCATTTCGGAGATGAGGAACGTGCCGTCGGAGTTGACGGCCTCGACCACGGCCACGTGTCCGTACGTGCCGTCGGCGCCGTCCTGCCCGCGCGCGAACGAGAGCGCCGCGCCGACCTGCGGCGTGCTGTCGACGCGCAGTCCGTACGAGGGAGCGTTGGCTGCCCAGTCGCCGCCGTTGCCGAGATACGACGGCGTGCCGATGCCCATTTCCTTGCGACGGTTGTAGGCGTACCACGTGCACTGGCCGCCCGCGTAGGCGTTGCCGGAGTCGCCGTTGCTGGTGCCCTGGCCGCCGCTGGTGCCGGCGGACGAGGAAGAGCCCGACGTCGAGCCGCCGGAGGTCGTGCCGCCCGTGTTCGTATTGACGTTGGTATTGGTGTTCGTATTAGCGTTCGAGCTCGATCCGCCGGAATTCGATCCGGAGTTCGTGTTCGCGTTGGTGTTGGCGCCGGTATTGGTGCTGACGCTGCCGGCCGGCTTGGTGGTGCCCTGCGGCCCGACGGTCGGCTTGGCGGCGGCCGCGGCCTGTTCGGCGGCATACTTGCGGTTGAGCGAGTCGATCTGCGAGTCGAGCAGCACGGTCTGGGCGGCCTGCTTGGCGCTGGCATCGGTGATCTGGCTTTGCTGGGACTCGAGTTCGGTGCGCTTGGCCTCGCCCTCCTCGCGCAGCTTGTCGAGCGCGTCGCGCTCGCTCTGCGCGTTCGCCGCTGCGGTTTCGGCGGCGGCGGCCGTCTCGTCGGCCTTGACCTTGAGTTCGGCGATGGTCTTTTCGATCGCGGCGAGGCGTTCGCCGCGGTTCATGGACGTGTTGAGCGAGACGGCGGCCTCGGACGCCGCGTTCGATTCGGTGCGGCTCAGCGCGTCGCGCGTCTGCATCGCGTTGACGAATTCCTTCGTGCTGGTGGAGCCGGTGACCACGCTCATCACGTCGGACGCGTTGGATCCGTGCATCGATTCGCGGGCCATCTGGGCCACGGCGGCGTGCGCGTCGTCATAGTCCTTGCCGGTCTTCTTGATCTCCTCCTCGAGGGTCGCTTTGTCCTTCTTGGCGGCATCAAGCCGGGACGCCATCGCCTCGGCTTCGGCCTTGGCGACCGCGGCCTGCTGGTTCGCCTTGTTCACGGCGGCCTGGGCCGCGGGGATCTTCACGTTGGTCAAGGTGTCCAGTTCGACGATCTTGTCGGCGAGCTGGCTGCTCACGCCGGCCAGCTGGGACTTCAGCTCGGCCTCCCGCTGCGCGCTGGCCTGCTTCTGCGCGCGGGCGTCGAGCAGCTCGGCGTACGTGTCGGCGTTCGCGACCGGCACCGGCGCGACCACGGTCCCCACCGCCATCGCGGCGCACAGCGCCATTGCGGACGCGGCGGCCAGCACCGGCCTCCTGATTCCCCCAACTCGTGCAGAACGAACCATCAACGTTTCCTTTCGTCAGACCAGACCCACCATAACAAACGATTCTGAAAAGGCGTGTCCCGCGCCGACACCGCGTCGGCCGCGCGAACACGCCCGTACAATGGCCCGATATCGGGCTTTTTCCAGTCTTTCCTCAGGCTTTCAGATACCGCCGCAGCGAAATCAGCGACGAAATCGCCGACAGCAATATCGCTCCCAGCACAAGGAACGGCGACATCATGATCACGGTCGTCTGGTCGACGTACGGAATCCACGTCACCGACTGCGCGAGCCAACCGGTCACGAACACGCGCACGATCACCGACAGCATCACGCACGAGAGCACCGAGCCGACCAACGACGCGATGGTGCCTTCGAGGATGAACGGCAGGCGGATCGTCCAGTTGGACGCGCCGACGAGCCGCATGATCTCCGTCTCCTTGCTGCGCGAGGCGGCGGACATGCGGATCGTCGTGGCGGTGAGCATGATCGCGACGAGCACCATCACCGCGGCGAGCACGGCGGTGACGGCGGTGGCGCGGTTGAGCACGGCGAACACCGGGTCGAAGATCTGCTTCTGGTCGGAGACCTCCTCGACGCCGTCCTGACCGGACAGCACTTCGGAGACGACCTGATACTTCTCCGGGTTCTTGAGCTTGAGCCACAGCGACGCCTGCATGTCGTCCGCGGTGAGCGTGCGGCCCTGGAACTCGCCGTTCGGGTAACGCTTGAGGAACGTGTCCTTGTAGTACTTCTCCTTGGACACGTACGTGATGTTCGCGACCACGTCGGGCAGCTCGTTGCGGATCTTCTGCTGGATCGCGTCGATTTCCGCGGCGGACGGCGACTTGCCGTCCGCGCAGTTCGCCGACTGGCTCGGACCGTCCGGACACAGCCAGACGACGACCTCGACCTGGTCGTACCAGCCGGCCTTCGCCTTGACGACCTGCGCCTGCGTGAGCGCGGACGCGCCGATGAACAGGAACGAGATGAACGTGACCAGCATGACCGACAGCAGCATCGGCACGTTGCGCCTGAGGCTCGTCCACGTTTCGGAGAGGATGAATCGCAGTCTCATCGGGTTTCCTCGTCCTCCTTGTTGTTGCGATTCGTGCGACCGGCCGAATGCGCGGACGGCTGGGCCGGCGGTGCGGGCGGCATCGGCGGGGCGAGCAGCGTCGGCGGGGCCGGCTGTTCGGACTGCGTCACGTGCGGTTCCGGCTCATGCCGCTCGTCCGGCTGGCGCGGAGCCGCCGGCATGAGCAGCGAGTCCGGGATGGACGGCAGCTTCGGCATCGCCGTGACCGACGAGGCGGCCGCGTACGCAGCACGGCGGTCCGTCTTCGCGTCGATCGGCATCAGCTCGTCCGGACGCTGTTCCCCGTGACGTCGTTCGTCGGCTCCGTCATGTCCGTCGCGCGTCTCGTGCGCATGGCCGTCGGCGGATGCCGTGTCCGTTCCGGCGGACGGCGCGGCGGACGACTGCCGCGGCGCGACCGGAACAGCGTCGCTCGTGTCCTCACCGGACACGGACCGCGGTTGCGGGCCGGAGTCTTCGGACGTTGCGCCAACATGGGCGTCGGCTGGTCGCGCATCTGCGACGTCGATGGCGCCGCTCGCGGCGGAAACGCGCGCGCCGGCGGCCGCATCGTCGGCCGCGGCCGCGTCATCCGCGGCACGACCATTCGCAACGTGCCCGTTCGTGGCACGACCGTCAGCGACGTCGTCGGCGGCATGTCCTGCGGCCTCGGCGGCCCCGGCATCTCGCGCGGCATCGTCGCGCACGGCGCCCGTCGTCTCGGCGGACGGATCGGACGACGGCTCGACGGACTCGCCGGACAGTTTCTCGGCGACCGTGTCGCCGGCCTTGAGCGACGCCTCGTATTCTTCAAGCTTGAGTCCCTTGCCCCACGTCAGCGTCGTCTCGACCGGCGCGAACACTTCGCCGTAGCGGCCGGTGCGACCGGAATGGACGGAGTTCGCGAGCCGTGCGATGCCCTCGTCGGTCTGCTCGCCGTTGATGACCTCGGTGACCTGGTCGATGACGCGTTCGGCCTGGCGCGCGCGCGAATTGCGCTTGCTGTGCGCCCCGCCGCGACTGTCGGACGGGGACGCGGTCGCAGTGCCCGCGCCGTTCGCGGTCTCGCCGCCCGCCGTGACAGCGTCCTGCGGGCGGAAGCGATCGTCACCGCCCATGCCGAGCGCCTGATGCGAGCGCGACTCGACCTCCGCGTCCGGGAAGTACAGTGCGGAATCGTAGGAGCCCTGCCGCTCGTCGCGCACGATTTTGCCGGCGTGCAGTTCGACGACGCGCTTGCGCATCGAGTTGACGATCTCCTCGTTGTGCGTGGCCATGACGATCGTGGTGCCGGTGCGGTTGATCGCGTCGAGCACCTCCATGATGCCGAGCGACGTGGTCGGGTCGAGGTTGCCGGTCGGCTCGTCGGCGAGCAGGATCTGCGGATGGTTGACGTAGGCGCGGGCGATGGTCACGCGCTGCTGCTCGCCGCCGGACAGCTCGTGCGGATAGCTGTTCTCCTTGCCCGTCAGCCCCACGGTCTCGAGGACCTTCGGCACGAGCGACTTGATCGTCGAACGGCGCGTGCCGATCACTTCGAGCGCGAACGCGACGTTCTGCCAGACGGTCTTGTTGTTGAGCAGCTTGTAGTCCTGGAAGATAAAGCCGATGGAACGGCGGTACTGCGGCACCTGCCGGTTGGTCAGTCGCCGCAGGTCGTTGCCGGCGACGTGGATCTCGCCGTCGGTGGCCTCCTCCTCGCGCAGCAGGAGGCTCAGCAGCGTGGTTTTGCCGGAGCCTGACGCGCCGACGAGGAAGACGAAGTCACCGCGGTCGATGTGCAGATTGACGTCGTCCAGCGCGGGCCGCGTGCCGCGCGGATAGATCTTGCTCACATGATCCAACGAGATGAGTGCCATGATGTTTCCGTCCCCCTTGGCTCCCCTTGTCAGGCCGAGCCGTGAAGAAAACAGCCCGGTGGACTGTTTTTAGGCGAAGAGGCGACGACAGTCGCCCCTTCACACCTCTCATGTCTGGTTACTCCGCTTCCTGCTCCGCGGCGCGGCGCTGCTCGTGGCGCCAGCGGATGCCGGCCTCGATGAACGCGTCGATATCACCGTCGAACACGGCCTGCGTCTGGCTCGTCTCGTAGCCGGTGCGCAGATCCTTGACCATCTGGTACGGATGCAGCACGTAGGAGCGCATCTGGTCGCCCCAGCTGGCCTTGATGTCGCCGGCGATCTCCTTCTTCTTCTTGGCCTCCTCCTCGTGGCGCAGCACGAGCAGTCGGGACTGGAGCACGGCCATGGCGGCGGCGCGGTTCTGGATCTGCGAACGCTCGTCCTGCATGGTCACGACGATGCCGGTGGGAAGGTGGGTGATGCGCACGGCCGAGTAGGTCGTGTTCACGCCCTGGCCGCCGGGGCCGGAGGAGCAGTACGTGTCGATGCGGATGTCGGTGTCCGGGATGTCGATGTGGTCGGTCGCCTCGACGAGCGGGACAACCTCGACCGCGGCGAAGCTTGTCTGGCGGCGGCCCTGGTTGTCGAACGGGGAGATGCGCACGAGGCGGTGCGTGCCGCCCTCGACCGACAGGCGGCCGAACGCGTACGGTGCGTCCACTTGGAAAGTCGCGGACTTGATGCCGGCCTCTTCCGCGTACGAGGTGTCCATCACCTTGGCCTTGTAGCCGTTGCGCTCGGCCCAGCGCAGGTACATGCGCAGCAGCATCTGCGCGAAGTCGGCCGCGTCCACGCCGCCCGCGCCGGAGCGGATCGTGACGACCGCGGAGCGTTCGTCGTATTCGCCGTCGAGCAGCGTCTGGATCTCCATGTCGTCGAGATCCTTCTGGATCTTGCCGATTTCGGTCTGCGCCTCGGCGAGCGAATCGGCGTCCTCCATCTCGCGGCCGAGCTCGACGAGCGTCTCCACGTCGTCGATGCGCTGGTTCGCGGAGTTGAGGCGGCGCAGCTGGGCCTGCGCGGCCGACAGCTTGCTCGTGATCTTCTGCGCGTTCTCGGGATCATCCCACAGGCCCGGCTCGGCGGCCTTCGTTTCGAGATCCTTGATCTCGGCCTTCAGCCGGTCCATGTCAAGGGCCTTGGCGATGGATTCGTATTTGGCGCGCGCGTCGCCGATCGCCTGATTATAGTCAAATTCTGCCATCGTATATCACCATACTTGTCGTGAGTTGTATCCGGTCGTGTTGTCCTAGGTGCGCACAATATATGCAGGAAACGCATATCCCTCGTTGGGCATGCGCGGGCAGGGTGCGTCAAAGACCGGCATAGATCGCCGGAATGACAAGGCTGAGCAGCATGGCGGCAGCGACGACGATGCACACCGCGCGCATGATATTGCGGCGGCGGCGTTCGCGCTGCTCTCGTTCGGCCTTGTACTCGTTCACAGTGCGCCATTGTAACGACTCGCCCGGATTTTACGCTCCGCGCGCATGCCGTCGGAAAGCACGCGATTGTTCCGTCCCGTGAGGAGCGGATGGCGTGTGACGGGCGCTCAACCTATGCTGAAGACATTGGCCGAACCATTGGCCACACGACTCGATAAGGAGCAATCAATGGCAAACGAACGCACCGCATGGGGCTGGGGTCTGGCCTCAGTGGACGCGGCCGGCACCACGCTGGACGTCTGGTATCCGCAGCTCACATTGGGCGAAGCCCCGGCAGCAGTCGATCGTCCGAACCACAACTTCGGCGCGCTCACGCACGACGACGCCGACGCGCGCGGCGTCCGCCGCGTGCCGGTCTTCACCGTCAGCGACCTCGACGCCCCGATCGCCGACGCGGCCGACGCATACCTGCGCCTGCACCTGCTCTCGCAGCGCCTCGCCAAGCCGAACACGCTCAACCTCGACGGCATCTTCGCCCAGCTCGCCAACGTCGTGTGGACCAACTACGGCCCGTTCGCCGTCGACGACTTCGCGCTGCGCAAGATCGATGTCGAATCGGCCGCCATCACCGCAGCCGAGGCATTCGCCGCGCAGGTCGGCCTGCCGCACGCCGCGCCGGCCGCGCAGGTCAACGTGTTCTCCGTCGACAAATTCCCGCGCATGATCGACTACGTGACCCCGACCGGCGTGCGCATCGGTGACGCCGACCGCGTCCGCCTCGGCGCGCATCTGGCGGAAGGCACCACCGTCATGCACGCCGGCTTCGTCAACTTCAACGCCGGCACGCTCGGCGTTTCCATGGTCGAAGGCCGCGTCTCGCAGGGCGTCGTCGTCGGCAACGGCTCCGACATCGGCGGCGGCGCGTCCATCATGGGCACCCTGTCCGGCGGCGGCAAGCTGCGCAACTCCATCGGCGAGCACTCGCTGCTCGGCGCGAACGCGGGCATCGGCATCTCGCTCGGCGACAACTGCGTCGTCGAAGCGGGCCTGTACGTGACCGCCGGCACCAAGGTCACCGTCTACGACAAGGCCAAGGTCGCGGCCGGCGAACCGCTCGACGTGGTCAAGGGCGCGGATCTGTCGGGCAAGGACAACATCCTGTTCATCCGCAACTCGGTCAACGGACGCATCGAGGCGCGCTACCGCAAGACGGGGATTGAGCTTAACGAAAAGCTGCATAAGAACTGATCGCACGGCGATGGAGCGTATACCGCCTTTCCTCGGCACTCGACGTGCTGAAGCACGCCTTCGGCCTCGGGCGGCGCTCTCCGCACGCATCGCCGCGCAATCAAAACTGGCCGAATCGGTTCTTATGCAACCGTCGCGGTAGGAGGATACTAAAACAACGACCGGGGGCCGTGCGTTCGATGCCATGGACATCGATCGCACGGCCCTTTACCGTTGCGGCTCGCGTCGGCGAACGACGATGTTCGCCGGAAACGCGAGGGAAGAATGTGCCTCGCCGGCACGGAGCCGAGGATGGAGGACCGTCGCTGTTGCGGGATCGTCCGTCGTGGGCTTGGTGCCGGCATCCGATGCCGTTCCGCGGATTGCCCCGGCCGCCGTCGATTGCGGCCGCCGATGACCATGCGCGGTTCACGCAGCGGTGTCTGCCGCTACCGCCTATCGGCGATGGGGTTGATCGGATGATTGTTCTGAGCGGCGGGAACCGGGGCCCAGATGATGTTGTTGGTTGCGTATGCGACCGGACGAATGATGTCGTACATGGCGTTGCTCCTTTTGGGATCGTTGGTTGGTGCGGCGGGGCCGGCACGCCGACCCGTCGAACGCGGGATCCAAAAGGTCGGACGCATGGCCAAACCGCATGGTCGGGACACGCTTGTGGCATGTCCCGCCATCCACTATACGATCATCCGCTTGCATTCGCATCGTGTGTCTGCTCAGAACGCCGCGCGCCCCGGCACGGCCGCGAGCAACTCCTTGGTGTAGTCGTCCTGCGGGTTCAGGAACACGTCGGACACCGAACCGCTCTCCACGATCCGCCCGTGGTTGATCACGGACACAGAGTCGGCGATCTCGGCCACCACGGCCAGATCGTGCGTGATGAACAGCATCGACAGGCCGAGACGCTCGCGCAGGTCGCGCAGCGTTTCGAGGATCTGCGCGCGCACGATCACGTCGAGCGCGGACACGGCCTCGTCGAGCACCAGGATCTCCGGTTCGAGCGCGAGCGCACGCGCGATCGCGACGCGCTGGCGCTGGCCGCCGGACAGTTCGTCCGGGTAGCGGCCCAGCAGGTCCTCGTCGAGCCCGACGAGCTTGAGCAGGTGCACGATGCGCTCCCAACGCTCGTCGGCGCTCCACTGGCGGTGGTGCACGGCGAACGGTTCGAGCAGCGTGCGCTGCACGGTGAACTGCGGGTCGAGCGAGGCGTACGGGTCCTGGAAGACGATCTGGATGTGGTGCGCCTGCTCGTCGAGCTCCTGGCCGCGGATGTCCCAGCGGTTGCGGCCCTGGATGATCACGTCGCCGCGGGTCGGCTTCTCCAAACCCATGACGATCTTCGCGATCGTGGACTTGCCCGAGCCGGACTCCCCCACGAGCGCCCGGCATTCGCCGCTGCGCACGGTCAGGTTCACGTCGTTGGACGCCTGCAGGATGCTCGCGCCGTGGCGGTTGAAGAACCAGCCGGACTGCTTGAGCGGGTACTCCTTGTACAGGTGGCGGATGTCGAGCACCTTCTCCGCGTCCGTGAAGTCCGCGAACGTGCGGTCCCGGATGGCCGAGAGCTTCGGCACGGCTTCGAGCAGGTGCTTCGTGTACGCCTGCTTGGGCGCGCGGATCACCTCGTCGATCGTACCGGTCTCGACCTGGTCACCGCGGTAGAGCACGCTCACGCGGGTGCAGCGGTCGGCGACCAGACCGAGATCGTGCGTAATGAGAATCAGCGACGAGCCGAGACGGTCGGTCAGGTCCTCGAGCAGGTCGAGGATCTGCTTCTGGACGACCACGTCGAGCGCGCTGGTCGGCTCGTCCGCGATGATCAGCTTCGGCCGGGCGAGCAGGGCGAGCGCGATGAGCACGCGCTGGCGCATGCCGCCGGACAGCTGGTGCGGATACTGCTTGAGCACGCGTTCGGCGTCGTTCAGGCCGACCTCGCGCAGGCGGTCGGCAGCCAGCTGGCGCCACGCGTCGCGACCGTCCTCGCGCGAGACGAGATGGTGCGTGTTGATCGTTTCGCGGAAATGGTAGCCGATCGTCCACACCTCGTTGAGCGAGAGCATGGGATCCTGCGGCACGTAGCCGATCTGCGCGCCGCGCACCTTGTACCATTCGCGCGTGGGCAGGCCGATGAGTTCGGTGCCGTCGAGCTTGATCGATCCGCTCACGTTCGCCTTGCCCGGCAGCAGGCCCATGATCGCGTTCGCGACGGTGGACTTGCCGGAGCCGGATTCGCCGACGATCGCGACGCGTTCGTTCGCCCCCACGCTCAGCGAGAACGATTCGACGGCCGGCTTGTCCGTGCGGCCGTGCGGATAGGCGATGCGCAGATTGGTGATGTCGAGGGTCATCGGCTGTCCTTTCGAGAACCGAAGGCGTTGCGGATCGCTTCGCCGAGGGAGATGAACGCGAGAACGGTGAGGGTGAGCGCGAGCGCGGGCCACAGCATGATGCCCGGGTTGACGCGCAGCACCTTCTGCCCGTCGGCGATGGCCTTGCCCCAGCTGGGAATGTTCGGCGGCAGGCCGATGGACAGGTAGCTCAGCGACGCTTCGGCCGCGATGAGCCCGCCGATGCCGATGGTGGCGACCACGATGATCGGCGCGATGATGTTCGGGATGATGTGCGTCAGGAGGATGCGCCCGTTGTGCACGTGCAGCAGTCGTGCCGCGGCGATGTACTCCTTGGTGCGCACTTCGAGCGTGGCGGAGCGCGCGATGCGCGCGGTGTTGGTCCATCCGAAGAAGATCAGGATGGCCGACAGCGTCCACACGTTGCGGTGTTCGGTGACCTGCATGGCGACGATCGCGCCGAGGATGAGCGGGATCGCGAAGAACACGTCGGAGATGCGCGAGAGCACCGCGTCGACCCAGCCGCCGAAATAGGCGGCGACGATGCCGATGAGCACGCCCACGGCGGTCGCGCCGAGCGACGAGACGACGCCGACGGTGAGCGAGGCGCGCGCGCCGTACGCGATGTTGGCCATGATGTCGCAGCCCTGCAGGTCGGCGCCGAGCAGATACTTGTCGCCGGCGGGGGCGCGCGAGTCGCCCAGATCGCAGCGGTCGGGCGTGTGCTGCGTGAACAGCGACGGGAAGATCGCCATGACGAGCAGGAACGCGATGATCACGACGGAGATCCAGAACAGCGGCGAGACGCGCAGGCGCAGCCATGCCTGTCCGAAGGAGGAGTACGACTTGCGCGGCTTGTTCCCGTCGGAACCTTTGCCGGAATCTTTGCCGGAGACGGCGCTGCCGGGACGCGCGGACTGCTTGACGTTCGGCTCACTCATGGGCGCCGTACCTCACTTTCGGGTTGAGGACCGCGTACAGCAGGTCCACGAGCAGGTTGACCGTGACGAAGATGATGACCAGGACGCTCACGAGCGAGACGGTCGGCGCGGTTTCGCCGCGGATGATGTGCTGATAGACCTGCTGGCCGAAGCCCGGGATGTTGAACACGGATTCGGTGATGATCGCGCCGCCGAGCAGGCCGCCGAATTCGGTGCCGATCACGGTGACGATGGGGATGAGCACGTTGCGCAGCACGTGCGCAAGTCCGATGCGCCACTCGTGGATGCCGCGGGCGCGGGCCGCCTTGACGTGATCGGAGTTGAGCGCGTCCACCACGCCGGAGCGGGTAAAGCGGATCAGGAAGGCGATCGAGCCGACCGCGAGCACGAGCGCGGGCACCACGAGTTCGCCCCACGTGGCGAATTCGGAGACGGTCGGCTTCATCCAGCGCAGTTTGACGCCGAAGAAGTACTGCACGGCGAACGCGAGCACGAAGGAGGGGACGCCGAGCAGGATCATGGTGATGGTCATGACGACCGAGTCGAATCCGCTGCCCTTGTGACGGCCCGCAACGAGGCCGACGAGCACGCCGATGACGGTTTCGATGACGATCGCGATGATCGCAAGGCGCGCGGTGACCGGGAACGCCGTCGCGATGACTTCGGTGACGGGCCGTCCGGCGAACGTGGTGCCGAGGTCGCCGTGGAACACGCGACCGAGGTAGAGCGCGTACTGGACGAAGAACGGCTTGTCGAGGTTGTATTTCGCGGCGATGGCGGCGCGGGTGGCCGCGTCGAGCGTCTGGTTTTCGCCGGCGAGCGCCGCGACCGGATCGCCGGGCATGGCGTAGGCCAGCGCGTACAGGAGCAGGGTGGCCACGAAGACGACCACCACCGCCTGTGCGAGTCGGGAGAGAATGTAGCGTGCCAAAGTGCTGCCGCTCCTGTGTTACTGCGTGATGTGCTGGTTGGTTGCTGGTTGGTTGTGATTGACGCGTCGCGCGGCGTCACTCTTCGGTGACGAACCGGCGGATGTCGGCCGATTCGCGGATGCGGCTCGCGTCGTCGACGTAGATCATGTGTCCGGAGTCGAATTCGCTGACGCGCACGTTGCCGCGCAGTTCCGGCGGGATTTCGAGCAACGCGACGTCGCTGATCATGCCCCAGAATGGTGTGCACAGGTCGTAGTGGCCGACCTGGTACAGCACGCGCAGCGTGCGGTTCGTGCGCAGCGCCTTGGACAGCTCGGGCAGGACGTGGAACGGGTTGCGGCGCCGGTTCTGCGGCACGTTCCACGGCTTGACGCGCGTCGTGTCGATTTCGTAGCTCAGGTCGTTCTCGTAGCCGATCTCCTGGCGGACGTACGAGTTGATGCCGGCGGCGAACGCGCCGCGCAGCACCTGGTCGGCCGGGTCGCCGGCCGGGGTTTCGCCCAGTCCGTTGCGGTCCCAGCCGCTGAACCGGCCGTCGTTGCGTCCGATCACACGCCCCTGCGAGCGCAGCAGTTCGGCGCGGAACTGCGCCGGCGTGACCTTGAGGTCGGCGCGGTCGACGAACGCCTCGTCCAGTCCGGTCAGGCGCGAGTACGTGGCGATGATCTCGCGGCGCCTGTCTTCGGGCAGACGGTGGCCTTGGTTGAGCGCCCACAGATAGTCGGTGTCGGCGAAGCGCTCGACTTCGGCGAGCACGTCGTCGAGCGTGCGGTCGGCGTTGAAGCCGTGGTAGTGCGCCACGGCCGCGAAGGTCGGCAGGAAGGCGTGGTAGCCGAGGATGGTGCCAGGCGCGAAGTCCATGCGTCCCAGCGTGATCGGCGAGGAGATGAGGATGAGGCCGGACAGGTAGATGCCGTAGCGGATGGCGAGACGGTCGGTGACCGCGCTGCCGCGCAGCACGCCGTACGATTCGCCGGCGATGTACAGCGGCGAGTTCCAGCGGCGGTTGCGGGTGATCCACAGGCGGATGATGTTGGTCATCGCCTCCACGTCCACGTCGGCGTCGTGGTACTGGTTCGCCGTCTCTCCCGTGGCGACGCGCGAGTAGCCGGTGGAGATCGCGTCCACGACGACGAGGTCGGCGAAGCCGAGCGGCGAGTCGGGATTGTCGCGCAGCCGGTACGGGGGGCGCTTGGGAGTGACGCCGTCCTCCTTGACCACGTCGACGATGCGCGGGCCGAACAGGCCGAGGTGCAGCCATGCGGACGAGCTGCCGGGGCCGCCGTTGAACAGGAAGATGACCGGACGCGGGTTGTCGCCGTTGGCGTCGCGGTGGTCGTTGGCCTCGTCGGCGACGTACTGGGTGAGGAACACGCGCGCCTTGACGGTGGCGTCTTCGGCGAGTTCGCCGCCGATGTTCTCCTCGGTCAGGTCGAAATAGCCGGCGGTGACGGTGTAGTCGAGGCTGTCGCCGTCGCGCGAAACGAGGGTTTTCCTGGCGCTGGCCGGGGTGAGGCGCGCGGCGAGGTTCGGGTCGGCGATCGGTTCGGCGGCCGGCTGCGTGCGGCGGTCGTATGCTTCGTAGTCTGCGTCTGGCATGGGTGGTCTCCTTGGGGTGTGGCGGCGGGCGGTGCTGCACATGGGCGGACGGGCCCGGTAGCGGGCCCGTCCGCCGTTGTTTTCGGTGGTGGCTATGGCTGCGAGGTCACTGCTTCTCGACGAGGTACAGCGTGCTGCCGAACACGTTGGTGTGCACGTTGGAGACCTTGGTGGAGTAGACGCTCGGGATCTTCGTGTACCACAGCGGGATGGCCGGCAGGTCCTGGAACAGGATCTCCTGCGCCTCGTTGAACTTCTCGATCGCGGCGTCGGTGTCCTTCTGCTGCCAGCCTTCCTTCAGCTTGGCCTCGAAGGCGTCGGACGTCCATTCGGAGCCGGAGTTGGCGGAGCCGGACGTGGAGTACACGTTGCGCAGCATGTCGTCGAGACCCGGGTTGAACGGGATTTCGGAGGCGCGCCACGGGCCGGTGAACTGGTGGTCGGCGCGCTTCTCCAGGAAGTCGGAGAACGTGGTGGTGGGCTTCGGGACGGCGTTGATGCCGAGGTTCTTCTTGATCTGGTTGGCCACGGCCTCGACCCACTGCTTGTGCGCGCCGTCGGCGTTGTAGTAGATCGGCAGCTCCTTGGTGTAGCCGCCGGCCTCCTTGAGGAGCGCCTTGGCCTTGGTCACGTTGAAGTCCAGCACGTCGGAGCCCTTGATGGAGTCGCTCCAGCCGTAGAGGCCCTTGACGGTGAAGTCCTTGGCGGGCACCGCGTAGCCGTTGAAGACCTTGTCGACGATCTCCTCGCGGTCGATGGCCAGCGAAATCGCCTGACGGACCTTGAGGCCGTTGCTGCTCTTCCAGAAATCATCCCACATCGGGAACGTGAGCGTGGTGTTCGGGCCGGTGATCGTCGGCTCGACGAGACGGTCGCCGAAATCATCCTTGGCGGTCAGCAGGTCGGCGCCGCCGGGCGAGGTGATGTCGAGATTGTCGGCGAGCACGTCCTGATAGGCGGCGGAGCTGTCGGTGTAGAAGCGCACGTACAGGCCGGTGTTGTGCGGCTTGCGGTTGCCCTTGTAGTACTTGTTGAGATCGAGGTACGCGCCGGTGGCCTCGTCGACGGGCTTTTGCAGCTTGTACGGGCCGTTGCCGACCGGGTTCTTGCGCCACGCGTCGGGATCCTTGAAGAACGAGTCGGGCAGCGGGTAGAACGTCACGGACGTCAGCAGGTTCACGAAGCTCGAATACGGGCTGGTCAGCTCGACGGTGAACGTGTAGTCGTCCACCTTCTTGAGGCCCTCGAACTCGGTGGCGGTGGCCTTCGAGCCGTCGGACGGATGCAGCTTGTCGTAGCCCTTGATGACGGCGAGGTCACCGGACGCGATCTGCGCGTTGGCGATGTCGGCGCCCCACGTCCACGCCTTGATGAAGTTGTCGGCCTTGACGTCGGTGCCGTCGGAGAATTTGCGATCCTTGTTGAGCTTGATCGTCCACGTCTGCTGATCGTCGGACGTGATCGATTCGGCGACCTCGTTGCGCACCTTGCGCGTGTCCGGATCGACGTCGACCAGACCGTCGAACAGCTGCCAGACCAGCACCTTCTTGCCGGACTCCTGCGAGTTGGTCGGAATCAGGTCGCCGCCGGGAGCGGTGCCCGAAACGCTGACCGGGTTGTAGGCGGCGGTGGACGCCGAAGCGGAACCGCTGCCGCTGCCGTCCTTCGCGGTGGCCGCGCCGCAGCCGGCGAGCACGCCAGCCAGCAGCGCGCCGGTGGCGAGCGCCGCCAGCGCCTTTCTGATCGTGTTCTTGGTGGTCATCAGAGTCTTCCCCTCTTGTCGTGTGCCTCTGCCGGAGTCTTGTGGATTCCCGCCGACCTTATGCGGCGGTCGGCCGTCCGGCGGGGCATCCCCTTGCGGATGGGTCACACACTATCGGAAGAACGAGGGGGAACATACGGCGTGGCTATACGCTCTGCTTATGGCGTGGTCACAAACCCCTTGTTTTCCAACGGTTTTAGCTCCCGCAACCCCCTCATAACCATTCCTTATACGCCGTTCAAACCGTCGGCGGCGCTCATAATCAGGTTTTATATGGGGTCACAAGGAACGCCGATAGTCGGCGCGACGTGTTGCACGGCAGGGTTTGGAAAGATGAGGCGCACACAGTCCTAATTGGCATGATGCGCCATACGTTCCCGGACAAGACGCATCCGACTCGGGGAAACCACATGACAGCACACGTTCACGATCACACGGATACGGGCGGCGACGCCATCGTCAATCGGCACATTCCCATCCCGCAATCGCTGCTGCAGTGGGATCTGGGCGACGGGTTCACGCTGCGTCTGGCCGAACCAAGCGAATACGAGGCGGTCGGCGACGCGCTGTTCGCCGCGTTCCACGACGGATGCTGGGTCACCGACTTCTACGGCAAAGGACTCAAGCGCATCGCGCAACGCGCCGAAACCGCACACGTGTGGGGCATCTTCGACGCCGCCGGCACAGTGCAGGCCGCCGTGCTCACCCCCAAGCCGGAAGACCACCACGAGGCCAACTACACGTTCAACATCCTCGGCGTGGCCCCATGGGGACGCGGCCACGGGTTCGGCCGCACGCTCGTGCGCCACAGCCTCGACATCGCCCGCGCATACGGCTACCGGACGGTCGAACTGCATTCGAGCCCGCAGATGACCGCCGCGCACCGGCTCTACTATGCGTGCGGCTTCCACCGCCGCCCCGACTGGGAAACCATCATCGTCGACCGCGGCCAGCGGCTGCTCACCTTCACGCACACCGACTACGCCACCACCGACTGACCCTGCCGCCGCGCAATCCCGCGCCGCACCGACCAATCATCGCAAAACCCACCATCGCAAGGAAACCCATGACCAACGCATCCTCCACCGACGTGTCCGTTTCGTTCGAACCGGCATCCTCCGCACGCAAGCTGCCGGCCGGCGGCATCGGCCGACTCGGCTTCTTCGAACCGGCCGCGCCCACCCTGCCGCTCAATCCCGACGAGGCGCTTGCCGGCATCGCCGCGGAATCCGGCGGCAGCGCGCAGCCGTATCCGCTTGTCCTGTCCGCCAGCCCGCTCGACCCGCGCGCATGGTCGGCGATCATCGCCGCGCGCGTCGCCGGCGGAACCGTCATCGACGGCGGCACTGCCGGCGACGGCAATGACCACAGTGCCGGCGACGAACAGTCGGCCGCCCCGTCCGTCGCCGTCGAAACGATCGGCGTCGACGGCGACGAACTGCCCGACGTGACGCTGTACGCGGCGAACGCGAACGGCCCGCGCACGCCGGTCAGCGACGATTGGACGCGGCTGAGCAGGCTCATCGAACGCCTGTCGCCGCAGGCCGGCACGCTGTATCCGTCCGCATTGGCACGCGACATCGACCATCTGGACGCGATCATCGACCAGGATCTCGTCGGCACGCTGTTCGCCGTCATCGCCGCGTCCGAACATCCGCACGGCGAACGGCTCGACCGTCGCGACTTCCTGCACGGCGCACAGCAGCACGCGGCCCTGCGCCGCGTCTTCTACGCGCGGCTCGGCTGGCTCGACGACATCCTCTCGCGCAACGCGTATCTGCTCGGCGACCAGCCGACCGACGCGGACGCGCATCTGTTCGGCGTGCTGCTCACGTTCGACATCGGCTATCGCAACGCGTTCCCCGTGCCGGACGCGGCAGTGGTCGACTATCCGCACCTGTGGGCGTACGCGAAGCGCCTGTACGCCACGGCCGGATTGGTCGGCGACGACGACCGACGCGCGATCGGCCTGCTGCCGGATGCGGACGGCACGGTCGCGCAGCCGTGGGGCGAGCCGGCGTTCACCGAAACCGTGGACGACATCCGCGCCGCATGGAACGCGTGACGCGGGCGGTCGCCGACCGGCATCATGGCAACGACTCACGGACAACCGACAGGCAACAAGCGACCAATATTTTCTCGGACTCAATGTGATGGGTTTTGACTACCCCTCAGTCACTGCGCAACAGCTCCCCTGACAAGGGGACAAGCAATACAACACCGCCGTTACAGTCCGACAGAGCACCAACTCACACTCACAATAATCAGCAACAACCAACGACAGGGGGAACAATATGGGGAACAGCAACGCGCACGACACGCACGCCGGACCGGCGAACGTCGTCGAAACGAACGAACGATACGTGGTCACGGTCGGCCGTCTGATCACCGGGCGGCCGGGCGAGGCGCTCGCCGACCAGTCGGTCGCGGTGGACGGACGGCGCATCGCGTGGGTCGGCGACACCGCCGCACTGCCGACGGAGTACGCGGACTGGGCGCGCGCCGACTATTCGGCGTACACGCTGCTGCCGGGACTGGTCGAAACGCACGCGCACTTCGGCGCACGGCCCGGTTCGGCGCCGAACGTGTCCGACCCGGCGCGCCACGTGCAGGGGTGGAACGCGCTGCACTCCCTGCACTGGGCGCAGCAGCTCGCCTCGCTGGGCGTCACGTCCGCGCAGTCGCTGGGCTCGAAGTACTTCACCGACGTGGTCCTGCGCGAGGCGATCAACACCGGCCTAGGCGAAGGACCGCGCATCGTGGCGGCCGGGGCGATGATCACCACCACGGGCGGGCACGACTGGAAGGACGGCGGCGAGGTCGACTCGCTGGACGACATCCGCCATGCGGTGCGCGACCATCACAAGGCCGGCGTGGATACGATCAAGGCCGCGGCGACCGGTGGGTTCTTCACGCCCGGCACCGCGCAGTGGAAGGCCCAGTTCACCGTCGAGGAGCTGCGCACGCTCGTCGACGAGGCGCACCGGTTGGGTCACCCGGTGGCCGTGCACGCGCACGGCACGCAGGGCATCCGCCGCGCCGTCGAGGCGGGCGTCGACTACATCGCGCACGGCACGTTCATCAGTGACGACGGCACCACCCGATTCGACCCGGAACTGGCCGATCAGATCGCCGAAAAAGGCATCTACGTGGACGTGGCCGCTCCCCCGTCGTATCCGCCGGTCGAAGGCGAGACCATCGCGCCGCGCGCGCTCGACCTGTACCGGCACGGCGTGAAAATCGTCACCGGACACGACATCGGCGCGGTCATCCCGCCCAACGCCTACCTGTACGGCCTGCACCAGCTCGAAGCATCCGGCATCCCGCGCGCGGAAATCCTCGTGGCCGCCACGTCGCGCGCGGCCGCCGCGATCGGACTGGCGGGCGTGGCGGGCGTGATCGCGCCCGGCTACGACGCCGACCTGCTCATCGTCGACGGCAACCCGCTCGACGACCTCAACGCGCTCGAACGGCGACAGCTCATCGTCACGCGCGGGCAGGTGTTCCACCCGGTGCAGGTCGAGGAATACCACGGACGCGAGCACGGCGGCAAGGGCCACACCAACAACGTGCTCGAGGAGCGCTTCGCCCGCGTCTCGCGCGCGGCCCTGCAGAACTGGTGACGGCAACGCAACACATCGAACAATGGCGGCATTCCCTCCGGGGTTGCCGCCATTGTTCGATGCGTTGCCGTTTGCCGCATGCCTCCATGCCGTCTCCATGCACTCCGCATCGAGCATCCGGATCATCGCGGCAACGCAATGCGAACGACATGCGAACGACATGCGAGAGGGCCGCTCCGGGATTGTCCCGGAGCGGCCCTCAATGGGTTTCAGATGGTTTCAGCGCGAATCAGCCCTGATAGTAGTCGGCGTAGGCGCCGAACTTCCACAGTTCGAACGAGCCGCCGCCGCCCGGGCCGGAGTAGAGCGGCGAACCGCCGAGCGACTCGCGGCCGGACGGTTCGAGCCACTTCTCGTAGACGGCCTTGCGCGCGTCCTTGACGGACTGCGGGGTGTGGCCCTCGTCGTCGGTGAACGGGTTGCGCGCGTAGTCGCCGTTCTCGTCAGGCGTGTAGCCGAGCGCGAACAGTTCCGGCTCGTCGATGAAGCCCGGCGTCTGGAACAGGTCGCGCGCGTAGGCCCACAGGTTCGGGTAGTCCCACACGTGCACGATGTCCTCAGTGCCGAGGCTGTCGATGAAGCCCGGACGGTAGCCGTTCTCGAACGATTCGAGCGTCTGGAACAGGCGTACGTCGCTGTCCGTGTACTGGTCGCCGAACAGGTAGCGGCGGGAGGCGAGACGGAAGTCGTAGTCGGCCAGACGGGCCTTGAAGACGGTGTACGCGGCCTCGGCGGCGCCCTTCGACGTGGCGAAGTTGACCTTGTAGGTGCCGTTGTTCACGTCGTCGAAGATCTGCTGGTTGAGCAGGTCGATCTCCTCGCGCAGCTCCTGCGGGTACAGGTCCGGGGCGCCCTCCTTGTGGAACGGGGCCCACGCGGTTTCCAGATCGTTGCTCAGGATGTGGTAGTTGTTGGTGACCACCTTGCCGGTCTTGAGGTCCACGACCGTGGGCGAGGTGCCGCGGCCGGTGAACTTGTCGCCCACGGTGGCGCGGTAGAAGTCGTTGAGCCGGTCGTAGCCGAACAGTTCGGCCACGCCGCCCGGCGTCTTGGTGAGCTTCCAGCCGTCCGCGTCGCGGCCGTAGACGACCTCCGGCACGAACGCCTGCTCGAGGCCGAGCAGACGGATCACGATGCGCTGGCGACGGTTCCAGCCGCAGCCGAGCGCGCCGAGCACGTGATAGCGGCCCGCTTCGACCGGGGCCTGACCGGGCTCGTCGCCGAAGCGCACGGTGAACGCGTTGCGCTGGCGGCGGAACGCGCCGTCCGGGGTCTGCTCGACGGTCGTCTCCTCGATCGGGCGGTCGCGCTTGTCGTGTCCGGGGCGCGGGGCCGGTCGCACGCCGCATGCGTCCGCGGCGGGAGCGCTGAGGCTGGTGGCGGATTCCTTGAGTTCCAGTGCCATGGTTGGGTTCCCCCTTATTCGTGTCGAAGTGGCTGCGCGGTTCCCTCCCGCGCGGGTTGGTAGCCATCTTCGCAGACACGGCCCCACGACACGACGGCGTGATTATCGCCGTTCCTTGTGACGGTATATAAGGTCACCCAATAGGCAGGCCGCCGCTCAGCGCTCGTCGATCGGCACGTAGTCGCGTTCCGTCTCGCCGGTGTAGACCTGGCGCGGACGGCCGATCTTCGTGTTCGGGTCGGCGAGCATCTCGCGGTACTGCGCGATCCAGCCGGGGATGCGGCCGAGCGCGAACAGCGTGGTGAACATGGCCGGGTCGAAGCCGATCGCGCGGTAGATCAGGCCCGTGTAGAAGTCGACGTTCGGATACAAGTGGCGCGAGACGAAATAGTCGTCGGTCAGCGCGATGCGTTCCAGCTCGGTCGCCACGTCGAACAGCGCGCGCTCGTCGGCAGGCAGCTTGGACGTGTCCTCGCGTTCCATGATCTTCTCGAGATACGTCTTGGCGATGGCCGCGCGCGGATCGTACGACTTGTACACGCGGTGGCCGAGTCCGGAGATGCGGTGCCCGTTCGCCTTCGCGTCCTCGACGAACTCGCGCACGGTCTTGCCGGAGTCGCGGATCGCCTTGAGCTGGCGCAGCACGGCCTCGTTCGCGCCGCCGTGCAGCGGGCCGGACAGGGCGTTCACGCCGGCCGCGACGGCGGAGTACAGGTTCGCGTGCGCGCTGCCGGCGATGCGCACGACCGACGTGGAGCAGTTCTGCTCATGGTCGGCGTGGATGATGAGCAGGCGGCCGAGCGCGTGCACATACAGCGGATCGGATTCGAACGGTTCGTACGGCACGGCGAAGCACATGCGCAGGAAGTCGTCGACGTAGCCGCGCGCGTAGTCCGGGTAGAGCATCGGCTCGTCGCGGCGGCGGCGGAAGATGTACGACACGATCGTGCGCACCTTCGCCATGATGATGATCGCCGCCTCGTCGAGCTGGTCGGAGTCGGTGATGTCGGTGGTGTCCGGGTAGAACGTGGCGAGCGCGTTGATCGCGGAGGCGAGCACGCTCATCGGGTGCGCGGTGCGCGGGAACGAGCCCATGAACGTGCGGAAGTCCTCGCCGACCATCGTGCGGTGGTTGATGTCGGAGACGAACTTGTCGTACTGCTCGCGGCTGGGCAGGTCGCCGTGGCGCAGCAGCCACGCGACTTCGAGGAAGTCGGAGTTTTCGCACAGCTGCTCGATCGGATAGCCGCGGTAGCGCAGGATCGAATTGTTGCCGTCAATGAACGTGATCTTCGACTCGCACTGCGCGGTGGTCAGAAATCCGGGGTCGAGCGTGACCCAGCCGTCGTTGCGCAGCGTGGAGACCACGATGCCGTCCGCTCCGGCCGTGGCCTTGACGACCGGCAGGGTGTACTTGCTGTCATCCACGTTCAGCTGAGCTGTTGCCATGATTGCTCCCTCGATTGGTGCGGGCCGATCGGCCCAAAAGTAGGGTTCACTATATGGCATGCGTGTTTCGGCGCAAGTCGGCGTCTCAAAAACGACGAACGGCTCCCCGCATTGGAGAGCCGTTCGTTCGCTCGGGTTTCGATCAGGTCGTGGATCTCAGCGAAACCTCACCGGATCATACCGGAGCATTGCATCGTCACAGGTTGGTGCGGTCGGTAAAGATGATCGGGCCGTTTTCCGTGATGGCGATGGTGTGCTCGCTGTGCGCGCCGCGGGAGCCGTCCTCGGAGCGCAGAGTCCAGCCGTCCTTCGGATCCTGGTAGATCTCGTCGGTGGTCTTGAGGAACCACGGTTCGATCGCGATGACCAGACCCTCGCGCAGCTTGTAGCCGTGGTGCGCGCGGCCGTCGTTCGGCACGTGCGGGTCGCCGTGCATGATGTGGCCGACGCCGTGGCCGCCGAATTCGAGGTTGATCGGATAGCCGTACTCGCGCGCGATGTCGCCGATCGTGTTGGAGATGTCGCCGAGGCGGTTGCCGGGCTTGGCCACGTCGATGGCGGCGGCGAGCGCCTCCTCGGTGCACTTGATGAGGCGCAGGTCCTCCGGGTCCTTGTCCTTGCCGACCACGAAGCTGACGGCCGAGTCGGCGACCCAGCCGTCGACGCTGATCGCGAGGTCGAGGCTGACGAGGTCGCCGTCCTTGAGGCTGTAGTCGTACGGCACGCCGTGCAGGACGGCGTCGTTGACGGACGTGCAGATGTAGTGCGCGAACGGGCCGGTGCCGAAGTCGGGCGCGTAGTTGACGTAGCAGGATTCGGCGCCCTTGCGGTCGACGATCTTCTTGTGCACGAATTCGTCGATCTCGAGCAGGTTGGTGCCGACCTTGGTGGTTTCCGCGAGTTCCTTGAGAATGCCGCCGACGAAACGTCCGGCCGGCTTCATCTCCTCGATTTCCTTGGGTGTTTTCAGTTCGATCATGCGGCCCAGCCTACTCGCCGCGCGCTACTTATCGTTACCTGTTATCGTCACCTGCCGTTACTTGCCGTTCTTGGCCGGCTTGCCGAACGTGAACGCGCGCACGATCGCGGAGACGCCCATGACGACGAGCGCGCAGCCGCCGAGGATGACGAGGAAGACCATCGAGCTGACCGGGGAAAGGATCACGGCGATGCCGGCGATGATCGACACGATCGCGTAGCACACGGCCCAGCCGGACTTCGGCAGTCGCCACGATTCGGCGAGCGCCATCACACCTTCCATGATCCAGCCGAAGCCGACGATGAGCGTGACGAACACGGCGAGCGACGTGCCGGACAGCGCCGCGTTCTTGAGCATGACGACGCCGCCGAACGCGAGCAGGATGCCGACGAGCACGTCGAGCACGCGCCAGCCGCCGGGCAGGCCGAGCGTGACGAGGGCGCTGACGATGCGGATGACGCCGGAGACGACGAAGTAGATGCCGAACGCGACGGCGAACACGGTGAGCGTCTTGCCGGGCCAGACGAGCAGCGCGATGCCGAGGATGACCGCGGCCGCGCCGATGATGCCGTACAGGCCGCGGATCGTGTTCTTGGCCTTTTGCGGCAGGAGTTCCTCGATGAGCTTGAACGGGCTGAACTGCTGGCCGGGCTGACCACCCTGCCCGAACTGCTGCCAGTAGGCGTTGGGGTCCTGCTGGTTCGGGTTTTGACCGAACGGCTGGTAGGCGAACGGCTGGCCGTAGGCCTGGTTCTGCTGGCCGTACGGGTTGCCATTCTGGCCGTTGGGCTGGTACTGGCCGTACGGATTCTGCCCGTCGGCGCCGCTCGCGTTGCCCGCGTTGTTCGGATTGTTGGGATTGCCGCCGTACGGATAGTCCTGATTGGTCGGCTGTCCGTTCGGCGCGTACGCGCCGTATTCGGGCTGTCCATTGCCGTTCGGTTCGCCGCCGTTCTGACCGTTGATGTTGACGCCGTTGGCGTTCGGATCGCTCATGATGACTCCTTCGCTTGCCTGTTCCGGAATATCGCGTGCCGGATATTCATCCACCCTCAGTTTAGACACTCTGTCTAAATTCACACCACCAGCATAATACGACAATCTGTCCATTTACCATGCCATCGCAATTCAACTCTTCACATTGCGATGCGTATGAGCGGTGCGGTGAATTACACGCCCGAGGTATCGGAATCACGCGCGTATCCGCTTACGCTCAACCTATAACGAAAATGCCGGCCCTTCGCATTGCGGAGTGTGTGCGATGTTGGATCCGTGGGATGAGTTTGTTGGAGCTGGTATTGGCTGTTGATGTTGTTGTCGTTTCGGTTCCGGTGTTGTCACGCATGGGAAGATTGAGGCATTTCTGGCAAAGTGTGACGGCCGGGTTGTCACACATCGCGGGAAAGACCATGCGCCGGCAGAGCGTGACAAACCCAACAAAACCACGGAAACCTTGGAATTCCAAGCAAAACGGCTCGTCAGCCAGAAACCGTCCGGCAAGGCGTCCTGTCACACTCAAAAGGATTCCCGAACAATCTGCAAGGTCTGACACCGTGCCGCGTCATACCCATTCGGCCTCATGCTGTTCTGCTCAAAGCATGACACGCGGCACAACATGTCCTGCACAATATGACCGATCCGTCGCCTCGGAATCGCGCCGCGCGCGATGCTATGTTGGTTGGCGGCGCATCGCGCCGCGACGCTCCCCCAGTCTCGCTACGCTCGACAGCCCCCTCAGCCGAGGGGGCCGAGGCTCCGCCAGCGCCCCGAGCGTTGAACACTTACCGACGCTGTGGCCGGGCCGCCGCCGAGAACAGGGCATTGCGAGTGAGCGCAACACCGATCCCATCGCGCGACTGCGCAATGCTGAGATTGCACTACCACGCAATCTCACGACGACACGGCATCACGCGTAGCGTGATTCCGATACCGCTGGGCAACCGCCCATACACGCCAAATGCGAAAAGCCACGGAACAATCGTGCGCGACGGCCGATTCTCCGCCCGGCGCAACATCGCGCGACGTCACCGAACGCAGATAGTATGGGCGGCATGACTACAACGCTCACATCCGGACTCGATCCGGCATCGTTCTCATCCGTCATCAAGCCGTCCGACGATCTGTTCCGCTACGTAAACGGACCGTGGATCGACACGTACCGCCTGCCCGACGACAAGGCGCGCTACGGTTCGTTCGACAAGCTCGCCGAAGACGCCGAGTCGCAGATCCGCGAAATCCTCGAAGACGACGACTGCCCGGCCGTCAAGTCGCAGGCGCTCTACCGCTCCTTCCTCGACACCGACGCGATCGAAGCGGCCGGCGTCGACCCGATCAAACCCGAACTCGAGGCGATCGACTCCGCCGCCGACAAGGCCGCGCTCGTCCGCGCGCTCGGCTCGCTCAACCCGACCGGCGGCCCGGACCTGTTCGGCGTTGGCATCTACGGCGATCCGAAGGATCCGACCACCAACATCGCGCACATCGAACAGGGCGGCCTCGGCCTGCCCGACGAGGCGTACTATCGCGAGGACCACTACGCGCCGATCCGCGAGGCGTACGTCGACATGGTCGCCAAGCAGCTGCACAACGCCGGCTACGGCGAGCTCGACGCGACGCAGGAGCAGGCCAAGCGCTTCCTCGAGGTCGAGACGCGCCTCGCCGCGCACCACTGGGACAACGTGTCCACGCGCGACTCGGTCAAGACCTACAACCCGACCGACTTCGCGCAGCTGAGCGCCACGCTCGCCGACTTCGACATCGCCGCATGGGCCGAGGCATGGCAGGCCGCGTACGACGCGACGCCGGCCGCCGCGGCACAGCCGGTCAGCGTGCTCGACGTGCTCAAGCGCACGATCGTGCACGAGCCGAGCTTCCTCGAGGGACTCAATTCGTTCTGGAAGTCCACCGACCTCGACGACCTCAAGCTGTGGGCCCGCGTGCACGCGCTCGTCGGCGCCGCGTCGATGCTGTCCGGCGCGTTCGACACGACGAACTTCGACTTCTACGGCAAGGTGCTCTCCGGGGCCAAGGCGCAGCGCGACCGCTGGAAGCGCGCCGTGTCGCTCGTCAACGGCATCTGCGGCGAGGACGTCGGCCGCGAGTACGTGCGCCGCCACTTCCCGGAAAGCTCCAAGCAGCGCATGGAGCAGCTCGTCGCGAACCTGATCGACGCGTACCGCGTGTCGATCACGAACAGCACGTGGCTGGGCGCGGAGACGCGCGGCAAGGCGCTCGAGAAGCTGTCCAAGTTCACGCCGATGATCGGCTACACCGAGCACTGGCGCGACTACACGGCGTTCGACGTGCACGCCGACGCGGGACTCATCGCGAACATGGCCGCGGCCAGCCTGTACGAGTCCGGCTACCAGCTGGCGAAGGCCGGCAAGCCGGTCGACAAGGGCGAGTGGGAGATGAACCCGCAGACCGTGAACGCGTACTACGATCCGAGCAAGAACGTGATCGTGTTCCCGGCCGCGATCCTGCAGCCGCCGTTCTTCAACCCGGAGGCCGACGACGCGGCCAACTACGGCGGCATCGGCGCGGTGATCGGCCACGAGATCGGCCACGGCTTCGACGACCAGGGCGCCCAGTACGACGGCGACGGCACGCTCAACGACTGGTGGACGGCCGAGGACAAGGCGAACTTCGAGCAGCGCACCAAGGCGCTCATCGAGCAGTACAACGCGTTCGTGCCGACGCAGCTGGCCGAGAAGTACGCCGATGAGCCGGGCCGCGCCCCGCACGTCAACGGCGCGCTGACGATCGGCGAGAACATCGGCGATCTGGGCGGCGTGAACATCGCGCTCAAGGCGTACGCGTTCGCGCTCGACGCGGCCGCGGGACGCGACAAGGACGGCTCTCCGGAGGCGATCGAGGCGTCGCTGGCGACCGCGCCGGAGATGGACGGCTTCACCGGCCTGCAGCGCTTCTTCCTGAGCTACGCGTCGATCTGGCGCACCAAGAACCGCGACGAGCTGGCCGAGCAGTACCTGCAGATCGACCCGCACTCCCCCGCCGAATGCCGCACCAACGGCATCGTGCGCAACGTCGACCTGTTCTACAAGGCGTTCGACGTGCACGAGGGCGACGCCATGTGGCTCGACCCGTCCAAGCGCGTCTCCATCTGGTGATCGCACGCTGACGCGGTGCGGCCGCATTCTGACCGCACCGTAACCGCAGCGCAGCCAAGATGCCGCCGGGCCGCCCTTCCGCAAAGAGGGGCGGCCCCTTCTTTTTGCGCGCCCGCCCGCACCCAATGACGCCGACATCGATGCCGGCACCGGCCTATGGGGTCACCAGCGGTGTGATGTCCCCGATGGCGGCGGGATCAAAGGTGAACACGTCCCAGTCACACTGCAGGTTCATCCAGAATTCCGGAGTGGTTCCCAGCGCCTTGCCCAGCCGGTGAGCCATCGCCACGCTGATGCGGCGCTTGCCATTGACGATCTCCCCCACCGCCGTTTCGGACACGCCGATGGCTTTTGCCAATCGGTAATTGCTGATATGCAGCGGCTCCAGAAATTCCTCCTTGAGAATCTCCCCAGGAGTGCTCAGATATTCGCCCGGTCGGCGACTGGTTTCACGTCCCTGCGAATGGTCCGGCTCGCGATCAAGCGTGGTAGTCCGTGAAGTAGACATCGGTTGCCTCCTGTTCCTCGTCGTTCCAGCGGAACACGAGCCGGTATTGGCGATTGACCCGAATGCTCCAATACCCGGCGAGATCACCGGACAGCTTTTCCAGCCTATTGGCCGGGGGTATCGCCAGATCACGCAACGACCCCGCCGCCTTGAGCATCTGCAATCTTCGCGCCAGCTGCCGTTCGCAACCGGACGGATATCCCCGCGGATACGGCCCGCCATACAGGAAATCACCCAGCTCCTTGTCCCTTGTCGCAATATACATAATACTATCGCAACCCGTTAGTATCGCAATACGTTACTATCTGGAACGCGTTGCACGAGCGAACGGTACCCGTTAAAAGTCGCCGGCGCCGAAATCGTCCGCGGGAGGTTCTTCGGCGGGCGGTATGGCGTCGGAAACGGCGGAGGGAACACCGGAGAGGGCATCGGCGGAGACGTCGGAAGACGCTTCGGGGCCGGACGGAGGCTGGGACGCGTCGTCGGGCAGCGCGACGGCGGCACCGACGGAACCGCCGGGCACGCCGCCGGCCGCACCGTCGCGCTTCGTCTGGTTGAGATGCGACGTGCCATAGTTGAGATCGTGGCCGACGCTGCTGGCCTCGAGCACGTTGCGCGAGCGCTTGTCGCCGTTGTCGGCGGTCCATTCCTCGGTGGCGAGCACGCCGACGACGATCACCGGCTGTCCGGTGCGCACGGAGGAGATGACGTTCGCGGCGAGCGCCCGATAGGTTTTGACGGTGATCCACGTGGTCGGCAGGGATTTCCACTGCCGGTTCGCATCGTAGTAGCCGCGCGTGCAGCCGAGACGGAACGTGCAGATGCTGGGCGGACTGCTGTGTCCGAAGCCCTGCGGCGTGCTGCCCACGCGGCCGGTGATGGTGACGAGTCCCTGCTGCAGTGCCATGATCGGTCCTTTCCTCGGCGCTGACGCCGGCACGGGTGCCGGCGAAGTTGGACCGCGCGGGTCACGGGGCATGGGACCTGCCCTTGATGGAGGTGGAGATGCGAGGTTGAGAAGAAAGGGCCTTCGTTGTCAGCCAGCGCCGTGATCCACGCGGTGACCACCACTATGCACGATCAGCAGCGATCACCACGTGGAAAACGGGCATTGTGGACGCAGACTCGACTCCTCGGCGTGTTGTGGATAACTCCATGTGGACAACCCGCCGACTTATCCACGGCAATCGTTTGATTCGCCTTGCCGCACCAGAGTGACATTCGCGACACAAACCAAGCGTTCCTGGCGTCAATGTCACTCAACGGCCGCTTCTTGCGTGACATTGACGCCACTTACGCACCATTACTGGAGACTTTGTCACGCAACGACGCCATCGTGCGCGGCAAAGTCCCCAGCACATCCCGGCTGGCCTCCGGTTTGCCGCGCAAATAACCGACCTCTCAGCCGCACTGCGATCGGCCGGTCGAACCAAAACGCGATCAATCGGTCGGGTCGAGCGTCAGCAGCGAGAGCGCGTGGGTTGGCAGGGCGAAGCGCAGCACCAGCGGTTCGCCGTCGGCCGGCACCGTCACGGTACGGTCGTCGGTCAGCCGTTCGAGTTCGCCGGCACGGCGGATCGCGTCATACTGTTCGCCTTGCGGATACGCCGGCCGACCCTGCGCGATCCACGCCGTGTGCGCGTTGGAGTGCGCCGCGTCGACGCGATAGTGCGACAGCCGGTACGTTCCCGGGCGCAAACCGGCGACGCTCACCTCGACGTCGCGCGATTCGTCGACGTCGATGTCGTCGCAGTGCGAGTAGACGAGCGCCCGCACCGCGCGACGATCGTCGGCGGCATCGTTCGCGCCGGCGTCGTCCGCCGCATCGACCGTCGCGACGCAGCCGATGACCGTCTGCGCGCCTTCGCCGGTGTACCGCTGCGGCGTGCCCTTGCCGTACGCCTCGTCGATCGAACGTTCGAGGTCGACGTCCGGCGCGATGCCGCCGCTCGCCGCAAGACGTTCGCCGCCGAGCCGCGAGAGCATGCGGAACGCGTTGAACACGGGTTTGTCGATGTCCTGCGTGCTGAACGAACGCGTGCCGGCGAAGCACTCCTCCTGCGGGAACATGAACGCCCACGCGAGCGGCGAGACGGCGATGCCGCGCGCCTCGCCGAGCAGGCGGATGCGATCGTACGCCTCGGCCACGTAGGACGCGTAGTATTCGCTGTTGCGGAAGCGCATGTTCGAGTTGTCGGCGATGTTGCCGGCCGCCCACGTGTCCGGATCCGCTTCGGACAGCACGACGTGTCGATCGCCGAATCCTTCGGCTTCGATAACGTCGAGCCCCTGCTCGACCTGGTGCACGAGGTTGCCGACGCTCGGCACGGCCTTGTCCGCGTTCGGCCGGCCGCCCGGGAAATGGGCGCCCTTGACGTGGAAGGTCACGAAGTCGAGGCGCGCGCCGGTGCCGCCGGTGCATGCGTTCTCACCCTCGCGGCAGTGCTTCAGGAACGCCTGCAGCAGGCGTCGTCCGCTGCCGCCGTCGAACACGCCGGTGACGGCCGGGCCGGACAGCCGCGCGCCCGGCAGCACCGAGTGCAGCGCGTCCTCCGTGTAGTCGTACAGCGTGCAGTAACCGTCGTCGCCGCCCGCCCAATAGCCGATGTCGGGCTCGTTCCACAGCTCGAAGTACCACGTGCCGAGTTCGGACTCACCGTAGCGCTCCTTGAGATGCGCGGCGAGCGCGGCGATGAACGCATGCCACTTCTCCCAGCTCTTGGGCGGGTACGTCCAGCCGTTCGCATGGTACAGGTCGACCCACGGCAGGTGCGGCTGGTCGCGGTACTTCGGGTCGGCGAGCGCCTCGGGCATGAAACCGAGCTCGACGAACGGCTTGTTGCCGGATTCGACGATCGCGTCGAGGATCATGTCGTAGTGCGTGAAGTCGTAGACCGGATTGCCGTCCGCGTCCTCCGTGTAGATGTTCGTCGAGCCGAACTTGGGGCTGCCGTAGCAGTTGCCCGAGCAGAACATGAAGTGCGCGCGCACCCAGTAGGGCGCGTCCGGCAGCGCTCCGAAACGGCCGAGCAGCCGCTTGCCCTCCGGCATGTACGTGTAGTTGCATTCGTCGTAGCCGATGAACCGCCAGTCGTGGCCCAACGGCCCGGTTGCGCGCGTCGCGTCGACGTTGATGCGGCAGATGTCGTTCATTGATGCTCCTTTGAAGAGTTTTGGCGTTGCGCCGGGCAGGGCGCTCGGTTGCCGTCAGGTTGCTTTGCCCGACATGGGCTTAACGTTAAACCCAATATCATATTATATGCCGGCACGGCCGTAAGTCAATTCGCCGTGCCGGCTCGGTCACGCGTCGGACGCAGACGCGACCAGCGCGATTTCCTTTGCCGCGTCGCGGTACGCCTGCTCGTGTCCGTATTCCTGAAACAGGCAGAACACTCCGTTGGCATTGGTGCTCGGAATGAAGTTGCACCCGGAAATCCATTCCCGGCTGATGTACCAGCCCCAGATCTCGTCTTCAGTCCAGCGACGTTTCACCGATCGTCCTTCCTCGTTGAAATCCTCTTCATCATCTTTGTCATTGCCTCCATCATCGTCATCATGAAAACGCGGGCGGGAATAACCTCCCCGCCCGCTTGGGACACGATCGGCAGGAGCAGAGCCAGCCGCGTCACGTCATTCGACGGTCACTTGACGACCTTGTCGTAGGCCTTTTGCCAGATGTCGATGTTCTGTTGGAGGTTCAGCGACTCCAGCTGGCTTTGCAACGTGTTCCACGATGCGTCGTCCACGCCGTTCTGCGCCATCTTCGCGATGAGCGGCAGCACCGTGGACAGGATCGTCGTGTTGTTGTTGGTCACCGTATTCTGCTCGTCGACGGTCAGTCGTACGTAGATCGGGAAGTAGTTCTTCTCGCCGCCGATGTTCCGGTATTGCTCGTCATTGGCCTTGTCCACGGCGGAGATCGAATCGGCGTTGCGGTCGCCCTCCGCGGTCACCTCATCCGGAATCCAGCCGGCGAGACGGTCCTCGAGGGCCGGCACCTTCTGATCGTCCTGAGCCTTCTTCATGGCGTCCGTGAGCGCGTAGGAATGGTCGCCGGTCTGCTTGAGATACGTGCCGAACGAGCCCCACATCTGCTGCACGGAGTACTTCTCGGAGTAGAGCAGGTCGATGATCTTCAGGCAGGCTTCCTTGTTTGCCGCCTTGGAAGACATTGACATGTGGTAGTCCTCGAACTCGTTCGCTCCGGAAATACCGGAGGCGTCCCACACGGTCTCGTCGGCAGAGACGCCCGGGGCGGACGGCACGGGGATGGAGATGTACTGGTTGGCCAGCTCGGATCCGATGTTGCCGAACCCGCTCTGGTCCCAGCCGAAAATCGCGCCCACCTGAGCGGCGCTGCCGCCCACCTTGTTGCGGGAACGATACACGTCGCTGCTGGCAGTCACCCAATCGCTCGGCACCAGACCGGCCTTCTTGAGCGAGGCGAGATAGTCGAGTACCTGACGGAACTGGTCGGTCTGCATCACGTTGCCGACCTTGCCGTCCTTGACGTAATAACCCTGCTGCGAAGGACCGGAATTGTAGTGCGTGACGATGCCGGTCGAGTTGAGAAACAGGAACGGATTGGACCATCCGCCCAGAGACTCCGCGGGAAGCGGAGCCAGATTCATCGGGATTTCGTCGGCTTTGCCATTGCCGTTCGGATCCTGCGTCTTGAATGCCTCGAACACTTGGGTCAGCTCGTCCCATGTGATCGGCACATCAAGTCCGAGCTTGTCAAGCCACTGCTTGTTGATGAGCATGTGCTGGCCGGAGGCGGCGAACGCCTTGCCACGGTCGGACGGCAGCGTGTACATCTTGCCGTCTACATCCACGTACTTTTTCGCGGTCGGCTTCGCATCGAAAAACGCCTTGACATTGGGCAGCTTGTCCAGATCAGCCAAGAAATCCTCGAATGCCTCCGGGTTCTGCGCCGCATCCTCCGGCCGGTAGGCTCGGATGTTGAGGTCGGCGATGTCGTTCGCCGCGATCGACGCGTTTTTCTGCTGGCTCCAGGCGCTGTCCAGCACGGTCTTCCATTCGATTTTCGCGCCTGATTCCTTTTCGAGGTCCTTGGCCCACTGCATGTCCTTGACCGGCAGCTGGGGCGTGCCCTGCACCACCAGAATCTTCACGATCGGCTTGCCGTCGACGGTCGTCTTCCCGGCGTCGGCACTGCCGCACGCCGCCAGGGGAACGATCATCGAGGCAGCGGCCATCGCCGCCAATGTCATCCGTACCGCACGTCCTCGTACCATCATGGTTCCTTTCCCTTCCCCGGCGTCATCACCGGAGCGTTCCCTTGTTCCAGCGCATGCCGCCTCACTGCACAGCATGACCGCTTGGTCTGGCTGCATCCTTCGCAACCGTCACCCATACTTTAAAACGTTTTAAAACGCTTGTCAACCACATCTCAGCACGTTCAGGAAACGCAATAATTTCAACACTCGCATCACAACACGCCGCACTCGCAAAATCAGTGACAATACAAGCTTCCATCAATCAATCGACACGCCAAGTCATCCATAAAGCGCTTAAAATACAGCAGTGCAGACTATCATGAGGAGTATTAAACGTTTTAAATAAACACGTATAGAGCCAGCCAAGCCGAAAGAGACATTCACGCACAATTCAGCACCCCGGCATGCCGGGCCACAGCTCCGGCATACCGACGAAGCCGATTCCTATAATGCGTTCAGGCACATGCCCGCACGCGCATGGCCTCGATCAGAAGGAGAACCATGACCACGATCCGCGACATCGCGCGCATTGCCGGCGTTTCCATCGCGACGGTGTCCCTCGCACTGCGGGACGACCCGCGCATCGCGAACGCCACCGCCAAGCGCATCAAGGACATCGCGCGCGACGAGCACTACGTCGTGGATCTGACCGCACGAAGCCTGCACAACAAGCGCAACGGCATCATCGGCATGACCGTGTTCGACATCGACAAGCCGTATCCCGCCAAGGTGGCCAGCGAGGTGGTGGCCGCAGCGAAACGACGGAATCTGGAAACGCTGATGCACCAGCTGGTCCCGGACGCCACGCCGACCGACAAGTATCTGGCCACATGGAAGGCGGTCAGCCAGCTGTGCGACGGCATCATCCTCAACTCGGACAGCGCGCTGCGCAACGGTCTGTACCGTCTCTCGGGCGATACGCCCATGCTGTTGCTCGGAGAGCCGGACGACGAATTCGGACTGGACACCGTCACCATCGCGCACGACCGGGAATCCGAACTGGCCATGGGGCATCTGCTGGACATCGGATGCACCGGCATCGTGGTGCTGGGCTCCCCGTACACGTCGGAAGAGCAGGCGATCGGTCGGAAAACCCTGCTGGACAAGCGCGCGTATGGCTTCTATCAGGCATGCCGTCATCACCAGGTCGATCCCGACATGATCCGATTCGTGACATGCGACTGGAGCATGACGGAGGCGCACCGGCAGATGCTGTATCTGCTGGATTCCGGCGAACGATTCGACGGACTGCTGTGCCTCACCGACACCATGGCCATGGGCGCGTTGCGAGCATTGAAGGACCGCAATGTCCAAGTCCCCGAAGACATAGCAGTCATGGGACTCGACGGCATCAGGGAGGGCGAGTTTCTCGTGCCCTCGCTCAGTACCGTGGAGCCGAACTTGCGCGAGCAGGCCGAACAGGCGCTGACGCTGCTCACCGAACGCATCGAGGGAGGGACCGATCTGCCGCCAAGGCACGTCGACATCGGGTATCGGCTGATCCAGCGCGAGTCGACGATGCGGCTGCGGAGCTAAACCGCCCGGAGTCCATCCATTCGCCGCGCCGCCTGCGCACGCGGCGGTCAGCCCGCAATCACCGCATGGAGTCCGGTCATGGCGAACATGGCGATGATGCTGGTGGTGGCGAGGGTGAAGCCGGCGAGGCGGGCGTTGCCGAGGACACGGTCGGTGAACAGGGTGCAGAACACGGCGGTCGGCGCGAAGCACATGAGCGCGACGGCCTGCCTGGTGACCGGGTCGAGCGGCAGCAGGAACCACGCGGCCAAGGCGAACAGCACGCCGCACGGCAAGCGCCAGCCGATGACCTGCGCCACGTCGCGCACGTCGTCGCGCGTGGCGGGCAGTTCCATGAGCATGCCGACCATGAGCATCGAGCAGAACGGGTTCGCATCCGCGACCGGCGCGAGCACGCTGGGCACGATCCCCGGGATCGGCAGGTCGAACAATACGACCAGGGTCATGATCATGTACATGTCGAACGGGCCGGACTTGAGGAAGCCGAGCGCTATCGTGCGCAGTCGTTCGCGCAGCGCCCGCCCGCGGTCGGCCGCGTTCGGCGGCCTGAGGCGGCCGACCGGCCCGTCCGTCTCCTGCTCGGTCAGGGGCCGGGACGGGTCGATCCTCAGCAGGGTCGTGGTCATCACGTTGCCGCCGGCGGTGGTCATGACCGCGTTGCCGATGTCCATCATCGCGCCAATCACGATCGCGCCGCTCCCGTAGAACGCCTGCAGGAGCGGGAAGCAGAAGTTGCCGATGTTGTACCCGGACGTGTTGAGCATCAGGAACGCGCGCTCCGCGACCGGCCGGCGGCGTGTGGCCCAGTATACGAACGGGACCGGCACGAACGCCGCCAGGAACCCGAAAAGCGTGACCCACAGCAGGCTCGCGCTGTGAGGATTCTCGGCGAACGAGACCACGATCGCCGCCGGCAGCGTCACGTCGAAGACGACGACCTGCATGATGCGGTAGTCGCGCGGCTTGAACAGGCCGCAGCGCTTGAGCGCATAGCCGAACAGGATAATCAACAAAAACGTCGCCGGCTTGAGCAGCTGACCCATCACGTCTCCCTCGTTGGTTCCAATACGAAGGTTTAACCTTAAACTAATACCGATTATGGCACCGCACCCAGACGCGACACGCCAATCGGCAACCGCTTTCTAAGATGGGATCCATGCAGTCCAGCCAGAACGGCGTCGATGCCGCCGCGCCAACCACTACCGAACCAGCCGATCCGAACCACGTCGTCACGCTGGCCGACGTGGCGCGCGCGACCGGCTTCTCGCAGATGACCGTATCAAACGCACTGCGCGACCGCCCCAAAGTCAGCGAGGCGAATCGGCGGAAAATCAAGGAAATCGCGCAACGCATGGGCTACCAGGCCAACGCGGCGGCGACGATGCTGCGCAACCGGCGCAGCGGCATCATCCAAATCGTCATCGACGACTTCGAAGTGCCGTTCCACGCAAGCCTCGCCAAATATCTCGCGCAGGAGGCGACCGCGCGCGGCTATCAGGTGGCCGTCCGCCAATCGGAACGCTCCGGCAGCGCGGAAATGCGCGTGCTGAAAACCGAACGCGGACTGATCTACGACGGCGTCATCCTCGACGCGCCAAACATCACCGAATCGCAGGTGCTCGCCCACGCGCACGGCCGGCCGGCGCTCGTGATCGGCGACTGCGCCGATTTCTCCGCCGTCGACTCGATGGACACCGCGTGCGCGCCCGGCGCGGCGGACGCGGCGGAACATCTGTGGGAACGGGGCTGCCGCGAATGCTACGTGCTCGGCGCGCCAGCGCATTGGCCGACGGACGAGACGGCACACCGCACGGGATTCGGCCCGCGCCGGTTCGCCGCGATCGTCGACGCGCTCGCAGGGCACGGCGTGCGCATCGACGACGATCACCGCATCCCCTGCGACTGGACGTTGGAAGGCGGGCATGCCGCGGCGGCACGGCTTGCGGCGCGACTGCGCGAAGCGCATGCCGTCCCCGTCGCCGGCGACGGCTCCGTTCAAACCGCGACGGCAACCTCCCCCATCGGCATACTGTGCCTGACCGACACGGTCGCGCTCGGCGCGCTGCGAGCGTTCGCGGAGTGCGGCGTGCGCGTGCCGGACGACGTGCGCGTCATCGGCTTCGACGGACTGGCGATCGGCGAGTACGCCGTTCCGTCGCTCAGCACGGTCGCCATGGACGTGCCGGCGATGGCCGCAACCGTCGTCGCAAGACTGGCCGCGGCCATCGAAGCGCAATCGTCCGGCGCTCCTCTGCCCGACGCGATGCACGAGACGATCCCGTACCGTCTCGTCGCGCGCGAGTCGTCGCGCTGAACGGCTCGGCGCGACCGGGCAATACGACGATGGTCCGCTCCGGACAAACCGAAGCGGACCATCACACGCAAATCACCTCATCAGCACACGGATCAGTCGCCGTTGGAAGCGGACGCGGACTCGTCGCCCTGCTCGCCGCGCTTCTGGTCGAAGACCTGACGCATGTACGGACCGAACGCCTCGACGATGTGCGCCGCGCCGATCAGATCGTCGTGCAGCTTCTCGTCGCCGGGCGTCTCGCAGTGGGAGCCGACCGGCTTGTCGTCTTCGAATTCGACGACGATGCGGCCGAGCGGCAGCGTGTTCTGCGGCGGTTCGGGGCGGTTCGTGAACGCGTAGCGGCGATAGATGCTGCCGTTCTCCTTCGACTTGGGCAGCACATCGTACAGCTGGGAGACGAACGCGAGCAGCGCGCCGCAGTTGTCGACGTTGTCGGTGATGAACGACGACAGCGAGAACTCGAGCTTCGTCTTGCCGTCCTCGCCCGGCTCGTCGACGTTGATTTTCGCGACCGCACCGGGATCGTCGACGGTCGCGTTCACGTCGTAGGCGTAGAAGTAGCCGAACACCTTCGATTCGCGGTTCGTGTCCGACGTGCCGGTCGACTGGGCGTTGCCCGTCGCGGCACCGGACTCGGATTCGTCGCTGATGGCGGCCATGTCGGCGGCGATCGAGGCGATGTCGGTGATCGCGTCGGCGGACGGCTGCGTTTCGGATTCGGCCGCCGCCGCGTTGGACTGCGCCTGCGCTACGTTGGCGGCGTTGCGCTCGACCTCCTCGAGCTGCTTGAACAGCTGCGGCAGATGCTCGGTCACGCCGGCGACGAGACGCTGGGCGCCGACCAGCACTTCGTTCTTGAGCTGGTTGTTGATCGCGCAGCGGTGGGAGATGGTCACGCCTTCCTCGCTCGCGCCGAATTCGGCGGTGAAACGGGCGATCGGCATGACGCCCTTGGGCAGTTCCTCCGTGCAGGAGAAGGCATAGCGGCGGAACGTGATGTCCTTCGCGTGCTCGTCCTCGTGTTCGGCGAGCGCCTGCCCGAGCAGCTTGACGTCGGCGAGCAGCAGCTGGCGGTTCTCCGGGTGCTGCCTGACGAGATCGGCGGCGTGGATGCTGATCTCGCGCTCGTTGCCCTCCGGCTGATCGAGCGACACCCAGATCAGCTGGTCGGAGTCCTGGGGATCCTTGTCCGCGTCGAACGCGTAGAACCAACCGATGATGCGCGGCTTGTTGTCCTGATCATCCTCCGCGCCTGCGTTCGCGGCATCGGCGTCATGCACGATGCGCTCCGCCTCCGCCACTGCATCGTCGGCGTTCATCTTGTCTTCGTTGGCCATGATGGTCCTTTCTGGTCGTGTACCGTGTCCCAGCCTACGCCATCGCCCACCGTTCGGCCTGTCGCATACCGATGTTGCGATGTGCAGGCGATCATGGAACACAGTTCGACGATCGAGAGGCTGATTTTTACCTTTGCCGAGGTCGGTTTGACGATCGAGAGGCTGCCCCTTCCCGAACTCAATCCGGAACATGCCGCATTCGGCCTTGTTTCGGCCCGGGCAGGCGCGGCCATGGCATGGGCCATAGCCTCTCGATCGTCGAACTGACCTCGGCAGAACCCGGATTTAGCCTCTCGATCGTCAAACTCGGTAGCCATCTCCCCATGAACGGGAAAGCCCCTCCCGAGGGAGGGGCTTTCCTGCGATGGCATGCGATGGCGCAGACGACGGTCAGGCCAGACGGTCGACGATTGCGGCGACGGCGTCCTCGACCGGGACGGCGACGGAGTTGTCGCCGTTGCGGTCGCGCACCTCGATCGTGCCGTTGTTGACCGTGTCGCGGCCGGCGACGGCGATCAGCGGCACGCCGATGAGCTCGGCGTCCTTGAACTTGACGCCCGGAGAGACCTTCTTGCGATCGTCGTAGATGACCTCGACGCCGCGCGCCTCAAGGTCGGCGACCAGCTTTTCGGCGGCCTCGAACGCGGCCTCGTCCTTGCCGGTGGCCACGACGTGCACCTGCGCGGGGGCGATCACGGCCGGCCATGCGAGGCCCTTCTCGTCGTGATGCGTTTCGGCGATGCACGCGAGCACGCGGGAGACGCCGATGCCGTAGCAGCCCATCCACACCGGCACGGCCTTGCCGTTCTGGTCGAGTACCTTGAGGTCGAGCGCCTTGGAGTACTTGAGGCCGAGCTGGAACACCTGGCCGATTTCCACGCCGCGCTCGAAGCTCAACGGGCCGGAGCCGTCCGGGCTCATGTCGCCGTGGCGGACCTCGACGGCCTCCACCACGCCGTCGGCCTGGAAATCACGGCCGTAGACGAGGTTGTAGTAGTCGACCTCGTGCTCGTCGGCGCCGGTGAACCATGCGGAACCCTTGACGACGTGCGCGTCCACGAGGTAGCGCAGCGATTCCTTGACGCCGGCGGCCGGGCCTTGCGGACCGAGCACCATCGGGCCGATGTATCCCGGCACGAGTTCCGGATGCTTCTTGAGGTCCTCTTCGGTGGCTTCCTCCAGTTCGGCCGGAGCGAACTGCGCTTCGAGACGCTTCATGTCGACCGTGCGGTCGCCGGGCACGCCCACGACGATGAGCTCGCGCCACGGTTCGTCGTGATCCGCGTCCTCCGGATGCTTGACGGCGATGACCACGTTCTTGAGGATGTCCGAAGCCTCCCAGGAACGGCCATCGGCACGCGGATGATCGGCGTTGGCGCGTTCGATCATCTTGTCGATGGTCTTCGCGTCCGGCGTCGCCTCCTTGGTGGCGGCCGGGGTGTTCGTGGCGTCGATTTCGGGCAGTTCGGGTGTGTGCAGCGCCTCGACGTTCCACGCCTTGCCGGACGGGGCGAGCGCGAACGTGTCCTCGCCGATCGGCATCGGGGCGAGGAACTCCTCGGACGCGGAGCCGCCCATCGGGCCGGACATCGCGAACACCGGCACGTACTTGAGGCCGATGCGCTGGAACACGCGTTCGTACGCGCCGCGCTCGTCCATGTACGCCTTGCGCATGCCCTCCTCGTCCACGTTGAACGAGTAGGCGTCCTTCATCACGAACTCGCGGCCGCGGATCAGGCCCGCGCGCGGGCGGAATTCGTCGCGATACTTGGTTTGGATCTGGTACAGCACCACCGGCAGATCCTTGTACGACGAGTACATGTCCTTGACGAGCAGCGTGAACATCTCCTCGTGCGTCGGCGCGAGCAGGTAGTCAGCCTGGTGACGGTCCTTGAGACGGAAGATGTTGTCGCCGTACTCCTCCCAACGGTGGGTGGCCTCATACGGTTCGCGCGGCAGCAGCGCCGGGAAGTGCACCTCCTGCGCGCCGATGCCGTCCATCTCCTCGCGGATGATCTCCTCGATCTTGTTCAGGACGCGCAGGCCAAGCGGCAGCCAGGTCCAGATGCCGGGCGCAGCCTTGCGGATGTATCCGGCACGCTGCAGCAGTTTCGCGGAATCGACGTCCGCGTCGGCGGGGTCCTCGCGCAGGGTGCGCAGGAACAGGGTAGACATACGAAGTGCTTTGGAACTCATGCGTTCCAAGGTACTCAATCAAGGGGACGTTGCCCATGGCGGACGAAGCGTGTCGCTAGACCGAACATATCACCAATAAGGAAACGGTTACAACAGTAAAAGCGCAATATACCGGAGTATTTCGTACATCGTTTGACTTATTATACCGACTGTATTGGAAACGATTCCAAAATGCAGTATCACGTGACCAATACCAAAGACATCACAACAGCATCCCAAAAACCACAACAAATACAACATCAGATCAGACAGATCAGAAGGAACCATGAAGAAAAGTCTGCTTGCGCTGGCCGCCGGCTCGTTCATCCTCGGCGCCGCGGAATTCGTGATGATGGGTATCCTGCCGCAGGCCGCGGCCGCGACGAACGTCGACATCCCCACCGCCGGCCACTATATCTCCTCGTACGCGCTCGGCGTGTGCTTCGGCACGTTCATGCTGGTCTTCGGCCGCAAAACGCCGCCGAAGAAGCTCATCATCCTGTTCATGATCATCGCGTTCGTCGGCAACGCGCTGTCCGCATGCGCGCTCAACGCGCCCATGCTGCTCGTCACGCGGTTCATCGCCGGCCTGCCGCACGGCGCGTTCTTCGGCACGGCCACGGTCGTCGCGAAGGAACTTGCCGACCCCGGCAAGGAAGCGCAGTCCGTGTCGATGATGGTCGCCGGCCAGACCGTTGCGAACATGCTCGGTGTGCCGGCCGGAACGCTTATGGCCGAATTCCTCTCGTGGCGCCTCACGTTCGCGTTCCTTGCCGCGTGGGCCGTGATGACGGTCGTGCTCGTGGCCGCATGGGTGCCGCAGGTCGCGCCGATCAAGGACGCCGGCATCCGCGGCCAGTTCCGTTTCCTCACCAAGATCGGCCCGTGGCTGATCATCGCGGCGATCTTCACCGGCAACGCCGGCGTGTTCTGCTGGTGGAGCTACGTCTCGCCGTGGCTGCAGAAGACCGGCGGCTGGCAGTCCGAGCTCGTGCCGCTGTTCATGATGCTCGCCGGATTCGGCATGGTCGTCGGCGGTCTGATCGGCGGCTGGGTCACCGATCATTGGCGTCACGCCGGCACCGCCTCGCTCGGCCAGACGATCTCGTGCATCGGACTGCTGATGGTGCTCCTCTTGCCCGGCAACCACGCGACGACCACGATGCTCACGTTCTGGATCGCGTTCGGTTTGTTCTTCGTCAACGCGCCGCAGCTGCTGCTCATGGCCGAGGCCGGTCAGGGCGGCGGCGAGCTGATCGCCGGCGCGGCCGCACAGGTCGCGTTCAATTTCGGCAATGCGGTCGGCTCGGCGGTCGGCGGCATGACGCTCAACGCGTTCGCCATGGACTACCGGTTCACCGGTCTAGCCGGACTGCCGCTGAGCATCCTCGGCGTCGCGCTGCTCGCGCTCTATTCATGGAAGTACGAGACGGACACCGACGCGCTGGAGCGCATGCGCGCGGTTCAGGTGTGACGATGGCCTGACGACGGCATGATGCGGATAATGCGACGGGGGTCGTGACGTGTGATCATCACGTCACGACCCCCGTCGCATTCCGCGTCACTCCATCCCGGCAAACCAGCCGGACTTCGCCGGCGTCATCTTGAGATTGATCTGCTTGAGCACGGTGTATTCGAGCAGACCGTCCAGCCCGCCGTCCACGCTCATGCCGCTCTGCCGGTGCGGGCTGACCGCCATGCCGGCAGTGTCCTCCAAGTACGCGTTCGCCCACATGATGCCGGTGTTCACGCCGGAGCACACCCGCAGCGCCCTGCCCAGATCCGAGGTGAACACGCCTCCGGCCAACCCGTACCGGGTGCCGTTGGCGAGACGAATCGCCTCTTCTTCGTCCGCGAAAGTCTGCACGGTGAGCACCGGCCCGAAGATCTCCTCCTGCACCACGCGCATGTCCTGCGTGCAATCGACCAGCACCGTCGGCTCCACGAAATAGCCCTCGCCGAACGCGCCTTCGGCGATCCGGTGCCCGCCGATCAGGATGCGGGCGCCTTCCTCCACGCCAAGGCGAATATAGTCGAGCACCCGTTCCATGTGCCGCTTCGAGACCATCGGCCCGAATTCCGTGTCCGGGTCGAGCGGCATGCCGATGCGGATCTTCGGGACACGCTCCTTGAGCATGTCCAGCACCCGTTCGGCCACGCCCTGCTGCACCAGCAGCCGCGATCCCGCGATGCACACCTGGCCCTGGCTCAGGAAAATGCCGAACATGAGCCGATCCACCGCCACGTCCAGATCCGCGTCGTCGAACATGATGAACGGCGATTTGCCGCCCAGCTCCATGCTGTAGCGTTTCACGCTGGTCGCGGAACGTCCGATGATGTCCCGGCCGGTTTCGGTGCCGCCCGTGAACGTGATCTTCGCAACGTCCGGATGCGCGGCGAGCGCCGATCCGACCTCGCCGCCGGAACCCAGCACCAGATTGACACTGCCCGCGGGGAATCCCGCTTCGGCCAGCGCTTCGAACATCATCGCCGTAGCCACGGGAGCCAGTGACGACGGCTTGACCACCACCGGGTTGCCGGCGGCCAATGCGGGCGCCATGCCGGCCGCCGTGGTGCCCATCGAATAGTTCCACGGCGCGATCACGGCGCACACGCCCAGCGGCTCGCGGACGGTCACGGTCATCATGTCGCCGTTTTCGGCAGACGCCTTGCCTTGCAGCTCGTGCACGAGCGAGGCGTAGTAGCGGAATGCGCCGCTGGCCGCATACACGTCGTCGTATCGCGTTTCCCGGTATACGCGGCCCATGCTGTTGGTTTCCGCGACCGCAAGCTTCTCGGCCCGCGCCTCGATCAGGTCGGCGGCCTTGACCATGAGTGCCGCACGGTCGTCGGCGGTGAGCGTGCGCCACGCGGACCCCGGGGCGAACGCGCGTTTGGCCGCCGCGACGGCGTTGTCGACATCGGCTGCGGTGCCGCGTGTCGCCTGTGCGATCACGCGGCCGTTGGCGGGGTTGACGATGTCGGTGACGTTGCCGGAGTCGGATTCGACCCACTGGCCGTCGATGTACATCGCGATACAGTCCATTGCTGCTCCTCTCCGGCTCCCATGATGGCAGTATGCGCCGTCAGATGGCGTTGTCCCGCACGATCCGCGCAAACCGCTTGCCGGAATCCTTCCAGATGCGCTCCTGCGTGGCGTAGTCCACGCCGATGATGCCGAATCGCTTGGAGTAGCCGAGCGCCCACTCGAAGTTGTCGAGCAGCGACCATGCGTAGTATCCGGTCACGCGCGCGCCGCCGGCGATCGCGTCTGCCACGGCCCGCACATGTTCTTCGAGATAGTGCACGCGCTTGGGATCGTGGATGATCTTGCCGTTCGGTTCGGCCGGATCCGCGCTCACGGTGTCGTCCCATGCGGAGCCGTTCTCGGTGATGAGGATGTCGAGTTCCGGATACCGCTTGCTCAGCGCGCACAGCATGTCGTGCAGCACGCGCGGATCCTGGTTCCAGCCCATCGCGGTCAGCTCGCCGGTCGGCGGCAGGGTTTCGACGATGTCCTGCGCGGGCATGCATGCGCCTTCGGCGACGGCTCCCGGCTTCGCGTGACGGACGCGGGAGGACGAATAGTAGTTGACGCCGAGCGAGTTGAGCGGCTGGCAGATGATCGTCTCGTCGCCGTCGCGCACGAACGACCAGTCGGTCACGTCGGACGTGACGTCGAAGATCTCCGGATCGTAATGTCCGTCGAGCATGGGTCCGAGGAAGACCTCGTTGGCGATCAGATCGGCGCGATGCTTGGCCGCAAGATCGGCCGGCGAGTCGGTATCCGCGACGTTCGTCGCCAGGTTCAGCGTGACCGACACGTTCGCGGCGTCGCCGAGCTCGGCGCGCACCGCCCGCGCGCCGAGTCCGTGTGCCAGGTTGAGATGATGCACCGCACGCAGCGCCTTGCCGAAATCCTTGATGCCCGGCGCGTGCACGCCGCTGCCGTAGCCGAGGTACGCGGTACACCACGGTTCGTTGAGCGTCGTCCATGTGTCGACCCGATCGCCGAACGCACGTGCCAGCGCGCCCGCGTAATCGGCGAATCGCAGCGCGGTGTCGCGGTCCGCCCAGCCGCCGCGATCCTCGAGATACTGCGGCAGATCCCAGTGGTACAGCGTGACGACCGGCTTGATGCCGGCCTCGCGCAGCGCGTCCAGCAGACGCAGATAATAGTCGATTCCGGTCTGATTGACCGGGCCGCCGAACTGCGGCACGATGCGCGACCATGCGACCGAGAAACGGTATGCGCCGATGCCGAGCTGCTTCATCAGTGCGATGTCGTCGCGGTAGCGGTGATACTGGTCGCAGGCGAATTCGCCGGACGAACCGTCCGAGATCGTGCCGGGCTTGGCGCAGAACGTGTCCCAGATGCTGGGAGTGCGGCCGTCCTCGTGGATCGCGCCTTCGACCTGGTACGACGCGGTGGCGGTGCCCCAGGTGAATCCTTGGGGAAATGCAATGGTCATGATGGTGTTCCTTGCGATGGTGGGTTGGAAATGACGTTCAACAATGTCGATCAGGCGCTGTCGATCAGGCGCTCTCGCGGCGGACCATCGGCGCGGGGAAGATCACGGCCCGGCGCTTCCACTCCCCTGTCTCCAAACGCTCGACCATCATCTGCGTAGCCGTTTCGGCCATAGTTGCCAACGGTTGGGCGAATGTCGTCAGTCGTGGCGAGACGACGCGAGCCACATGAAAATCGTCGAATCCGATCAGGGCGACGTCCTCGGGAACCCGTTTGCCGGCGTTGAGCAACGCGCGCAGCGCACCCGCCGCGATCTCGTCGGACTCGGCGAACACACCATCCACATTGGGATGTTTTTCGAGGATTCGGTTCATTTCGTCCTCGCCTCGCTTGGCCCCATACTCGCCGCAAACAAGTGCAACCGGTTCCAGGTCGAGCGCCTTCAATCCGTCCTGCACGCCCTCGGTACGCAGCACCGACGCCTGCATGTCGGTCGGACCGGCGATCACCGCGATATTGCGGCGACCACGCTTGTACAGCAGTTTGGCGGCGTCATACCCGCCCTGATAATTGTCGACGTCCACATACGGGTAATGCATGGCCGGATGCGGGGTGCCGATCGACACGATCGGCTTGCCGCTCTGCTCCAACGCGTCCGCAAACGGTTTCGAATAGTGGAAGCTGATCACGACGATGCCGGACGCGCCCGAACCGCGCAGCACCTTGAGGAAGCCCTGCGCGTCGTGCGGCTTGGTGAGCGCAAGGAACGGCAGCAGGCCGACCGCGGTGAACGAGGTGGCCAGCTGCGCGACCATGCCCGACACGAACGCGTCCCGGAACACGAAATCCGGTTCCTCGGGCACCATGATCGCCACGACGTTCGATTTGCCGGACGTCAGCTGCTTTGCCGCCTGATTGGGCACGAAATGCAGGGCTTCCGCGGCCTGCCGCACTTTTTGCCGCGTCTTCTCCGATGCCGACCCGCCGCTCAGGGCCCGGGACGCCGTGGACACCGCCACGCCGGCAAGTTTGGCCACATCACGTATGGTGACGGTTTCATCGTCCATGTCGATCCTCCGGAGACAGTAAGGTTTCAAGGCGCGCCCATTGTCAGCGCCTCTGCCGTATTTGGCCTCCAGTGTACAAAATCCGTATTGGAAACGCTTCCCTTGCGTTTCGTATGGTGATAAGGACGGCAACCGCAATATGTCCGGCGCGACGCGCGTGCCGGAGCGTACGGGTCAGGATGCGTCAGGATACGGTCTGCAGGGATTCCGGAGACGGCACCAAGCTCTTCAAACGTTCCAGCTCATGCTCGAGGAACATGATCTTCAACGCCTGTTCGCGAATCAGCACGTCGCGGTAATCGAACCCCGCATCGGCGGAGGAGGCGGCGAACAATCCATCCTGCGCATCATACTGATCGATCGCGGCCTGCTTCATCAGCTTCGAATTATGACGCCACCGATTGAAGCAGCGCTCGATGCGCTTGTATCCGATCAGCGACGGCGGCAGACCGGCATTGCGGAAAATCGCCGACGGAGAGCCGCCCGCCCTGTATTTGCGCATGCAATCGACCTTGAACGACTGCGCATACTCGATGCGCACCGGCGTGGCGTTCTCCACCACCGGCAACGTATTGAGATACTGCACCTGCTGTTCGGTAAACAACCTACGACCAGTCATCATCACACCTCACATTCCCGACACCGATTCGATGACGCTCGGCTATCGTCTCGGTCGGCATGATCCGTTGATCACGCTTTGGACTGTCCGCAGGCATATTCATCCTGATGTTCAACCAGCCAATCATCCCAAGCGGACTCGGAAAGAATGCCATCGTTTGATTGCTGTATATCGTCGGCGATCTTGTTCACCATTCCCAGCAGTTTCTGGCGCTCACAATTGGTGATATTGCCAGCTTTATATGTATCTTCGATCTTTTTCGCGATTTTCTCGATCAAAGCAAACCATTCCACCTGTTGATCATTCCAATCCATGAAACCAGGGGCACGTTCCTTTCCGCTCACGCGATTCGGAACACACCCCATAATTATCGATATGCTGTCCGGCTCAGCAGGCAAGCGCACTCTTGACGGAACGGGACCTCGCGTACACGAAGCCGGCACCACCAGCCAGCAGCAGGCCGATCACCGTGAACAGCACCGTGCCGGCGGCACCGGTGAGCGGGAGCTGGGCGATGCTGGTCGCGTTGAGCACGTCCATCGACGTGGTGATCTTAGTCGTCTCAGTGGGGATGACGGTGTTTGTCAAGGTGCCGTTGTTGACGAAATTGCCGGACACCCAGCCACCGCCGGTCACATCGGAGATCGTGTAATTCACCTGAGTGACGGAGACCTTGCGCTGGTAGGAGGTACCGTCGATCTTGGTGGCCGATTCCTCCTGGTAGGTCGGAGTAATGGTGAGGTAGTACTTCAGGCCGGCGTTGATATGGTCGGCTGGAGCGGCGGTCTCCTCGACCAAGTACTTGCCGGCGGCAAGGCCGGTGAACTCAATCTCACCATTGTTGCCGGTCTCCTTGGTATCGGTGAAGGCGTAATCACCGGTAAGAGTGGTGTTGTTGTCATCAATCCGAGTGAGCTTGAACTGAGCGCCCGACAGCACCGTACCGGTCTCCTTGTCCTTCTTCACGATCTTGTAGTTGAAGTTGAAGACCTTCTCGTGGTCCTCACGCTCGGTGTAGTTCGGGGCATCAGCGGTGGAATCGACGGACGGGTTGTTGGAGTACTGCACCTTGATGTCGTTGTCTGCGCCCTTCCGGTAGGCGGCGTCAAGCACGGTGGCATTGTAGGTGATGGTCACGGTAGCGCCGGACCAGTTAGTGTTGTTGTCACCGAGCGCGTACACATCAACTTCCGAGCTGTTCGTGTCGTCTTTCGTCTTGACGGTGCTGGCGTGTGCGTCGATGAACTTCTTGAGGTTTAGGGTGAAGGAAGTCGCAGAGGCGTCAGTGAAGTCGTACCAATCAGAGTGAGCGTTGTCTTCGGATGTCGGATCGATGGTGACGGCCTGCTCGGCGTCGGTCAGGGTGATAGTGACCTTCAGCCCGATGGACTTGGCGGTCACAGTATCGGTATTGTTGATCTTCTCAGTCGGGAAGGCGAGCTTGTTCTGCTCGAGGTTATCCACGAACTTGTAGGTGTAGGTGTCCTTCTTGTAGCCCACGTAGTTCGGAACCTTGCTGTCCACTGTGTACTTGGCGGTCTTGTTGTTCGGGATGCTGACCTCGTTCACGGTCTTGATCAGCGGGATCTCGTTGTTCTTGACCACGACGGTACCGTCCGAGCTGTTCGTAAACAGCGACTGGGTCATCGCAGTGTCCTTAAACACGCCGGTGCCCACAAGAATCGGGATGGAACGGGTCCACGTCTTGGCCGCCGTATCCGTGGCGTTCATCGGATAATCAGTGCTATCAGTGATGAGATACAAGCCCTTGGAGAGTCCAGAAACTTCGAGCGTGCTGTCATTACCAGAACCGCCCAGCTGCGCGCCCCAAGTGCCGGCGCCTGTGTCCTGCTGATACGCCTGGGAAGCAGCCACGTTCTGCACGAACTTGCGCAGCTGGCCCGACCACGGAGCGGCGGACGAATCGTTGATGTGCTGCGCGACCCACGCCATCGCGTCGCCATCATCATTTGTCGTGTACCTGTCATCGTTATTGGTGGCGTCGCTCGTAGCGCTGGTCAAGGCGGTTTCGATCGCGGACTTCAACCCGGCATTGGTTGTGGTCGTCACGGCAATGCCGGCAGGCTGAATTGTCGCCGCACCATAATCAGCAAGTTTGACGGCCTTGAACGAGCGCCCGGTCAATGCTGCTACGGAGCCCTTCAGTGTGATGGTGGTGCCAAACGTGACCTTGTCTTCCTGAGCAGTTGGCGCGTTTTCGGCATTGGCGACGGTGCTGAGGGCTAGGCCGCTGAGCAGGGTGGCCGCGGCGGCGACGCCTGCCAGTACTTGTTTCATCTTCATGATGATGGTTCTCTTTCTTCCTGATTGGTGAGTAACTGTTCTGCAATCGCGGAGGCCGGAGCCGTTACCGACCCGCGCGATCCGCAAATCCTTGATCGAGTCCGGGCGGGGAGTCGCGGGCATACCGCACTCCCCCGGTCGGACCGTGAGCGTGACGTTCGTTATCGCGACGTCCGCGAGTGTTTTCCGGTTCCCCGGGAGCGCAGATCATGCACGATATCGCGCATGTTCCGCGCGATGCGGGTTCCGTGCAAGCCACGTGATCCGCCCGCACTGATCATGCCGGCCATCGCACGTTTCCGGTTCATCGCGGCATACACCGCCATGCAGCACGCCAACAGCACACCGCCTATTCCCAGCCACAATCGCGCCGCGGCATTCCCTCCGGTCAACGGCAACGCCGTCACCGTGGCGAACGAGTTCACGAACGTGGACTTGTCGCCGGTACCGGCGCCCGCACCGTAGGTGAGCGTCACCGTCGGCTCGTGGCCTTCTTCCTGCGCGACCTTGATCGTCACCCGGCCCTTGTCGGTCCCGCTGATGCCGGTCGTGTCGTACTTCCAGCCTTCGGGCACGTCCGTGGTCTCCTCGGCGACCTTGAACGTGTACGTTCCGGTGTCGTTGAAGACCAGTTCGGGGAAATTGACGCTCTGCGTCTTGCCGTTCTCGATCTTGCCGTTGGTGGAGGCGGTCAGGCCGTCGGCCGAGAGTTCCTCGACCACACCGGTCGTCTTGTTGCCGTCCTTGTAGCGGTAGACCTTCTTGGCAGCGTCACCGTCGGCGGTGGTGCGGGTCAGGTCGAACGTGAAGTTCTTGTCGCCCTTCCAGTCCATGCCCGTGACCTTCTTGATCACGCCGGGCTGCGCCTCCACGCCGAACGTGTTGACGAAGTGGGCGTGACGGTTGGTGTCCTTCTTGGTCTCGCCGGTCGCGTTGCCGGAAATCGCATCGTCGGACTTCGGCGTGACTTGCGTACCGTCCTTGTCCTCGGCCACGACCTCCTTCTGATAGAAGGGCGTGGGGATGCTGCTCTCCGTCATCGTGTAGTCGATCGTCTCAGGCAGCTCGTCGAACACGGCGATCTGACCGTCCTTGAGGTTCAGCGTGCCGGAGTACGCGTTCGTCTCGGCCGCGGCCTTCCGCGCCGTGAACAGCCGCACTATGGACTCCCATAGGCCGGTCGTCGTGGCGACCGGTTTCAGGGACAGGGTCTTCGTCTGCGGTTCGCACGTCTGGCTGTTGTACTGCGTCGGATCGGTGCCGTCGAACGTGCACAGCTTGTAGTCGTACTCATCCGTCACATCGGACATGCCCTTGCCGGCTTTCAGCGTGATCGTGAACCCGAATTGGGCGTTCGGAGCCGGATTCGGCAGGGTGCCGTCCTGACCGGCCTTTTTCGTGTTGTCCTTCAGATCAACGACCACATTGGAGATCTTGAGCGGCGAGAACCCGCGATCGGTCACCTGGATGGTGGTCAGGCCGGAGAACAGGCCGGACAGTTCGGTGTTATCCAGCTTCTGCTTGTCCGCGCCGGAGACGCCGTGCTGCGCATCCTCGTAGTTTTGCGTGACAGAGAGCATCGGGAAGCCCTCGTCCACGGAGAAGTCGTCGTCCGCGGTGAACGCGTCGGGATAATTTGCGTCCGACTTGTCGTAGGCCAGCTCGTACTCGCAGCTGTCGTCCGATGTGCAGTTGTCGGCGTTCACGACGTATGTGCCGTTCGTATCGTACTTGCCGTTCTTGATGTACTGGCCGTTCGCGTCCTTGGTTCGCGTGGGCGAATACTCGAACACGGCGTCGGACGACAATCCGTGGTACGACAGGTGCGCCACCGTATCGGAGCCCTGCGTCTGCACGGCCATCGCGTGTGGCTCGTCGCCAGTACCAGTCAGGAAGCTTTCCCAACGGCCGCTCATCGCCTCGTCGGGATCCTGGTAGGCGTAGTCTCCGTAACTCTGCATCATCTTCTCCAGGCTGCCGTACTGCTGAGCCCAGTAGTACGGGAAGTGCGAGTAATGCGCCTTAGGTGTCTCCTTGTAGGACTTGCCGTTCAACGTCATGGTGCCGAACTTCAGCTCGGGCGGAGCCGCGGCATACGTGCCCTCGGTACCCTTGGAGTAGTCCTTAAACCGTGTGCAAAGGCCATCATCATTCTTTTTGGCGCAGTTACCGTCCTCGGAGGATGGGGTGTAGTCGGGGTTCGTGCCGTACAGATAGTTCGGCTGGTCGCCCTCGGTGTTGTTCGCGTTCGCGTTATTCGCCGCGGTCGCGAGGCTGTTCTCCTTGTTGAGCTCGTCTCCCATATCCGTGGAGTCGGCGCTCTTCAGGCCGACGGTGAGATTCGTCAGCGTCTTGTCGATGATGCCGTCCACGGTCGGGTACAGCGACTTGACAACGCTGCCCAGACCGACCTGAACCTTGATGTTGTCGTTCGCGATGCCGGCATCGGCGAACACGCCGTTGTCGTTGACGACGACCTTGGTCCAATGGCTGTTGAGACCATAGCCCGTCGGAGCCTTCGTCTCCCTGACGTAATACGTGCCGTTGGTCAGTCCGGAGAACACCACGGCCGACTTCTTGTCGAAATAGTCGCCGCTCGTCTTCGCATAGTCGCGCGTCGTCATCGTGGCGTACGCGGAACCGCCGTCCTTCACGCCGGTCGGCTTGCCGTCGTCGTTCTTGGCGACGTCCTCGTCCTTGTAAAGCGCGAACTCCGCGTGGTTGCCGGGGATGTCCTTGCCGTCCTTGTCCGTGAGCTTGAACGGCGTACCGTTCTCGTCGAGCTTCTGCACGGCGAGCGTGTTGACGATGTCGGACACGTAGATCGTGGACGACAGTTCACGGGACAGACCGGTGGCGGCGATAGGCGTGTAGTTGATGACCCCGCCGTCCAGCGCATCGGTCGTGTAGTAGTAGTTGATGGAGTACTTGCCACCACCCAGGAACGCATAATCCTCGACGTCACCGGGAAGTTCATCGAATTTCAGGTGCCAGTTGCCCGTGGCGTCGCGGGACGCGATCTGCCGTTTGATGACGGATGGCGTCTGCATGAGCTGGGTGGGATTATCCCAGATCTTCCAGCCGTTCAATGTGTCGCCGGTGACCGGGTACCATCCGGCGTCGCTTCCGTCGGCGTTCGTCTTGTGCTTCATGACGATGGCGAACATCGCGCCCTTGGTCAGATCGCATTGCTCGGCGGCGCCGCAGGTGACCTTGTTGCCGCCGCCGGTCACCGACACGTCCAGACCGGTGACGACCTGCGAGCCGGACTGGTACGGGTTCTCGTTCTCGCTCTTCAGATACGTGTAGTCGCCGCCGTTCACCGTCTTCGTCACGACCTTGATGTGCGGGTTCTGCCAGCCCGCACGACGGTAGCCGTCGGGCACCTTCGACTCCTTGACCAGAATGTTCGTCACGCCGCCGGTCTTCAACGCGGCCAGGCTTCGCGGATCGCCGGTCAGCGGGTCGGTCAGGCCAAACACGCCGTTTGCATCCGTATCACCCATAGCGAACGGGACCTGGCCGGAGTCGATCTTGTAATCCGAGTACGCGGAGTACATCTTGAAGCCGGCGCCCTTGACCGGGTTGCCGTACTGGTCGATCTTCTTGACCGAGTTGTCCGGGATGTCGATCAGGTTGAACATCAGCGAGCAGTTCGAGTCGGTGTTGCCGCGTTCCAGATAGAAGAACTTCAGGGTGTGGCTCGTGTTGTTCGGCAGCGTGTTGCCTTCGAAGTTCGATGTGTCCACGCCGGCGTCCTCGAACTTCTGCTTCAGGGTCGAGGTCTCGAAGGTCGTGTCCGTGCCGGGCTTGTTGTAGGGATCCTGGCCATCCATCTGGTGGTTCGTGACCGTGATGTCGCCGGTCGCGAAGTTGATGGTGAAGCCGTCGCGGTTGTGGATGCCGCCCAGATCGGCGACGAGCACGCCGTCGACGTACACCCACACATCGTCGTCGCCGGAGAACTCGTACTTGACCTGATTGTTGTTGTCCGTGGGCGTATCGTTCTCGTTCGAGTTCGTGTGGCCGTGGTACTTCTGCGTGAACCGGGTCTCCATCGTCATGCCGAAGTAGTGGTTGATGTTGACCTTGTCCGAGAACACGCCGGAACGGCCGGGCTGCCCGGTGGCGTACGGCTCGATGCTCCGGTCGTACGTGATGCCTTTGCCAGTGGTGTCCTTGGTGAATACGTCGGACGCCTTGTTGAACGGGAAGAAGTTGGTCATGCGCTTCCCGTCCGCGTTGATCGTGTTGGACGAGGAGACCGCACCCTGGTTGTATACGTGGAACGCGTTTTCCTTGTGGTCGTACTCCGCGTAGTTCTCCGCGGAATCGAACTTGTAGTAGCCGTTCTCCACTTTGAACAGGTTCTTCACGTCCGTGTACGACGCCTTGGAACCGCTCTTCTCGCCGGGATTGAACAGGTAGGACAGGCTTTCATCGGCCCCCGCATACTGCTGGCCGTTATCGGTGGTACCGGCGGTTGCGGCGGTGTTCAGCTTCGGGTATCCGCTGTCGTCCAGCGTGTTCTGGACCATGCCCTGGCTGTTCGCACCGTTCAGACGGTACGGGTAGCCGGAATAGCTCGTCCACTGGTTGTACTTCTTTTCGTTCTTGTCCTCGAAACCGCTGCGCCGGAACTTCAGCGCATGGCCGACGTTGATGCCATCGTCGTCAACGGTGGCCGAGTCGGCATAGTCCTTTGAATCCTGCTTGTCCAACCAGTAGTCGAACAGGTTCACCTTGGTGTTTGCCGGTTGCGTCGTCGAGATGCGGTTCTTCTCGAGCAGCTTCTCGAGCGCCGCCTCGTCGTTCTCGGTTTTCGCAAGGTTCACGATGATCGGGACACGGTGATCCGTGTAGCCGTCGGGCAACACCGCGTCGTCGGGGAGCTTCGCGTAGATCGTGTAGCTGCCCTGGTACTGGCTATTGCCGTAACCGCTGAGATCCAGATCCCAGTAGCTGAGGTAGTAGTCGTGGTCCGCACCGTTCACGGTGGTCTGTACCCTGAGGTTCTTGTCGTCGTAGCTGTTGCCGTTGATCCAATTGCCGATGATGTAGCTCGGCAGCGGGTTGTCGACGCTGATCTTCTTGCCGTTGTAGGTGTAGTCATCAGGCACGTGGAACTGCCAGCCGCCATCGGCTCTCGCGAACATGGCGGTGCTGTTCAGCCACGCATCGTTGCCCTTGCCGTCCTTGCCCTTGACGCAGAAATTGACGGCATCGTTGAACTTGGTGCATTCGTCGGGCAGGTCGGCCACGGGAGCGGGCTGTGCTTCGGCGGATTGGGATTGCGCATCATCGGACTGCGTCTTATCGGACGGGGACTGTACCGCCTGGGACTCCGACTTCGCATCGGCACCGGCGTCGGTCTTCGTGCCGGTATTGGCCTGCTTCGACCCAGTCTGGGTGGAATCGTTTCCAGAGTTAATACGAGAAGAAGGGGTGTCAACACCCTTGGAATCCCCCTTGTCAGAGGAATCATCGGCGGTCGCCGAAGCGTCTTCCCGCGTGGAAGAACCATTTTCGGAGGTTATATCCCGTTGCTGCGACGTAGCGTCCGAAGTGGCCGGATCGGCTTGCGCAACCGTCGGCAGTACCGCGATAACCATTGCAATAACAACGATTAGTGACACCGCAAGCGCAATCCACCTCTTTGTACGCCTGACCATAGTCGACACTCTCTTCCCAATGCGCGCCGCTAGAACAGCACGCTCGCCCACATTCCGTTTCCTCAGTTCAATCGGCCGGAAGTGCCCGTCACATCAGTTGACGAGTCTTGCAACCGTTTCCATTCGGAAAACGTACCCCCCCCCCGAGACTTTGCACCCGATTCCATCCGTGCATCATGTCACGGCGTGTCGTAACCCATCAGGCTCTTCGCATCATTGGGGCAGCACCATTGCGCCCCGTCCCGGCACATTGCGCGGTTATTCGATTCCATGCGTGCGCTGCGCCGTTGCAGCGGCACGACCGGGCATGATCAGAACAGTTCGCCTTGGCTGAATTCGTCGTCGAGCATGCCGTCGGCGGCATGCTCCCGCGGGTCGAACGCCTCCGGGCCTTCCGCCTCCAGCCGCATCGCCGCGTCGGCCGAAGCGGCGCGCAGGTCGCCGTCGAGCATCACCGCATCGGGCGAAACGTAGAACATGCGCTCGCTCACGCCGGCCAAGTACAGCCCGTCCATCGACTCCACGCGCGACAGCGCGACGTAGCCCATGCCGGGCGCAAACGTTCGCTTCAAATCCATGACCGCACGGTCCAGCGTCATGCCCTGCGACTTGTGGATCGTGATCGCCCACGCGCAGCGCAACGGCACCTGGTTGATCGACGCGAGCACCGTCTCGCCGTCCGTCATCTCCCACGCGGCGGGCTTCATCGTGACGACGTTGCCGTTCTCGAATTCGACGATCGGCCAGCCGCCCTTCGCTTCGGGCGCGAACCCGCGCACCGTGCCGAGCGAGCCGTTCACGTACTGCCGGTCGGCGTCGTTGCGCAGCGCCATCACGGCCGCGCCGGTCTTGAGCACGAGCGTTTCCGGCGCGAGCATGTTCTTCTTGAGCCGGTCGACCATGGTCGCCGGGCCGGCCTCTTCGGCGTGGAACGTGTGCTCCTCCGCGCCGATCTGCGCGAGCCGCAGGTCGTTGAGCCCGTCGGCCTGCCGGTTGACGGGGAACAGGTGCACGGCCACCTCGCCGGGCTGCGGCTGCAGGCCCAGCCGCGCGGCGAGCACGTCGTGGTCCTTCTGGTCGACGCGGCCCTCGCGGATGTCGGTGAGTACGGTGAGCAGCGAACCGGTGTCCTGACGGTGCTGCTCGGTCAGATAGCAGATCGTCGGCGCAAGCTCGTCCCACACCAGCGATTCGGTGACGAATCCGTCCGGGTTGCGTCCGGCCTTCGCGTAGCGTTCACGTGCGGCGACGAACTCCGGCGGCGGGGCGATCACGTCGTGGTTGCGTCCGCCGACGCTCACCGGAGGCAGCTGGAAGAAATCACCGGACAGCACGATCTGCAGGCCGCCGAACGGGCGCGGGTCGCGGCGCACGTCGCGGCAGACCTGATCGACCATGTCGAACAGCCACGCGTGCATCATCGACACCTCGTCGATGACGAGGATGTCGGTGTCCTGTATCTTGCGCCGGCGACGCGTGCGGATGAGCTTGAGCAGGCTGGTCGTGAGCGCCGTGGACACGCCGACGCCGCTCCACGAATGGATCGTCTGCCCGTTGACGTGCGTCGCGGCGATGCCCGTGGACGCGGTGACGGCGACGTGCGCGCCGGCCTTGCGCGCGGCGGTGACGAACTCGTTGAGCACGTAGGTCTTGCCCGCGCCGGGAGCGCCCGTCAGGAACACGTTCGCGCCGGCGGCGAGGACGGCGAGGGCTTCGGCTTGGCGCACGACGATGCCTACTTGTTGATGCTCGTCGCGACGATGTCGGCGGCGATGCGCTTGGCGGTCGCCTCGTCCGGGCCGGGGGCCGGGGCCATGACGGCCTCACGGTAGTAGCGCAGCTCGTCGAGCGATTCGATGATGTCGGCGAGCGCGCGGTGGCCGCCGTTCTTCGGCGGGCGGTTCTCGTACACGGCCGGATACCAGCGGCGTGCGAGCTCCTTGAAGGTGCTCACGTCGATGCTGCGGTAGTGCAGGTGGCTCATGAGGTTCGGCATGTAGTGGTCGAGGAACTTCTTGTCCGAACCGATGGTGTTGCCGGCGAGCAGCGGGCGCACGCCGTCCGGGGTGAAGCGCAGCACGTATTCGGTGACCTTCTTTTCGGCTTCGGCCAGCGACAGGCCGTGCTCCCACTCGTTGATGAGGCCGGAGCGGGTGTGCATGTTGCGCACGAAGTCGTTCATGTGGGCCACGGCCTTGTCGGACGGCTTGATGACGTAGTCCACGCCCTCGTCGAGCACGTTAAGGTCGAAGTCGGTCGGCACCACGGACACTTCGACGAGTTCGTCGCCGCCGAAAATGTCGAGCCCGGTCATCTCGCAGTCGATCCAGATCAGTCGCGAATCCTCCGCCGTGTACGTTTCCGCATCATGCGCATCCACCATCGTGGAACCCCTTTCCTTGGGCTTGCATCTCATGTCTAGCATTGTGTCAGGTTTACGCTGCCGCATCCCTCTTCTCTCGGCTCCCCTTGTCAGGGGAGCTGTCACGAAGTGACTGAGGGGTAGTCAAACCCGTCACATTGAGTCCGACAAAGTACGAGTCCTTGTGTCGAACAGTACAGGCTACCGCGCCGGCGATACAAAAACGGCTCCCCTGCCGCGAACAGGCGGGGAAGCCGTTGTCAGTCAACCGATTCGATCAGCGAATCCGGTCAATCGGATCAGTTGTTGATCAGTTGTTGTGGAAGCCGCTGTAGTTCGGGGCTTCGGCGGTCATCACGATGTCGTGCGGGTGCGATTCGCGCAGGCCGGCGTCGGTGATGCGGATGAAGCGGCCCTTCTCGCTCATCTCCTTGATGTTGTGCGCGCCGATGTAGAACATCGACTGGTGCAGGCCGCCGATCATCTGGTAGAGCACGGCGTTGAGCGGTCCGCGGTACGGCACTTCGCCCTCGACGCCTTCCGGCACGACCTTGTCGTTGGAGGTGACGTCGGCCTGGAAGTAGCGGTCCTTGGAGTAGGACTTCTTGCCGCGCGGGGCCATCGCGCCCAGCGAGCCCATGCCGCGGTACAGCTTGTACTGCTTGCCATGCAGGAGCACCTTCTCGCCCGGGGCCTCCTCGCAGCCGGCGAGCGCGCCGCCGAGCATGACCGAGGACGCGCCGGCCACGAGGGCCTTGGCGATGTCGCCGGAGTAGTGGATGCCACCGTCGGCGATGCACGGGACGCCGGCGGCCTTGCAGGCCTGGGCGGCTTCGTACACGGCGGTGAGCTGCGGGACGCCGACGCCGGCGACCACGCGGGTGGTGCAGATGGAGCCGGGGCCCACGCCGACCTTGACGGCGTCGACGCCCGCGTCGATCATGGCTTGGGCGCCGGAGCGGGTGGCGATGTTGCCGCCGATGACCTGCACGTCGCGGAAGGCCGGATCGTTCTTGATGCGGCGGATCATGTCGAGCGCGAGGCGGGCCTCGCCGTTCGCGGTGTCGACGACGAGCACGTCCACGCCGGCCTCCATGAGGGCGGAGGCGCGCTGCCACGCGTCGCCGAGGAAGCCGACGCCGGCGGCCACGCGCAGACGGCCCTGGCCGTCCTTGGTGGCGTCCGGGTACTGCTCGGTCTTGACGAAGTCCTTGACGGTGATCAGGCCGGTCAGGTGGCCTTCGGCGTCGACGAGCGGCAGCTTCTCGACCTTGTGCTGGGCGAGCAGACGGTGGGCGTCGTCCTTGGAGATGTTGGACGGGCCGGTGATGAGGTTCTCCTTGGTCATCACGTCGCGGACCTTGAGGTGGTCGTAGTCCTCGGAGGCGATGAAGCGCATGTCGCGGTTGGTGATGATGCCGACGAGCTTGTTGTCCTTGTCCACGACCGGCAGGCCGGAGATGTGGAACTTGCCGCACAGCTTGTCGAGGTCGGCCAGCGTGACGTCCGGGCTGACGGTCAGCGGGTCGGTGATCATGCCGGACTCGGAGCGCTTGACGACGTCGACCTGGGCGGCCTGGTCGTCGATGGACAGGTTGCGGTGGAGCACGCCGATGCCGCCGTTGCGGGCCATGGCGATGGCCATTTCGGATTCGGTGACGGTGTCCATGGCGGCGGAGATCGCCGGGACCTTCATGGTGATCTCACGGGTCAGGTGAGTGGTGGTGTCCACTTCGGACGGGATCACGTCCGTCTCGTTCGGCAGCAGCAGGACGTCGTCGTAGGCGAGGCCGAGCTGGGCGAAAATGGGCGGGAGAGGGGCGTAATTGGTTGCTGAATTCATGTCAGGAATTAAAGCCATAGACCCACTATATGAACGTGCGTTGACACAGGACACACCCCCGTGCTATGCGGTGAGATTTGGCACGCGCTTTGTCGAACGTAATGCGATGGGTCCTGACTACCCCTCAGTCACTTCGTGACAGCTCCCCTGACAAGGGGAGCCGAGGAAAGGGATATGGCCGTGCAAACCCAACAAAGCGCTAGTCCCGCGGCTTGCCCTGCGGCCCGCCCGTCACGCTGCCGCTGGCGTGCTGCGCGCGTTCGAGCGCGTTCTCCTCGCGGATCTCGGGGATGCGGTGCTTGAGGTACGGGTACATCGTCGCGAACGAGAGCAGCACCACGGCCACGCCCATGCCGATCGCCACGTAGCGCGCGCGGAAGAACAGGATCATGAGCGAGCCGAACGCGATGAGCGCGGCCCAGCCCCACAGAATCAGCACCGCGCCCTGCACGGTGTGCCCGATCCGGAGCATGCGGTGGTGCAGGTGCATGCGGTCCGGGTGCATCGGCGACTGTCCCTTGGCAAGACGCCGCACGATCGCCATGCACATGTCGAGCACGGGCAGGAACAGCACGAGGATCGGCAGCAGGATCGGCATGAACACCGGCAGGTAGATGCTCGCGTGGATCGAGGCCGGGTCGAGACGGCCGGTCATGATGATCGACGCGCACGTGATGAGATAGCCGAGCAGCATGGAGCCGGAGTCGCCCATGAACAGTTTCGCCGGATGCCAGTTGTGCAGGATGAAGCCGACGCAGATGCCGACCATCGCCACGTCGATCAGCGTCGCCATCGACGCATACGACGGCGAGTTGCGCGCGAGTATGTACGAGTACGCGGCGAACGCGATGCCGCCGATCGCGACGATGCCGGACGCGAGTCCGTCCAGTCCGTCGACGAAATTGACCGCGTTGATCGACGCGACGATCAGGAACGCGGTGATCGTGATCGAAATGCTCGGCGACGCCGTGACGAGCGAGCCGAGCGGCAGCGAGATGATTTGCAGGCCGCCCCACGCGACGAACACGGCGGTCAGCAGCTGGCCGGCCATCTTGAGCATCCAGTCGAGATCCCACAGGTCGTCGGCCATGCCGATCAGGCAGATCGACACGGCGCCGAGCATCACGACCCACGCCTGATGGTTGGATAGGAACAGATTGCTTAAAAACGGCATGCGGCTGGCGAACAGCATCGCGCCAAGGAAGCCGCACAGCATGCCGAGACCGCCCATGCGCGGCGTGGGGATGGTGTGCACGTCGCGCGCGCGGACCTTGCCGACCGCGCCGATCTGGATGGCCACATGCCGGATGAGCGGGGTGATGAGCCAGGTGATGCCGCCGGCGACGGCGGCCACGAACAGATAGACCCTCATGCGCCCAGTCCCCCGCCGTTCATGTGCAGCGCGCGGCGGATCACCGACTGCGGGATCACGCCTTCGCGCAGGATGTCGATGCCGTCGCGCGACAGCGGGTTCGCGGCGACGACGGTGCTGGCGACGTGGCCCTGCGTGGGACCGCCGTCAAGGTAGAGGTCCACGAGGTCTCCGAGCGCCGCTTCGGCCTCTTCGACGGTCTGCGCGCTTTCCTCGCCGGAGCGGTTCGCGCTCGACGCGGCGAGCGGGCCAAGCGCATTGAGCACGCGCAGCGTGACCGCGGAATTCGGGATGCGGATCCCCTGCGTTTTGGCGCCCTGCGGGGTCGGGTTGAGGGTTTTCAGGTCGCAATCCCCGCGCGCCACGGCGATCGGCGAAAACGCGCCGGGCATGAACTGGGCGGCAAGCCGGTTGAGCGGCGCGGGCAGGTCGAGGCCGAGCTGGTCGAGCTGGTCGGTGTCGGCGAGCAGCACCTGCAGGGCCTTGAAGCGCGGGCGGCGCTTGGCTTCGTACACCTTGGCGATGGCCGCCTCGTTGCGCGGGTCGCATGCCACGCCGTACACCGTGTCGGTCGGGATCACGACCAGCCCGCCGGCGGCTATGATCCGCCGCGCCTTCTCCAGCGACTCATCGGTTACCGTGCATACCGCGCTCATGCTTCCTCCTGACGTTTCAACCCCATCATTGCACCATTGCGCCCCGACCGGCAACGACTGGGCCCTAGGTCTCGGCGAATGCGAGCTGTCTGGGCCGGCACGGACCCGTGAAGCCGACTGAGTTCGCACCCATTGTTCACACGGCCGCGGCACCGGCGTCTCCCGCTCGAGCCGGCGTCTCTGCGACGGCCTACCATGTACGGTCGTACATCTAATACTGCTGCGATATCAGCCCATCGCCAACCCAGCAAAGGAGCCACGCATGACCGACAACACCGGCAACGCCATCGTCCCGCCCATCGAACCGCGCACGCCTCGCCGTTCCGAACGCGAGGAAATGCTCGACGGCAAACTGTACGACGCCGGCGACCCCGAACTGACGCGCCTGCGCGACAAGTCGGCCGACCTGTGCTCGCGGTTCAACGCGCTCCCCCGCAACGCCGCGGCCGAACGCGCCGCCGTGCTCGACGAGCTGCTGCCCGGCCACGGCGCGAACCTGAGCATGCTGGGACCGGTGTTCTTCGACTACGGCTGCCACACGAGCATCGGCGAGAACGTGTTCGCGAACTTCAACTTCACCGTGCTCGACGCCGGCCGCGTGACCATCGGCGACAACGTGCTGTTCGGCCCGAACGTGTCGCTGCTGCCGCCCATGCACCCGATCCGCTGGCAGGACCGCAACATCCGCCTGCTGCCCGACGGCGGCGCGGTCGAATACGAGTATGCGCTGCCAATCACCATCGGCTCGAACTGCTGGTTCGGCGGCAACGTGACCGTGATCGGCGGCGTGACGATCGGCGACGGCTGCGTGATCGGCGCCGGCTCGGTCGTCGTCAAGGACATTCCGGCCAATTCGGTGGCCGTGGGCAATCCCGCGCGCGTCGTGCGCACGATCACCGACGCGGACGCTTCCGTATATCAGGAGTATGCGCGATAAGCCGCTACACATAACGAAGATAGCTTATTGAGAATGGCTTAATTCCGCCATTCTCAATAAGCCATCCCGCTTACGCGCAGCGGTTACCCAAGTACTCCAAACAAAAAGCGCGGCCGTCCCGTCCAATCGTTTTCGGTGCGCGCCTCGGTGAAACCGTTGGCGTGCGCGAAGGCGGCGAGCCGGTCGCCCTGCGAAATGTCGTGTTCCATGACGAGCGCGCCGCCGGGACGCAACAGTTTCGCCGCGCGCATGATGATCCGCTCGGGGATGAGCACGCCGTCCGCGGACCCGCCGTACAGGGCGAGGTCGGGATCATGGTCGCGTACTTCCGGCTGTTCGGGAATGTCCGCGAGCGGCACGTACGGCGGGTTCGTGATGACGAGGTCGATGGTGCCGTCAAGCTGCGGCAGGGTGAGCGGGCTGGTCGCGTCGCCCTGTTCGAGCGTGTAGTTGTAGCCGGCCAGCGGGTCGCGCCTGGCGACGGCGTCGCGGTTGCGTTCGGTCCACCGGTACGCGTCCGGGGAAAGTTCCACGGCCCACACCTGCGCGCCGCGCACTTCGGTGACGACGGACAGGCCGATCGCGCCGGAGCCGGCGCACAGATCGACCACGCGCGGCGTCGCGATGCGGTTGCGCGTCAGCCAGTCAAGCCCGGCCTGCACCACGGTTTCGGTCTCCGGCCGCGGAATGAACACGCCCGGCCCGACAGCCAAGTCAAGATAGCGGAACGGCGCATGCCCGACGATGTACTGCAACGGCTCGCGCCTCGCACGCCGCTCGGTCATCTCACGAAAGCGGGCGGCGGCCTTCTCGTCGAGCGGCCACTCGTCGCCCATGAGCATCGCCTTGTCCACATCGCGCAGCTCGCGCCCGGCCGCCTCGGCCAGCAGCAGCTTCGCATCATGCTCGGGCGTATCCACCCCGGCCGCGCGCAGCGTCCCCGCCACGTCCCGAATCACATCAGCAACAGTCACGGCCCGCTACTTCTGGTTGGCGAGGCGCTCGGCTTCGTCGGCCTGGATGTCCGAGTCGATCACGGCCTGCAGGTCGCCGTTGAGCACCGCGTCGAGGTTGTACGCCTTGTAGTTCGTGCGGTGGTCGACGATGCGGTTCTCCGGGAAGTTGTACGTGCGGATGCGTTCGGAACGGTCGAGCGAGCGCACCTGCGAGTGGCGCATGTCGGCGGCTTCGGCGGCCTCCTGCTCGTGCTTCATGGCGAGCAGGCGCGACTTGAGCACGCGCAGCGCGGCCGCACGGTTCTGGATCTGCGACTTCTCGTCCTGCATGTTCACGGTGATGCCAGTGGGGATGTGGGTCATGCGCACCGCGGAGTACGTGGTGTTGACCGACTGGCCGCCGGGGCCGGAGCTCATGAAGATGTCGATCTTGAGGTCCTTCGGATCGATTTCGATCTCGTCGTCGTCCTCGTCGGCTTCCGGGAAGACGATCACGCCGGCCGCGGAGGTCTGGATGCGGCCCTGCGATTCGGTGACGGGGATGCGCTGGACGCGGTGCACGCCGCCCTCGTACTTGAGCGAGGCCCACACGCCGTCTTCCGGCGCGGGCGTGCCCTTGGCTCGGATGGCGATCTGCACGTCCTTGACGCCGCCGAGCTCGGTGGTGTTCTCGGACTGCACGGTGACGGTCCAGCCACGCTTTTCCGCGTATCGCGTGTACATGCGCAGCAGGTCGCCGGCGAACAGCGCCGCCTCTTCGCCGCCGGTGCCGGCCTTGATTTCCATGATCGTGTCGCGCGCGTCATCCGGGTCGCGCGGGATGAGCGCGGTGCGGAGCTTCTCCTCGGCGGCCGGCAGCTCGGCTTCGAGCCGCTTGGCCTCTTCGGCGAAGTCCTCGTCCTCGCCGGCCATGTCGCGGGCGGCTTCAAGATCGTCGCGGATCTGCAGGTAGGTCTTGTATGCGGACACGATGCCGCCGAGTTCGGCGTGGCGACGGCCCAGTTTGCGGATTTTTTCGGGGTCGGATGCGACCGACGGGTCCGCCATCTTCGCCTCGAGGTCCTGATACTCCTCAAGCGCGGTCTGCGCGGCGGGGAATTGTTCGTCTGCCATGACTGTCCTTACTTGACTTGCCTTACGGGTGCTGCGTGTACGCGCGCCGCCGACGACGTGCGGTTCGAACTGATCGGGGCTGAATATACAAAAACGCCAGTCCGCGTGCGGTGTCGCGGGTCGCCGAAGCGACGCCGGACCGCACGGACTGGCGTTGGAGAAGCTACTTGGCCTTCTTGCCGTAGCGACGCTCGAAGCGAGCGACGCGGCCACCGGTGTCCATGATCTTCTGCTTGCCGGTGTAGAACGGGTGGCACTGCGAGCAGACGTCGACCGTCATGTGGTCGCCCTTGTAGGTGGAACGGGTGACGAAGGTGTTGCCGCACGAGCACAGGACTTCGACGGCATGGTAATCGGGATGGATTCCCTGCTTCATGGTGTGTCTCCTAAGGATTCGGGGGACCCGGGTCGTCGCGCCCCTATGGCCGACGTGAACCGGAACCTATGGGAATATACGCGGGGGTGCGGACAGGACAGTCCGCACCCCCGATGCATATGCGAGTGGGGCCGCAGGGGCTTGAACCCTGGACCGGGCGATTATGAGTCGCATGCTCTAACCGACTGAGCTACGGCCCCACGTCGGTTGCGCGACCGCGAATCGAGAGGCGCAAAAACCGACCTCGCCAGTGTAGCAAAACACTCCCCCGACACGCGACGCCCGGTTCGTAACCGCCGCCGCCAGCCGGCCGACGGCCGACGATCATGCGCCCGCCGTCAGGCGTCCACCGTTTTCCGCCCGGGCAGGTCGCGGCCCGAGGCGAGCCGGTCGAGCACGCCGGTGCGTCCGATCGCCAGATACAGGAACCAGCTCATCACGCCGGCGACCAGCACGCCGCTGATCATTTCGGAGATCATGTGCACGATGCCGCGCGGGCTGAACGGCGCGACGCCCTGGAAGTAGAAGAACAGCAGGTACAGGCCGTACGTGAGCGCGGTGAACGCGCCGGACGCGATGGACAGCGGCAGGTTGAACTTGCGGTAGCGCGCGATCGCGAACGGAATGTCGGCCGAAATGCCTTCGAGCAGCGCGGCGATGAGGATGGAGACGACGGAGAACCGGTTGCCGATGAGCGCTTCGGCGAGCGCGCCGACGAGGTTGACGTAGACGGCGGCGCCGGGCTTGCGCAGGATGAGTAGCGCGAGCGGTCCGGAGAAGTACCAGAATCCGTGGAACAGGCTCATGAGTCCGGGCAGGATCGCGCTGAGCAGCGACGAGACGGGCGTGTACGCGAAGTCGAACGCCCAGAAGACGAGTCCGCAGGCGACGCCGAGCGCGGCGCCGACGGCGATGTCCTGCGGCTTCCAGCGCAGTCGGGACAGCTCGTTGACGGCGGCGACGGCGGACGCCGCGGCGCGGTCGGACATGTCGGCGGCGCCGTTGGCCGACGTGACCGCGGTCGTTGCGGTACGCACAGAGGAACGGTTGGGAACGGAAGGATTGGGATTGGTTGTTGCGTCGGTGTTGCCTGACATGGCTGTCTCCTGACTCGGGATCGCGCACAGTGATGACGAAGATCGGCCGGCGCGGACCTGACCGCCACGGACGCCGACTTCAGGCGTTCCTTGACCTGCGCGATTCGGGCGGGAACGCCGCACGACACCATAGCAGACGCGACCGTCGCGCGTGTTACACTGATACCATAGTTTAATCATCTAACTAAATAGCCGCATGTGAAGGCGGCAACCTGCAAGGAGGCAATCATGTCCCGAATCCTCGTGGCGGGCGTCGATACGTCCACCCAGTCCACCAAGGTCCGCGTCACCGACGCCGAGACCGGCAAGCTCGTGCGCTTCGGCCAGGCCAGGCACCCCGACGGCACCAGCTGCGATCCGAACGCGTGGTGGGAGGCGTTCCTCGAAGCCAAGGACCAGGCGGGCGGACTCGACGACGTCGCCGCGCTCGCGGTGGGAGGCCAGCAGCACGGCATGGTGCTGCTCGACCGGCAGGGCCGCGTGGTGCGCGACGCGCTGCTGTGGAACGACACCCGCTCCGCCCCCGACGCCGAACGGCTCATCGCCGAACTGGGCGTCGCCGGCAAGGCCGCGGACGGTTCCGAGGACGACTTGTCCGACGACGCGACGCTGCGCGGCCGTCAGCGCTGGGTCAGGGCCGTCGGATCGTCGCTCGTCGCGTCGCTGACGATCACCAAGATCGCGTGGGTCGCCGCGAACGAGCCGGACAACGCGGCGCGCGTCGCCGCGATCTGCCTGCCGCACGACTGGCTGAGCTGGCGCATCGCCGGCCACGGTCCGGTCGCCGACGACGCAGCCGACGACGCGACCGCCGACCTGGCCGCGCTGTTCACCGATCGTTCCGACGCGTCCGGCACCGGATATTTCGACTCCGCGACGAACGCATACCGCATGGATCTGTTCAAGCTCGCGTTCGGTCGCGACGACGTGACGCTGCCGCGCGTGCTCGGCCCGACCGCAACGGGCGCGGTCGCCGATCCGTCGGTCGCCGGCAGGGACGTGCCCGGTGGCTGCATCATCGCGCCGGGCGGCGGCGACAACGCGATGGCGTCGCTGGGACTCAACATGGGCGTCGGCGACGTGTCGATCAGCCTCGGCACGTCGGGCGTGGCCGCGGCCGTCTCCCCCGTGCCAGCGTACGACATGACCGCGTCCGTGACCGGTTTCGCCGACTGCACCGGCCATTGGCTGCCGCTCGCCTGCACGATCAACGGCTCGCGCATCGCCGACGCCGGCCGCGCGGCGCTCGGCGTCAGCTACGACGAACTGGCCGATCTGGCCGCGCAGTCGGTGCCGGGCGCGGAGGGCGTCACGCTCATCCCGTACTTCGACGGCGAGCGCACGCCGAACCGGCCGGACGCGACGGCCACGCTGCACGGCATGACGCTCAAGAACACCACGAAGGCGAACATCGCCCGCGCGTTCGTCGAGGGACTGCTGTGCTCGCAGCGCGACTGCCTCGAACTGGTCAGGGGCCTCGGCGTGGACGTCAAGCGCATTCTGCTCATCGGCGGCGGCGCGAGGTCGGCGGCCGTGCGCGCGTACGCGCCGGGCATCTTCGGCATGGACGTGGTGCTGCCGGCAACCGACGAATACGTGGCGATCGGCGCGGCCCGTCAGGCCGCGTGGGTGCTGTCGGGCGAGGCGGAGCCGCCGGCGTGGCCGCTGTCCGTCGACGGCACGCTCACCGGCGAGCCGACGCCGGAAGTGTACGAGCAGTACGCCCGCTATCGCGGCTGACGCGTCGACGCGCAGGTCGCCGTACGTGCCGTTGTCGTGCGATGCGCGACGACGGCACGCGTTTCCCCGGACAGTCGTTCCAGTGTTTTGTCGGACTTAATGTGACGGGTTCTGACTACCCCTCAGTCACTGCGTGACAGCTCCCCTGACAAGGGGAGCCGAGAAAAAATGCGGCGGTTTAAGCCCGGCAGGGCACTAGACTCGAAGGAGAGTCGGGCGAAGCCATGGAAGGGGCGGCAATGGAGGCGAAGGAACCAGTGACACTGCCGGTCATCCGCGTGGGCATTGTGGACAACGACCCGTACGCGCTGTACGGGCTCGCCGCGCAGGTCAAGGCGTGCGGCCCGCGCTTCGAGGTCACGTGGCAATGCGAGCTGGGCGCGGCCGCGTTCCAGAAGGCGCTCTCGCCGAAGCATTCCCCCGACGTGATGCTCGTCGACATGTCATTGACCGACATGCAGGGCCCCGACCTGTGCCTACAGATCCGCAAACGTTCGCGCACGATCGGCTTGATCGGCATCAGTTCGCGCCCGCTTGAACGGTATCGCGACGCGATGATCGAGGTCGGGGCGCAGGCGCTCGTCAACAAGCGCATCGCACCGCGCGCGCTCGCGCCGATCCTCGTCGCCGCGGCCGCCGGACTGCCGTATGACCCGGCAACCGCATCCGACGCATCGGCGGATACGGGCGCACCTGCGCCAGTCGATCACGCGTACCGGACGCCGCCACCGCACACGCCGTCATTCGAGCCGGTCGCAACGGCGTTCGCGCGGGTCAACGCGGGCCGATCGCGCGGCACAACGCTGTCCATGCACGAACGAGAGGCGTTGTCACTGTATGCGGACGGTCTGAAAACCGCGCAGGTCGCCGATCGCATGGGCGTCACCGTGTCCAGCGTGCAGACGCTGGTCAACCGGGCGCGCGCGAAGCTCGGCGCGGCAAGCCTGCCGCAGGCGATCCGCATCTGCGCCGAACGTCGGCTGTTCGCCGCGCCGACCGCTCCATCCGGCGCCGAGTCGTCCCGCGTCGAACCGTCCCATGCCGCGCCGACCGCACAGGCGACGCCATGAGCGGCATCCCGTCCGCCAACGAGCACGGCGGCAACGGCGTCGACCACAACGTCAACGGCATCGGCCGCAACGCCGCACATCAGACCATGCCACCGCACGCCGCGTCCGTCGCAGGCCGGCTCCTGCGCGTATCGCGCCAGCTGGCATCGCGGTATGACGAGCGCCGATGGACGACGGCGTTCGCCGCGCTGTTCGGCGCATACCTGCTGCTGGGGTCGATCGTGGGCCATATGGCCCGGTACGTGCCGATGACGTGGGGTTCGGCCGTGATCGCAGCGGTCTGCGTTGCGGCGTGTCTGCTGCTGCCCGCTCTGCCGACGGTCGGCGCGGGCGTGCTGGCGCTGGCGTGGTCGGCGACGCCGTTGGTCGGGACGATGGACGGCGTGAACGGTCAGGCCGGCAATGCGATCGGCTGGAATACCGTGGCGATGATCGGCGCGAACGGCATCGTTGCAGGCGGCGGACCGATTGCCGCGATCATGCTGCCGCCGAATCTGGAGTATGCGGCGCTGTTCGCGGTCGGCGCGGCCGTGTTCCGCGTCGGGTTGCGCTGTCTGCCAGTGCCGTTGGTCGCCATCGTCGTCCATGCCTGCGGGTCGTTCGTCGTCAACGCCCGTGCGGGCATGTTCGCCGAACCGTACGCGGGCGTCGACTTCGACGGGGTCGGAGAACTGACCTCGACGATCATCCGGTTCGCGGTGGCGGCCGTCGCCGGATACGCGCTGCGCGAGCAGATGCGGCGGCAGGCGACGGAATCGGCGCTGGAGCGCAATCGTTTGCTGTTGGAGCGCAGCCGCATGCGCGAGACGATGGCGACCGGACTGCACGACGACGTGTCGAACAGGCTCGCGTTTCTGCTCATGGTCATGGACCGGCATACGGACAACGGCGAGCCGATCGGCGGCGACGAATTGCGGCTGATGCGCGACGCCGCGCAGGAAGCGTACGACACGACGCGCGGCATGATCCGCGAACTCGGACGGCCGACAACTCCGGCACGCCCTGCGCAAGAACTGCGGACGACAGAGAACATGACCGGCTATCGATGGATCGGACTGATCGGCGATCGCTTGCGCGTGCACGACGCGCGCTTGTCGGAATCGGGATTCGACGGCGCCGGCCTGCCGCCGACAACCGAAACGGCACCGCCGGCGGTCGCGCGGTCCGTATTGGCGGAAACGCTGGCGTTCATCGACGAATGCTATGCGAACATCGTCCGCCATGCCGACCCGAACAGCCCGTACATCGTCGCGGTCAACGCGACCGCCGCGCGCATCGTCGTCTCCTGCTCCGACACCGTCCGCGCCGACGCTTCCGACGAACCGACGCGACCGATCGCGGCGCACGACGCAGCCGATCATCATGGCAACATCCAGACCTCAAACAACGACGGCCGCCACAACCACGCCGAACACGACGGCACCGGACTGGCTCGCCATCGCGCGCTCATCGAACGCCTCGGCGGCACGCTGACCGCCTCCGCCGACGGCGACGCATGGCAGTGCGAGGCGATCATCCCCTACCGCGCGTGACAGGCCCCAATTAGGCCCCAATTCGTGACACGGTGCGTGACAAGGAGCGAACCGCGTCTCCCCTCTATGCACGCACAACCATTGAAAAATCAGTCTTTTTCATGAATCGCCACCATCACATGCCGCTCCATGTCACGCTCCCGCCGCACATGCGTCGTGCGGCGCGCGACGCGGGGTTGGGCGCGAAGGCGAAACGGCGCACACTGGAACCACCGGGGCATCGAGGACTTCCGGCACCGCCGACAAGCCGAAGGAGGCCATCATGAGGCGGCACGACATCAACGACGTGGCAGGCCGAACCGGGCAGGACCATTCCCCTGGTTCGCTCGACGCATCCGATGGGTCCGGCGCGTCCGGCTCGCCCGATGCGTCCGGCATCGCGGCCCGTCGCACCTCGGGAGTTGCACGTGCTGTCACCATCGCGCTGATCGCGGCCGTGGCCGTGGCACTGATCGCCGCAGCCGCGTACGGGTTCCACCGCGAGCGCCGCACGCGCATCACCATCATGGCATGGGGTTCCGCGGCGCTGGCCGAACAGGCCGATCGTCTCGGCTCGGATTTCGCCAGTGCGAACAAGCTGAACGCCGATCAGGTGCGCGTCGTCCGCCCCGAGGCCGGCATCACGGCGGAACAATTGTCCGAGCGCATCTCGCAGGCGCAGCAACAGGGCGTCGTGGCGCTGATCGCCTCCGCCGCATCGTTCGACGACGCCACGGACGCCACGAGCTGTGACAGTCCCATCACCATGTATCCGGATGCGCCGGTGGGCGCGGATCCGGCGTTCGGCGACGCGTTCGCCGCAACCGTCCCCAACGCCGCATGGCGTTACTTCACCTGCGACGGCGACCATGTCAGCACGGTGCTCGACGGCACCACCGACGATCATCTCACGCGCCGATGCGAGCGCGACGACCAACGCGGGTCGACGATCTGCTCCACCGACCGCGGCAGCACCGAATACCGCCCGGCGGCGAGCGTCAAGGTGCTCGACGCCGACGCGGCCAAGCAGTGCGAGGCTACCGGCGAATGCGCGTGGGAGCAGACCGCCATGCTGCAACGGTATGCGTCCACGCAACAGGGATTATTACTGAACCGTTCGCGCACGTGGATGCGACTGACCGGCGGCGCGGCAGGCACGGCAGGCGCAACCGGCAGTACCACGAGCGCCGGCGCCACTGCCGATTCCTCCACATCCGACGATCCTCTGATCGCCTTCTACCCCTACGATTCCGCCGGAGGTGCCCGATCCGCCACCGAACTCAATGATCAGTTCGCCCGTTTTCTGGAGTTCCGATGAACGACCCGCTGTATCAGCCGAGCGACCCGAATCAGGTGCTCGCCGCTCCCGCGACCTATGACATTCTCTTCAATCACGACGACGCCGTCGACGAAGCGCACGGCGGCCGTCCCCCGCGTCGCAACGCGCGTCGCCGCCGCATCCTCGGCTGGGTCGCGTTTGCGCTTGTGGCGCTGCTCATGGTCCTGTCCCTGCTGCGCATGGTCGTCTTCGCCGATCCGAAGCTCAGGATCACGCTGGTCGACGCCGGCCAATACGCGACGGTCGTCTCCGACGTGACGCGCGATTTCGCCTACGAGCAACGCATGCATGCACGCGACATCCAGATACGCACGCTGTCGTCCGCCGACGGCGATCAGCTGCGCCGCGCATGGGCGTCGATGCGCGCCGACAATGTGCAGGACGTGATCGTCGCGCCGGCCGCCACGCTCGACCGGCTGGCCGAGGACGGCTATGTCACGCCGTTCTCGTCACTGGCCGAATTGCAGTATGCGCAGGGTTCGACCGCGATGACGACCGACGACGCGACGACATGGTATGACGATCAGTATGGATATCCGTCGAATACGGCCGCCTCGCAACCGTCCGCGATGCGCGGCACGTGGTACGAGCTGCCGATCGATGGCGCGGCCGGCCAGGCACCCGGCACTGCGGACGGCACTTGGGACTGCACACGTTCCGCCGCGTCCGGGTCGGGCGCCGCGCAGGTGACGTGCCGCGCGGTGGATGACGGCACGGACGCCGGCCGTCAGCTGAGCATACGCACGTACGAACCGGCGTCGATCGTCGTCGTGCCACGGTCCGACGACCATGCCGGCGACGGCACGGCGGACTCGGACAGCGGCACGGACAACGGCTCACACGAGACAGACGGCGGTACGACGAACGGTTCGTGGACGCAGCGCGGCCCGATCATGATTCGTCAGACGAAGGCGTACGGCCTGCGTCTCGACACGTCCGCACGCTGGACCGCCGCGCGCGATCACGCCGGTGCGGCCGCCACGAACCGCGCGGCCTACGTGCTCGGTCTCGCCGAAGCCGATCCGGCCGCGCCGGTCAGCTATGCCGACAGCGACGGCGTGCTGTCGCAGACCGTCATCGATCTGATCGCCTACCTGCGCTTCCTTGAGCCGGCGTGACCGGCTACATCCAGCCGTTGCGGCGCAGGTGACCGCGCAGAGCGACGCCGGCGAGGGAAAGCACGAAGGCGGTAAGGGCTGCGATGGTCATGTCGATCGGTCCTTTCGTGTGAAGTGGTGGACAACCCGACGGTTACGGATTGTAGACGGGCGATGTTGCGGGCGATGGGCCCGCAGGTTTGTCGCATGTTACGGTATGCGCGCCCGCGGCGTCAAGAGTCGGGAGGGTGATCTAGACGACATTGTCCGGAACCGGAATAGCGGAAATACGGAAAAGGCGTCTGACCGGAACGCCGAGAACGATTCGGAGCGTTTCGGTCAGACGCCGGTCAGACGCCGTGCAATCACGCCTCGGACAGCGCGTCGACGATGTAGTTGTTGATCGTCGCCTTGACAGACTCGAGGTGATCGGACTTGGTCGCGGCGATGAGCTCTGACTGCGGCTTGTCGATCGCGTACTCGGCGAGCGAGGCGAGCGTGGCGGTGCCGTTCTCGACGGTCGCGCCGATGCCGGAATCGTAGGAGCTATAGCGTTCGGCCATGAGGTTCTGGATGAAGCCGTCGCGGTTCATCTTGTCGGCGACCAGCAGGCCGGCGGCGTAGGAGTCCATGCCGGCGATGTGCGAACGGAACAGGTCCTCCGCGTAGAAGGAGGTGCGGCGCGGCTTGGCGTCGAAGTTCAGGCCGCCGTGGGGGCCGATGGAGCCGGCCTGCAGGACCTCCCACATGACGGCGACGGTCTCGTACAGGTCGGTCGGGAACTCGTCCATGTCCCAGCCGATGAGCTTGTCGCCCTGGTTGGCGTCGAGCGAGCCGAGGAAGCCGGCCTCGCGGGCGACGCGGATCTCATGCTGGTAGGTGTGGCCGGCCAGGTTGGCATGGTTGCCTTCGAGGTTGAGCTTGAAGACGTCGGTCAGGTCGTAGGTGCGCAGGAAGTTGATGGCGGTGGCCGCGTCGAAGTCGTACTGGTGCAGCGTCGGCTCCTTCGGCTTCGGCTCGATGAGGAACTGGGCGCCGAAGCCGATTTCCTTGGCGTAGTCGGCGCACATGTGGAAGAACTTGGCGATGTGGTCGGTTTCGCGCTTCATCTCGGTGTTCCACAGGTTCTCGTAGCCTTCGCGGCCGCCCCAGAACACGTAGTTCTCGGCGCCGAGGCGCTTGCCGATCTCGAGGCTCTTCTTGAGCTGGCCGGCGGCGTAGGCGTAGATGTCGGCGAACGGCGAGGTGGCGGCGCCGGACACGAAGCGCGGGTTGGTGAACAGCGAGGAGGTGTTCCACAGGAGTTTCACGCCGGTGGACTTCATGTTCTCCTCGATCTTGTCGACGACCTTGTCGAGGTTGGCGTTGGTTTCGCGCAGGGTGTCGCCTTCCGGGGCGATGTCGCGGTCGTGGAAGCAGAAGTATTCGACACCGAGCTTGTCGAACAGCTCGAAGGCGTAGTCGACCTTGGCGAGCGCCTGATCCATCGGATCGGTGTACTTGTAGTACGGGCGGTGCGCGGTGCCGGTGCCGAACGGGTCGACGAGCTCCTGGTTGAAGGTGTGCCACCAGGCGACGGCGAAGCGCAGCCAGTCCTTCATCTTCTTGCCGGCGACGACGCGGTCGGCGTCGTAGTAGTGGAAGGCAAGGCCCTCCTGCGGTCCCTTCGCGCGGCCGACGTATTCGATCTTGTCAACGTCCCACAGACCCATCGTGGTCTCCTTGTCATTGTGGTTGGTAATGGTGTACTTCTTCGTTCCGGCTTCGCGCTCCGCCGCACTTTGCATCCATCGCGTTCCGCCGGTTGACGATCACAATAATAAAATCATTTAACTATCTTTGTCAAATCAATAAACTTAATCGCGCGCAATACGGCGCGTCACCAATCATTCCAACGGTTTTCACCGGTGCGACGTCAGGCCGCGAATGATGGCAGCGACGTCAGCTATGGCCCATCACCGAAACGCAACCCAGATGCAACGGCGTGCAGCGCTCCGTCGCCCACCCCGCCACACGCGCTACTCGGCCGTCATGAACCGCATCGGATCGTCGAACAGCCGGCGCAGGCCCATCACCGCCGCGCCGCGCATCGCCGGATGCCCGGTGACCGGCGGGAACATGAGCCGCACGCGCATCGCGTCGCGCGCAAGAATCTGCGACTGGACGCGACGTTCCAGATCGGCGAGCAGCCCATCGCCGAACCCGTTCCACAGGCCGCCGAGCACGATGTTCTCCATGTCGATCATGTTCACCGTGGACGCGAGCGCCGCGGCCAGCGCGGCCAGCGCGTTCTCCACAGCGAGCGCGGCCTTCGTGTCGCCGCCACGCCACGCCGCATACAGGTCGGGCAGCAGTTCGGTGCCCGCGACCGCGCCGTCGTCCTCCGCCAATCCGGCCGCGACGGTCAGCGCGCGGCGCCCGGCGATCGTCTCGAGGCAGCCGTGCCGGCCGCAACGGCACCGCGAGCCGTGCATGTCGACGCAGAGGTGTCCGATCTCGCCGGCGAATCCGTGGTCGCCGCGCACGATCTGCCCCTCGCGCACGTACGCGCCGCCGATGCCGATGTCGGTGGACACGTAGACGAACGAATCGAGCGGCCCGATCGGCCAGTCGCGGTCCGCACATTGCGACGCGTAGCCGGGAATCTGCGCGATCGCGGCCAGCGTGGCCTCGTTGTCGACCTTCGCGCCGAGCCGCGCGAAGACCGGATACCGGTTCAGGTCGAGATCATGCCAGCCGAAGTTGCGCGCGACGAGCAACCGGTTGCCGTTCGTCACCAGACCCGGCAACGCGAGCTGGGCGCCCGCGACGCGGTAGCCCCGTTCGGCCAGATCGCGTTCGACTGGGCGCATCATGTCGTCGAGTTCGGCGAACGCCGCGTCCGGATTGACGTTGACCATCGTGCGTTCATGCCAGTCGCCGCACACGACGTCGCCGTTGACGTCAAGCACCGTGTAGCCGACGCCGTCGGTGTTGATCTGCATGCCGACGCCGGCCCATCGGCCCGATGAGAACGCCAGCGGCGTGGCCGGACGCCCGTACGTGGATTCCGACACCGGCTCAAGCTCGCGCAGCACGCCGTTTTTGAGGAGGATGTCCGTCAGCAGCGACATGGTCGCCTTCGTCAGGCCGATGCTCTTGGCGAGCGCCGCCCGGCTCATCGGCGTACGCGAGCGGGCAATGGTCGACAGCACCACCGACATGTTGTGATTGCGCAAATCGTCCTGTCCGATCCGTTTCGCTGCGGGCATCCTCGCTCCCCTCTCCGTCGTCTCCGGACTTAGTCCAACGATCTTCCTATTCCTTCCCTGCCACTATAGCGACACGCTACGCACAACACGGGCCCGTCGCAAATGACGCCCCGCGACAGACCCATGCTCCGTCATGTATTCGTATATTTATTGTGCGGAAGAAGCCGCATCCGTGATCCGCTGATCGGGCGCGGCCGCATTCCACAACGCGTGCTGCAGGTCCGGATCGACCGCAAACAGGTACACGCCGTGAACGCCGCGCTTCAGCAGCACATTCAGCTGTTTCCGAACGCACTGCTTCTTGAACGCCAGCTGCGCGGCCGAATCCTTGATGTCCGAGCGGTCACTCGTGACTCCCGGATCGCAGCTGAGCTCGGGCTTGAATACGAGCTTGCCGTGCTCGAAATCGTAAGAGACGGACGGACCGATGATGACGCCGGCGTAATTCAGGTCAAATCCCTGAATGGTGAAGTATGATCCGACTTCGTCCTTGGTCTGGTCAGAACTCGACCATGCATCGCCGTCCGCACGGATTGTCCGTCCCGCATCCCCGTCTTTGGTCTGGTCCGAATCCTTGTCTTTGGAACGGTTCCACGGCCTCTTGAACACCTGGTCATGGCCTTCGACGACGTACTCGCCCTTCTTGGCATCCCACTCCGGGATATACCAGTGCCCACCGGCTGACAGATCCTGGGAACCGGACTGCGGATCATCCTTGACGAGCACCACGTTGCCCTGCGAGGCGGCGACGTCGAAACGCCAGTCGAACGTGGCGACCACGCGGCACAAATCACGCGGCTGGATCGCGCTCTTGCCTTTGCCGATCTCCCTGCGCTGCCGGTCGATCATGTCGTCGCCCTTGCCGCGAATGGCGCGGAACAACGCGTCCGGAGACTGGCACACCTTGATTTCATAAGGGATGCGCTCACCCTTGGTGATCGTTTCGACATCGTCCCCGGACTGTTCTGCGTTGGCTTCAGCGTCCGAAGCATCAGCAGCATCCGACGCGGGCGAGGAACCATACTGCACCTTGTCATCGTGAGGAATCGGCACAGGCGTGTCCACCGTTCCCGGCTTGGTGAGTGTGAAGGGCTTGTTGTCCGCAATGTCGTCCAGCCACCGCACCACGTCGGCACCGGCATCGATGCGGAACTGCTCGGTCAGTTTGATCTTCTCGACGCATCCGTGCTTGTTCCCTTCCGCGTCGGTCTGTCCATACGTATCGGTCCGGAACTGTTTCTCGCCTCCGTTCACGTTCTTATTCGAATAGGAACTGGTAAGAGTCAGCGCGTCCAGCACGCGGAACATGGAATTTCCGCCCGACTTCTCGCCAGACTTCTTTTCCGAGCCCTTGTTCGAGCTCTTTTCATTCAACGACAGCTGCGTCAGGAGAGTATCATTCCACCACTGCTTACGCTGCATGATCTGCTCCGGATCGAATACGGCGATCACCACCTTGGCGCGGCGAAGAATCTCGTGGAGCTGATTGTCGATGCCATTCTGCACTTTCTGCGTGAACAGCAGATGAGCCTCGTCGATCAGCACGACGTCGGCCAGTTCGATTCCGTCAATGTCCAAATAGTCCCAAGAACCTTTCGCCACGCTCTTCGCCCTGCTGTTGATGAATTGGGTGGGACGGAACACGCATTGGCCATTCTTTTTCTGTATGTTGTGCTTCGTGGCCATATCGTCGTAGACCTTCTTTTGGTCCTTGTTGTTCACCAAAAGGGACACACGGGAATGCAGCTTGGAATCGTCGACGCTGTCGTCACCATCGTCACCGTACTCGTTGAGATTCCGCGCCAGCTCATAGAACAGCGTGCTCAGCAGGATTGACTTGCCAGTTCCCGCGGCACCCTCCACCAGGATCAGCGTGGTGTCCTTCGGCGATTCCCATTGGTTCAGCCGGATGTTCACCTCGCTGACGATACTGCCCAGAGCCTTGCGCTGCCCGTCACCAAGCTTGTGAAACGGGGAAATCTTGTACAGCGACGTCTGCCATATCTGCTCTTCCGGAGGGAAGATGCCGTTTTTGTCTTTTGCGACGAGACGCTTCCAAATTCCCGCGACGATGGCGTCGAGATACGCCGACGTGTAGTAGGAATTCTGCGGATTGCCCCTGCCGTTGAGGCACCGGACGTCGTCGATCGACTTCATGTAGTCGATCAGCTTGTTTTCGATGTCCAGTGTGAGCGACTTGTTGAAATGGCTTTCCCACACCACATACTGGCACACCGACGAACCGGCCCCCACCGCTTTGGTGATGCACTGGTTGGCTTTGTTCTCGGATTCAATGTAGTTGTCCAGCTGGCTTTTCTCCGCGACTTCGGCATCGATGAAGTCCTCCACCTCGCTGTCGGAGGACTTCTTCTTGCTGTTCTTGCCGATGAGCACATGCTGGAGCGTGCGGTCGATGATGTGGTTCGTCTCGCCGACGTACACGCACCACTTTTCCTTCTCGCCTTTTTTGTTCTTGTCCTTCTTGTTTTTTCTCTCTTTATATTCAGGGTTCTCGAACCACACGATGTACAGCGTCGGCCACTCGAGGAAATGGTTCTCCTCTTTCTTGGCCCTTTCCTGCATGAACTCGAGGCTGACCCGCTCCAGCGTGGTCGACGGCGTGACCCAAGACATCGGGTCTCTCAGCCTGTCGAGGAACTCCTGCCGGTATTCGTCGCTCGATTCCAAAGACTGACCGTTGTCGTCAGTCGTATGGGCATATGGAACGTTGACTATACGGAAACGAAGCTGTTCGCCTTTGGCCATTTCGCATCTCCTTAATGCCTCGTGCGTGCAATGCACTGTTTTAAGTTTATGCCCGTCGAATTCCCAAACAAGGAAAGGCACGCCCGCGCATCACTCGTCCACGGCACATCGCCACGCGCTCCGTCTCACCCACGCCACGCCGGGGCGCGGGGCGCGGGGCGAACGGCTAAGCTGTTGTCGGTTTTCGTTTCGGGCCACGGAGCCGGAACGTCGGAACGTCGAATGAGAAGGAGCTCAGGGGCAATGCCGCGCAAGTTCACGCTGTCTCCCACTATCGGCAAGGTCATGCTGCTGGCATGCGCGATGCTGTGGGGAGGCAGCTATCCGACCGCGAAGGTCGCGATGAGCGTCGTCACGCCGCAGTATCTCATGGCGATCCGCCTACTCGCCGCGTCCGCGATCATGCTCGTCCTGTTCCGCAGGCAGATCGTGCCGTATCTCAACCGCCGCATCATCGTGCCCGGACTGCTCGTCGGCGCGACGTACTGGGGCACGATGGTCAGCCAGATGACCGGACTGACCATGATCGAGCCCGGCCGCAGCGCGTTCCTGACGGCCGCGTACTGCGTAATCGTGCCGTTCACGTCGTGGCTGCTCATGCACCAGCGGCCGACCGCGCGCAATCTCGTCGCCGCCGCATTGTGCCTGACCGGCGTCGGCTTCGTGTCGCTCAGCTCGGGGCTCGGCGGGTTCTCGGTCAGCGTCGGCGACCTGCTGACGTTGCTGTGCGCGTTCGTGTTCTCGTTCAATCTGGTCTGGCTGGGCAAGTTCGGCCAGACGATCCACCCGGTCGCGCTCACGTTCGCGCAGTTCGTGGTAGCCGGCGTCGCCTGCCTGATCGGCGGGATCCTGACCGAGCCGGCGCCGAGCGCGGCGTGGCTGCAGCCGAACGTGCTCATGTGCCTCGTCTACCTGTTCTTCGGCGCGACGATGTGCGCGCAGATCATGCAGAACATCGGCCTCAAGGTCACGCCGCCCTCGCAGGCGTCGATCATCATGTGCCTGGAGACGGTGTTCAGCCTGCTGTTTTCCGTGCTGTTCTACGGCGAGCGCGTGCAGGCGGCCGCCGGCGTGGGCTTCGCGCTGATCTTCTCGGCGATCCTGTTCTCGCAGATCAGGCTGAACGGGCGGATGCTGGAGCGGCTGAAGCGGTGATGTCAACTGCGTCACAGTTCCCGGGATTGTCCGCGGATAATCCCGGGAACCGGACCATGTTCGTTCGCACATGTCCACTGTTGAAAACCCAAGGATTCACGTTCGGACAATGTTCGAAAATGCGCGCTTCCTGATTCCCGGGATTGTTGGCCGCAATCCCGGGAACCGAAAATCCCATGCCCAAGGCGAAACCCAGCGTCTAGGATGGAAACCATGAGTGAAACCACAACTTGGGTCAATCCCCTGCGCGACCCGCGCGACCTGCGCCTGCCGCGCATCGCCGGCCCGTGCAGCATCGTGATCTTCGGCGTGACCGGCGACCTGTCGCGCAAGAAGCTGCTGCCCGCCATCTACGACCTCGCCAACCGCGGCCTGCTGCCGCCGAGCTTCGGCCTGACCGGCTTCGCGCGCCGCGACTGGACCGAGGACCATTTCAAGGATTTCGTGCGCGAGAACGTGATGGCGCACTGCCGCACCCCGTTCAAGGAGTCCACGTGGAAGCAGCTTGCCGCCGGCATCCGCTTCGTGCAGGGCACCTTCGAGGACAAGTCGGCGTTCGAGCGCCTGTCGAACACGGTCGCCGAGCTTGACCGCGACCGCGGCACGCGCGGCAACCACGCGTTCTACATGTCCGTGCCGCCGCGCGACTTCCCGATCGTCGCCCGCCAGCTCGCCGACTGCGGCCTGTCCCGCTCCACCGAGGGCGCGTGGCGCCGCGTGATCATCGAGAAGCCGTTCGGCCACGATCTCGAAAGCGCGAACGACCTCAACCGCGTCGTCTCCGAGGTGTTCGACCCGTCGAGCGTGTTCCGCATCGACCATTACCTCGGCAAGGAGACCGTGCAGAACATCCTCGCGCTGCGCTTCGCGAACGCGATGTACGAGCCGATCTGGAACGCGAACTACGTCGACCACGTGCAGATCACCATGGCTGAGGACATCGGCGTGGCCGGACGAGCCGGCTACTACGACGGCATCGGCGCGGCGCGCGACGTGATCCAGAACCACCTGCTGCAGCTGCTCGCCCTGACCGCCATGGAGGAGCCGGTCTCGTTCGCAGCCTCCGACCTGATCGCCGAGAAGACGAAGGTGCTGTCCGCCGTGCGCATTCCGCGCGATCTGGCGGCGCACACGGCGCGCGGCCAGTACGCCGCCGGCTGGCAGGGCTCGCACGAGGTCGTCGGCTATCTGGACGAGAAGGGCATCGACCCGCAGTCCACGACCGAAACGTACGCGGCGATTCGGCTCGACGTGGACACGCGCCGCTGGGCCGGCGTGCCGTTCTACCTGCGCACCGGCAAGCGTCTGGGCAAGCGCGTCACCGAAATCGCGGTCGTGTTCAAGCGCGCCCCGCACCTGCCGTTCGAGTCGACGGCGACGCGCGAGCTCGGCAAGAACGCGATCGTGATCCGCGTGCAGCCCGACGAGGGCGTGACGATGCGGTTCGGCTCGAAGGTGCCGGGCGGCTCGTCCATGGAGGTGCGCGACGTGTCGATGGACTTCAGCTACGGCCGTTCGTTCACCGAAAGCTCGCCGGAAGCCTACGAGCGCCTGATTCTGGACGTGCTGCTCGGCGAGCCGCCGCTGTTCCCGACCACGCGCGAGGTGGAGTTGAGCTGGGAGATCCTCGACCCGATCGAACAGTTCTGGTCGACGCTCGGCCAGCCGCAGCCGTACCGCGCCGGTACGTGGGGCCCGGAAGAGGCCGATGAGATGCTCGCCCGCGACGGACGCCATTGGAGGATGCCATGATCATTGATATGCCGAATACCCGGACCCGCGAGATCTCGAGCAAGATCGACGAGCTGCACGAGGAGCGCGGCGAGTCCGCGACCGGCCGCGTGCTCACGCTGCTGATCTCGACGAACGAGGACGAGCTGGAGCACGCGCTCGAGCTCGCGAACGCGGCCAGCCGCGAGCACCCGTGCCGCGTGATCGCGATCAGCCCGAAGCGCGGAGCGGCCGGCGCGCAGACACACGCCGAGCCGGAGGACGATGCCGCGGCCGACGACGAGACGTCGAATCTGGACGCGCAGGTGCGTTTCGGCGCGGACGCCGGCGCGGGCGAAATCATCGTGCTGCATCCGCGCGGCGGACTCGTTCACCATCAGGACACGCTGGTGATCCCGCTGCTCGTGCCGGACGCGCCGGTCGTGGCCTGGTGGCCGACCGAAGCGCCGTCCAACCCGTCGAAGGATCTGCTCGGCGCGATGGCCCGCAGCCGCATCACCGACGCGATGCGCTCGTCGAACCCGTACCGCACGATCAGCGATCTGCGCCGCAACTGGTCGCCGAAGAACGTGGACATGTCGTGGACGCGTCTGACGGTCTGGCGCGCGATGCTGGCGACGATGCTCGACCAGCCGCCGCACCTGCCGATCAGCACCGTGCGCGTGACCGGCCCGAAGGGCTTCCTGCCGATGGACCTGCTCGCCGCGTGGCTGCGACTGCGCCTCAACGTGCCGGTCGTGATCGAGGACGTGCCGGGCGCGACCGCCGTGACCGGCGTGTACCTGACCCGCGCCGACGGCGTGCTCAGCCTCGAACGCCCCGACGCGGAGGAGGGCGTGGCCGTCATCAGCATGCCCGGCCAGTCGCCGCAGACCATCAGCGTGCCCGCGCGCACGCTCGAGGAATGCCTGAGCGAGGAGCTGCGCCGCATGTACCCCGATGAGATCTACGCCGAGGTCATCACCCGCGGCTGGGATCTCATCCATCCCAACGACTGAAACGACTGACATCAGGATCGTGCTACGCATGATGCTGGCGGAGCCTCGGCTCCCTCGGCTGAGGGAGCTGTCCGCCGCAGGCGGACTGAGGGAGCGTCGCGAGCGCAGCGAGCCAACCGATCGCATCGGCCGCAGGCCGATTCCGAACAAAGGAACGCCATGACCAACCGCAAGACCATCATTTATCCGAATCCGACCGTGCTGGCGCAGGCCGTCGCCGCGCGCACGTTGCTGACCATCGGCGATCTGCTCGCCGAGCCCGGCCGCACGCGCGTCGACATCGCCGTGACCGGCGGCACCGACGGCAACCGCGTGTTCCACGAGCTGCTCGCCAGCCCGCTGTCCGAGGCGACCGACTGGTCGCGCGTGCACATCTGGTGGGGCGACGAACGCTTCGTCGCGGCCGACGACGACGATCGCAACGCCAAGCAGGCGCGAGGCGAATTCCTTGACGCGATGATCGACGACGGACTGCTGCCGGAGTCGAACATTCACGAAATGCCGGCCGACACGCGCACGCCCGACGAGATCGCCGCCGCCTCCCCCGAGGAAACCGACGCCGTGCTGGCTCGCGCCGCGGCCGACTACCAGCGCGAGCTCGAGTCCGAACTCGGCGACGATCCCGCGCTCGACATCGCGATGTTCGGCGTCGGCCCGGACGCGCACTTCGCGTCGCTGTTCCCGGGACTGCCGCAGGTGCGTCTTGACGATCCGCACGTGCTCGTCGCCGGCGTGCGCGACTCGCCGAAGCCGCCGCCGCTGCGTCTGACGCTCACCGTGCCGATGATCGCGCGCTCGCGTCACACGTGGGTGTTCACGTCCGAGGCACGCAAGGCCGAGGCCGTGGCGAAGGCGTTCGCCGAGCCGCGCAATCCGATGGCGCCGAGCTCCTACGCCGACGGCCGCGAACTGCTGTGGATGATCGACGAGGGCGCGGCCAGCAAGCTGTGATCAGAACCCGCAGCGCATGACGCCGCCGAACCAACGAGTGGCGGTTTTCGCTCACTAAGGGCACCTTAAGCGAGCGAAAACCGCCACTCGTCGTATTTACAACCCCGAGGACGCTCCGTCTGCAAATCATGGCAACAAATACCAACCAGTCATTAGTTAAATCATTATACTGTGACTGTCATCAACGATAGGCCGCCGACAACGATGTGGGCGACTGGCACGAAGGAGCGCAGGATGAGCAGCAATCTGGTCAAGGGAGTCGCAGCACTGTCCGCCGTCGTCATGGCTGGCACGCTGGCCGCATGCGGCAATACGGCGGAACAAGGCGCCATGCAGGACGGCAAGCCGCTGGTCACCATCACCGTGATCCCCACGGCGACGGCCAAGCCCATGAAGACGATGAAGTGGCGTTTGGAACTGGAAAAGGCATGCGACTGCAAGATCAAATGGGTGGAGACGAACCAGCAGTCGTGGGACGGCGGCCAGAAGAACGCGATCCTCGCGTCCGGCGACATCAGCGACATCACCATCTGGGGCGTGCTGCAGACCGACATCGCCAAGAATCAGGACATTTTCGAGGACCTGTCCGACGATCTGGACAGCATGCCCACGGTCAAGCAGTATCTTGAGGAGGACAAGGCCGCCCGACAGTACGCAACCAGCCTCGACGGCGGCATCTACCTGCTGCCCAGCGACATCTCCGCGGCGAATCCGGTCCGCGTGGGCGGCCAGACCATGATGATCAACAAGGCATGGCTCGACAAGCTCGGCCTTGAGATCCCGACCACGTGGGACGAGCTGACGAACGTGCTCGAGGCGTTCAAGACGCAGGATCCGAACGGCAACGGCAAGGCCGACGAGATCCCGTTCGACATCCGCAAGCTCGCCACGAACGGCTTCGGCTGGTGGGATCCGTACCTGCTGCTCAATTCGACGGGCATCGCCACGCAGATGAGCGGCGAGGTCGGCTCGCGCGGCCTGTTCGCGGAGGACGGCACGATCAAGAACTGGATGCTCGACGACCGGTTCCGTCAGGTCACCCAGTACTACCATGATCTGATGGCCAAGGGCCTCGTGCCCGACAACGCGCTCACCAAGGCCGACGACAAGTACTATGCGGAGCTCGGCGGCGACGAAAACGGCGATGCGTTGGTCGGCGTCGCGTTCGGCTGGAACACGCTCGCCTTCGGCACCGATCTGGCCGACCAGTACGTGACCATGCCCGCCCCGGTCGCGCCCGGCGCTGAGAAGTCCGTGTGGGAGCCGAACGTGCCCGCGACCTCGCGCGGCGCGGTCGTGAAGAAGGACGCGGCGCACAAGGAGCAGATCTTCAAGATCCTCGACAAGTGGTATTCGCAGGACATCAGCGTCCAGTCCCAGTACGGCGACTTCGGCGACTATGTGGAGAAGATCGACGACAAGACGTTCAAGGTCCTGCCCGCGGCGTCCGCCGACTCGTCCGTCATGGTCACGCTCGCCGACCGCGGCATCAGCTACCTGCGCGAAGGCACCACGATCGAGGGCGTGCCCGATCTGGAGGCGTCCAACAAGGACTGGCCCGTGTACGCTGACTACCAGCCGGCCGAGGACAGCGGCGACTACGTGCCCCGCCACGTGATGCTCAGCGGCGACGACAGCTCCACCGTGACCAACAACAACATCGCCATCTTCGACTACGCAATCCCGGTCATCGGCAACTTCATCAAGAACGGCGTCGACGACGCCGGCTGGAACAAGTTCAAGGAGACGCTCAAGGGCCTGAACATCGAGCAGAACGTCGAGATCTGGCAGAAGACGTACGACGAATATCAGAAGATCCAGTAAACGGGTTGTTCGGCGGCCGTAGCCCCGCCGAACAACCATCATCCTGAGCCGTGTCCGGCGATCCCGCATCCGGGACCGCCGGACACGGCGTAATCGGAGCAGACGAGCCGTCTGCACAAGCGAAGGAGCAGCAATGGCAGCAGGAACGATCCCGTGGTTCGGACACACCGTCACCGAGGACACGCTCACCGTGTTCTGGGAGCCGCCGACGGACGCCGATCCGCCGACCGAGTATGCGGTGACGCTCGACGGGGAGCGTCTCGCCGTCGTCGAGCACACGCACTGCATGTTCGACGATCTGACGCCGGACAGCGCGCACCACGTTCGCGTCGACGCGACGGATCCGAACGGACGCGTGATCGCCGGGTTCGATCTGGACGTGCGCACATGGCCGCGGCGGACGATCATCGACGTGACACGACCGCCGTACAACGCGGCCGGCGACGGCGTGACGATGGACACGCGCGCGATCCAGCGGGCCATCGACGACTGCGGGCCGGATCAGGCCGTGCTGCTGCCCGCCGGCACGTTCCTGACGGGAGCGCTGTTCCTACACGGCGACATGGAACTGCGCGTCGCCCCGGGCGCGACGCTGCAGGGCAGCGCGGACCCGGACGACTATCTGCCGATGATTCCCAGCCGATTCGAGGGCATCGAACAGCAGTGCCACGCGAGCCTGATCAACATCGGCACGCTCGACCACACTGCCGGCCCCACCTGCCGCAACGTGACGCTGCGCGGCGGCGGCACGATCCTCGGCGGCGGCGTGGCACTCGCCAAGGCGCAGACGCGCGGCGTGCGCGACCGGCTCATCGCGGAATCGGGCATCACGAACATCGATTCCATCGATGACACCGTCTTTCGCGCGCTCACGCAGCGGGCGTCGCGCACGCGCGGCCGGCTCGTCAACATCAGCAACGGCGCGAACGTGCTCATCGAAGACCTCACGCTGGGCTACGCGGCCGCGTGGAACATCCATTTCATCTACTCCGAGCACGTGGTCACGCACCACTGCCGCATCAAGTCGATGGGCGTGTGGAACGGCGACGGCTGGGATCCAGACTCGTCGGAGCACTGCACGATCTTCGACTGCGATTTCGTCACCGAAGACGACATGGTCGCGATCAAGTCCGGCAAGAATCCGGAAGGCAACGTGATCAACCGGCCCACGCGTGACATCCACGTGTTCGACCTGCGCGCGGACGGCGGCCACGGCATCGCGATCGGCAGTGAGATGTCGGGCGGCGTGGAGCACGTGCGCATCTGGGACTGCGACATGGGCAAGTCCAACCAAGGTCTGGAAATCAAGGCGTCCGCCAAGCGCGGCGGATACGTGCGCGACGTGACGCTCAGCGACTGCATCGCCTCGCGCGTCCTCGTGCACGCGTACGAATACCACAACAACGACGGAGAGGCCGCTCCGACCCTCCCTTACTACGAAAACATCCATTTCCGGCGCATCAGGCTGCTCGGGCGGCATTACGTGTGGGATCACTGGGAACCGTGCCCGCCGATCGAAATCAACGGCTTCGACGACGAGGGGCACACGCTGCGCGACATCACCTTTGATCAGGTCAGCGTCGACGGCACGTTGCGCTGAGCTGACAGATCCTGCGCGACCGGTCGCGCGTCGTAGCGCACGACGCAATACAAAAACGGTCCTGCCCGAACTCCATCACGGAAGTCGGGGCAGGACCGTTCGCTATACGTGCGTCAGCGTCATCCGTTGCCGCCGCACGGGCGGCCGCGGCGTCACTTGACGTACTTGTCGTACGCCTTCTGCCAGATCGCGGTGTTGTCCTCGATGCTGTACTTCTTCAGGTTGTCCTGGAACGCGTTCCACTGGGAATCGTCCTCGGCGCCGCCCTGGGCGAGCCACTTGGAGACGACCGGAATCGCGTAGTCGAACAGCGCGGTGTTGTTGTTCGCGATCGTGTTCTGATCGGATTCGGGCACACGCACGTAGATCGGCATGATGTCCTTCTCGTGGTCGTAGTTCGCGTACTGCTGCTCGTACGGCGCATCGGCCTTCGCGACATGATCCATGCCGCGGTCGCCCTCGACGGTCACATCGTCGGAGATCCAGCCGGCGAGACGATCCTCGAGCGCCGGAACCTTCTGATCGTCCTGCGCCTTGTGGAACTTTTCGGTCACCTTGTAGGAATGGTCGCCGGTCTGCTCGACGTAGCCATCCGAGATGGAGCCGTACAGCTGCTGGATGGAGTACTTCTCCGAGTAGAGCAGGTCGATGACCTTGAGCGCCGCATCCTTGTTGGCCGGGTTCGAGCTCATCGCCATGTGGTAGTCCTCGAAGCGGTTGGCGTCGCGGGAACCGTCCCACACGGTCTCGCTGGCGGACACGCCGTCGGCGGACGGAATCGGGATGGACACGTACTGGTTGGCCAGCTCGGAGCCGTAGGAGCCGAACGCGGACTCGTCCCAGCCGAACACCATGCCGACCTTGGCGGTCTTGCCGTCGGACTGGTTGCGCGAGTTGTACTTGTCGTCCTGCACGGTCACCCAGTCGCTCGGGGCCCAGCCCTTCTCGACCATCTCGTGATAGAACTCGATGACCTGACGGAATTCGTCGGTCTGCATCCAGTTGCCGACCTTGCCATCCTTGACGTAAATACCCTGCTGCGACGGACCGGAGTTGAAGTGTGTGGCGATGCCGGTCGCATTCATCATCAGGAACGGGCTCCACCAGTCGCCGATCTTGCTGGTGACCAGCTCGCGCGGGTTGAACGCGATCTCGTCGGCCTCACCATTGCCGTTCGGGTCCTGCGTCTTGAACGCCTCCATGACGGTGCGCAGCTCGTCCCACGTGGTCGGGGCCTTGAGCCCGAGCTTGTCGAGCCACGTCTTGTTGATCAGGAAATGCTGGCCGGAAGCGAGGAATCCCTTGGTGCGGCTGGACGGCAGCACCGTGACCTTGCCGTCGACCTCAACGAACTTGCGCGCGGTGGGCTGCTCCTCGAAGAACTGCTTGACATTGGGCAGCTTGTCGAGATCGTCGCCCAATACCTCGAACGCGGCGGCGTTGCGGGCCGCGTCGTCCGGGTTGAACGCGCGGATGTTCAGATCGGAGATCTCGCCTGCGGCCAGCGCGGCGTTCTTCTGCTGGTTCCACTGCGTGTCGGAGACTTCCTTCCACGTGATCGCGCAACCGCAGTCCTTCTCCAGATCCTTGGCCCATGTCATTTCCGACATGGCGACTTGGTTGGTGTTCTTGACGACCAGGATGGTGACGACCGGCTTGCCGTCCTTGGTGGCGGCCTGATTGCCGCCGCATGCGGCCAGTCCGCCCAGCATGGCGACCGCGGACGCCGCGGCGACGATCCTGATGGTGGCGCTCCTGCGAGACATATCTTCTCCTTGTTCCCGTATGTTCCCGTACTTCGTTGCACGTTGCCGTCACGCCTCTTCGAGCCGCTGATGGAAGCTTTGTTGTGTTTGCGCTACCATCGTTGGTCTTCACAAGCATTTTCGGCTATGCCAACGATCTCCTCTTCGAAAATCGTGACGTTTCGATTATGATACTCGTTCCGCCGACTGTCAAATCGGCGACATGTCGTCCAATCGAATCGAATCGTTTCGATCCCATACGCTATAATGCTGTCCACTGGCCGAACCATTGACGATGCTTGCGAAAACACACGGCCATACTCCAATGAGGGAGATCGGAGCAACATGAGCACGCTGAAACAGGTCGCCGCCGAGGCGGAGGTGTCGGTGTCGACCGCGTCCGCCGCGCTGCGCGGCATGGACATCGTCCGGCCGGACACCATCCGCAAAGTCGAAGCCGCAGCCAGACGCGTGGGATATCGCGTCAATCTGTCGGCCCGAGCCCTGCGCAACGGCCGCACCGGCATCTTCACGGCCATCGTGCCCGATCTGGGCACCGCATTCTACGCGCGCTTCGCCAACTCGCTGTCCAACGCGCTCCTTGCACACGGGCATAGACTCGTCATCCAGACATCACAGTACGACGCAGAACTCGAACTCGATCTGATCCGACGGGCGAACGCATCGGTGTGCGACGGCCTCTTCGTCTGTCCGACCGCAAGCAACGGGGACGCGGTGCGTCAGGCCGCCGGCGACCAGCCGGTCATCCTGTTCGACGGCGAGGATTCAGGCGACACGGCATCGCTCGACCGCATCGAAACACCCAACCAGAGCGGCATGGACGCGGTCATACGGCACCTTGCCGAAGACTGCGGGCGCACCCGCATCGGCATCGTCGGAGCGTCCGACCGAAGCACGCCGGCCGCCAAGGGGACGCGGCTGCGTCTGAGTCGATGCGACTATGCGCTGCGCACGATGCGGTCGCTGGGATTGAACGTCGAACACGCGCCCGTCGTCTCCGACTGGGGCGTCGAAGCCGGCATCGCGACCGCACGCCGATTGGTTGCGGATGAGCTTGCATACGACGCCCTGTGCTGCATGAACGACGAACTTGCGTTCGGCGTGCTGCGCGGACTTGCGGAATGCGGAATCCGCGTGCCGGAGGACGTGGCCGTGACCGGATTCGACGGCATCCCCGGATGCACGTACGTGACGCCGACGCTCACCACCGTCGCCGTGGATGCCGACGGCATGGCGCAGGCAGCGGTTTCCATGATGGAACGGAGAGTCGGGATCGGTGGGGCAGGATTGACCGGAGACGGAACCGTCGCAGCCGATGCTGCCAGCGGCAACGGCACGGCTTCCCGCGGAAACTCGTCGCGGCGTTCCCGTGCGGGTTCGCGCACGGAAGCCGATCCGCGGAACACCATCGCATCGCAACGGCTCATCGCGGGATTCAGACTGATCGTCCGCGAATCAACCGCGGGGCGGGCGTAGCCGTCACGCAGTCGACACTATGCGTAGGATCGTCATGAGGACGTCATGATGGCACGCATGGCAACGCGATAACGACCCATGAGCAAAGTGATCGTCCATGGGCTTGTGGGTGTGGACGGGATATTTGCCGCCCGGAATACACGACTCCGCGACCCCAACCAACCCGTTCCGCACCGAACGTGGGCATAGACCGCACATTATGCGGCGTTGGTCGTGGGTGTAAACCGTACATTTACATGATTGTGGGCATAGGCGGTACATGAACGGGCCCATTTTCGCCTTGTCTAGTCTTAGCGGATAGTTGACGCATGTGTCGGGGCATGGTTGACGGTATGTCTTGGGGCATGGTTGACGGGTGTGTTGGGGCATGGTTTACATGTCGTCGCTTGTTGACTGGTGCATGGATACACAATCACAACAGCAGTCGGCATCATCATCCATCGAAAACAACGGGGACGTTCGCAGCGAGTTCCTGCGTAACA
>NZ_JAHBBH010000040.1 GCF_019331735.1 Bifidobacterium miconis
TCGGCATCGACGCCGTGTTCGGCATCACCCCGGCCGCCATGCCGCTCGCCCACGCCCTTGCCGACGGCCCCGCCAACCTCGCCAACGCCGCCGAAAACGTGGCTCGCCTCATCGTCGCCGCGCAGTAGGTGCGCATGGTGTTCACAAGGAATGGTGCAACGACCATCAAGATGTGATCGAAAGTGATAGGAGGCGGGGAGGAGTGGGCGAGTTGTTGATTGAATGTGTATAATTATGATCGTTACGCCGTGTGCTGAGCCATGCGGCGACGGATGTTGAAAAGCATACGCAACAACACGAGGAAGTGACTGGAATGACTGGATTCCTGAATGAATACGCCCATGAGTACTGGACGCGCACCAGCGGCGACCTGACCGACCGCCGCACGCCGATCGCCACCCCGGTGATCGAAAGTGATCACGGCGCGGCCGAAACGGTGATCATCGACCCGACCCGCCGCTACCAGTACTGGGAAGGCGCCGGCGCGGCCATCACCGACTCGTCCGCGTCCCTGTTCATGCAGTCGATGACCGCCGAACAGCGCCACGCGATCCTCACCGAAATGTTCGATCCCGAGCAGGGCGGCTTCTCGTCCGTGCGCATCTCCATCGGCGCCTGCGACTTCTCCAGCCAGAAGTACTACTCCTACGACGACCTGCCGGAAGGTGTCGTCGCCGACGCGGGCCTCAACTACTTCTCCATCGGCGAAGGCGAGCCGGGCGCGCCCGACGCGACCAAGGACCTGAAGAACGTCATCCCCGTCCTGCAGGAGATCGTCGCGATCAACCCGGCCGTCAAGGTCATGGCCTCCCCGTGGTCCGCGCCGGCGTGGATGAAGACCAGCAACCGTCTCGACGGCGCCGGCCGCCTGCGTCTCGGCGAGTTCGTCGGCAACGGCTACCGCTATCAGGACACCATCGACTACGTGTACGCGCAGTACTTCGTCAAGTTCATCGCCGCGTACGCCAAGTACGGCATCCGCATCACGTCCGTCACCATGCAAAACGAGCCGAGCAACGGCTGCCCGTGGCCGATCACCGTGTGGACGCCCGAAGAGCTCGCCAAGTGGGGCAGCGAATACCTGCGCCCGGCGCTCGACCGCACCTTCCCGGACGTCGAGATCTACTTCGGCGACGACAGCCTGCGCTTCTACCAGCGCCCGGTGAGCGAGTACATGACCCCCGCGCAGGCCAATGCGTTCGCCGGCGCCGCGTTCCACACCTACTCCGGCCTGCCCGAGTGGATCCACAATGGCGCCCGCCAGTTCCCGCAGTGGAAGGCTGCGATGACCGAACGCCGCTGCATGCTCGACGAAACCGTCGACGAGGCCAGCCACGTGATGTTCGGCGAGATCGGCACGTGGCTCGTGCGCAACGGCATCGGACTCATCAACCTGTGGAACATGGCGCTCGACGAGCAGGGCTTCCCGAGCTGGGCCGGCACGTCCGGCCGTCGCGGCGTCATCACCATCGACTCGTCCACCGGCAAGGTCAAGCGCAACCTCGAATACTTTATGCTGCGCAACTACGGCCAGGACGTCAAGGTCGGCTCGCAGCGCGTGTTCTCCACCAACCGCACGCCGGACGGCCGCCACGGCGGGCTCGGCTCGGTCGCGTTCGTCAACGACGCAACCGGCGACCTCGCGGCGATCCTGTACAACCCGACGGGCGAGGACATCGAGGCCGCCGTCGCGATCAACGGCGAGGGCGCGCGCTGGCAGAAGGTCACGGTTCCCGCGTACGGCACCGTCACGCTGCACAAGTCGAACGGTCCGATCAACGAATCGCAGGCCCCGGCCGACGACGAGTTCGAGATCACGTACACGCCGCACCCGGCCGACGACCACGACGAGACGCTGTTCTGACGTCGTTCCGGTGCGTCCGGTGACGTCTATGTGACGTTCGTCACGACTTGCGTCGCTGGACGTACGATTCGGCCGACTGTTGAGACGGTCGCGCCCCCGAATGCGTTCGAGGACGCGGCCGCGGATTATGGTAGAGACGGAATTTTTCGGCATCCGACGGCGGTCCGTTCGGGCCGTCCGGGGTCGGCGATCGGCCGTGGGTGCCGTTCACGACGATTGAGTCAGGGGGATACCACTGATGGGCATCGCGCTTACCAAAGAGGAGAGCCTCGCGTACGAGGACCTGCATATCGAGGAGGACGCGCAGACCAAGGCCGAGATCGCGGAGGTCGCCGCTGGCATCCACGCCTCGGCCGAATCGCAGGCCGCGGCCGACGCGTACTGCGCCGAGCTGGACGCGCACCATGCGTGGAACAAGTGCTTTTCCGGCTACATCAACGCGGCCGGCTACGGCTACACGTACGAGCCGACGATGGCCGTGACGATCGACGGATGGGACGCGCACAAGGCGTTCCGCGAACTCGACCACACCGCGCAGATGCTGGTCGTGGTGCGCGCGTTCCAGTCCGGCCGCGACATCGACCGCGAGTCGGGCCGCAACTTTTTGAAGCATCGCTGCGGCATCATCATCCACGACAACGCGCCGTTCTGATCGGCCGACCCGCTGTACCGACCCGCTGTGCCGACCCGCGACGATGATCGGCGGCGATCATCGCCGCAGGTCCAACCGATTTGCCCCGCCAAGGAGTTCCCTGGCGGGGCAAATCGTTGATGGTCTAGCAGTTGTGCTTCGCTGAAGGGCTGTATTGTCTCGGGGCATAATTGACAGGTGTCTTGGGGCATGGTTGACGGGGTCTCTTGGGGCATGGTTTACATGTGTGTTGGGGCATGGTTGACACCGGGTATGGGTTTGCGGTACTGGTAGTCGCGGGTGGTGTCGAGGGTTTGTTCGGCGAGGATCTCGCCGGTGGCCGGGTCGATGACGGTGATGATGCCGTGGCTGATTTCCAGTTCCACGGTCTTGCCGGCGTTCTCTTTGCCGACGTTGACGGTACGTCGTCCGCCCGCGATGCCTTTCTGCATGATGCAGCCGTCCTTGCTGACCTTGTGGAGTTTGGCGGGGACGGTGACATCGACCCGTGTGGGTTCCGTTCGCTCGGCGACGGGGACTGGCCTGCGCCGCCCGTTCTTCTTTTCGATGGCATCCCGTTCGCCCGCGGTTCGTGCTTCCTCGGCGCGTCTGGCCTGTTCGCGGGCGGCGATCTCGGGGTCGGGGCCGGCCTTGCCCTTCGCCTCGTACGCTTCCCTGGGCGTGCGACGGTTCAACGCTCGGTGCGGGCGCTCCTCGTTGTATTCGCGGCGGAACTCGTCGAGCTGCCGGTTGAGCGCGTCGAGATCAGAGGCCAGGGGCCGGGCCATGAGCCATTGCTTCAACGTGCGGTGCCATCGTTCGATCTTGCCCTGCGTCTGGGGATGATAGGGCTTGCCGTTCTTCTGCCGCACGCCCATCAGGGCGAGCAGGCGTTCGAACGATCCCGGTTCGGCCGACAAAAGCCGGGTCGTGTACACGGTCCCGTTGTCGGTGAGCGTGGACGCGGGTATCCCGTACCGGGAGCACGCCTCGCGGAACGATTCCTCGACCGTGTCCGTCGTGACCGTCGCGTACGCGCGCGAGTACAGGAGGAAACGCGAATGGTCGTCGAGCCAGGAGACGATCAGCATGTCCGTGCCGTCGCCGATCGGCCAGTGGGTGAAGTCCGACTGCCATGTCTCGTTCGGCAATGCGGCCTCGAACCTCGCGTACGACGACTTCGGCCGCTTGCGCGGCTCGGGCTTGACCAAACCGGCGTTCGTCAGGATCCGGTGGATCGTGGAGTTCGCGGGAGGCGTGACGCCTTCACGCTCCAGGCGGGCGGCGATGGACTCCGCGCCCGCGTCCAAACCCTTGGCAATCAGTTCCCTCCGGATCTCGACGATCCGTTCGATCAGACGCTCGTCGGTCCTGTTCGCGATGCGATGCGCGCGCTTGGAACGCGGCAGAAGCCCGGCCTCGCCCTCCCGCTCGTACCGACGTTTCAACTCGTGGGCCCACTGGCGCGTCACTCCATAGCGGCGGGCCGCCTCCGTAACCGGCACGCCCGAGAGGATCGTGTTGACAATGGCCTTGTTACGCAGGAACTCGCTACGAGTCCCGTCACTATCATTGCTGGACCGTGTTGACTGCTGCTGTGACTGTGTATCCATACATGGTCAACAACCTGCGACCTGTCAACCATGCCCCAGGACACCCGTCAGGCATGCCCCAAGACATGACGTCAACCATGCCCCGAGACATACGTCAACTATCCGCTGAAACTAGACAGCTTCGCTGAAGGGCCTGAGCGGGGCGGATCGGACTGATCTTCGTCAATTTGCCCCGCTGGAGTGCCTCTCAGCGGGGCAAATTGACGAAGATCCGGCGATTGCGCCACGCCGGGCGGCATGAGTGCGCATGGGAAGGCCCCTCCGGCAGGAACCGGAGGGGCCTTCTGTCATTTGGATGTCACTCAGATGCCGCTCAGATCTCAGAAGATCACTTGTTGTACTTGAACGCGTCCCACACGCCCAGCAGGTACTGGATACCCAGCGCGCGGTCGTACAGGCCGTAGCCCGGGCGCGGACGGCCGGCCTCGGTGTTCTCGCTCCACAAATGACGGCCGTGGTCCGGGCGGATGTAGCCCTGATAGTCGGCCTCGGCGTACGCCTTCATGATGCCGACGGTGTCCACGTCGCCCTCGCAGGCGCGGTGGCCGACTTCGGAGAAGGAGCCCGCCTCGTCGAGGAACTTGATGTTGCGCACGTGCGAGAAGTGGATGCGGTCCATGAACGTCTTGACCGCGTCGACCGGGTCGTTGCCGCGGCGCGAGGAGAACGAGCCGAGGCACAGGCACAGGCCGTTGTACGGGGACTTGTTGAGATCGAGCACGCGCTGGATGCCCTCCTTGGAGGAGACCACGCGCGGCCAGCCGAACAGGTCGAACGACGGGTCGTCCGGGTGCACGGCGAGCTTGACGTCGTACTTTTCGCAGGTGGGGATCACCGCGTCGAGGAACACCTTGTAGTTCTCGTAGTACTTCTCGTGGTCGATGCCCTTGTACGCCTCGATGAACTCGCCGAGATGCGCGAGTCGCTCCGGCTCCCAGCCCGGCATGGTCAGGCCGTTGGCGCCGTCGAGCGTCTCGTCGATGAGCTTCTGCGGATCATCGAGCTGGGCGACCTTGTGCGCGTCGTAGTAGAGCGCGGTGGAGCCGTCCGGCGACGGGTGGAACATGTCGGTGCGCAGCCAGTCGAACACCGGCATGAAGTTGTAGGTGACGACCTTGACGCCGGCCTTGCCGAGGTTCTCGATGGTCTTGATGTAGTTCTCGAGCGCCTCGTCGCGGCTCATGCCGAGCAGCGTCTTGCCGGTCTTGATGGATTCGTGCACGTTGACGGACTCGACCACGTCCGCGTTGAATGTCTTGGTGACGCCGCGCTTGCGGTCGTCTTCGGAAAGGCCGGTGATCTTCTTCATCTCGGCCTCGATCTCCTCCGGCTCCCACAGTTCGCCGGCCTGCTTGTGGTGCAGCGACCAGACGATCGTTTCGACGCCGGGGATCTGGCGGATGTCGTCGAGCGAGATGGTGTCGTTGCCCTCGCCGTACCAGCGGAATCCCATGTGCATGGTGACTGTCTCCTTGTGTTGTGTGTGATGTCGCGCGTCGCGTCGCGCCGTTCGTTGCGCGATCGATGCGACTGTTGCGATGATTGCGATGCTTGCGATGTGATGAGGGCGGCCGCGGGCGTGCCTGTTGCGCCCGCGGCCGCACGATTGCGTTACTTGAGCGCCTTGGCGATCGTCGCGTCGACGGTGCCGGTGCCGGCCGCGAATTCGCGGAAGTAGCCGATGATCTTGTCGGCCAGCGGCGTCGCGTTCAGGTCGGTGCCGAAGATCGCCGCGTCGGCGAGGATCGGGCGCAGCTTGGCGTCCGCGTCCGCAAGGTCGCCGCCGACGGTCAGTCCGGCCAGCGCGGCCTGCAGGTCGGCCAGTCGCGGATCGGAGCTGAGCGTGACCTCGCTGCCGTCGTCGCGCGTGCCCTTGCCGTCCGCACCGAGCAGCAGGCGCAGCCAGCCGGCGATCGTCAGCGGGATCGCGACGAGCGAGCCGGCGTCGAGCGTGTCCGACTTGAGGTACTTGCCGATCGTCACGCCGTAGCGGATCGGGATCTTCTGCGACGTGTCGGTGGAGATGCGGGCGGGCGTGTCCGGAATGTTCGGGTTCGGCACGCGCTCTTCGATGACCTGACGCAGGAATTCCTTGGGGGAGAAGATGCCCGGATCGGTCACGACCGGCAGGCCCTCCGTGTAACCGAGGCGTTCGACGAGCTTGCGCAGCGTCGGGTCGGCGATGGTCTTGCTCATCGACGGGTAGCCGAGCAGCATACCGAACGTGGCGAGCGCGGTGTGCAGCGGGTTGAGGCAGGTGGTGACCTTCATCTCGTCGGCCTCGTTGACCGTGTCGCGGTCGGCGAGGTATACACCGGCCTTGGTCAGGTCCGGGCGGCCGTTCGGGAACGCGTCCTCGATGACGAGGTACCACGTCTTCTCGGTGTTGGCGAACGGCGCGACGTTGGTGCGCTTGGGCGTGTGGATGATCTCCGTGTCGCCGAAGCCCTGCTTGGCGAGCAGCTCGGAGACGGCTTCGGCCGGGTTCGGCGTGATGCGGTCGATCATGGACAGCGGGAAGCTGACCTTGGCCGGGTTCTTCACGTAGTCGAGGAAGTCGGAGCCGACGAAGCCGTTGGCGTGCCACCAGCCGGCCATCTGGCGGATGGCGGCGGCGAAGCGGTCGCCGTTCTGCGAGAAGTTGTCGGTGCTGACCATGGCGATCGGCGCGGCGCCGGCCTTGAAGCGCTCGAATAGGAGCGCGGTGATCGCACCCATCGCGGAGACGGCCTTGTCCGGGCCGCCGTCGGCCTCCGGCTTGATCCACGGCAGCAGCTCGCCGTCCGGGCGGGTGAGCGCGTAGCCCTTTTCGGTGATGGTCACGGTGACGAACTGCAGCTGTGGGTCGCGGAAGACCTTGGCGAGGCGGTCCCATTCGCCGTCGTGCGCGCGGATGCCGAACGCGTCGGCCACGGAGGCGATGAGGCGCGAGTCGACGGAGCCGTCTGCGTTGAGCACGACCTGCAGGCAGCGGTTGTCGAACGGCTTGTACGCGAGGTCGATGATATCGGCGTCGAACGTTTCGGCCACGAGGATGCCGGCCTTGGTTTCGCCGTTTTCGATCAGGTCCTGCGCGATCGGCGCGTGTACGGCGCGGAACAGGTTGCCGGCGCCGAAGTGGATCCAGTACGGGTGCTGCTCGGTGTAGTCGCGCACGGCCTTCGGGTCGAAGCCCGGCACGGCGATGCCGGCGTCGCGCCACGCCGCGTAGTTCGCGGCGAAGTCGTCTGTCAGATGAACGGTCATGATGATGTGTTCCCTTCTTGTAGTCCCATTGGTGAGCTCCCCTTGTCAGGGGAGCTGGCTCGCGCAGCGAGACTGAGGGGTAGTCCGATGCCTTGAGCATGCGGTTTTTGGACTACCCCAGTCAGCTTCGCTGGCCGAGAAGTAACGCTTACAGCTTGAACACGCGCTTCGGCTGCGCGTCGACGGAGTCCTTGACGATCTGCGCGCCGGTCTCGAAGTCGATCTGGTGCGTGGCGACGAGTCCGGCCACGTACGACGACGTGAGCCGGCGGTTCATGTCGTGGCGCGCCGGGATCGAGCACAGCGCGCGCGTGTCGTCGATGAATCCGGACAGTTTCGTGAATCCGCAGATCGGCACGACGTCGCCGAGATAGCGCGTGATCTGCACCGGCTGGTCGAGGAACCACCACGGCGCGCCCACGTACATGGCCGGATAGTAGCCGGCGAGCGGCGCGAGTTCGCGCGTGAACGTCGTGTCGTCCATGGTGAACGCGACGAAGTGGAAGTCCGGATTGTTGCCGTACGCGTTCAGGATCGGTTTGAGATCGACCGCGAAGTCGCACTTGGCCGGAATGTCGGCGCCGATGTCCATGCCGTAGTCGGCGAGCCCCTGCGGATCGTAGCTGCGGTGCACGGCCGGGTGCACGGTGAGCACGAGGCCGTCCTCCTGTGCGAGGCGCACCTGATCGGAGAACAGGTGGCGGCGCAGGCGCGTGGCGTCGGCCGCGCTGATGGTGCGGTCCATGCCCTGCTTGAACAGGCGGTTCGCCTCGTAGTCGGACAGGCGGTCGGAACGCACGTCCATGTGGGAGTGGTCGGAGAGGACCGCGCCGTGCTCCTTGAAGAACACGCGGCGGCGGCGCATGGCCTCCACGTAGCCCGCGTAGCTCGTGGCGTCCACGCCGGCCGCGTCGCCGAGCTTGCGCACCAGGTCGGGCCAGTCCTCGCGGGCCGGCTCGAGGTAGCGGTCGGGGCGGAAGGCCGGGGCGAGGCGCGCCGGGAAGTCCTTGTCCGCGCGCACCTGATCGTTGACGGCCAGATCGTCGGCCGGATCGTCGGTGGTGGAGATGAAGCCGATGTTGAAGCGCTTGACGAGGCTGCGCGTGCCGTATTCGTCCGTCTGCAGCATCTCGTTGAGCTGGTCGTAGATGCGGCCGGCGCTCTCCTCGTTGAACGCCTCGGTGATGCCGAACACGTTGCGCAGCGAGTCCTCGAACCAGTAGCGCATCGGCGTGCCCGCGTACGCCGGCCAGTAGTGGCCGAGCAGCAGGAACGCCTCGCGCGCCTGCTCGTCGGTGAAGTGCTTCTGGTTGACGCCGAGCGCGCTCAGCGGAACGCCCTGCGCGTGCAGGAGACGCGTGACGTAATGGTCGGGCGTGATGAACAGTTCGGTCGGATTGGCGAAATGGCGGTTTTCGGCGAACCACTCGACCGGCACGTGGCCGTGGGGGGAGATGATCGGCGCGTTGCGCACGAGGTCGTACAGGTCGTGCGCGATGGAGCGGGTGGTCGGATCGGCCGGCAGCAGTCGGTCGTCGTATGAATCGAGCGGCTTTGATTGAGTCATGCCTCCAGTATGCGGGCCTGATTCCGCCCTTTTCCGGTTTTGCCACGCTTTGCAGTGGTGGCGGTGGGCGGGTGCGTGCGGCAGGTGCGTCGATGGGGTGGCGGGGAAGGGGGATTGCGGCTAAGGTTTTGAATCGTGCCGTGTGGCGGCGTGGCTGGTGGTATACAATGCCGTGTAATGGTCGAAAGTGATCAAATATGAACGAAGATGTGCAGAATGGAGTGAATGTGAGTGGAGAGCCTGCCGGGAAGTTTGCCGAGCAGACACCTCGGGTCACCATCACCGATGTGGCCAAAGAGGCCGGCGTATCACCGTCCACGGTGTCACGCGCCTTCGCGCGGCCCGGACGCGTCAACGCGCAGACCGCGCAGCGCATCCGCGAAGCCGCCGACCGTCTCGGCTATCGCTCCACCGCCGTGCCGGTCGTCTCCGACGGTCTGCGCATGACCGGCCAGATCGCGTTCGTCGTCTCCGACCTCGGCAACCCCATCTTCGCCAACTACGTCAAAAGCGCGCAGCACGAGGCGCTCAAGCGCGGCTACAGCCTGCTCGTCATCGACTCGGAGGAATCCGACGTGGTCGAGCGCCGCGCCGTCGAATTCGTGCGCGACCACGTCGACGGCATCGTGCTCGGCTCGTCGCGCCGGTCCGACGCGGCCATCCGCAAGCTCGCCGAAACCGTGCCGGTCATCACCATCAACCGGCCGATCCGCGGCGTGCGCTCCGTCATCTCGGACGTGCGTGGCGGTCTGGGCAGCGCGGTCGGCCGCCTGCTCGACCTCGGCCACCGCCGCATCGCGTACGTGTCCGGGCCGGAGCAGTCGTGGCAGAACGGCGTACGTTGGCAGACGCTGCTGACCATGAGCCGCGCGCAGGGTTTCGCCGTGCGCCGCATCCCGTCCGAATCGCCCACGTATGCAGGCGGCTTCCGCGCCGTGCAGGACGTGCTGTCATCCTCGTGCACGGCCGTCGTCGCCTATAACGACCTCATCGCGATCGGCCTGACCGCGGCGCTCACCGCGCGCGGCGTGCGCGTGCCCGACCGCATCTCCATCGTCGGCATCGACGACATCCCCACCAGCTCGCTCATCGCGCCCAAGCTGTCCACCGTGCGCCTGAACGGCACCAAGGTCGCCGCGCGGGCGGTCGGCGAGCTCATCGACGGACTGCGCCGCGTGCCCGCGGCCGGCGACTACAAGCCGATCTTCGTCGACTCCGTATTCATCTCGCGCGAAAGCGTCGTGCCTCCGGCCGAGGCGGTCGGGGCGTGACGGCGGCGCGGGCGACGGTCGCGAGACCGCGCGCACCGCATGCCGACCCGCGAATCACACGTATGCACTCACGTATGCAAGGAAAGGAACGTTTTCATGACTGACGCAATCACCGCCGACCAGACGGTCGACGTCGCGCTCAAGGCCGCCGACGTGGCGGCCGCCGCGCGCAACCGCAACGGACTGACGTACAAGGGCTTCGGCGTGCTGTCCGGCAACGCCACGTCCGCGCTGCTTATGGATTACAAGGCCGAGCACCCGGATGCGTACTGGACGCTCGTGCGCACGCTGTTCGCCGGCGAACGCCCGCTCATGAACACGGTCAAAATCGAGATGGGCAACGACCGCAATAATTCGACCGGCCCGAACGCGGCCACCATGCGCGACCGCGACGAGTATCCGGCCGTGCGCCGCGAACCCGGCTTCCAGCTCGCCGCCGACGCGCGGCGGTACCAGCCCGGCGTGCACGTGAGCATCCTGCGCTGGCATGCGCCGACGTGGGTGCATGACAACGACGACGTGTACCGCTGGTACAAGAACACGATTCTGGCCGCCTACCGCGAGTACGGCGTGATGGTCGACTCGGTGAACCCGGACGTCAACGAGCGCACCGCCGACCTCGACTGGGTGGCCGAATTCGCGGAGCGCGTGCATGCAGATACGGACGGTTTCCTCGGCAACGGCCCGGACGATCCGAACGCCGGCTTCCGCTCCGACCTCGAGCGCGACCTGTTCCATGCGATCAAGGTGATCACCTCCGACGAGGAGACGACCGGCACGTTCGGCGGCGACGTGATCGCCAACCCGCGCTACCTCGACGCGATGGACGTGGCCGCCTACCACTATTCCGTCGAGGACGACAGCCACGGCAACTTCAAGCGGCTCGCCGACGAATACGACAAGGAAGTGTGGAACTCCGAGGCGCAGGCGGTGTTCTCGAACTCGGCCGACCGTCCCAACAACACGATGGACAACGGACTGGGGGAGCGCACCGGCACCGGCATCGGTGGCATCGGCGGCCCGCTCGAAATGGCGAACACGCTCATCAAGGGCTTCGTCGAATCGCGCCGCACGGCCGCGATCTACCAGCCGGCCATCGGCTCGTGCTACGAGCACATGGAATATGCGTCCAAGGAGCTCATCTCCGCGCGCGACCCGTGGAGCGGCTGGATCTACTACGACGCCGGCTGTGCCGCGCTCGAGCACTTCACCCGCTTCGCAAACCTCGGCTGGGAGCCCGCTGCGGCAGACGTTTCACGTGAAACGCCCGTCGCAGGAGAGGTCGCCCATCCCGTCTGGCGAGCCATCCCGCAGGCCAGCGGCAGCGAGGTCGGCGGCAACAACCCGGTCTCCGGCGCCCGCCACGGCGAGCCGTCGTACCTGACCTTCGCGGCGCCCGACGGCACCGACTTCAGCACCGTCATCGTCAACGACAGTTCGTTTGCCAAGACCTACCGCATCGCCGTCGACGCGGCCCTGCCGGCGTCCGGCAAGCCGGTCACCGTCTGGCAAACGCGCGCGGCCGACCCGGGCCAGCCGTACGACGCGAACTGGCGCAAGCCGGTCGCGATCGTCGAGCCCGCGACCGACGGTACCGTCGAAATTGCCGTCGAACCGTGGACGATGATCACGGCGACCACGCTCGACTCGGCCACGGTCGACCCCGCCACCGGCGGTCTCGCGCCCAAGCCCGAATACGCGTACGCGATCCTGCACACGCCGGAGAACAGCCGCCCGGTGCTCGGCTCGGCCGCCGGCCACGGCGCCGATCCTGCGAACGGTGTCCTGTATGCGGACGATTTCAACTACGCCGACGAACCGCAGGTCGAGATCTACAAGTTCGACAACCTCGTCGCCGAAGACTACCTGACGTCGCGCGGCGGAGAAACCGGTGCGACCCCGCGCTACACCACCGACACGAACGGCGCGTTCGAAGTCGTGCCGGACGCCGAACGCGGCCACGCGCTGCGCCAGCAGATCGACTGGACGCACGCCGGCAACGCCTGGATCGAAGGCGACCCGCGCACCGCCGTCGGCGACATGCGCTGGGCCAACTACCGCGTGAGCGTCGACGTGCTCTTCGAACCGTACGACGGCCGTGCGCCGTACGCGCTCGTCGGCGCGCGCGAGATGGGCGGCAACAAGTTCACCACCGACATCTGCGGCGTCGACTTCAAGATCCGCGCCGACGGCGTGTGGCTGCTGCGCAACTTCGGCAACGAAGTCCGCCGCGGCCACCTCGAGGACCTCAAGAAGCGCGCCGCCGAAGCCGGCGTGCGACCGTTCGCACCCGGCGCCGGCGCATGGAACACGATCACGCTCGAAGTCAACGGCACCACGGCAACCGTATTCATCAACGGTGCGAAGATCACCACATGGTCCGACGCGCACCTGCAGTCCGCCGGCCGCGTCAACCTCGGCACGAGCTTCAACCACGTGCGCTTCTCGAACCTGCGCGTCGAACGCGTCGCCGCACCGGCATCGCCCGAGCCGGGCGCATCGGCGACCCCCGCCTCGCCGTACTACACTCAGCTCATCGACGACATGCACATGACCTCGTGGGACGACGGCGCGCCGATCCTCACCTTCACCGGCAACTGGACGCACGACAACGGCCAGGGCATGTTCACCTACATGCGCACCATCTCGCGCACCGAAACCGCCGAATCGGGCTTCCGCATCGCGTTCGAGGGCACCGGCCTGCACCTGTTCGGCCCGAGCGACGGCCGCGCCGTGCTCGACGTGTACGTCGACGGCCATCTGGCCCTGCCGGTTGCGCCGGTCAGCCCCACCAACGGTTCGCTGCGCTGCGAATTCCGCCTCGAAGGGCTCGAACCGGGCCGCCACGAGGCCGAATTCCGCACGGCCACGTCCGTCCCGTTCGCGCTCGACGCGATCGGCGTGCTCGCCTGACGCGTTCGCTCCCGCGCGGCCCGCGATCGTCCGCGGTCCGGGCCGCCGCCCGCGCAGGACGCCGCACGGCGGTGCAACATGTGGAAAACGACGGGCAACATTCGCGACGGTATCGTTATGCTGAACGCGAACCAGCCTGTGGCAGAGAAGGAGTCGGTAATGCTGCTCGTTGATGATCGCCATGCTCCGGTCGACCTGAAGTCCGGGAGCGCGCCCGTGCTGCGATGGCGCGATGATGCGGCGGATGCGGGAGTCGTGTCCGGAAACGCGCTCGCCGGAGACCCGGTCGCGTACCGCATCGCCGTGGCCGCGACGCGCGAGGATGCGGCCGCCGGCAACGCAACCGTGTGGGACAGCGGCTGGACCGACGGCGACCTGTGGGGCGGCGCGGCTTTGGATGGCGTCGAGATGGCACCCGCGCGCCGATACTGGGGCGCGCTGCAGTGGCGATACGCCGACGGCACGGAAAGCGACTGGTGCGAACCGACGACGTTCGGCACCGCGCCGGCCGGCGACGCGTGGCAGGCCGCCAGCGTGTGGGGGCCGGAGTCCGACGCCGATACCGCGCACGATGGCAGCGCTGCGCACGATGTCGACGCCGCGAACGCCGACGGCGATCCGGCCGCCGCGGACGCGCCCGCCCAGCCTGGCAACTCGGCCGGCTGGGCCGTGCTGCGCGGCACGTTCAACCTGCCCGACAAGCCGATCCGTTGGGCGACGCTCACCGCCACCGCCTCGTCCACGCGCCCCGCACGTCAGTTCGTCTACCGCATGTGGCTCAACGGCGCGTTCGTCGGCTGCGGCCCGACCTTCCCGATCGGCGACGAAGCCCGGCTCGACGGCTACGACGTGACCGACCTGCTGCGCGCGGGAGACACGAACGCGATCGGCGTGATCGCCTACACGATGGAGGACCGCCGCTTCGCCGCCCAACTCGACGTGTGCTTCGCGGACGGCTCCACCGAACGCTTCGTCTCCGACGCCGGATGGAAGACCCTGCCCGACCCCGCGGCCGTCTGGCCCGACGGCGATTCCATCGGCACGCAGTACTTCGCGGCGCCGGCCGAAAACATCCGCGGCGACGCATTCCCGTACGGTTTCGCGGACCCCGACTTCGACGACGGCGACTGGGCCGACGCGACCGTCAAACCCGACTTCGACCGCGTCGAACCCGCACCGACCGACAAACTGCAGCTTGAATACCTGCCCGCGCAATCGCTGCGCGTCATCGACCGCACCAGCCCCGACCATCCCGGCGAACGCAGCGTCGTCGCCGACTTCGGCGCCGGCTACATGGGCGGCATCCGTCTCGACCTCACGCCGGGCGAACCGGTCGACGTGACCGTGCGCTACGGCGAAACGCTCAACGAGGACGGTTCCGTGCGCTACCGCATGTCCACCGGCAACGTGTACGAGGAGCGCTGGCATCTCGTGCCGGGCGGCCGACCGCTGGAAACCTGGGGCCTGCGCGTCTTCCGCTACGTCGAGATCGCCGTCGCGCAGCCGCCGGTCGCGCCCGCCTCGTGGGACGAGCCGTCGCCCACCGGCATCGACGAGGAGGCCGCCGTCATCGCCGACCTCCTGACGCGCCCGCTCGCGATCTCGGCCGCCGTGCTCGTCTATCCGTCGATCGACGGACGCACGGTGACCGACGGTGGATACGTTGGCAGGTTCTCGTCGTCTGACCCGCAGCTTGATGCCGTCTGGCAGCTCAGCGCGCATACGATCGCAGCGTTCAACGGCAACATCTACGCCGATTCGTGGACCCGCGAACGCGCCCCGTACGAGGCCGACGCGTGGATCCAGCAGCGTGCGCACCTCGCGCTCGACAGTGCGCCGTCGCTCGGCCGCTACACCGTCGACTATCTGATCGCCAACCGCACCTGGCCCACCGAATGGCCGCTCTACCTCATCCTCGCCGTGCACGAGGCATGGATGCGCACCGGCTCCGCCGCACAGGCCGCCGAACAGTACGAACGCCTGCAGGCGTTGCTGCCCGACCAGTACCTTGACGACGAAACCGGATTCATCGTCAAGCAGCCCGGCGAATCCAGCCGCACCGACGGTGACCTCGTCGACTGGCCGCCGTCCGAACGCGACGGTTTCGTCTTCGGTCAGGTCAACACCGTCATCAACGCGCTCGCCGCCGAAGCGTACGCCGACATGGCCGGCATCGCCGACCTGCTCGGCCATACGGACGACGCCGCGCGGTACGCCGCCGTCGCCGCGCGCCTGCGCGACGCGATCAACGAGCACCTGTACGACGCGGTCCGCGGCGCATACATCGACGGACTGACCGTCACGACCACGCAGGACGAAACCGCGACGGTCGAATTCGCCGCCGTCGGCTCGCGTCGTCGCGCGAGCACGGCCGAGACAACCGCCGCTGAGACCGCCGCCGACGCTGCAAACGATGCGCATGATGCCAACGACGGCAACACCGCCGACGATTCGGCGGGCGAGACCGCGGTTGCCGACGCCGCGGGGACTCCTGCGGCGGCCGAACCGGACGACACGACGATGGACAATCTGCCTGCGACGATCGCGGGCGACGCGCCCGTCGACGAGACGGACGACCCTGCCGAAACGGACGATCGCAACGGGGCCGAGCCCGAACAAACCGATCAGCCCGCCCCGCCGCAGCCGTTCACCGTCGGCGACCGCACGTTCACGCCGATCGACCACGCGGCGATGCACTCGTCCGCGTTCGCGCTGACGTTCGCGCACGTGCCCGCCGACCGCGTGCCCCGCGTCGGCGACACCTTACGTGACAAGGGCATGGCGTGCAGCGTGTACACCGCCGTGCCGTACCTGACGGGCCTGTACCGCGCCGGGCTCGGCGCCGACGCCGCGAAGCTGTATGCCGACCGTCGCACCACGCACTCGTGGCTGTACATGATCGCGCAGGGCGCGGGCGGCACGATGGAGGCATGGGCGCTCGCCAACAAGCCGAACACCACATATTCGCACCCGTGGGCCGCGTCCCCGGTGTTCCTGATCGCCGAAGGGCTCATGGGCGTGCGTCCGATCGAGCCGGGCTACCGCCGCTTCGCGGTCGTCCCGCAGCTCGGCGACATGCGCGCGGCCACGCTGACGCTGCCGACCCCGGCCGGCGACATCGCGCTCGACTACAGTCCGACCGACGGCGAACGCGACGGCATCACCATCGACCTGACCGTGCCCGCGCGCACGCAGGCCGACGTCGTGCTGCCGGCCGTCAAGGCGGGCGCCTCGCCGGTCATCATGCTCGACGGGTCGCTCGCCAACTGCGAGCTGGTCACCGAACCGGCCGACGCGGCCGGCGTGCTCGTGCCGGCCGGCTCCGTGCGCCTGCGCGGACTCAAGCCGGGCCTGCACCAGATCATCGCCGTCGGCTGAGGCGAGGAATCGCTCCGCGCGAGGCAGATACTCGTTTCAAGGCAATACCCAGCTGGCTGGGTATACTCGGGAACATTGCGGCACGGCCACGCCCTGCGAGAGCGGGCGCGGCCGGCTGCGCGCGGACGGGGAGGTTTGGTCATCATGGCAGTGGAAGACGGCGGCAACGGCAACGTTGGCAATCCTGACAACGACGGCAGCGCGGGCGGAGGCAATCGCTTCGGCGCCAAGGAATACGCGTTCACCGACGAGCAGAAGGACGCCATCGCCACGCTCGCCAGTTCGAACGTGTACGCCAAGCAGTCCAAGTGGAAGACGTTCCGCGAACTGCCCTCTGACCAGAAGTGGCCGTTCTTCGTGCAGAACTTCCTGCTCAACACGTCGATCGCGGTCGGCGCGGCCGTGCTGGTGATCGCGATCGTATGCACGGTGGCGTTCAAGGGGCCGGATCCCGAGATCTCGATCGCCGGCTTCAACATGGCCGACTCCGCCGACCAGTGCGATCAGCTGAAGACCGCATACGTGAAGGCGCAGAGCATCGACGACGAGCGTCTCGTCAGCATCAACTGCTCGTACCTGCTGACCGACGGCAACGGCTACACCGACGATTCGGCCAAGATCATGGCGATGGTCACGGCCGGACAGATCAACATGGTCGTGGCCGACAAGGACACGTTTGCCATGCTGGTCAAGCGCGGCTACGTGACGCCGCTGAACAAAGTTGAGCGGTCCGCCGATCTCACGCAGCAGGCGGCCGACGGCGCGCTCGTCGACAAGCAGGGCGAGGCCACCGACGACGCGTCCAAGGCGCAGGGCCTCGACTTGGCGAAGTCCGCGACATGGACCGGCACCGATGGCCTGCCCGACGACATGATCATCGGCGTGAGCAACGTCACCAAGGGCACCGATCACGTGCGCGCGTTCATCAAGTTCCTCAAGTTCGAGTAATTCGGCCGGTACCGTGCCGGACTTGAGCTGCGGCGTTTTTACTTCCTCGGCTCCCCTTGTCAGGATGTTGCCGTGAAGCAAACAGCAGAGCTGTTTGCAGGCAACGTGCGAGCCGACAGGCGAGCCAGTGCAACGCGGGCGCAGCCCGTCCATAATTGCAGGACGAGCTGTCACGCAGTGACTGAGGGGTAGTCGGAACTCATTGCATTACGTCCAGTGCAGTAGCGGTTTGGCGGTGCGAGCGGATTTCTCATCACCTGAGCATGGTTCGCGCGTATGGCGCGGCGTGTCCGGGCGATTTTGTATGTAGATTGAACTATGTCTAGTTTTGCGATGGCAAGACTAGTATTGCCAATGACTATAACGTTGAAGTAGCATAAGCAACATAGTGATGTAGTGCGAAGGAGCGTGCGGCATGACCGTATTCCATGTATCGCAGCAGGCGGCGCAGGCAAACGGCGCAGCGGCGGACGGCAGCGAGGCCCGTCCGTTCGCGACGATCAACGAGGCGGCGGCGATCGCGCGCGCCGGCGACGAGGTCGTCGTGCACGCCGGCACGTACCGCGAGTCGGTGGACCCGCTGTATGGAGGCGAGAGCGCGGACAAGCGCGTCACGTACCGCGCGGCCGAGGGTGAGCCGCGCCCGGTGATCAAGGGATCGGAACGCGTGACGACGTGGGAGCGCGTCGACGTGGACGGGACGGATGGAGCGGACGGCGCGGTGTGGCGCGTCGTGCTGCCCAACGCGATGTTCGGCGCGTTCAATCCGTATGCGTGCACGGTGTACGGCGACTGGGTGATCGACGCGAGCTCGCACGCCCGCGCGCTGCGCGAAGGTGACGACAAGCTGTCGCCGCAGGCCGCCGCAGCCGGGTACCCGGAGCATCCCGCCTGCCATCTGGGCGACGTGTACCTCAACGGCACGTCGTTCTACGAGGCGTTCAGCCTCGCCGAAGTCGCGCATCCGGCGCCCCGCACGGTCGGCTTCGACTACGGCGCATGGCGCAACGGCCCGATCCTTGACGATCCCGAAGCCACGCTGAACGTCTGGTACGCCGAAGTCGAAGGCGACGCACGCACCGGCACCACGACCATCTGGGCGAACTTCCACGACGCCGACCCGAACGAGCAGCTCGTCGAGATCAACGTGCGCGAAACCTGCTTCTACCCATCCAAGCCGCAGGTCAACTACATCACCGTGCGCGGCTTCGAACTTGCGCAGGCGGCCAGCCCGTGGGCCCCGCCGACCGGCGACCAGGTCGGCCTGATCGGCGCGCACTGGTCGCGCGGCTGGATCATCGAAGGCAACGTCATCCACGACGCGAAGTGCTCGGCCGTCTCCCTCGGCAAGGAGGGGTCGACCGGCGACAGCGACTGCACGCGCACGCGCCGCAAGTCCGGCTACCAGTACCAGATGGAAGCCGTGTTCAAGGCGCTGCGTTTCGGCTGGAGCAAGGGCGTGGTCGGCGGCCACGTCGTGCGCAACAACGTCATCCACGACTGCGGGCAGAACGGCGTGGTCGGGCACATGGGCTGCGCGTTCAGCGTCATCGAGCACAACGAGATCTATCGCGTCGCGACCAAGCACGAGTTCTGGGGTCATGAGATCGGCGGCATCAAGCTGCACGCCGCGGTCGACACGGTGATCCGCAACAACAACGTGCACGACTGCACGCTTGGCATGTGGCTCGACTGGCAGACGCAGGGCACGCACATCGACCGCAACGTGTTCTGGAAGAACATGCGCGACATCATGGTCGAAGTCAGCCACGGCCCGTACACGGTCAGCAACAACGTGCTCGCCTCGCCGATCAGCTGCGACGTCATCTCCGACGGCGGCGCGTATGTGAACAACCTGATCGCCGGCACGATCCGCCTCGGCCGCGTGCTCGACCGGTCCACGCCGTACCACTTCCCGCACACCACCGAGGTCGCCGGCAGCATGTTCGTCTACGGCGGCGACGACCGGTTCGTCAACAACCTGTTCGTGCAGGCCGCCGGCACGCCCGCCGATGCGGACGAGCAGTCCGGCTGGCTGGCCGAGGGCCACGGCACGCGCGCGTACAACCTGCAGGCCCGGCATGACAAGATGCTCGGCGCGGGGGAGCGCGGCGAGCGCCCGGTCACGCTCGACGACTACCGCGAGTTGGCCTTCCGCGTGGTCGGCGTGTCCGACGAGGAGGTGTTCCGCAACGTACCGCAGCCGGTGCTGGCCCGCGACAACACGTATCTGGGCGGCGCGCGCGAGCTGCTCGGCGAGCCGGGCGCGATCGTGCGCGGCGGCGAGTGGACGGTCGCGTTGACGCAGGACGCCGGCGACCGTCACGTCACGCTCGCTGTGACGCCGGCCGGTTCCGCTGCTGCCGATACGGGCGCTGCGGGCGACGAGGCGGCGTCGTTCGGCGACGGCGCGATTGTGCGCACCGCCGATCTGGGCGAGCCGCGCGTCGTCGAAGCCCGCTTCGAGAACCCGGACGGCAATCCGTTCGTCTTCGACGCGGACATCAACGGCGCTCCGCGAGCCGAACGCAGCGCTCGCGGTCCGCTCGCCGCGTTCGAGCCCGGCGTTGCGGCGACCGTCTGGGCGGTGAGCTCGGGCCTATTGGTCCGTTGACTCTCCTGCGCAGCAATTCGGTTGGATCGTATCCGATTTGCTGCGCTGGGGGAGGTCTTGATGGGGTGAATCGTCAATGGTCTAGCCGTTTTGCTGCGCTGAGGGTATTCCCAACGGGGTAGATCGTCGAAGGTCCAGCTGTTTTGCCGCGCCGGAGCAGCCGGAGTCCTCACTGGTTCTCGACTAGCCCGGCCGGATCGGTGAACCGTTGGCGGTATTCGCGCGGCGACATGCCGATGATCCGCTTGAACGCCTTGGAAAACGCGAATGCGCTGCGGTAGCCGCACGATTCGGCGATGTCCTGCACGCTCATGCCGGTTTTGCGCAGCCACTCGCATGCCTGATACGCCTTCGCCTTGGCGACGAACAGCTGCGGCGTGGTCTGCAGGTACTCCTGAAACAGCTCGTACAGATACGTGCGGCTGATGAACAGCGCTTCGGCGATCTCGCTCACGTGCAGCGGCGAGTCCATATGCGCGTAGATGTACTGCATGGCGCGCGTGATGTACTCGTTGCTTTTCGGCAGCATGTTGGCCCGTTCGCGCTGTTGCGGCGTGATTGCGGACGACGTTTCGATCAGCGTGGCCAGCAGTTCGCAGAACAGTCCGTTCAATCGCAGATCGTTGGAGAACGTGCGTTGCGAGCAGTGAATCATGGCATCGACGAGATCGGCCAGCCGTTGCGGCTCGGCGACGTCGATGACCGGCGAGGTCGGACTGAACCCGCATCGCGCCATGATGTCGGGCACGCCGCCGCCGCGGAACGTCACCCAGTACGTGGTCGCGACGTCCGTGAAATCGGTGTGGTGCATGAGCGGCGTATCTTCCGGCAGGAAAATGCACTGTCCGGCCGCGACGGGCCAGTACACGCCGTCGATGTAATAGTGGGCGCGTCCTTCGGTGATCAGGTGCAGCGAATGATACCCGTGCGCGTTCGGACCGTAGATGGCGCGCACGTCATGCTCGCGTCCGGCCGACAGCAGCCGGATGTCCGGCACGGTCGTCTCATGCTCCAGCGACTGTTTCATCGCGTCCGCTTCATCGCGTCTGCGTGGATTCGCGTTCGATCAACGTGAATCCGATCGTCGTCTTCGTGGCCGGCAGCGGGTCTCCCTCGTGATCGATCTGCTGCTTGAGGCTGAGCATGACGAGCCGCGCGAGCTGATCCATGTCCACATTGATCGTCGTCAGCGACGGCACATGGAACCGGCCCTCGCGCACGCCGTCGAAGCCGATGACCTTCACATCCTCCGGCACGCGGATGCCATGGTCGGCCAGCGCACGGATCGCGCCGATCGCGGTCGAATCGTTCAGGCAGAACAGTCCGTCGAACGGAATGCGACCGTTTCTGACCAGCTCGTGCACCGAATCGATCGCGTGTTCCTCGCTCATGCCCTCGACCGCGACCACCGTCGACTCGTCGTACGGCAGTCCCAGATCAAGCAGCGCGGCGCGCGCCCCGCGCATGCGCAGCTTCATCGGGCTGGGGGAGTGCAGAAAATCCTGCTTTTCCAAGTACGACGGGCCGATCAGGCCGATGTTGCGGCAGCCGCGTTCCGCAAGATACTGCACGGCCGCGCGCGCGCCCTCCTCGTTCGGGAAGACGACGGACGAGACGACCGGCTGCTCCTCGCACGAGTCGATGAGCACGGCCGGCTTGCCGTGGATGATCTTCTCGAACAGATCGCCCGACAGGCCGGACGCATGCGCGATCACGCCGTCCGACAGCACGCCGGAGAACAGCGAGCTGGACAGCGTGCTCTGCAGCGTGGACTTCGAGTATTTCGTCTGCTGCAGGAACGGCGTGAAGCCGTTCGCGACGACGGCACTTGACATGACGTCGATGAGCTTGGCGTAGAACGGGATGTCGTATTCGTTGACGATGATCTGGATGATGCCGCTGCGTCCGGTTTTCAGCACGCTCGCCGACACGTTGGTTTCGTAGCCGATGTTCTGCGCGATGGCGAGGACGCGCTCGCGTGTCTTGTCGCTGACGCCCGGCGCGTTGCGGAGCGCCTTCGATACGGTCATGGCGGAAACACCGGCTGCCGACGCGACATCCTTCAAAGTAGCGGCGCTGCGTTTCATAGCTGACTCGACTCTCCTTGTGCGCCCTTGCGCATGGTTATGGCTGGTTTCAGTGCTAAGGCCTGCAGGCTCGCCGTCGGTGACGGGCTTGCGGACGCTTATCCTTCTTTGGCTTATCGATAACTATAGCATAACCCTAACGTTGGCTGATCGTGTCATCGTTAACAGTGTTAATGATTGCGTTGACATGGTGTCTACAGGCGAGAAACGCCGGGTTTTGCAAGGGCTGAAAGCGCTTGCGGCACAACGGTTGTCGCGTGTCAACAGTGATTTTTTGGCACGATTCATTGAAATTCCGCCACTTGTGAACATTGGGACATGTTTAGTGGACAAACGCATGTTGCGAAGGTTATGGTGCTGGTGCATTATGGTTAGCGTTAACCCCACAACGAGGTGAACCGAACAACAGAATCGACAGACTGCACAGTGGCTTTCCTGGCTGTTCAGGCCATTGGTTCGCGGTTCGAACATGCATGGCGCATGTTGAGGAAAGGAACAAACTATGAACAAGGGTGTGGCTAAGAAGGCTCTCTCCGGCGTTGCCGCCGCTGGTGCCGCCGCGATGCTGCTGACGGGCCTTGCGGCCTGCGGCCAGAGCACCGCCGAAAACAAGAAGACTTCCGATGGCAAGCCGATCGTCACGATTCTGGTGCAGCAGAACACCACCCAGATCCCGATCGGTCAGATGACCTGGGCCAAGGAGCTGGAGAAGGAGTCCGGCGCGAAGATCGAATGGAAGGTCGTGCTCGACACCGCGTGGGGCCAGCAGAAGAACGCTGCCCTCGCCGCCGGCGATCTGTCCGACCTGAACATCCGCGCCTACCACCCGGACGACGCCTCCCAGAACCCGGATGCCTTCGAGGATCTTTCCAAGGATATGGACAAGCTGCCGAACGTCGAGGCGTTCTTCAAGGAGCAGCCGGTCGCCAAGAAGTTCGTCGAGGTCGAGGGTCACCTGTGGGTGCTTCCGTCCAGCCGTGGCAAGGCGTTCTCCGCCTCCGGCCAGCACATGCTCATCAACAAGACCTGGCTCGACAAGCTGGGCCTGAAGGTGCCGACCACGTGGAAGGAACTCACCAAGGTCCTCGAGGCGTTCAAGACCCAGGATCCGAACGGCAACGGCAAGCAGGACGAGATCCCGATGAACCTGCGCGCCCTGCCGACCGACCAGCTCGCCGGCTGGTGGAGCCCGTTCCTGTTCATGAACTCGACCGGTCTGGCCACGCACTTCAACTCCGGTCCGTCCGGTCAGGGCATCTACGTCAAGGACGGCAAGGTCGGCAACTTCATGACCACCGATGAGTTCCGTCAGGTGCTCAACTACCTCGCCTCCCTGAAGAAGGAAGGCCTGGTCCCGAACGACTGGGTCACCACCGACAAGTATGACTCCCGCAACCAGGTCGGCGGCAACACCGCTCAGGTCGGCGTGGTCTTCGGCTGGGACGCCACCGCGTTCGGCACCGTCGGCTCCGACCTGTACAACCAGTACGTCACCATCCCGGTTCCGTCCGCCGACGGTGTGTCCGCCGACGATACCGTGTGGGATGCCTCCGGTGTCTCCGGTGCGAACGAGTACGAGGACTACCACATGGCCATGTCCTCCAAGGCTGCCAACAAGGATGCCTGCCTGAAGATCATCAACCTGCTCTACTCCGAGAAGTACTCCGTCCAGCAGCTCTACGGCTCCACCACCGACGGCTACCTTGAGAAGACCGGCGACCACTCCTACAAGGTCACCGAGAAGTTTGTCGAAGAGCGCGACGCCCAGAAGACCCCGGCCCTCGAGGATCGTCTCGCCGGCTGGATCCCGGACGCCGACGAGTTCGAAGGTGACAAGAACCTGACCTCCATCGTCGAGGCCGATAAGCCGTACGCCGAGCAGTACTCGCACCTGAATGGCGAGAAGGACTACATGCCGATCTACGTCCGCCTGTCCGCCGCCGACCAGACCACCTACGCGAACAACAACACCACCATCGCGACCACCGCGATGCCGCTGATCGCAAAGATGGCCCAGAACGGCGCCGACGACGCCACGTGGAACAGCCTGCAGGAGCAGCTCAAGTCCATGAATCTCCAGCAGAACATCGACCTGTGGCAGAAGGCGTACGACAAGTACGTCAAGTAACCACTGACCTGAAGGCGTGAAGGCCATAGATACGCCCCTGTGGCCTTCACGCCTTTTTCTTTGCTTGAAAACCTTTTGGTCTCCTTACCGGGAGGCCGCAACAACAAATAGTGGATTCGTTTCTAAGGAGTTCGTGATGGCGGTTAAGGAGAAGGCTGCCGCTGCCGTGGTTGATGCTTCGGGAGTGGTTGATAATACGGCTGTGCGTCGTGCGTGGCCGTTGCCGAAGAGGCTTGGTTGGCATTTTGGGCATTATTGGCAGCATTGGGTGATGGCGTTGCCGGCGATGGTGTTCGTGTTCGTGTTCGCGTATATCCCGATGTATGGTATCCAGTTGGCGTTTCGTGATTTCGTGCCGTCTAAGGGACTTACGGGTGGTCGTTGGGTTGGGTTGAAGTATTTCAACCAGTTCTTCACGTCGCCGATGTTCAGCAAGGTCATGATCAACACGATCAAGATCAGTCTGGGTACGTTGGTGCTCGGTTTCATCGCCCCGATCG
>NZ_JAHBBH010000041.1 GCF_019331735.1 Bifidobacterium miconis
CGCTCGTACTGTTCTGCGCGAACAACACGATGGCGCTGACCATCCCGCTCCTTTCCGGCATGCTCGTCGACCAGGTCATCACGCAGGGCCACACCGAACGGCTCGCGCACCTGTGCATGCTCATGATCGTGTTCACCATCATCCGCGTCGGCTCCCGATACGGCTACCAGATGTGGATGGAACGCTTCGGCCAGAACTCCGTCTACCGTCTCGTCTCCGACGAATACGAGAAGCTGCACGAACTCGACTTCACATACTTCAACCACACGCGCACCGGCGACATCATGAGCCGCCTGACCTCCGACACCGACGCCATCCGCCACGCGCTGAGCTGGGTGAGCTACAACGTGCTCGACTGCGTGGTCATGTTCATCGGCGCGCTGTGCGTCATGTTTTCGATCGACTGGCGACTCGCGCTCGCGCTTGCCTGCGTCACGCCGTTCATCTTCATCCTCACGCGCGGCCTGTCCACGCACGCCCACCCGCTGTTCTTCGCGATCCGCAACTCGCTCGCAAGCCTCAACTCGATGGTCGAGGAGAACATCGAAGGCAATCGCGTCGTCAAGGCGTTCGTGCGCGAACCGTACGAAACGCAGAAGTTCGACGAGCACAACGACGACTACATGCAGCGCAACATGGCGCTCGCGTACAACTCGCGCAAGTACATGCCGTGGCTCGACGGCCTCGGCTTCAGCCTGCAGCTCATCACGCTCGGCTTCGGCGGCTATCTGGTCATCACCGGCAACATGACGCTCGGCAACCTCGTCAGCTTCAACTCGTTCCTGTGGATGATCGACGGCCCCGTCCGACAGTCCGGCTGGCTCATCAACGACTGGCAGCGCTTCAACGCCAGCTGTATCAAGATCAGGAAGCTCCTGACAGCACAGTCGCGCATCGTCGAAAAGCCCGACGCGGAGGCCGCCGTCAAGCAGGCCGTGACCATCGCCGAACAGGTCGGCGCGGCGCATCCGCCGACCCCCGACCGCATCAGCGGCGAAATCCGCTTCGACCACGTCAGCTTCGCGTTCCCCGACGACCCGGACACGCCGATCCTCAAGGACATCGACTTCTCCATCCCGGCGGGCAGCAAGCTCGGCATCCTCGGCGAAACCGGCGCGGGCAAGTCCACGCTCGTCAACCTCATCTCGCGCTTCTACGACCCGACCGTCGGCCACGTGCTCATCGATGGCATCGACGCGCGCGACTGGCCGCTCGCCACGCTGCGCTCGCAAGTGTGCATCGTCGCGCAGGACACGTTCCTGTTCTCCGACACGATCGGCAGCAACATCGGCTTCGGCGCGAACAACGACGCGGCCCACGACGAACGCTACATCCAGCGCATGGCGCGCATCGCCGGCGCGGACAGCTTCATCCAGTCCATGCCGGAAGGCTACAACACGGTCGTCGGCGAACGCGGCGTCGGCCTGTCCGGCGGCCAGAAGCAGCGCCTGTCGCTCGCCCGCGCGCTCGCGGACGACCCGAGCATCCTGATCATGGACGACACGACGTCGGCCGTGGACATGGAAACCGAAGCGGAAATCCAGCAGCACCTGCGCGAAATGGACGGCGGCAAGACGATCATCACGATCGCGCACCGCATCTCGTCGGTCAAGGACTCCGACCTGATCCTCGTGCTCGAACACGGCCGCATCGTCGAACGCGGCACGCACGAGGAGCTCGTCGCCGCGCACGGCCGCTACTGGGAGATCTACCACAAGCAGCTGGGCCTGCAGTCCGGCGCCGCGCAGGGCTACTGATCCGCGCCTCGTCGCCACCGTCGCGACCGGCGCCGGCCGCGACGGCACGCGACGCCCAACGCCAAGCAACAAGCAAGACCAAAGCATTCCCAAGGATAAGGAATCATGGCACAACGCAATACGTACCGCGAGGATGAGGAACTCGAGGAGTCCATCAACTTCCACGACATCCTGCGCGTCGGCAACTATCTCAAACCGTACCTCGGGCAGGTGGCCCGCATCCTCATCGTCGTCGTGTCGATGAGCTGCATCGCCGTGTCCGTGCCGTACCTAACCAAAATCATGATCGACGAGGCGATCCCGCACAAAGACCTCGGCCAGCTCGGCACGCTCGCCGGACTGCTCGCCTGCCTGATCGTCGTCTACGAGCTCTGCCTGCGCTACCGCACCGTGTCCATCACGCGCGTCGGCCAGCTCATGCTCAAGGACATGCGCCGCGACATCTTCACGCACATCCAGACGCTGCCGTTCAGCTACTTCGACTCGCGCCCGCACGGCAAGATCCTCATCCGCGTGGTCAACTACGTGAACACGCTGTCGGACACGCTCTCGTCGGGCCTGATCAACGTGATCTCCGACGTGTTCACGTTCATCATCACGCTCGTGGTGATGTTCGTGATCGACTGGAAGCTCGCGCTGTGGAGCCTCGTGCTGTTCCCCGCGCTCATCATCTGGGTGTACGTGCTCAAGATCTTCCAGCGCCGGGCCTTCCAGAAGCTGTCCAACAAGCAGTCGAACCTCAACGCGTACATCCACGAGTCGATTGCCGGCGTGAAGACCACGCAGACGTTCGCGCAGGAGAAGTCTCAGTTCGAAACGTTCCAGCAGCAGCAGGGCGAGGTGCGTTCCGCGTGGATGAAGGCCGTGCACATCCAGTTCCTCATGTGGCCGGGCGTGCAGACCATCTCCGTGATGACCATCGCGTTCATCTACTTCGTGGGCGTGACCGGCTTCGGCGGCGTGAACGTGACCACGGGCGTGCTCATCGCGTTCGTCGGCTACGCGAACAACTTCTGGAACCCGGTCATCAACATCGGCAACTTCTACAACCAGCTCATCACCTGCTCCGCGTACCTCGAGCGCATCTTCGAGACGCTCGACGTGGTCCCGGAGATCGAGAACAAGCCGAACGCGGTCGACCTGCCGCAGATCCGCGGTCGCGTCGACTTCAACGACGTCGTGTTCCGCTACGAGGAGGGCGGCCGCAACATCCTCAACCTGGTCGACTTCCACGTCGAGCCGGGCAAGACGATCGCGCTCGTCGGCCCGACCGGCGCCGGCAAGACGACGATCATCAGCCTGCTGTCGCGCTTCTACGACGTGTCGGAAGGGTCGGTCACGATCGACGGATACGACGTGCGCGACGTGACGCTCGAATCGCTGCGCAAGCAGATGGGCGTCATGCTGCAGGACACGTTCATCTTCTCCGGCAACGTGCGCGAGAACATCCGCTACGGCAAGCTCGACGCGACCGACGAGGAGATCGAGGCGGCGGCGAAGGCCGTGCACGCGCACGAGTTCATCATGGAGCTGCCCGACGGCTACGACACGGTGGTGGAGGAGCGCGGCTCGACCCTGTCGGCCGGCCAGCGCCAGCTCATTGCGTTCGCGCGCGTGCTGCTCGCCGACCCGCGCATCCTGATCCTCGACGAGGCGACGTCGAACATCGACACGCGCACCGAAGAGGCGCTGCAGGCCGGCCTCGCGCACCTGCTCAAGGGCCGCACGAGCTTCATCATCGCGCACCGCCTGTCCACGATCGAGAACGCGGACGAGATCTTCTACATCGACCACGGCCAGATCGTCGAGCACGGCTCGCACAAGGAGCTGCTCAAGGACAAGGGCGCGTACTACCGGCTCTACGAGTCGCAGTACGCGATGATCCGCGTGGCGCAGGGGCAGTAGCGGGCTGAGGCAATGCCGTCTCCGGTCTGCCTTGGGGCGCTTGGGGCGGTCTGAACCGAGCGTTCGAGCCAAGCGAACCATCGGCCCGAATGACCGGCCCGAACGCTCGGGCCGAATGACCCCAGTACTGGCCGTCGCCGTCTTGTGGGGCATTCCGGTTGGTTCTTCGGCGTTATGTCGCGCTGAGGGCTGTCTGAGCGGGGCATATCTTCCAGACCTTGGGAGATATGCCCCGCTTATTGCATTCAGCGGGGTGTTTTGGCTGGGCTTTCGGTGTTTTGCTTCGCTGGAGCCCTGTTCTGCGGGGTGATTTGCCGAAGATGCATCGGTTTTGCTGCGTTGCGGAGCATGAGTGGGGTGTTTTGGTGGGACCTTCGGTGTTTCACCTCGCTGGGGCCCTGTTCTGCGGGGCAATTTTCCGAGGATCTGTCGGTTTTGCGCCGTTAAGCCGTGTTGGAGGGATATTTCGGTTGTACCGTCGGCATTTCGCTTCGCTGAGGGGGTTCTTGGCGGGGTGATTTGCCGAAGATCTATCCGGTTTGCTTCGTTGGGGAGTATTGGCGGGGTATTTCAGTTGGACCTTCGGTGTTTCGCCTCGCGGGGGGCCTTCTTGGCGGGGTGATTCTCCGAAAGGTCCGTCGGTTTTGCTGCGCTGGGGATGCTGCTGGCGGGGAACGTCGGTGAAGGTCTATCCGTTTTGCCGCGCGAATGATGCCGTGCGGACGGATCTCGGACGGTTTGCGGCGGATTACGACGCATTGCGACGGAAGCGATCGTCATGATTCCGTCACATACGTGAACAGAATGTAAATATCATCGTGAAACCCGATGAATATGATAAAGATACGACGAAATCGGCATGCGCGGCAAGGCAGAGCGACATATGCTGGAGCCATAACCGAAGATAGAGCAACTGAAAACCAACCGTTCAAAACGGCATGACACGGAAAGGAGTCCATCATGATGGACGAAGAAATGATGAACAAGGCTCTGCGTTCCCCGCTGGCCGCGAACGACCCGTCGCTCGGATACTACGCGCTCTCGCAGGCCGCCTGGAAGGCCATCAAGCACCTCGCAGGCCGCAAGTAAGCGCCGCCCGGCGTCGCGTCGCCGCCAATCGCGCATCGCAGACGCATACAGACTTTCTCGAACTTCAACGCTCGCCGGCGTAAGGACAGCCGCACCGATCCCAACCGATCGGCCCCGCGACCCGCGTAACGGCAGCCGACCCGCAAGGCCCGCATCCCGCCCGATTTCAACAATCGGCACGGATGCGGGCCTTTCTTTGTCGCGATCGTCCTACAGTGGTCATGGGAATGAACCGAACCGCCGACGGCGATGTGCCTGCCCGCCGGCATCGTCAATCGTCAAGAAGGGGCGACCATGAACCAGTCCATCCAATCCGGCGGCCAGTCCGGCGACCGGTCCGGCGATCGAAACAGTGCATCGAAGGCAGTGAGGCTCGAGCGGGGCCGTATTCTCATCGACGGCGTGCCGCGCGTGCTGCTGTGCGCGTCGCTGTTCCCGTTCCGTGTGCCGCGCGCGCAGTGGTGGCAGCGGCTTGAGGCAGTGAAACGGCTCGGCTACCACGCGATCGACGTGTACATCCCGTGGAACTTCCACGAAACCGCGCCCGGCGTATGGGATTTCACCGGCCGGCACGACATCGACGCATTCCTGCGCATGACACACGAGGCCGGCCTGTACGCGATGGTGCGGCCCGGCCCGTACATCTGCTCCGAATGGGACGGCGGCGCGATTCCCGCATGGGTCGCTACCGATCCGGCTCGCGGGGGCGGCGAGGCGCTGCGGCAGAACGATCCCGCGTTCCTTGACGCCGTGCGCGGCTGGTACGACCGCATCCTGCCGATCATCGCGCGCCGGCAGTACGGGCACGGCGGTCCGGTCATCATGGTGCAGGCCGACAACGAACTCGACTTCTACAGCTGCCGCGACCCGCGCGGCTACATCGGCGCGCTCGCCGGCATGATGCGCGAGGCCGGCATCGACGTGCCGATCGTCGCGTGCGCCGGGCAGGGCGACATCGCGCGGTCCGGCGCGGGCGATGCCGCGAACGTTGTCGTCACGCCCGCGGTCAACCTGTACGCCGACGACAACGGCGTCGACATGGATGCGCACGTTCGCTACTACCGCGCGGCCGTCGCCCGCCACGGCGCGCCGCTGATCGTCACCGAAACGAACCGCCTGCACCGCACGCTGCGCCGGCTCGTCGGCAACGGCGCGCAGTTCGTCGGCCCGTTCCTGCAGGTGTCCGGCTGGGACTTCGACCTGACCACGTCGGTGAACAACTGGGGCGCGCTCGAATCGTACATGACCCACGACTACGACTTCGGCGGCGTGATCGACCCCGCCGGTCAGGAGCGGCCGGACGCGGACGAGGCGCGCCGGCTGTCCGCGATCATCGCCGCGCTGGGGGAGCGGCTGGCTTTGGCCGATCCCGTGCCCGACGGCGAACGATGGCACGGCGTGGCGGCGAACGATCCTGACGGGCGTGCATTCGACGCGACGGACGACGCGGACCCGTCCGACGGCGGCGTTGCGATCGGCACGCTCGCCCTGCGCGGCGGCGGCCTGCTGACCACGCTCACCAACGTCGCACGTCGCGTCGCGACGGTCGCGCTCGCGTCCGACGCGTCCCCGTCGCTGCGTCTGCCGTCCGCGACGCTGCCCGCCGGCGCCGGCGTGATGCTGGTGCACGACATGCCGCTGGACGACGCGCTGACGCTGTGCGCGACGAACGGTGAGCCGGTCGCGCTGTCCGTCGCGGAGCACGGCGGCGATGATGACGACGCTGGCCGTGTCGATAACGTTCGCGTCGGAGACGATCATGCCGGCGTCGACTGTGCCGAAGACGGCCGGACGGCGGCGGTCACGTCGATCGAACTGTCCGCGCCGCTGTCGGTTCCGCAGCCGGGCACGGTCTGGGCCGCGTTCGCGCCGGCCGGCGGCGAGGCGATCGCCGTGATCCGGCAGACCGGGGACGTCGAGACGCGCGTCGAAAACGGCGCGCTCGTCGTGTCCGGCACCGACGGCACAGTCACGTTCTCGATCGACGACGGCGGGACGCGCACCTACCGCGTCGCGCTGTCGCGTCCGGCACGCCTGTACCGGCCGTCCTGCGCCGGCGAGACGACGATGACGGCGGTGGACACGACCGATGCGAACGTTGACGCAGAACCGGTGTGGGTTCCGGTGCCGGACGATGCGAACGGCCGCGCGCTGCCGATGGAGGATTGCGGCGTCTACGCCGGATCCATGCGGTACCGTGCGCCGCTCGACGCGGCCGAAGCCGGCGACGTGACCGGCGTGGTGTTGCGCGACGCAGCCGACACGATCAGCGTGCGCTGCGACGGCCCGGATGGGTCCGTGGTCACGCCGTGGCGGGCCAACGGCGGCGGCGCGCTGTACGTGCCGTTCACGCGCGAACGCAATGATGGCGCCGAGCTCGAAGCTCACGCCGGCGCTGCCGATGCAACTGACGCCGCCGCCATCGCCGGCTCCGATCACGCGGCGGAACGACCGCTCGCGCAACCCGAATCCCGTGTGCTCGAAGTCACCGCGCGCATCTGGGGACACTCCAACTTCGACGACGCGCGCCTGCCGTCGCTGCGGCTGAGCGCCAAGCGCGGCATCACCGGTGCGATCGCAGTCACCCGTGCATACGATCTCAATTCGGGTTGGCTGACCGAATACGCGCCCGACGATCCGGCCGCGGAACGCGACTTGCGCGCACGCGGACTGACGATCGGCGACGATCCGCTGCCGCGCGGCGGACTGGGCGGCCGCACCACCGACGTATGGCCGCACAAGCTCGCCTACACGCGCACGCTGCACGCGGGCGACGCGACGGCCGCGCTGCACGTCGAGCACGGGCAGACTCGCTGCGACGTCGCGCTCAACGGCCGGCCGGTCGGCGCGCTCACGCCGCTCACGCCCACGCTGTGGCTCGGCGACATCCATGACAGCGACCGGCTGACCGTGACCGTCTGGCGCACGTGGGGCGAGAACGCCGGACGCATGGCCCTGTTGACCGGCCGCGAAGTGACCGGCTGGACGATGGCGGCGCAGGGACTGCGCGAGCTGCGCGAGGCCGCGGACGTGGCGTTCGGTGCGGCGATTCCGGAGTCCGCCACGGATACTGAAGCGGCGTCCGGCACGGCGATTCCGGCATCAGCGACATCCGAATCGGACCGCACGGCGACGCTTCCGCTCGCCATCGCACCCGGCGCTGGCCAGTGGTTGCGCATTCCGGCCGATGCGATCGCCAAGTCTGTGCACGCGCGCAACACGGTCGTCCGGTTCCGCGGCGACGGGCTGCAGCTCACCTCCTTCACCCGGGAATCCTGCCTCGGACGCATGGTGCTCGGCGGTCTGCCGGGCACGGTGCTGGCCGGCGGGCGCGGCAACCTGTTCCTTGTGCCCGAAGGCGAGGGCGACCTGCGCGTCTGGGCCGAGGCCACGCGCGACGAGCCCGGCCGTCTCGATGCGGTCACGCTCGGCGGGCCCGTCGACCTGCCGCGCAGGGCGTGACGGCGTCGGCGGACGTGGTTGCGTGATGGCACCGGCGGACGTGGTTGCGTGCCGACGTTCGCCGTCGTTCGCCGGCCGCACCGCCGGCGTTCGCCGACCGGGCAGCTGCCGCACCGGCAGGGGCAGGCCGCACCCGCCGGACGCGCCGACGATCGCCCAGTACGCCGGCCACGCCGCAATATGAGCCGCATCTCGTATACCAATAAGCTATAGCGGGCGTGAAAACGTTGCGATTCCAACGTTTTCACGCCCTTCGTGTCGTTTCCCCTCGAAACGTTGACCGGCTAGTGTACATTACAACGACATTCATCGGTTCGGCATGGTATGGAACCACGCCCGCCCGTGAACGCCCGTCATACAGGAAACGAGAGGGAAGACCATGGCTACCACGCAACGCAACGTATTCAAGAAGGTGATCGCGCCCGTCGCACTGGCGCTGTCACTCGCGCTCGCCGTCGCCGGCTGCGGCGCGAGCTCGAACAACAACGCCAACCAGCCGAGCGAAACCGGTGCCAAAACCACCACCGGCACCGCCGTCAAGGATCTGAAGATCGCCAGCGCCTCCGCCGTGAGCACGCTGAGCGTCAATCAGGAGGCCGGCAGCGCCAACTACCAGCTCGCCGCGCTCTATCAGGAAGGCCTCACCGGCGTGGACGCCACCGGCAAGGTCGTGCCGGCGCTCGCCGAAAAGTGGAGCAGCACCGACAACAAGACGTGGGTGTTCGACATCCGCCAGGGCGTCAAGCTGCACGACGGCAGCTCGCTGACCACCGACGACATCGTCGACTCGATCAACACCGCGCGCGACTCCAAGCTGTCGCCGGGCCTGTCCGTCTACTGGCCGGACTATGTCGACAAGGTCGAGAAGACCGGCGAATGGCAGATCACCATCACGCTCAAGACCCCGCAGACCGAGTTCCCGACGCAGGTCTCGAACGTGGCCGGCCTGTTCGTCACATCCAAGAAGTTCCGCGAGGAGGCCGGCAGCGACTACGGTTCGGCCAGCAAGCTGATCGTCGGCACCGGCCCGTATCAGGTCACCGAATTCGACCCGTCCAGCCACGTCACGCTCAAGAAGTTCAAGGACTACTGGGGCGAGAACGACGGCCCCGACACCGTGCGCGTCGACTTCATCACCGAGGACTCCACCCGACTGCTCGCCTTCCAGGAAGGCAAGGTCGACGCCTCGTTCAACGTGCCCGTCACCAGCGTGAGCCAGTGGAGCAAGGACGGCGCCAAGGTCACCGCCTACTCCGACCGCTCCTACTACGGCCTGACCTTCGATCAGGGCGTCAAACCGTTCGACGACATCCACGTGCGCAAGGCATTCTCCTACGCGCTCGACAAGGCCGGCGTCGTCAAGGGCATCCTCAAGGGCTACGGCGAGGTCGCCACCGGCATCGACTCCCCGGAGCAGCTCGCCGGCTGGACCGACAACGACAAGGACAAGGCCGCCGAAAAGGTCAAGAACCTCGGCGCGCTCGACTACGACATCGACAAGGCCAAGGAGGAGCTCAAGCAGTCCTCGCAGGCCTCCGGCTTCAAGACCACGCTCACGTACCCGACCGGCTATCCGGCCGTCGGCAAGGCGTCCCTCGCGCTCGCCGAATCCCTCAAGCCGCTCGGCGTGACCGTCGACGTCAAGGAGATCCCGCTCGAGCAGTGGCTGAGCGAGGTCGGCAACGGCAAGCAGGGCGTGGCGTGGATGATCTACAACCCGACCACCCCGCAGCCGAACGAGGTCACCTCGTGGCTGCTCGCCGCCGGCGGCGCGGGCGCGAACCCGGCCAACTGGACCGACGCGGACGTGGCCGCGCAGACCGACAAGATCGGCACGCTCACCGACACGGACGAGAAGCTGCAGATCGTGCTCGACACCACCAAGACCGCGCTCGAGCAGGACATCTACTCGCCGGTCTACTGGGGCAAGGCCGCGGTCGCGACCAAGAAGGGCCTCGGTCTCAAGAACATCGACACGTTCTGGCTCGGCACCAACTGGGCCGCCGATTTCGTGGAACAATAAGCCGGTAGAACCGGTAGCGAAACCGCACTCGGCTCCCCTTGCCAGGGGAGCTGTCAGCCGTATGGCTGACTGAGGGGTAGTTAAGGAGCCGACCTTCTGACTACCCCTCAGTCAGCTTCGCCGACAGCTCCCCTGACAAGGGGAGCTTGGTTGTATGCCGAATGAGAACGTTGGAAGGGAGGAACCGTTGGACGCGCTGAAATTCCTCGGCAAACGGCTGGCGAACCTGATACTGCTGCTGTTCGTGCTGTCGCTGGTCACGTTCGGCCTGCTGTACATGACCAACAGCGACCCGGCCCGCACGCTCGCCGGCGCGAAGAAGGTGAGCGCCGAACAGCTCGCCGCCATCCGCGCGCAGTACCATCTCGACGATCCGCTGTGGCGGCAGTACCTGCGCTGGCTGAACAACCTGCTGCACGGCGACTTCGGCACGTCCATCCGCACGCAGCTGCCCGTCTCGCAGATGATCGGCCAGCGCGCGTGGATCACGCTCGCCCTCGCCCTGCTCGCGCTCGCCATCGCGCTCGTCATCGGCCTGCCGCTCGGCATCCTCGCCGCACGCCACAACGGCCGCTGGCAGGACCGGCTCGTCACCGCGCTCGCCGTCGCCGGGCTCAGCGCGCCGAGTTTCGCGGTCGGACTGCTGCTGCTCTACGGCCTGTCCGTGCAGCTTGGCTGGTTCCCGATCTACGGTCTCGGCGAAGGCGGGTTCCTCGACACGCTCTGGCATTTGCTCTTGCCGGCGATCACGCTTGCGGTCGGCCTGTTCGCGTCCGTGGTGAAGATCTCACGCGCCTCGCTCATCAAGCAGGTCGATTCCGACTACACGCTGTTCGCACGCTCGCGCGGCGTCGCCCGGTGGACGATTCTCGCGGCCCAGCTGCGCAACGCCGCGCTGCCGATCATCACGTCGTCCGGACTGCTCATCGCCACGCTCGTTTCCGGCACGGTGATCGTCGAAACGACGTTCGCGATCGGCGGGCTCGGCACGCTGCTGCAGACGTCGGTTACGTTCAAGGACATTCCGACCGTGCAGGCGATCACGATGATCATGGCGACGATCATCTGCGTCGCGACGGCGGTCGTCGACGCGCTCGCAGCGCTCGTCGACCCGCGCCTGCGCGTGCGGCGGTCGCCGGTTGCGGCCGTTGCGTCGGTGGTCGATCCGGGCAACGTTCGCGGGACTGACAACGACGGCACGATTGCCGGCGACGACCGCGCCGTCGATGCAGCCGCGCACGACGCCGACGCGAATGCCGGAAAGGAGAACGTGCGATGATGACTCGAATCTGGCATCGTCTGCCGCTGATCCTCGCGCTCGCCGTGCTGGCGGTCGTGGTGGTGTTCAGCGTCGTGCCCGCGCTGTCAGCCGGCGCGCTCGACCAGGACATCATGCTGTCGACGTCCCTGCCGGACGCCGACCATCCGCTCGGCACCGACTCGCTCGGCCGCGACGTGTTCAAGCTCACGCTCGCCGGCGCGAAGACGGCGATCATCGGCCCGGTCACGATCGCGGTCGGCGCGATGGCCGTCGGCCTCGTGTTCGGTCTGACCGCCGCATACGTTGGCGGCTGGGTCGACTGGATCATCTCCCGCATCGTCGAACTCATGCTCTCGCTGCCAACGTTGCTGCTCGCGATCGTCGTCGCTGGCGTGATCGGCGGCGGCTACTGGACGAACGTGCTCGTGTTCGTGATCCTGTACGCGCCGTACGAGGTGCGCCTCGTGCGATCCGGCGCGCTCGCGCACATCAACGACCCGTTCCTCGACGCGGCGCGCCTGCTTGAACTCGGACCGCTGCGCACGCTCGCGTTCCACCTGTTCCCGGTCATCCGCCCGCTCGTCGGCGCGGCCCTGTTCCTCGACATGAGCAACGCGCTCGTCTCGCTCTCGTCCCTTTCGTTCCTCGGCCTCGGCGTCTCGCCGCAGGACGCGGACTGGGGCCGGCAGCTTTCGGACGCGCGCAACCTCCTCTTCGACAACCCGTACGCGGCGATCGCGCCCGGCGTGGCCATCATCGTCACGTCGATCGCGCTCAACATCGTCGGCGACTTCATCACCGAGCAAAGCGAGAAGGCGGAACGATGAGCGACAAGACTGTTTCCTCCGCAAACGTTGCCGCCAACGATGCCAAGCTTGCGCACGTTGCCGCGAACGTTGCGCACGCTGCGAACGACGGCAGTGCGACCGTCGCGTCGCCGGCCGTGCGTGTGACCGGCCTGCACGTCACGATCGGCGGCAAGGAGATCATTCACGGCGTCGACCTGACGATCCCGCGCGACGCGACCGTCGCCGTCGTCGGAGAGTCCGGTTCCGGCAAATCCGTGACCGCGAAGGCATTGTCCGGACTACTGCCTGACCGGTCGGACGCCAGCGGCGACTACGCGCTGTTCGGCGAGCCGATCAACCTCGAAGCGGGGGAGCGCGCGTGGCGCAGACTACGCGGCGGCACGATCGTCTGGCTGCCGCAGGACCCGTTCTCCTCGCTCGACCCGCTGCGCACCTGCGGCCGCCAGATCGAAGACGGACTGCGTGCGGCGAGCCGCACCGGTCTCGCAGACGACCGAGCCGGCGACGATCGGCCCGTCGAGAGCGGCCGACTCACCAAGACGCAGCGCCGCGCGGCCGTCGAACGGCTGCTCGTCGACGTCGGCCTGTCCCAGGCCGTGTACGACGCGTACCCGCACGAACTGTCCGGCGGCATGCGCCAGCGCGTCGCCATCGCGGCCGCGCTCGCGCCCGACCCGCGCATTCTCATCGCCGACGAGCCGACCACCGCGCTCGACGCGTCCACGCAGGAAACCGTACTCGACCTGCTCGAATCATTGCGCTCCAGCCGGCACATGACGCTGCTGCTCATCACGCACGACCTCGCGCTGGCCGTCGAACGCGCCGATCATCTCGTCGTCTTCCACGGCGGACAGGTCGTAGAGGAAGGCGGCCGCGACCAGGTCGTGCACCATCCGCGTTCGCCGTACACGCGCGAACTGCTCGACGCGCACACGCGACTCGCCGTCACCGACAAGCCGGCCCCCGGCGACGTGGTGATGCGGGCCGATCACCTCAGGAAAACGTTCGCCGGTGCCGCCGCGCCGGCCGTCGACGACGTGTCGCTCGACGTGCGCGCCGGCGAAATCCTCGGCCTCGTCGGCGAATCCGGTTCCGGCAAATCGACCGTCGCACGCTGCATCGTCGGCCTCGAAACGCCTGACTCCGGCAACGTTGTCTACGCCGGCAACGATGGCAAGCCGACTGGCTGGTCGCGCGGCGAAGCACAACTCGTCTTCCAGAACCCGTACGGGTCGCTCAACCCGACCATGACCGTGCGTCAGACGCTCGCCGAGGCGTTGCGCGTGTCCGGCAAACCCGCCGACGACGCGGCCGTGCGCGCGCTCGTCGCCAAAGTCGGGCTGGAATCCGAATTCATCGACCGCAAGCCCGGCACGCTGTCCGGCGGCCAATGCCAGCGCGTCGCCATCGCCCGCGCGCTCGCGCCCGAACCGAAACTGCTCGTCGCCGACGAAGCCGTGACCGCGCTCGACGCGAACATCCAGACGCACGTGCTCGAAACGCTGCTCGAACTGCGCTCGCGGCTGGGACTGGCCATGCTGTTCATCTCGCACGATCTCGACACCGTGCGCCGCATCGCCGACCGCATCGCCGTCATGCGCCACGGCGAAATCGTCGAAACCGGCACCACGGACCAAGTGATGAGCCACCCGCGGCACGACTACGTGCGCACCCTCATCGCCGCCATGCCGCCCGCCCTCGACTGAATTTCCCTCGAATTTCCCCGCAAGGAGCCAGACATGACCCGCTACATCGCATACGCCGTCGAACAGGGCGAGACGCTCCGCGACATCGACGGTATCGCCATTCCGGAACCGACCGCCGCGGCGCTCGCCAAGGCCGGCGGCGCGCTCGTGCGCACCGTGTATCTTGCCGTGACCGATGCGGCCGCGAACGTTGCCGATGACACGACTGGCGAAGCCGGGGCTGCAAGCCCGTCCGTCGCGTCGCTGCTCGGCTATCATCGTCCGCACACGGCCCAGCAGAAGCTCACCGCGATCGGCGGCGACCGCACGTTGTGGGGCGAACTGATCGCGTTCGCAGAACGGCAATCGTTGGCCGAACCGGACGTCACCGTCGTCAAATACGACATCACCGAATCGGACGCGGCAACCGCAACCGCCGCGCCGCTGCCGGCCACCGACGCGACCGCGCACTACCGGCAGACCACCGAATTCACGTGCGGGCCGGTCGCTGTACTGACCGCGATGCACCGGCTCGGCATCGTGCCCAAGCCCACGCGCGCGGAGGAACTGCAGATGTGGCGCGAGGCGACCATCGCCGTCGCGTGCGAGCCGTACGGACTCGCGCTCGCCGCCGAACGCCGCGGCGCTCATCCCACGATCCGCGTCTCCCATACCGGTCCGGCGCTGCACCCGGACAGCAAGCTCGGCCTGCTCGACCCGGCCATGGCCCGCGACACGCAGCTCGCGTTCGAACGGCAGGCACACGAGGCCGGCATTCCCATCACGGTCGCGCCGTTCAGCGCCGACGACATCGCCGACGTGGTGAGCGAAGGCCATATCGCCGTCGTCCTCATCGACGAGCTGCGCATGCACGGCGAAGCCTGCCCGCACTGGATCACCGTCACCGGCCGCGACCCGGCCACCGGCGCGCTGCTCGTCGACGACCCGTGGACCGACGCCGAGTACGGCGAAACCTCCGTCGACGCATGGCAGCTGCCCATCCGGCCCGCCGACCTCGAACTCATGATCCACTACGACGAACCCCGCTCCGCCCAGGCCATGCTCGTCTTCTGAGCGGCGCGCACGAAAAGCGCGGAGAGGCTAGGCTGGTGGGCATGGACGTGACGACTTGCAGGCTGGACGGCCCGGCGGATTTCTTTTCGATCGGCCAGTTCGTGTCGGGGCCGGGCTGGCGTCATGCGCGCCGCGTGATCGACACGTTCGAGCTGGTGTTCGTGCGCCGCGGCGTGTTGCCGATGCGCGTGGGGGAGCGGGAGCTGACGATCGGCGCCAACCAGCTCGCGCTGCTCCCGCCCGGCGTTGAGCACGCCGGCTTACGTGCGATCACCGAACCGCTCGACTTTTATTGGATGCACTTTCGGCTGCCGGCGGGCGCTGGCGACATGCACGTCGGGGACGCCGACGACGCGGTCCGGCTGCCGCAGTCCGGCGACAGTCTGATCCTGCCGCACTGGTGCCGCGCCGCCGACCCGGACCGCCTGGCCGTGATGTGCGGCCAGCTCATCGACCTGTACGCGCGCTTCGGCCCGCATGCGAACACGTACTGCGACTATTTCCTCACCTGCCTGCTGCTCGAGGTGACCGCGCAGACGCGCGTGCTCGTGGCCGGCATGACCGAGTCGGCCGCCGATCGCGACGGGCGCGGCGCGGACGCCGCCGGCGCCGCGAAACGCTACGTGATGGGCGTCGACACGGGCGGCGGCGTGGGCGGATTCCGCCCGGACGGCCACACGGTGCGCATCGGCGGCGCGAACGTCGCCGTCGAGGGCCACCGGCCGGTCGGCCTTGGCCCGATGCTCTCGGTGCGCTCGTGGATCATGGCGAACGCCTTCGACGACATCACCGTCGCCAAGGTCGCCGATCGGTTCCACTATTCGCCCAGCTATCTGACGACCGTGTACAAGCGCGCGTTCGGCATCGGCGTGAACGACCAGATCGTCGAATGCCGCGTCGACCGCGCGCGCGAACTGCTCAGCTCCACGCCGTCGCCGGTCGCCGACATCGCGCGCGAAGTCGGCTATGACGATCCCAAGTACTTCATGCGCGTGTTCAAGCGCCGCACGGGACTCACGCCGGGCCAATACCGCGACGCGTTCCCCACGCGCCTGTACAACACGGTGTGAGCTGCGCGACGGCCTACGCCCGGTCGACCACCGAACCGCGGTCGATGAGCTGCGGGTCGACGAACACGTGACGCGTGGCGCGCTCCGGGTTCAAAATGCGCTCGACGAGCGTGCGCAGCGCCGCCTCGGCCAAGTCGCGCGGCGACGAGCGCAACACGGTGAGCGGGCGCGAGCTGAGCGTCGCGTAGCCGTCGATCGAAATCATCGAAATGTCCTCCGGCACGCGCTTGCCGGCCTTCTCCAGCGCCTGCGCGAGCGCGATCGCCAGATAGTCGGAGTGCACGAGCACGGCCGTGGTGCTCGAATCGAGGATGCGTTCGACGATTTCCTCCACGCCCGGCGCATCGTACGGCTGCACGCTGTCGAACACGAGCGTGCCATTGATGTCGGGCACGTCGTGCACGACCTGCAGCCAGCCGGCGAGGATCACGTCGGAGGTCGGCGTGTTGGTGAACGCGGCGGCGATGTTCGTGTGCCCGTGCTGGATGAAGTGCGTGGCGGCCTTGCGCACGCCGTACGGATGGTTGGTGCGCACCGAGTCGACGTAGTAGTCGCCGATGACCGGCTGGTCGCGTTCGACGACGGTGACCGGCAGCGGCGACGTCGAGATCCAGTCCCAGGTGCGCTGGCTGACGGTTGGCTCTGACGTGGGTGCGACGACGAGTCCGCACATGTTCGGGTCGGCGGCGAACTCGTCGAGGATGCGTTCCTCGTGGATGTCGCCGTTGTACGACGATTCGCGCACATTGAGCGTGATCTGCGCGTGCGCCGCGAGCGTGCGCATCTGTTCGATGACGCTCGGCCAGAAGAAGCTCGGTTCGGGCAGCATGACGCCGATCGACCGGCCGGCCAGCGCGGCCAGCGCGTCGGCCGCGTCGTCGCCGCCGCGTCCGTGCGCGCCGAGCCCGTACGGCAGTCCGGAGTGCGGGATGCGAGCGTTTGCGGCGGTGCCGTCGTGTGCGGCGAACGAGTTGCCGCCGGCGTTTGCCGTCGCGCCGAGCGAGCCCGGGCCGTATTCGCCGATCACGCCGATCGGTCCGTCGGTGCCGTTCGGGCCGAACGGGTCGTCGATGTAGTCATCGTGCGGGGCGCTGCCGGCATGCGCGGTTGTCGTAGCGCCGGGCGCATTGGACGTACCGGCCACGCCGCCGGTCGCCGTTCCGTCTGCCCCGACCGAGGCGACATTCGCGCGAACGCCGCGCGCGGGCTGGGCGTCGCGCACGGACATCGCGCCGCCGCGGATGCGCCGCAGGAGGCCCGCGTCGGCGAGCGTGGTGAGATCGCGGCGGATGGTGATGTCGCTGGTGTTGAGCAGGGCGGCGAGTTCCTGCACGGTGGCCACGTTCTGTCGGGTGAGAAGGCTGAGGATCATGTCCTGTCGTTCTGCGGGCAGGTAGTCGCGCTTCGTTGCGCCGGACGCCGCGCCGGCGCCGGTCTGCCGGGCGCCGTCTGTAGTGTTGGACATGGTTGTGCACATCTCCGTTTGTCCGCCGCTGATCATCAATGATTGATTGTCTGCATATGACGCTCGGCGATTGATGATCAACGTACCGTTGTTGATCGTTACTGTTTGCATTCAGTGTACCCGATTGCGCGCGTGAGCGTATCTGTTCGGACTGTCGCGAGTGTCGCGCGACGCCCGGCCTTCCGCCGTTCCGCGACGGGGTGTCCGACATGTCGGGTAGCGCGCGTGTATCGCGAGACGGCGACGCTCGTGCCGGTCCGTACGTCGTCCCGCCCGTCGTGCGCTCCCGACGGTTCCGCGCCGAAACCTGACACACACGTGTGATTGAAGTTGATTATTTCTGATCGATCATGTATGATTGGCGGCGAACGGCACAGCCGGCCGCGCAGTCGAGGTCGGCCGCGCAGCGCAGTCGTCACACAACACCACACGCCAAAGGAACGTCATGAGCAAGTACAGCAACGAATTCTGGACCGTCACCTCCGGAGATCTGTCGCAGCGCCGCGAAACGCTGACCACGCCCGAAACCGTCGCCGACCCTGGCGACGCGACGAAGATCGTCGTCGACACCGCCGACCGCAAGCAGCCGTGGCTCGGCGCCGGCGCGGCCATCACCGACGCCGCCGCCTCCCTGATCTGGGGATCGATGGACGCCGAGCAGCGCCACGCCTTCCTCGACGACTGCTTCAACCCGGCCAAGGGCGGCTTCTCCGTCATCCGCATCCCGCTCGGCTCCTGCGAGCCGGCCGCGCAGCCCTACTACACCTACGACGACCTGCCGTTCGGCGAGCACGACAACGCGCTCACCAAGTTCTCGCTCGGCGAGGGCGAACCGGGCGCGCCGGACGCCACCAAGGACTTCAAGTACATCATCCCGGTCGTGCTCGAGATCCTCAAGATCAACCCGGCCGTCAAGATCATCGCCTCCCCGTGGAGCGCGCCGGCGTGGATGAAGAACACCGGCCACCTGTGCCAGGGCGGCCACCTGCGCTTCAACGAGTGGACCGGCAACGGCTTCGACCCGATGCACGACAGCTTCGAGGGCTGCTATGCACGCTACTTCGTCAAGTACGTCGAGGAAATGGCCAAGATCGGCATTCCGATCTGGGGCGTCACCGTGCAGAACGAGCCGAGCAACGCGCCCAAGTGGCCGGCCATGATGTGGACGCTCAAGCAGCAGGCCGAATTCGCGCACAACTTCCTGCGCCCGGCCATGAACGAGAAGTTCCCGGAGATGCGCATCTTCATCAACGACGACTCCACGCACAACCTGCTGTGGCCGGTGCGCGAGCTCGTCACCCCGGACGAGGCTGCGTCCATCGACGGCCTGACCGTGCACACGTACGAAGGCCCGTACTCCAACTTCTTCAACGCGTCGCGCTCCTACAGCCACTGGATGTTCGGCATGACCGAACGCCGCTGCATGATCGACGAAACGCCGGAGGACGCCGCGCACATCATGTCCGGCATCATCGGCAACTGGCTCGTGCGCAACGGCGAATCGTTCATCACGCTGTGGAACATCGCGCTCGACGAGCGAGGCCTGCCGAACCAGGTCGGCGCGACCGGCCGCCGCGGCGTCGTGACCATCCAGCACGAAACCGGACAGGTCATCCGCAATCTCGAGTACTTCATGCTGCGCGCCTTCGGACAGGACGTCGAACCCGGCTCCGTGGTCGTGCGCTCCAGCAACTACACGCCGGACGGCTGGTCGGGCGGCCTCGGTTCCGTGGCCTTCCTCGCGCCGAACGGCGACGTGGCCGCGCACATCTACAACCCGACCGGAGAGCCGATCGAGGCGGCCGTGACGATCAACGGCGAGGGTGCGGCGTGGCAGAAGGTCACCGTGCCGGCGTGGGGCACCGTCACCGTGCACAAGGGCTACGGCGAGATCAACACGTCCACGGTTCCGGCCGACGACGAGTTCGAGCTCAACCCGGCGCCGAAGCACCTGCTCGGCGACGTGGCTCCGGGCAAGGTGCGCGTGTGGGGCCAGGACGAGTGACCCTATGCGGTTCCGGTATTTGCCGGACTTGAGCTGTGGGTTCTTATTCCTGAGCTCTCCTTGTCAGGGGAGCTGTCACGCAGTGACTGAGGGGTAGTCAGACCCGTTGCGCCGAGTATGGCACAATGCCATTGAGATTTGCGGGCGCGCGATCGGACAACAGGCATCCGGTCGCGCGCCCGCCTTTGCATGCGCGCTGCAATTCGGTGTGCGACCCGAACATTATTGTTTGCGTTTTTGGTAGAACGTGGTAAAAAATGTTTGGTTGTGCTATGATGGGAACCACTGGGACACTTAGCGGTCAGCAAGCGGCGGCGTGCCGGTCCGGCCCGTCCGCCCGATCCCACAGATGATGACAAGGAGAACGTCATGACAACCATTCTGGTCACCGGCGGTGCCGGCTACATCGGTTCGCACACCGACGTCGAGCTGCTCAATCAGGGCTACGACGTGGTCTGCGTCGACAACTACTGCAACTCGTCGCCGAAGTCGCTCGAGCGCGTTGCTCAGATCACCGGCAAGCAGGTCAAGGCCTACGAGGGCGACGTGCGCGACGAGGCGCTCATGGACCGCGTCTTCACCGAGAACAAGATCGACTGGGTCATCCACTTCGCCTCCCTCAAGTCGGTCGGCGAGTCCGTCGCCAAGCCGATCGAGTACTACGACAACAACCTCAACAGCACCATCGCGCTGCTCAAGGTCATGCGCAAGCACAACGTGAAGAAGATCATCTTCTCCTCGTCCGCCACCGTGTACGGCACCCCGAAGCAGCTGCCGATCACCGAGGAGACCCCGACCGGCGGCACCACCAACCCGTACGGCACCACAAAGCTGTTCGAGGAGCAGATCCTGCGCGACGTGCATGTGGCCGACGACTCGTGGACCGTCGTCATCCTGCGCTACTTCAACCCGGTCGGCGCGCATCCGTCCGGACTCATCGGCGAGGACCCGAAGGGCATCCCGGCCAACCTCACCCCGTACGTCGCCAAGGTCGCCATCGGCGAGCTCAAGGCCGTGCAGGTCATGGGCGACGACTACGACACCCCCGACGGCACCGGCGTGCGCGACTACATCCACGTCGTCGACCTCGCCAAGGGCCATGTCGCGGTCATCGGCAAGATCGACAAGCCGGGCGTGTTCACCTACAACCTCGGCACCGGCCACGGCTACTCCGTGCTGCAGGTCATCAAGGCGTACGAGAAGGCCGCCGGCCACGAGATCCCGTACGTGATCGTGCCGCGCCGCCCCGGCGACATCGCCGCCTGCTACGCCGACTCGTCCAAGGCCGAGCGCGAGCTGGGCTGGAAGGCCGAGCTGGGCATCGACGACATGGCCGCGTCCTCGATGAACTGGCAGACCAAGAACCCGAACGGCTATCGCGACGCCGAGTGACGTTGCGCCGCGAGCCGGCCGTTTTCGTGGCGGAAATGTCTCGCCGACGACATCGTCGGCGAGACATTTCCGCCACTCTCGTATGGATGTGCATCGCGTCGCGTGTCGGACGCGTGCGTGATCTACGATCGATGATGATCGAAGTCGTCTGAACGCGATTGTTGTGCCGGGTGGGTGAGCGGACGGTCGCGAGCATCGAGAAGGACATCACCATGGTGCAATACCGCGACGTCAAACCGTCCGAAACCAATGATCTGGTCGACCTGATCAATTACGCGTTCGGACTGCAGGCACAGCGCTCGCTCGCCAAAGCCTACGCCGAAACCGGCGACGTGCTGCCGTCGCGCCACAAGGTCGCCGTCGACGAAACCACCGGCCGCCTGCTCGCCGCCGTCGGCATCTACCCGCAGGACATCACCGTCGGCGACCGCACGATCCATGCCGTCTTCCTCGGCTGCGTGTGCGTGCATCCGCGCCATCGCGGCGAAGGCCACATGCGCAAGCTCATCGACCTGTGGCACGGCGAACTGCAGCGCGACGGCCGCACCGACATCATGGTGTTGTGGGGACTGCGCCACCGCTACGCGCACTTCGGCTACTCGCCGTGCGGCTGGAACCAGACGTACAGCGTCAACGAATCCGACGTCAAGCACGCGCTCGCCGGCGCCGACGCGACCGGCATCACGTTCCGGCCGATGTTCACGCGCGACGGCGACGCCGAACTCGTCGTCCGGCTCAACGACTCGCGGCTCGTGCACGCCGAACGGCCGCTCAACGTCATCGAACGCATCGGCTCGTATCTCGGCAGCGAATCCATCGCGATCGATCGCAACAACAATACGATCGGCTATCTCGTGCGCGCCGCCGGCGACCACGCGGACGTGCGCGAACTCGCGCTCGCCGATCCGGCCGATGCGGGCGCGGTGAGCAAGGCGTACCTCGCCGCGCTCAAGCCGTGCGGCAAGCACGCGATCGCCGTCAAGGTCGCGCCGTACGAAGCCGAACTCAACGCGCGCTTCGCCGCGTTCGCCGAGGACATGACCGCGAACACGGTTTGCCGTGCGAACATATTCAACTATGCGAACGTGCTCGAAGCATGGCTGCCTGTCGCGGCGCGACTGTGGCGGCTCGAGCCCGGACGGCTCTCGCTCGTGCTCGACGGCCAGCCCGTCACCGTGACCGTGCGCGACGGGGCGGCCGGAGTCGCCGCGTCCGATACGCGCAATGCGCTTGACGCGCATGATGCGGTCGACAGCCGTGCCCAGGTCGGCGCGCAGACCGTGACCGTGGAACGCGCCGCCGACCCGGACGCACCGCAACTGAACAAGACGGATGCGCAGGACCTCATCATGGGCACCGCCGCGCGCTACCGCCGCGACCTGCCCGTCGCTCCCGCCGGCTGGTTCCCGCTCCCCATGAGCTGGTATTGGCCCGACCTCAACTGACCTGCGGCCCTGACGGCGTTGACGGTAAATCCTTATTCGTAGTGGTCCTTTGCGGAGAGGATACAGAGGCGGTCGCCGTCGACCGTGTAGATCAGTCGGTCCGCGGAGGTGATACGGCGCGACCATGCGCCGGGAAACGTCCATTTGAGCTGCTCGGGTTTGCCGATGCCTTCAAACGGACTGCGCAGCGTGTCCTTGATGAGCGCGTTGATGCGTTTGACCGTGCGCCTGTCATGCGCCTGCCAGTACAGATAATCGTTCCATGCGTCGTTCGTCCAGCACAGCAGCATTACGCGTCTCCCGGTTCGATAAGGTCATGCGAGGAGACGTTGCCCTGCCGGACCTGGTCCAATCCGCGTGCGATCTTGTCGCGCAGATACGGATTCTGATGGACGCGCAGCGATTCCATGAGGGAGTCGTAGTCGTCGACTCTCATGACGATCACATTGTCCTCCGGATTGATGTTGGTGACGAGCAGCATGTCGGCGTCTTCGTTGACTTTGCGCATGTAGGACTTGAGGTTGTTGCGGAATGCGCTGTACGACACTGCCTGCACCATGACGTTCTCCATTCTCGGCGGCGACTGTGCTTGTACCGGATATTGTACAAGATGGTGTGGCGCGGCATCTCGTAAGGTAGCGGTCATGGGATTCCCTTTCGTGCATCGTTGCGGACAATAGTGCGTTTGCCTGTATTGCGACGGTAGGTCATCTTCGGTGTTCCCGTCCAGCTCAACCGGCCCATGTGGTCGAATGGTCGGGAGTTATCCACAACAGGTGCCTTGTGCGACGGATAATGTGGATAAGTGTTCTGCATATCGTTGAACGTTGCGCTGTCTGCGGCGTTCAGTGCGTCTGCCAGAGGAGTAGCGTCATGAAGATCATCATTGCACCGGATTCGTTCAAGAACTGCATGACCGCGCGTGAGGCGGCCGAGGCGATCCGCGCCGGATTCGCCCGCGTGCTGCCCGACGCGGACTACGACCTGATCCCGATGGCCGACGGCGGTGAAGGCACCGTCCAGTCGCTCGTCGACGCGACCGGCGGCGAACTGCGATACGCCGACGTGCTCGACCCGCTCGGCCGGCCGATCCGCGCCGCGTACGGACTGCTCGGTGACATGACGGTCGGATCGGCGGCTTCCGTATCGACTGAACCGTCAGATCATGCAAGTCGTGCCGGTGCCGTCGACAATCGTGCCGCGGGAGCGACCACATCGACGCTGTCTCCCGCCCGCACGGCCGTCATCGAAATGTCCGCGGCGAGCGGCATCCAGTTCGTCGACGACGAGACGAAAAACCCGCTGACCGCCACCACGTACGGCACCGGACAGCTCATCCGCGCCGCGCTCGACGCCGGCGCCCGCCGCATCATCCTCGGCGTGGGCGGCTCGGCCACCAACGACGGAGGAGCGGGCATGGCCGAAGCGCTCGGCGCGCGCCTCCTCGACGAGCATGGCCAGCCCATCCCGCACGGCGGCGGTTTTCTCGACCGTCTCGCCGCCATCGACGTGACCGGACTGGACGCACGGCTCGCCGCGACCGACATCATCATCGCGTCCGACGTGACCAACCCGCTCATCGGACCGACCGGCGCGTCGGCCGTCTTCGGCCCGCAAAAAGGCGCGACCCCGACCATGATCGCCCGTCTTGACGCGAACCTCGCGCACTACGCCGCCGTCATCGCCGCGCAGCTCGGCCGCGACGTGGCCCATGCTCCCGGTGCGGGCGGCGCCGGCGGACTTGGCGCGGGCCTGCTCGCCTTCACCAACGCGACCATGCAATCCGGCGTGGAGATCGTCGCGCGCACCGTACGGCTCGCCGAACGCGCGGCCGATGCCGACTGGTGCATCACCGGCGAAGGCGGCGTCGACGCGCAGACGCAATACGGCAAAACCCCGGTCGGCGTCGCGCAGGCCGCACGACGCGACAATCCGCGCATCCGCGTCGTCGCGCTCGCCGGCCGCGTCGACTATGGTCCCGACGGACATGCGCTCGACCCGCTGCACGATCTCGGCATCGACGCCGTGTTCGGCATCACCCCGGCCGCCATGCCGCTCGCCCACGCCCTTGCCGACGGCCCCGCCAACCTCGCCAACGCCGCCGAAAACGTGGCTCGCCTCATCGTCGCCGCGCAGTA
>NZ_JAHBBH010000042.1 GCF_019331735.1 Bifidobacterium miconis
AGCTGCAGACCGAACTCGGCTGGAAGCCGCAGCATACGGATTTCCAGAAGGGTCTCGAGCAGACGATCGCCTGGTACACCGAGAACCGTGCGTGGTGGGAGCCGGCCAAGGCCGCGACCGAAGCCAAGTACAAGGCACAAGGCCAGTGACTGTCGATGTACATATGAAAACGGCCGCCCCACAAGTGAGCGGCCCTGAATGCAATAATCATGTTAGCACGAGGGCAAGGAAACGACAAGTGACGAATGTTGGGATGCTCAACTTTCTAAGCGAATCACGTTTTCAAACGTACCGAGATTATGTGCATACACGACATCCGGAATTGGATGATAACACTACGTTGAAACTTGCCATAAACCTGTATCGATGGAACGTAACAGCATCATCCACAGTGATGGCATACGTCTCATATGTTGAGGTTTTCGTGCGAAACGCTATTGACCGAGAACTTCGTGCCTGGGTCAACGAACAATCAGCTGTAATGCTTCCTGATTGGATCAGCCCTTATCCTATCGATCCCATAAGCCGCATTCGTAATTTGGTAAACACTGCGGATACTGATTATTTGGAATCTGCACGGATCAGCGCGTTAAATAAACAAAGACAGTGGAAATCAGATCAACACCATCCCAGACATGGTGATTATGTAAATCGAGACGATATATTTGCTCAGCTCAATTTTGGCACATGGGACGGGATGCTCGGAAGGGCAGACAAGGATCCAGAATTAGTCATGGTATTGATGGGAGCATTCCCGGATATTGAGTCAGCATGGCAAATTGAAGAACGGCGCATGCCGAAGGCACAACTGCCAGGCTCCGACTCCGCTGATCGATCAGATCGGCTGCGTAGAGAAATGGCTAATCGGCTGAAAAGTATTCGTAATATTCGTAATCGAGCTGGACATGAGGACAATCTACTACGTGTAGATTTTCCTCAGCTGCGGCATAATATGTTGTTCGTTCTCGGAGCGTTAGATCAACGCTGCGTTGGTTGGGCATTCCCAGATGGTGCCGAACGGTTAAAAACACTCGATGCGAATACCGCCTTGCACAAGATGCTAGCTGCACTCGGGGAATAAGACATCGATCGATTACTAAGTCTGAAAAATAGAGAAAGGTCTAGGGCATGGATTTTGAGAAGGATTTGAAGGTCACGGAGACGAACATTCCGGGCTTGTTGGTGTTCGATCTGCCGGTGCACGGGGATAATCGCGGTTGGTTCAAGGAGAATTGGCAGCGTGCGAAGATGACCGCGTTGGGGTTGCCTGATTTCGGTCCGGTGCAGAACAATATTTCGTTCAACGCCACCAAGGGCGTGACGCGCGGTATTCACGCGGAGCCGTGGGATAAGTACATCAGCATCGCGGCGGGTTCGATTTTTGGCGCGTGGGTTGACCTGCGTCCGGGTGAGAGCTTCGGCCAGGTGTTCACGGCGCGTCTTGACCCGTCGAAGGCGATTTACGTGCCGCGTGGCGTGGGCAATAGTTTCCAGGCGCTCGAGGATGGGACCGTGTACACGTATCTGGTGAACGCGCACTGGAGTCTGGAGCAGAAGAAGACGTACACGTTCGTGAACCTGGCGGATCCGGAGTTGGACATCCGGTGGCCGATCCCGTTGGAGGAGTCCGAGCGTAGCGAGGCTGATTTGCATCATCCGATGTTGAAGGATGCGAAGCCGATGGCTCCGAAGCGCACGCTGGTGACGGGTTGCAACGGCCAGCTTGGTCACGCGATCCGCGAGTACGCGGAGGCGCACAATCTGCAGGGTTTCGAGTACACGGACATCGACGAGTTCGACTTCTCCGATCCGGCCGCGTACGACAAGTACGACTGGTCGCTGTACGGGACGATCATCAACGCGGGCGCGTACACGGCCGTTGACAAGGCGGAAACCAGCGAGGGTCGTCCGGTCGCGTGGAAGGCGAACGCGCAGGGCCCGGCACTGCTGGCTCGTGTTGCCAAGGATCATCACATCACGCTCGTGCACGTCAGCTCCGACTACGTGTTCGACGGCACCCAGGAAGAGCACACGGAGACCGAGAGCTTCGCGCCGCTGGGCGTGTACGGTCAGACCAAGGCCGCGGGCGACATCGCGGTGGCGAACGCGCCGGAGCATTACATTCTCCGCAGCAGTTGGGTGATCGGCGAGGGTCACAACTTCGTCAAGACGATGATGACGCTTTCCAACCGCGTGGCAGACGAGAACGACGCGTTGAACCAGGTGACCGTGGTCGACGACCAGTTCGGTCGCCTCACGTTCACCAGGGACATGGCCGGGGCGATCTTCCACCTGCTCGACTCTCATGCGCCGTACGGCACGTACAACCTGACCGGTTCCGGCAAGGTGAAGAACTGGGCTGAAATCGCCGCCGCTGTGTTTGAGCGGACGAACGGCAACGGGGACAAGGTCAAGCCGATCAGCACCGCGGAGTACTTCGCCAACGCGAAGAACCCCGTGTCCCCGCGCCCGACCCACAGCGCGCTCGACCTGAGCAAGATCGAGCAGGCCGGTTACACGCCCGCCGACTGGGAGGAAAGCCTCAGCCAGTACATCGACAGGGAGCTCGCCAAGTAGCGGGTGCCGCCGCCGGTCGGGCTCTGGTCGTGGCTGGTATGGCGTGTGTCGCAGCGTGAAACCGCATGGCGTGTGCCGTGCGGTTTCGTGTATTCGCGGGTGTGTGGTTATGCTGGTGGTTGTTCACGTAAGTGTTGTTCGTTTTGTCGCGGGAAGGCGGTGCTGCTGGCATGAAGGGTATTATTTTGGCGGGTGGTTCGGGTACGCGGTTGTATCCGTTGACGACGGTGACGTCGAAGCAGTTGCTGCCGGTGTATGACAAGCCGATGATCTACTATCCGCTGAGCGTGTTGATGATGGCGGGGATCCGTGACATCCTGATCATTTCGACGCCGAAGGATCTGCCGAATTTCGAGCGTCTCCTGGGCGACGGCTCGCAGTATGGCGTCACGTTCAGCTATAAGGTGCAGCCCAGCCCGGATGGTCTGGCCCAGGCGTTCCTGTTGGGCGAGGAGTTCATTGCGGGCGAGCCGTGCGCTCTGGTGTTGGGCGACAACATCTTCTACGGCAACGGGTTGGGCCGGACTTTGCGCAACGCGGTCGCGCAGGCGTCGCGTGGCGGGGCGACGGTGTTCGGCTATTACGTCGACGATCCGGAGCGGTACGGCGTGGTCGAGTTCGATCAGGACAACAAGGCCGTGAGCATCGTGGAGAAGCCGGAGCGGCCGGCGAGCAACTACGCGGTGACGGGTTTGTATTTCTACGACGAGCGCGTGGTCGACTACGCGAAGAAGGTGCGGCCGTCGGCTCGCGGCGAGTTGGAGATCACGGATTTGAACCGCATGTATCTGGAGGACGGGTCCCTGAACGTGCAGACCCTGGGCCGGGGGTACGCGTGGCTGGACACGGGCACGATGGACTCGTTGTATGAGGCGGGTGAGTTCGTGCGCACGGTCCAGCGCGCGCAGGGCCTGCCGATCGCGGTCGCCGAGGAGATCGCGTTCGAGAACGGGTGGATCAACAAGGACGAGCTCATGGTCGCGGCCGACAAGTACGGCAAAAGCCCGTACGGCAAACACCTCAAAGACGTCGCCAACGGCAAATTCATCGTCAAACCCAAAGACCTATAAGTCAGCCAATCTTGTGGAGGGTCTGGAGAACAAGAACCCTCCACAAGATCACTGATGGAATGCCACGTTTTCGGTCTCATCCGAGACATTGCATGTAGGGCTGCGCTTTTTAAGCATCGTCATTATCATCAAAATCGATATCCACATCTGCTTCACGGTAAAGCTCGATGTTGGTGTTCATGTCGATTTCTTCGACGATCCAAGGTTCTTCCTGCAGCTGGCAATTTTGTTTGAATTCATCGTAATGGTTACGTCCGTCCATACCGCGTAGGGTCACCACGATTCCGAAGCGCATACCGTCGCCAGCGTTGGTGCCTACGGTACCATTCACGTCGAGTGGTGGGTCGAAGCGTTCGGTTTTACGAATTTTAAAGCCCCAGTACGGTATTCCCCGAGTGGTTCGCGGCACGAAGCGAGTTTTTTCGATGTCACTGACGTGCTTCACGTTATCCCATTTACGGTAAAGCCTGCGTGCGTCATCCTCGTAGGTCCGTGCGGTCGGGTCACTCTGCACATTGTTGTCGAGTGGATCGATACCGTTGGCCTTCATGCGTCCGAATTGGAGATCAAGCTCCGTATCCGTGTAATCGACGCCCTGATTTTTGTCGCATTTCGGTAGGTAGCAGAGTGTAGCTCTCGCCATATATGGGTATTTCCCATTCACGATCGGCACGGGGATACGCCAGTTATAGGTTTCAAAAGCGTTTACGCTGCCTTCGAGAATGAACCGTATTTCGTTGGATGGCGTGGTCAGGATATCTTGAATGCGTGTGGGCACGATGCCGTAGCCGAGTTTGATTCCATGAACCGGGAACGTTCCCCATCCGGAGGCGGAGTCGATGAGCAGAGCCTTGGCAGTTTCACGCGACAGATTCATGACGTGAATCAGATAGGCCATCTTCCGGGTGATCCACGGAGCCGCAAACGAAGTGCCGGCCGTCAAGGCGATGCTGTTAGGTTTGTAAACGGCCATGCGTTCGATGTCGTCGCCCCCGAAGCATGAGAGATCAGGCTTACGAAAGAAGTGAAGTACCGGTCCTTCGCGTGTGTAATCGGCTGGTTCCCTAAGAATGGAAGTGGCGTTGACGACCAGTGCATTGATGGAATCCGCGGGTGCGCCGATGCGCTTGGGCTTGTTTCGGTCGTCGGTTGGGAGCTTGTTTGTCCCCGCGACGATGAAGATCACGCCGTATTCGTTTTGCAACTTGTCCAGAATGGCCGCTTCTGGCGAAATGGCGTTTTCAGACACTTCTAAAGCGGAGCCGAGACTCAGGTTCCAGACGGTGATGTCCCGGTTTGCGGCGACGATACGGCGTATCGCAGTCAGGATGGCGAACGAACTGTTTCGCCCTTCTCTTGCAACGGCGAAGTGACGCACGCGGAAACGACCGCATCCGTCATCGAGGCTCGGATTCAGCTCGGGGCCGTCCACGATGAGCGAAGTGACTTCCGTGCCATGCACGTAGTCGCTTGGATCCTCGCCCAGCTCGGGATCGATCTCGTCGTGGTATTCAACCCATTCGGAGAAATACGCGTGCATATCGAATCGTGTGTCAATCACGCCAACAATCGGCTCGTTCCCCGGTTCGGGGATGCTGGGGGCGTATTCGTCTTGCGCGATGTCTGGTTCAAATTCCAATTGCGCAAGGTCCTTCAATGACATGGCAACCAGATACGGGGCAGCTCCGATGAGAACATCATACTGGTCCGGGGTCATGCTGATGGTGGTGGAGTCGAGCAGATTCGCTGAGATCACGTCCACACCAAGGGCGTTCAACAGTTCCACAGTCTGGGAAATGTTGCGCCCGGTGTCATAGATGGTGACTAAGGCACGACCCATCTGCTTATCGACATGCTGCTTGACATCAAATCGTCTGACGTAATATATATCTCGGACGATCTGAGCGAAGGCGGTCTTGCTGAGGCCGGCATTCGAATCGATACGGTCAAGACCGGTCTTGGTAAGCGTAGCCAGTCCGTCGGCGTCGATGGTGCCACCGTGTCGTTCTAGGATTCTCCTGCACGACTGCAGATCGGCGATGGTCGATTCAATGACCGGCATGGTTACGTAATGGGTGATGACATGGCAGTCGTGGCCGTCGGCCGGTTCGAATCGGGCACCGACGATGGAGTCATTAGCGCTTTTCCCAGGTGCGGACAATAGCTGACGGATGCGGTTGCTTTTCGCCACAACGGTCCTATAGTGCACTTCGACCAGAGGGAAGACATGCGTTTTCCGCTCGTTCCAGAAATCGTATACACTCTGCAACTGCTTGATTCTATCGTCCACATCATCCGTGGTGACCTCTGCACGTGCAGGCAGCATGGGAGTTCCGGGACGTTTGCCCTTCTGGGTTTGGAACTTGCCCTTGAGACGTAGAATGTTATTCATTGTCTTGCTCCTTCACTTCTCGCGCGACGGTGCTACGCGAAACACCGGTCAGTACCTCCACTTCACGTAGTGTGAATCCCTGTCCGTACAATGCGCGGACATCCTGAAGGGTCTTCGCGCCATCGGACACCAGTGCGACGTACAGTCGTCTCAGGTAGTCAAACTCGTCGCTGGGCTTGCTGAACGCGATAGACGAGCGTATAAGGTTCTTCATCTCGCCCGGATACGGCAAACGCTCGTTCAAAGAGAGGATCTTACGGAACAATCGTATATTCTTGCCGATGAACGAAAACTGGCCCGCGTAGTCGTTCATGATGCTCTCAGCCACATCAGCCAGATCGTCACGGGTATATCGGCCAAAATCGATAACGGCATCGAAACGGCGCACGAACGCCTTGTCAAACTTGGAGAACAGATTGGTGGTGGCAAACAGCATGACCTGATCCGACAGCTCATCCATCTGCCGCAACAGCGCCGATGTGGCCCTGCCCATCTCGCGCACATCATGGGAATCGACACGGTCCAAAGCCAACGCGTCAATCTCGTCAAACAGCACCACTACATGGTCGGGCCGGGTGAATCCATTTATTTCATCGAACAATCTTGCGATGTTCTTCGCCGTCTGTCCGAGCCGACTGTCCACGACCGAGCTGAAATCCACCACGTACAGGTCACGCTGCAGAATGGCCGATATCTGCTTGACCGACTCCGTCTTGCCCGTACCGGCAGGACCATGGAACAAGAACCGGTGGATGCCGACATTCCGCCCGATGGCGTTGAGAATCCCCTGAATATCATTCGTAATGGGTTCCGGTAACGGCAATGACATCTTTACCACCGGCCTCTTCGTCAAAAACTCCGACCGTATGGAGGAATTTGCCGCCTGAGGCGTGAAGGTGTTGGCATCCGACAACAACGCAATGATATAGGATGCCAACTGCACATCACCGGAACGGTCGAAATCCTTCGCGATGCCATAAGCCTCATTGCGGAACGCCGCTTCATTATGCTCGGTGTGATACCTAATCAGGTTCAACACGTCTTTCTTCTTCATGCCCCTATAAACCCCGCAATCCGCTTGATTCCATCTGTTTTTCAGCTAGCATACCACTAATTATGTACATCGTGTCTCAAATAAGTAGCAACTTGTCTTCTATCGTCTCCCGTGTTACATTGAACTATGCGACTCATACGGGTCGCAATAAAAAAAACTCCGGCTTGCTGTAACAAGCCGGAGTCCAAAAACGAGCCCTCGGACTCGCGCGTCATTGAGAAACGACGTCACAAGTCTACCGCATGGAACCGTCTCATGAACGTCACATGCGGACATGGGGGCTCCCGATCACAAAAAAGGAGACCTACTATGGTCACGAATCACAAGCCCGGCGAGGACAATCATCGCCCTGGAACCTATGTAGAAGTCGGTCCGCGCGGAGGCGCAGTCGCCAATTCGCGTACCGTACACATCGATCGGGGAGACAGGCTCCCACCCACGCAGGAAAGTGGACACCTATGGCAGTACCGCCCCACAGCAAAGCACTGATCTGCAGTCATTGACCTGACGCTTTAATTCATACACTGACATGGACATTGTGGCGTCATCTAATCACTTCATTAGATGACGCCTTTTGTAGTGTTTTCGCGGAGTGGACGGCGCCGGCCGCTGTGCGTCGACCGCTGCCCGTGTGCGTGTGTTGTGTTGTTGGTTGGTTATTTGGTCATGAGGGCGTGTTCGCTGCGGTAGGAGCGGCCCTCGAATCTGATGAGTCGTCCGTGGTGGACGGTGCGGTCGATGATCGCGGCGGCCATGTTGGGTCGCCGAAGATCCTGCCCCATCCACTGAACTCGATGTTGGCGGTCGTGGATGATGCTCTGGGTCTCATACGCGTTGGTGACGACCTGGAACAGGAGACGGCTGCCTTTCTCGTCGATGGGCACGTAGCCGAGTTCGTCGATGATGATCAGCGGTGTCCGGCCGATCAGCGTGAGTTCCTTGTCGCCTGCGTTTGGCCCACTTCCTATTGAACAGACACAGCATGTTGTAATCGCCAATTTCCATCCATTTTCTGCTATGAAAGATTCGGTCGAGAATGGAATCGATTCTTGGACTGCAGTCGAATCCTGCCGGGCCAGTCTTCTTGCTGGTATTGAGTGCAGAAGATAGCACTGCTTCAATTGCTTAAAAACTATTTTTTTCATGCAAATGACAAAATTTAGATAATATACCAAGTACAGTTTCTTCACGAAATATAACCAAGAAACAAAAATACGGTATTAAAAATAATACTCCGGAAACAATAATTTTCATAAAACTATTAGCAGGCCACCACAATTGACGAATCGAAAAAACAATGAAAAAAGAAACACAAGCAGCACATGGAGCAGGTAAAATCTTTATATCCTTAACAATACCCTTGATAAAAGCACGCGCGAACCAACAACGTACAATCAAGGCACATAATTCACATAAAGAACAACTAAATGCAGCACCAACGGCACCAAATGGAGGAATAAGAAGCAAGCAAAAAACAATAGAAAAAACTAAACCAATGAAATTTACAAAGGCATATTCTTTTTCACGTCCAGAAGAAATAAGATATTGAGATAAGATTGTATTCAAAGAGACTATAAGCAAAGCCGGTAAAATGCAAATTAAAGGCATAACAGCGGAAGTATATTGACTACCTCCAAGAATATCAATAATAGCATCGGCGCAAAGCAATACGTAAAAAATTCCCGAAAAAGAGAATAAGAAAACAAAATTTATGTTTTTTATAAATAGACTACGATATTTATCCTGAGAATTCTTTGCATAATAAGATAATCTAGGAAGCATGACATTAACTACGGAATTAATAGCCGTCAAAAGCATGCTTTTGATCTTCACAACAAGCTGGTATATACCAACGACTCCATTCGAAGAAAGAAAGCCCAATAGAACTAAATCAATTTGCGTATACATACCAGATGAAATACTAGACACAAGAAATGATTTCATAGGTTTGAGATGGCGCTTTAAATTCAATTGAGAAAAGGGGATAAAAGAGACAAAAGAATGTAACCGTAATAGATTAAGTATGTTAGCACCGCACGAACCAAAAACAACAATAAGACCATAAATACGATAATCGGCCGTTTCCTTAACAAACATAAACATAAGAAAAAGACCTATGATTTTAAATAAAATACTTCTAATAGTTATATAGTCATACTGTTCAATCGCCTGATAGAACCATTCAACGCCAATAGATGTAAGCCATAGCATTGAACCGAAAAACAAAAATAATTTTTTTTCAGAAGAAAATCTAGGAATAAAATTTAAGACAGCTAAATAAATACAATAAACAACAAAGGTTGAAATAACCAGAATAACAAGTAGTTCTTCAACCGTTTTAGAAAGTTCAACCTTGTTATCTCTTACCTGAGCACAAGCGCGTACTCCATATGTAGATATTCCAAGTAGAGAGAAAAGCGAAAAATAACTAACGACACTCTGAGCGAAGGCAACAGCGCCCATGCCACTCGGGGAAAGAATACGAGATACATAAGGTACCGTAATTAAAGGAAAAATAAAGGATGAAGACATGAGAATCATGTTCATAAAAGCATTATATTTTAAGGAATGAATACGCATAATTAATTCCGTTCAGTATTATGTTCATAATTAGAAAAAACATAACACAAGGCTATACAAAGAACGAAACAGCTGAGATTCTGAACAACTGCAAAAAAGAAAATAAACAACACGAAAAAAGCAAAATATTTATATTCCCATTTATTATTAAAAAGCAATACTAAAAAAGAAGGAAAAAGCACAAGCATAGATAGCAATATTCCACCATGAATAGCAAAAAAAATGAAGCCACTAGTATATCCCACTCCTTCACGAAATAGGCTCAAATAATTATTCCAAATGAAATCATCTGATTTCAGACCATATCCTGCAAAAGGTGAATCAAGCCAAGCATTAATTCCATATAATATATCATTACGATGAGTCTGACCTGAAACAGTAGAGGCAATTTTTGCTGACGCCACATTATACATGACCAAAAGGAAAGCAAGAATAATAATAGGTACAACGACAAGAAAAATTGTTCGAATCAGTTTTGATTTATGATTAATAAAGTAATTAAGCATAAAAGGAAAAGCAATTAAAATTAGATATAGGATACCACTTGTAGATGTAGAAGAAAAAACAGTCAATACAAATACAAACAAATATATATAATTGTATCTTTTTATAATAAAAAGCATAAAATATAGAGCCATTGCAACTATTGCACACAAAATTAATGGCTCAGAGAAAATCGACGAATTTCTCCAAATCTTTTGAGATCCAAAGTATATAGGCTGAGAATTAAAATATAATCCATAATAAGAATCCACATTGCCGCCAGTGGACCATTCAATCTGGAAGGAGCTTGTTGGAGACAATTTAAAAAAGGAACTTAAAACCCAGAAAAATAAAGAAATAACCGAAATAACAAAAACCGTATTTACAAATTTTTCAATAATCGATAAACCCGATAACAGCAAATCCACAACAAGAATAGGTAATATTAAAACATACTGAATCCAGGTATATGAATAAAAACTTCCATCATGATGTATGGCCTCCAAAAGAAGTTGCACAAGAAAAGATGGGAAAAATATAAATAAACCAATACATAAATATTGTAGAATTTTTTTTCCGATACAAATGGTATTCCAAATTAGATGAATAAGAGAAACAACAAGAAGAATCAGACAATAGAGCCACAAATCGTCATTTTTTAAGGCGTATATAGAATTACTCGCCAACAGTAAAGAAATAACGAGTATATAATCTAAAACAACTGAAACATTACTTTGCTTCTTCAAATTCATTGTCTTCTCTATTTCAACTTAAACTTAATACCATCAAACATTCCCCTAAGAAAAGCTTTTATTTTTAAAAACTTCTGGGAATCGAATAGCAAAGTTAGACCAATAAGAAAAGGAATCTCATTGATTCCTTCAAACTTCCACCATACAGAATGAAAGTATTTTCTAGTATAGATAACCCTATTCCTCGCTTGATAGTAATTTCTAAATGAATTGTAACCAAGACGATATATACGTTTAAGGAACAGCTTGCCATCATTGGAACGGCAAGGAACCTTCAGCCAAGTAGGCTCGGACTTTCCCTTTTCATGCAATAAAAAAACGTCGGAACATACTATTATTTTATAGCCATGTTCCAAAATCCGTTCATTAAAATCAAAATCCACATAATCAATGAATAGATCAGAGTCAAACGCACCGATCTCTTTTGCGATCTTTATATCAACCAAGGAACCAGATGTTATTACACTATTTCTAGCTCCATTTTTTATTTCATATGTTCCTTTAGGATAATACTGTTCATCACGATTTCGATCAATAATATGCGGAGCGATAATTCCAATATTATTTTGAATATGCTCCGCAAGGCCTTTGCACATATTGGAAGAAGCAACGCTATCCTGATCAAGAAATAATATATGTGTATAGTTATTATTTCCCGACATTTCTATGATTTGGTTTAACGCCCTCGCAATTCCAAAATTTTTTAAGTTCCTATTAATTGAAATATGATCATTTGCAAAATGCAAAATATCATCAAAATTTAATGAACCATTATCGACAACATATACATGATCTACTTGTTGCGAAATACTATCCAAGTTTTCTTTCAACCGAGATATATCAGGATTAAACGTTACAATTCCGGCAGCAATTTTGTACATATGATTAACTCCTAAAAATAAGTCTCTTACACATATTATTGGCCGTCTCAATGAAATGATTCTCATCATTGACGAATACGGGATAGTACTTCACTTTAAAATCATTAGCTCCTACCCATACGTTCAGCAGTCGTTCAGATAAAAAACCTTCAAGACGTTGGTTGTAAGCACTATAATGTGAAACATCGGAAGCCTGTGTGAAAGATTTCAGTATACTGAATAACCATGTCATATATTCGTCAAATACGTATCGACGAGAGATAAACATGTTATAAAGACAAATACCATGACGATTCATAAGATCTGTATATGACGTAAGATACTTAGGACTGATTTCGGAAATAATATTTCCAATTCGATTCAGATCATCAATATGATGATACTTTTTATAATGATCTCTTACAGTTAATTTTAAATAATGTGGCTCCGGAAGAATAATATCATATTCGCTCAAATCCGAAGAAAATTGCGAGGTGCTAACTATCTTTTTAGATAATGGATTTTGATAAAAAAATCTTCTGTAATGTACAAAGCCAACATTATTTGAATTGATTATATTCTTCCAAACCCAATATTGTGCAGTAAGTTCACAATATCTATAATTTAGGTCGGAAATATTATCTCCAACATTATCCGTATACATTAAATTAGCTGAATTCTTATTTGCCCCAGCCAATACCGTAAAATAGCTTTTCATTTTTGGAAAGTCATAGTCTTTATGACTGATAATATAAACATCGGTATTCATTTTATTTTACCTTTAACTAAATAAATAAAAATAAACAATAAATTTCCGACTTTATTCTTTATTAAGAATAATTTAAACTTGCATCGTATAGATAACGCCCTATAAGGTATCGAAATAAGTCTTTTATATAATTCTTTTCTCCTGCATTCCACGGCGTAAAATATATTTTTAAATATATTTACACATGCAACAAACTCAGAATAATATAAATTAACCTTTTCTTCATAAAAAAAAGTTAATAGCATAGGGCACTTATCAAAGTAATATAAATGGAAAAGTTTATCTCTCTCATCCAGTGCAGAATGATAAGCTCCGTCAATTAATTTCCTGTACGATCTGCCAACGAGTGAGTCAACCCTGTAATTATATCCAGCATAATCGATGTAACAAATTTTATGAGCGGCATACATCGCTTTCATATTAAACAGGTTATCTTGCATTCGCTGCTGATCGATTGAAAAACAAAGACCATTATTATGCAGAAAATCTCTTTTGTATAGCTTAGCCCAGGGAACGCCTATACCTGTATAAGCATTCTGCTGATACTGCTTACCATCCATTAATTGAATATATAATGGTATTTTCTCTTTTTGTGTTGAAGCAACGAAATTCTCGGGGAAAAAATGTTGCCGAACTTTTTTATCTTTGATAATGCAATTACATGTCGTACAAATTATGTCACAATCACTAAACTGCATAGCATATTGATATAGCGACATTAGATAATCTTTTTCGAGATAATCATCAGGATCAACGAAACATACCCATTCAGCTTTCGCTAGATCCAGGCCACAATTTCTCGCAGCAGACACACCCAGATTAGGTTGATTTATAAATGTGATTCGTTTATCATTTAAATAAGTTTCTATTACGCTTTGAGAATTATCAGTAGAGCCATCATTAACAATGATGAGCTGAAAATCCTTAAACTCCTGATTCAAGAGTGAATCCAAGCAACACGAAATATATTGTTCCTGATTATATACAGGTATAATTACTGAGATCGTGGTCATATTTACTTCTCATAGGAGGAAACACGTTCCTCGTGAATTAACTTTCCAATAGGTGTTTTGCTTATTTTCATGGCTCGACATATGCTTCGCAAATTTCTCTTTAGGAAATTCTCGTTAAATACCAAATCAACATATTTTATACTTTTATTTCCATTCATATACAGATATACGGTCAACAAACGTTCACCCAAGAAAGCACAATATCGCTTATGATATGGTTTTCTATCCACATCTCCTATTTTTGTCCGGACTTGGGATAAAACACCAAACAAAAAAGTACAATAATTCTCGAATTCCTTATATGTTGTAATGAAGGTTTCGCAATTAGAACAATTTTGATGTCCGTCTACCGATGCACCATACTCATCATAAATATTATTCCATGCTTCGTATGCTTTAGGGCTGTAATCCTTTAACACTTCCTTAAGTGCGAAAATATCCTCCGGATAGGTATGTTTCACCATCACCGATGGTTTTCGCACTATCCATTTGTATTGTCCGCTGGAAAGCAATTTGTTAATTTTTTTATTATTTATATTCAATTTTTTATTGTAATGAGCAAAAGCTAGAACATCATCATCATTAAACTTAAGATTTTTCCATATCCAATATAAACCCGTAAGCTCGCCCCAGTACATATTATCACTAGAGATATTATCACCAGTATCATCATGCAATGCGTACAGCAAATTATTTTTATTGATGGCGGCTCCGACCTCTATTGGCGTCGCATCTTTAATCCAATCGGTCTTACGACCGAAAGTGAATACATAATAATAGAGCATTGGCAATGCTTTCTTTCTAGTCACGCCTGAACAAGTCGCGAGTGAACACCTTATCGGCGGCATCGCTTAATTCCGCATTCCAACGATTTGCAACAATCACATCGGCACGACGCTTAAACGCATCCAGATCATGCGTAACCTCGCTACCAAAGAAATCGGGAGCGTTCAACGTGGGCTCGTAGACAAGAACAGTGATGCCCTTCGCCTTGATGCGCTTCATCACGCCCTGAATAGAGGACTGACGGAAGTTGTCAGAGCCGGACTTCATGGTCAAACGATAAATGCCCACGATCGGATTCATTTTTTCTCCGACACGAGCGAGAATCTCATCGGCAACGAAGTCCTTACGCGTGCTGTTGGCAGCCACAATGGCGCCGATCAGATTCTGTGGCACATTGGCATAATTGGCGAGAAGCTGCTTGGAATCCTTCGGCAGGCAGTATCCACCGTAGCCAAAGCTCGGGTTGTTGTACTGGTCACCGATACGCGGATCAAGGCACACGCCCTTGATGATTTCCCGAGCGGACAGTCCACGCGCTTCAGCATACGTATCCAGCTCGTTGAAGTAGGCCACCCGTAATGCCAGATATGTATTGGCGAATAGCTTGATGGCTTCGGCCTCGGTCGTGCCGCACACCAGTTGCGGAATACCAACCGTACCATCCGCATTAGTCCGTTCCAGTTCTGCAGGATCTGCGCCGTGCGCAAGAAGATCGACAAATGCGCGAGCGGCATCCGTCGCTTCCTCATCATCAACAGGGGCACCGGCTACGATACGCGACGGATACAGGTTGTCATACAGCGCGTGTCCTTCACGCAGGAATTCCGGGGAGAAAATAATACGCTTATCACCCAGCTTCTTACGCAGATCCGCTGTGTACCCCACCGGAATCGTCGACTTGATCACGATCCAAGCCGTCGGATTCTGCTCTCGAATCGCAGCAATCGCAGCTTCGACACTTGACGTATCGAAGTAGTTCTTCTGCGGATCATAGTTCGTTGGCGTGGCCACAACGGCATAATCTGCACCGGCATACGCTTGTTTTGGGTCAAGAGTCGCGGTGAAGTTCAACGGCATGGAACCATCCTGCTTGCCATTCAGGAAACGGGTAATCTCCGTGTCTACGATCGGGCTCTTACCCCGATTCAGCATCTCCACTTTCTCCGGCACAATGTCCAAGGCATGCACCTCATTGTGCTGCGAAAGCAGCAACGCTACGGACAAACCAACATAACCGGTACCAGCAACAGCAATCTTCATTGCGTCTTCTTTTCTCTTAGGAGTTGATCATATGATAAGAATCATAGTACGGGGGGAGGCAGAGTGGAAATTTTACGATCGCTCTTTGTGAGCAGCTCGTACTCCCGCCCTGTTGCCCAGCAGACGAGCCGCACAGTCCAAGCAGAACCAACACATCTCACCAATTTGGCCTGTTCTGGCCAGATTCCCCATAACATGCCTGACTAGAGATGCACCTTCACCAGCAACTTTGGCTCCGCCAAGCTTATCCTTCCGAAGTTCGATCTCACGGCCCATGATGTAGTTGCGCCTGTACTGTTGTCTCAACGTAAAGTTATGAGAATGCCATACCTGTGCATCCGCGGCATAGGCAACAGAATATCCTGCATGCAAGAAAGCAGCCGCAATGAACATATCCTCGTTCGTGGTAATCGGATGTTCAAAGCCGCCAACCGCAAGGTAAGCATCCCGACGATACGCAGAACATACATCCGTGGCAAAGAATGCCTTAATGCCATACTGCGGGATATCGTTTGCATTGCGAACGTGAGATTTCGCTGGATAATTAAACTCTCTGACCAGTTTCTCAGACAATCGTGCGGACTGCCGTGCAATCTGACGACCACTAACCAAAGCAACCTTTTCATCGGCGAATGGTTTCAATAGTTTCTCAATGTACCTCGAGTCTTTCGGCAATGCATCCTGCGTCAGAAACAGCACATAGTCACCATTCGACTCTCGCAATGCCATATCACGTGTGGCTCCATGATCAAAATTCTTACGCTGAATCTCTATAAGACGAACATGTTCATATCGATGGACACGCTGCACAGTATCATCATCAGATTGAGAATCAACCACAATAATCTCATCAGGACGCCTTGTCTGATTCTGCAACGATGCAAGAAGCTCAGTAATTTGTGCTCCTGCATTTAATGTTGGAATAATAACCGATATTTTTCTGTCCATGGTTAGATCCTTTAATACTTATTTTTCATGTTGTTTATCGGAAATAAATATTGACGTCCATTGTCCAAACTAAAGCAGATGACGTTACTCACCTTTTTTCAAGGCATAGCTCACTCCACGGCCTCTCCCCTGTCGTTGGATGTATCCGCCATCCACAAGCTGTTTCAGTATGTACTTTGCCTTTGACGCACTTGACCCAAGCAAACGTTCCACCTGCACACGGGTAACGTTCGTTTGCTTCTCTCGCAAATACGCAAGTACAACCTCTTGATCATCCAAGATCTCCTCAGGCAGATTATCGGTCAACGTCGTAGACAGACCATGCTCATCCCGATGCGTGACATACGATTTCGAGTTGTCTTCCAACGTATCGCTACCACTGAATTTGAATGTCAATTGCGTACGATCTGGATCAAAAGACTCCGTCAAATTCGGAAAAGGCACGTGAGCCCACCCGCAACCGGCACGCATGGCATCGAATCCACTGCCGGCACGCTCGACTACGGAAATCAGTGCAAACATCTTCAACAAAGTTGGATTGCGCGAATCAGACAATCCACCCGCCACCGCCACATCCGGTGGAATACGCAGACCGCCGGGATTAGCAAAGGAAATCCCATCACGATCACGAATGATGACCGTGTTGCCACGCACATAATAATCTGCATGAATGAGCGTATTGGCAAGCGCCTCGCGCAGGGCCATATGTAAAGGAGTATCATCGACTCGCCGCATACTGGAATCAAGAGCGAATGGCCGCCGTATCGTCTGCGCGATCTGTGGCCATGTTTTCAGCCAAAAGCCGTACAGGTTTCCGCCCCACTCACCGTCATCGCTGACAATTCGATGATCCCACCGCCGCACACCATCCGATACTTCACGATAGTCAAGAAAGTAGTAGGGAAATTCCTGCACAATCTTCCATTCATGACCGAACATCAGCAATCCGGCGCGGGTCGGGTGGTTCTGTCCATTATCACCTTTGGCCGCAGCTCCAAGACGCACTAAAAACTCATCCATATCCAAGCTAAGCCATGGATGCCCCGGCCGCACCGCGCTCAATGTATTACGGTACGCAGCGATAGTGCCAGAATCCAAATCTTCCAAATCAAACCGTGCCAACGGCATATGGTCAAGCGGGATCGAACCAGTGCCGTTATCACGCACCATCGCCTGATATTCCTCTTCGGAACATTTGTAATCGCCCTCGCCGTTACGTCGATACGTGCCACCAATCGGATTGCGATCAACATATATCGGCTTGGCTTCACGATCGGCTCGTGGCACATGCACTGCTACTATCGAGGCATCGCCGACCTGTTCAACCGCGACATCCTCATCATCCAGCACATTTACACTGACCTTGTTCCGATTATTGACCGTATCCCAAAAATCCTTCGCAATACGTTCAGGATCACGCAAGCCTGTCGCAATCAGCTGATGCTGCCGATCTTCGCTCACTCCCAGAAGAATCACGCCACCGTTTGTATTGGCGAATGCCGAATATGTCTCCCAAACACTTTTCGGCACGCCACCCGCAGCTTCCTTGGCCTCCAACTGATTGCCCTCACGAAGATATTGCAGCTGCTGCAGGTCAAACATCGATACCTCAAATCGGACAATTTGCGGACAAAATCATGCTTTGCGGACAATTATCGGACAATTTGCGGACAAAATCATGCTTTGCGGACAATTTTAAAGACAAGTCAACCACTGCTGGATCAGCGCAGCGACAAATCAGTCCGTACGCCCCTCAATCTGCGGGGTCTGGCGGAGGGTAAGCGGGGTGCTCACGCCCTGAGCGGACTGCACGTGGGCGGTGATCTCGAGGGATTCGCCGGGGCTGAGCAGGAAGGTCTTGAGGCCGAGCGTCAGGCCGTCGTGCACGGCGATGCCGTCCAACTTGCTGCCGTCGCTGAGCTTCCAGTCGACCAAGCGTCCGCCGGCGGGAGCGTACAGGAACATCGCGGTCTTGATATCGCCGTTCGCAATGCCTTCCAGCTGGTCGCCGAGCACGTACTGCGGCGTGGAAGCGACCTCATCGGCGGTCATCATGTTTGTAAGCTTGATGTGCACCGTGTACTGGTTGGCGCCATTATCGGCCACCCTGTCAAACTCGGTGGAGATCTCGCGCTTCAGATACCAGTCCATCTTCGACTGGGTGATATCAGAGAAGTAGACGCCCACCTGCGGATCGGTCGCCTTGGTGACGAGATTGCCGGAAATCGGCGTCTCCTCGAGCAGCTTCTGCTCGTCGGAGTTGGCGCTCCACACCATCAGATGACCGTGCGTCACCGATGTGGTAATCGCCTTCATGAACGCCTTCGGATCGCCGGACTGCTGCATGATGTGCGAGAACGCGCTTGCCGCGGCGGCACTGAAGTACTCGTCCTGATTGCTGACTTCCTGATACGCGTACACGTCGCTGAGCAGGAACTTCGCGGCGTTCGTGCCGTCGATCGACGTGCCGTCCTCCAGCGTCACGCCGCCGGTGACAGTCAGCATGTTCTGCAGGAACACCGGGTCGATGGCGATCACGCCGTCGATCTTGGTCTGGTACGTGTTCGTCCACAACGCGCTGGCAATCTCACCGGTGCGCGGGAAATCGGGAGTGAAGTTCACGTCCTGCGGCACGCGACCCAGCTTGTTCGTGAACAGCGACGTCTCCTCGCCGGTCAGCGGCACAATCGGCGTGGCCGGAGTCTTCACCGTCGATTCGGCGACAAACTCGTGCATGTCAACCTTGCCGTTGGTGATCGTCATCGTGCCCCACGAGCCGGGCATGCCGCCGGTCGGGCGAATCTCCGCGTTCGTCTGCGCGAGAATCAGATACGTGCGGGCCTGACCATCGCTGGCCAGCATCTTCGGAGCGAGCTGGGCAAACACGGAGGCATTGTGCACCGTGTCGTTCAGCGTGCCGAGATATGTTTTGGCCTTGTCGATCGCGTCGGTCACCTGCTGGATGTGCGTGGTGGGTACGGCGGCGAGCGAGTGGTTCGCGTTGGCGATGACCGTGTCGGCCTGCTTGAGGCTGTCGGAAGCCTTGTCGATGCCGGGCACGCTGATGGTGCCGTCGGCGATGCTGATGCTGTTCAGGTCCATGGTGGACAGTGCGTCACTCAACGCGGGCAGTCCCTGCGACGAAATGTTCTCAAGCGCGGTGACCGCGGTGCGCACGGCGGCAATGTCGTTGCCGTAGTACGGCACGCGCGAGGCCACGGCCCACAGCACGGAGCTGGTCTCGCCGTACGCCTTGTCGACGTGGACGGAGAACTGGTCGATCTTCTGGTCCAGAGTCTTCGTATCGGCGTCGCTCAGCGAAGCCTGCATGCCGGTGGCGACCGACACGGCCTGCTGGATCTCGTTCTTCGTCTTCATCGCGGAGGTCGCAAACCATGCCGCAACTCCGGCAAGCGCGAGCAGCACGATCAACAGGCCGATCAGGATGCGCTTGATACGACGGCGGCGCTTGATGCGGCGAATATGCTGCGGGCTCATGCGCCGGCGGTGATGATGAGGCTGCTGGACGGGCTGCTCCACTTCCCCATTGCCGCCGGCCGCGCCGCCGTTGGCGTTCTCATCGGTCATGAACGTGAACTCGTCGTCGGCCACCGGTCGATCACCATTCCTTCCGCCTATTCGCGCAAAAACCGTGTTTCAGTGTAATAGAGGGGGGTGATCGGTACGGACGATAGGCTCCGAAGGTGGTGATCTCTCCCTCAGTCAGCTTCGCTGACAGCTCCCTCGTCAGAGGGAGCTAGCCAAGTGTGTTATGGGAGCGCAGCCAACAAGGACTTCGAATCGTTGAATCAGTAGGCGCCCTTGGGGTTGAGGACCACGCCGATGGTGCGGAAGATGTAGATGACGTCGCCGAGGATGGACCAGTTCTGCACGTATGCGACGTCGAGCTGGCGGCTTTCCTCCTCGCTCAGGTCGTTGCGGCCGGACACCTGCCACGGGCCGGTGATGCCAGGCTTGACCAGCAGACGGGTGGCGTACACCTCGTCATACTCGTCGACCTCGTACTGGCGCTGCGGGCGCGGGCCGACGATGCTCATCGTGCCGAGGAACGAGTTGAAGAACTGCGGCAGCTCGTCAAGCGACGTCTTACGGATGAAATGACCGACCTTCGTGACGCGCGGATCATCCTTCACCTTGAATCGTGCGCCCAATTCCTGACCGCTTGCGGCGGCGACCTGGGCGTCGAGTTTGTCGGCGTTCACGCGCATCGAACGGAACTTGTAGATCTTGAACGGCTTGCCGCGCAAGCCGATGCGCTCCTGCTTGTACAGAATCGGCCCATGATCATCCAGCTTGATCGCGATCGCCACGCCGATCATGAACGGCGACGTGAGCACGATCAGGATCGCGGAAACCAGAATATCAAACAGGCGCTTGGAAATCCGGGTCGCGATGCCGTACTGCGGCAGGCTGATCGTCAGAATGTTCACGCCCTTGAGCGTGCGCATCGTCAGCTGGTGGCCGGCGATGTCCGCGGCGGACGTGAGCAGCGAAATCTCCAGTCCCAGCGATTCCAAGCCGAGCGAGAACGCGGCGAAATTGTCCGAATCGCGGCGCAACACGTCGGCGACCATCACGGTCTGCGCCTTCATGCGCACCGCGGTCTCCCCCAGCCGCGCGTCGTACGCAACCACGGGCAGATCGGTCACGTCCCACACGTGCGACAGCCGCTCCAGCTCGGCCTCGGACAGCGTCGCGGACACGACCTTGCCGTCCGCGGTTTCGCGGATCGGGCAGATCGCGACCGGATTGTAGTTCAGCTGCGTGCGGTCGGCGAGGAACTTGAGCGTGTGCGCGATGCCGTCCGGCGAGCCGACGACGATCGTCGAATACGTGTACGCGCCCTTGCGGCGGTCGCGCGTGATCACGGCGCGGGCGGCCATACGCTCCAGAATCGTCAGCAGGCAGGAGAACACGATCATCATCGTGACGGTCGGCAGCGGCAGGCTCACGACGAAAATGTAGTTCACCGCGCACAGCGTCACCCAGCTCACGCACGCGGCCTTAATGATCATCGGCACCAACTGGTAGCCGTCGCCCATCACATGCCGGTGGTACACGCCGGCGTGGCGCAGGCACACCGCCCACACGCACGCGCCGACCAGCAGGTACACGGTCACGCCGAACATCGGCGAGGCGATGAACGACGCGCGGCCGACGTGACGGAACAGCAGCAGGCCGGAGGCCGAGCCGATCAGGAACATGGCGCAGTCGCACAGCAACAGCGCCAGATTCAGGAAGAAACGCCACTGCTGTACCCGCGACAGCTGATGCGCGCGATAGTCGTTCAGCATGCGAGACGACGAACCGGCGTTGCCGCGCGACGCGGTGCCGGAATTGCCTGAAACCCGGCGAGGCGCGACGGCCGGGGTCGATGTGGTGGTTTCGGATTCGGACTTCATCCGTGTTCTCTTTGCTCTGCTTCCCTATGTCTTTTCGCCGGCTGGTGGTGTCTTGCCGGGTGCCTGCGGCTCCTACTCCGCAGGCGCCGCGACCCTGCCGGCACAACTCCACCATACTATAGCGGGAAGGGGGTAAACGGGGCGTGAAGGTGTCTCATAACGACATCGTCGCCGCCACGGCGACGGCGCACGATGCCCACGGGTGGGCGTAGAGTATTCAGGTCATTTTAGCGAGGTTCGGGAAGAAGGCGGCTCATGGCGGAACGCGGGAATCACGGCGAAACCAACAAACAGATGCTTCACAGCAAGGCTCTCTCCCGCGCGCTCAGCCACGAGGAATCGTTCGTCGACGGGCATCTGACGCACGCGGCGTTCGCCTCCATCGCGATTCTCACGTTCATCACGTTCGTCGGCAATTTCACGCAGCTTCAGCTGAGCGCCGCCCTGCCGACCATCGTCTCCGAATTCGGCATCTCAGTGACCACCGGTCAGTGGCTCACGTCCATCTTCCAGCTGGTCATGGGCGTGATGGTGCCGCTCACCGCGTTCTTGACCCGACGCTTCTCCACGCGCCAGATCGTCATCACCTCCATGATCGTGTTCACCGCCGGCTCGGCGCTGGCATGGGTCGGCTCGTCGTTCCTGATGGTGCTGGCCGGCCGACTGCTCGAAGCGATCGGCACGGGCGTGATGTGGCCGGTGCTGCAGATCACCGTGTTCTCGATCTATCCGCTCTCGCGGCGCGGCGCGGCCATGGGCACGGTCGGCGTGGCGATGAGCGTCGCCCCGGCCATCGGCCCCACGCTCGGCGGCATTCAGACCGACGCGAACGGCTGGCGCTCCATCTTCCTCACGCTCACGGTCATCGGCATCGCGTCGCTGCTGCTCGCTGTGTTCGGTCTGCGCAACTTCGGCACGAACGACCCCGACGCGCGCGCCGATTTCTTCTCCGTCGGGCTCTCGGTGATCGGCTTTGGCGGGCTCATGTTCGGGTTCACGAACATCGAATCGTATCCGTTCACGCATCCGATGGTGTGGCTGGCCGTGCTGGTCGGCCTGGCCGGCATCGTCTGGTTTGTGGTGCGGCAGGTGCGCGGGGCGCGGCGGTATGCGGCTCAGCGCCAGCAGCAGCCCCCGCTGCTCGACCTCGGCGTGCTGAAGAACCGCAGCTTCACGGTCGGCACCGTCTGCGCGGCGCTCAGCTTCTTCGCGTTCAGCTCGATCATGGTCATCATGCCGCTCTACATCCAGGACGACCGCGGCTACTCCGCCACGATCAGCGGTCTCGTCATGATGCCGGGCGCGTTCGGCATGTGCATCTCGCAGTATTTCGGCGGCAAGCTGCTCGACCGGCTCGGCGCGCGGCCGGTGGCGCTGTCCGGCACGATCATCCTGCTGTTCGGCACGATCATGATGAGCCTGATCGACCTGCACACGTGGATCTGGTGGGTGTCGATTTGGCAGTTCGTGCGGCAGATCGGCATGGGGTTCATCATCATGCCGATCACCACGTGGTCGCTCAACTGCCTCGAACACGACGAGGTGTCCGCCGGATCGGCCGTCACCAACACCGTCCGTCAGATCGCGGGCGCTATCGGCGCGCCGGTGCTGGTGATCCTCATGGAGACGCTCACCCGACTGCACGGCGGTAACCATATCGCCGCGAGCATCTTCGGCACGCAGTGGACGCTGCGCGTGAGCGCGTTCCTCGTGTTCGTGCAGATGCTCATCGTGGTCTTCGGCGTCAAGGGCGACGGCGCCGGTTCCTCGCACGAGGCGGCGCAGAAGGCCGCGGCGAAACTGCGCGCGGCCCGCGAGCGCTGACATTGCAGGCTAGAGACGTTGTGCAGACAGGCGACTTAACGATAGCCTGCCTACGGCCTGAAGTTGATCTGAATTTGATCCAAGTTTGACGATCGAGAGGCT
>NZ_JAHBBH010000043.1 GCF_019331735.1 Bifidobacterium miconis
GGAACAGGTGCGTCGCCTGCGGGATCGTGGCCTCATCATCAGTGACGAGTCGAAGGCCGTGAAGTTGCTGTCGGACACGAACTACTATCGGCTTCGCGGCTATTGGATCACTCTCGAACAGGACGGGCGTTTCCTGCCCGGCACCATGCTGGACGATATCAGGGAAACCTACCTGCTGGACCGGGAACTAAGACTGTGGCTGTGGGCCGCGATCGGACCCGTGGAAATCAAAGCGCGAACCGCGTTCGCCTATCATCTGGGAACGGCCTGCGGGCCACTGGCGCACAAGACTCCCGGCCTGTTCGAGAACAACGCCGCATACGCGAGGTCGATGCGCGGCTATGCGAAGGAAATGGCGCGGGCGGAACGCGACGGCGTGCCCTGCGTGGTGCACAACCTGCGCAAATACGGAGACCTGCCCATATGGGCCGCAGTCGAAATCATGTCGATGGGCACCGTATCCCAGCTGTACGGCAACCTGTCCGACCATGCCGCATACCCGGACGGGCTCACGGTCAACAAGGCCATCGCACAGGATTTCGGCGTCAAGCAGTTCCTGCTCAAAAGCTGGCTACGACACCTGACCTACATCCGCAACCTATGCGGACACCACAGCCGCATCTACAACCGGACCATGACCACACGAGCCACACTGCTCAAAATGGACTCACGCCACGACGGGGCGAAGGCATGGCCCACCATCATCACGCTCATGCGCCTCTACCAGCGGCTCTGGCCCGAACAATGGCATGATCTGGCATGTGGACTGGCCCGACTGATCGACTCGCATCCCACGGTACCGCTCGAACCAATGGGATTCCCCGCCGATTGGCGTTTCATCCTTGGCGTGGTTCGCCGGGAGGCAGGGGGAGAATGACGCACCAAGGTAAAGGTGCCGGGACGTGGGAGGTGCGCGTGGTCATCACCAGCCAACTGCCCGCCGACTGGCAAGGCGCGTACGACTCGGAGGAGAACGTGATCCTCATGGCCGACAATCTGACGCCAATCCAGTACGCGTGCGTACTGGCGCACGAGATGAGCCACGCCAAACACGGCGACAAGGGCTGCCACGCGGACAAGTGGACGGAGCGGCGGGCCGACATCGAGGCGGCGCGCATGCTCATCCGCTTGGACGACTACAAGCGGGCCGAGCAGGTGTGCGACGACGAGGTGTGGATCGCCCACGAGCTCGACGTCATGCCATGGGTCGTCCGAGCGTTCCGCGAATGGCTCCATGACAGCGGACTATAAGGTTTGCCGCACGAACGGCGTGCAGCCAGAGAGAATAGAGAACACCATGAAGAAAACGATCGCGCTGCTCGCTGCGGCAACAATGTTGTTCGGGCTGACCGCCTGCGGCAACGGCAACACGTCCGCGACGACCAATAACGCCAGCGGCACGTCCGGCCAACAGACGGAACAGGAGAAGCCGAAGTCCGCCGATCTGACCGGCGACTGGAAGCAGACCAATTCCAAGAGCGAAGACTCGTGGATGGAGGCGACCATTTCCGGTGACACCATCGAAGTCAACTGGATGGGCGGCGACACCAAGAGCCTCTACTGGAAAGGCAGCTACGAGGCACCCACGGAAGCTGGCGACTGGAAGTGGACCAGCAAGGGCGACACCGAAGCCATGAAGTCCGCGCTTCTGGCGTCGCAGGACGAAACCAAGGATTTCTCTTATTCCGCCGACAAGCAGGAACTCACCTATGAGACCACCATGCTCGGCACCACCATGACCATCCGCATGAGCAAGCAGTAAAGGCGCGGCATGGGATTCAGATTCCGTAAGAGTATATCCTTCGGCAAGGGAGTGCGCGTCAACATCGGGAAGAAGGGCGTGACCAGCGTGACGTTCGGCAAGCGCGGAACACCGCACGTCACCGTCGGCAAGAACGGGACGCGCGCCGGCATGTCCATTCCCGGTACCGGACTCAGCTACGAAACCAGACTGGACAAACCAAAGAAGAAAACCAGCAGACAGGCGACGAAGCCCGCCAAGCAAAGGAGAATCACCATGAAAGACGAGGAAGCGACCCGAGTCATGCCAACGGTCGAGCCGGAGGCACCGACCCAGATCATCGACGCCACAGTGGCGCCGGAACAGACGGCGCAGCCGTCCGGCGACATCATCGTCCCGCCCACGACGGTTGACGGTGGAGGCGATGACGGCAATGACGGCGGCAAGCGCGGATCGCATAAGCCGAAGAAGAAGGGCATCGTGCGACGAATCCTCAAAATCATCGCGTGGGCGGTCGCGTTCCTCGTAGTCCTCTGCATTGGCTTCGCCGCCGGCGGCACGCCGGTCGATCCAACCACGACAACGCAGTACAAGGAACTCCAGCAGCAGCTCACCAGCCAGCAGGAGAAAACCAAGGACGTGCAGTCGCAGCTCGACGAACTGACCAAGAAGGTCGGCGATCTCGACGCGCTGCAGAAGCAGCTTGACCAGCAGAAGAGCGAACAGGAGGAGACGCAGAAGAAGCTCGACGAGCAGCAGAAGACGCAGGAGCAAAAGCAGTCGGAACTCGACCAGCGTGAGAAGAACATCGCCCAACGCGAGGCCGAGAAAAAGCAGAAGGAACAAGAGGCCATCCAAGCGGCACAACAGCAGGAACAGCAGCAGTCTGAACAGTCGACGCAGCAGACCACTACGGAGCAATCGCAGTCCACGACCACTCCGCAGCAGTCCACAAACGTCCACTACGCGAACTGCTCGGCCGTGCGTGCCGCAGGTAAGGCGCCGCTCTACAAGGGTGAGCCCGGCTACTCGTCCAAGCTCGACCGTGACGGCGACGGCGTGGCCTGCGAATAAACGAAAACGCCCCGCACCGGCATAACGCCGAATGCGGGGCTGACTCCTGGATGAGTGCTGCAACATTCATCCCGGCACATGAGAAACACCACCCAACAAGGAAAACGAAAGGAGGAGTTCCACCCATCATCATACCGCGAGCGCGGCCGTGAGATGGGCGGAGCATACCCGAAATGGCGAACATCACGAAATACCAGACCGCAGGGGGAGCGCGTTATCGGGTTCGGTATCGCAAGCCCGACGGCACTCAAACCGACAAGCGCGGGTTTAAACGCAAGATCGACGCGGAGACGTGGGCGGCGAAGCAGGTCACCGTTGCCAAGGCCGAGGGCACGTTCATCGACCCGACGGCAGGCAAGGCCACGGTCGGCGATCTCGCCGAAGCGTGGCTGGCGAAGAAGCGGCTCGGTACGAAACCCAGTTACTACGATGATCTGGAAGGCGCGTGGCGCAAGTACGTGGCTCCCACGTGGCAGTACGTGCCGGTGTCTGCCGTGACGCGTGAGGACGCGCAGCAGTGGGTGGCCCAGATCAGCCGGGGCAAGACCGTCAAGGACGAGCGGGGGAGAGACGTTGTCCTGGTAAAGCCGAAGAGCGCGAGCGTGGTCATCCGGGCGCACGGCGTCTTGGCCGGGATCCTCGACGACGCCGTCACGGATCGGCGGATCCCCGTCAATCCTGTGCGTGGCGTGGAACTGCCACGCAAAACCAAGTCGAAGCACACGTATTTGACCGCCGTGCAGCTCGACCGGCTGGCAAACGCGTGCGAGGGACAACGGCGCACGCTTGTGCTCACGCTGGGCTTGTGCGGTATGCGATGGGGAGAATGCGTCGGCCTGACCGTCGACGACATCGATTTCACACGGCGTCGCATCGGCATCAGTCGGAGCGCCACGCAGATCAACCGGCGTATCGTCGTCGGCACGCCGAAAACGCATGAGATACGCACCATCATGTACCCCAAGCAGCTCGACATGCTCTTGCGAGCGCAGTGCGCCGGCAAGACGGGAAGCGAGCTAGTGTTTCAGGATTCGTCGACCGTGGACGGGTATGTGCATCAGCCGCACAGTCCGAAGGCGGACGGGTCGAATTGGTTCGCTCGTGCCTGTGATATGGCGGGCGTGCCGAGGATGACGGTGCATGATCTACGGCATACGGCCGCGTCGTTGATGGTGCGCAGCGGTGCGAACGTGAAGGCTGTGCAGCGTCAGCTTGGTCATGCGTCGGCGGCGATGACGTTGGACGTGTACGCCGACCTGTTCGACGATGATCTGGACGCGCTCAGCAGTGAGCTGTCGAACATGCTGCTTCAGGAAAATGTGGGCAAAATGTGGGCAAACGAGATGTTGGAGGTGGCGTAATCTAAGCGACAGTAGGGCTGTCGGGCGTAAGTGTCGCGGGTTCAAATCCCGCTGGTCCGACTTTCGGGAAGATTGGAAAATAGCCGCTTTGCCTTACGGGAGTAGGGCTGAGCGGCTTTTCTATTTTCCGCATTTTTCTCTATTTTTCACCTAATTTCCGGCAATGTGTGCCCAAAATGTGCCCACGGCAGTGAGAACGTAAACCGTTGTCCCGGAACGCAAAAGCGCCCCACCGGCCTCCGTTGCGGAGGACTGGCGGGGCGCTTCTCATTAGGGGAGCGTGTTGGCTTACTGTCCTGCGATGGTGGCGACGTTGTGGCCGTCGTCTACCTCGGGGATGCCTGCCGTGCTGGTGAGGAGGCTGAGGATTGCGGCGAGTCCTGCGGTGCCGGCGATGACGCGCCAGTCGACCGAGCCGATCAGGGTGGTGGTGCCGATGGCGGCGACCGCGGACTGAGTTGCGGTTTTGACCGTGCGAATCGCAGCGGTGCGGCATGTGCTAGTGAAGATCGTGACCGCGAACGAGATGGGTCAGGCTTGCAGAAGGATGCTTGACCTGATACAGGCCGGGATGTTGCATCATCTGCTCGATGGCGGCCAGCCCCAATGGGGCAAGGTGGTAAACGAACGTGACCACGAGTCCCATCGGGTGAAGCGGTGAGCAACGATTCGACCGGGTTATCGCCGGAACCTCCATATGGCAGAGTGTCAGCCAACAGGTCACGCAGAACGCATACAAACGGGATCAGGCAGACCAGGCCACCGTGGACAACAGTGGGAGATGGAATACCGCAGCCATAACCAAATACTCAGCTGAGCCAACGATTTAGCTCGATTTAGCTCGGAATCTCAACGATTCCAGGTTTCTGTTTCTGTTACACATTGCCTACACGTGTATTCGAAGCCGTGAGGGGTGACGTGCAGATGGCCTTGCAAAGTCGGGGAGAGGCGGAACAGCGCGAGGAACAGGCCGAGCAGTTCGGAGCCTCCGGATTGCAGCATGTTTGCGGCGGCTTGCAGCAGGTGGGCGTATTGCTGGTTGCAGCCGTACTCCTTGGAGCCTCCGCGCACACGGGGAGAGATGAACCGAAGTTTCGCTGCGGAGAACGCGTCCTGCCAAGCCTGCGGATCCGCCGCGGCGAGCAGTTCCATGCGCTGTTGCTCGGTCAGATAGCGACGTCCGAACCGTTCGCTGAGTGCGATCATCCATGCGGGGGACAGTTCGTAACGGTAGTCATCCAGTTGTATTGTTTTGCTATCGGCGGTTGCGTCGATAGGTTGCAGCGGTTGCAGGAAGTGCGGGCGGGCCTGCGCGAACAGCGGATGATCGATGATCCGCAGGACGGTGTCCGCGTCGCACAGGTTCCGATCGAGTACTTGCGCGAGCAGCGGGCAGCGCAGGGCACGGCTCATTGCCTTGGCGTGGCCGCCGGTATCGGTAAGACCGTCGATTTCCAAGGGCTCGCGGTTGCTGGCGGTGTCGTTGATGGTTGCGTTCATGGTGATGTTCCTTGTTAGTGGCAGTGATCGGTGTTTGCTTGGTGGATGCCGGCGGCAACAAGAACACCGCGTGGAAGGCACAGATCGGCACGCTGTTCTCCAAGGTGTACGTCACCGATCAGACCACCGTCGCACTGAACGGCAAAAGCGTCGCAACCGACGATATCGTGCTTCCCGGCACATACTAGGCGAGCTGGTCCGACGGCGTGCAGCAGGGCGAATGGGAAGCCAAAGCTTCCGCCGGATCGAGCTTCAGCATTTTTCCGGACAACACCAAGCGCGAGAAGATGACGTTCACCGACTCGGCGAAAACCAGCGACAAGCTCCTGAAACTAATCCGTGATGAAGCCGAGGAGATCCCCGTCTGCGCGTGGCTCCGCCAGTATCAGAACGAGGACGACAGCCAGTTCATGCGTCCCAATTCCACCGCCGATGGCTGCCAGAACATCGCTGACGCCTCCGGCCTGAGCATCAAATCGCTCGGCTCCTATGATCGTTCGCTCAAGGGCTGGCCGATCACGGTGCAGGGCAGTGTGAAGGCGTACGTCGCCTCCTATCAGACCGGCGGCCTGTACGACCCGAAGTACCGCGAGCCGATGGAAGCGGACAGCTCCAAATACTGCCAGCAGGATGAACAGTCCGAGACGCTCACCTGCGCGTCATACACGCTGCAGGACGTCGACCTTACCGGTCTGAAGATGGTCTACTCGCTCACCGGAGAACAGGCGTCCGTGGACGAATCCGAGTCCAACGAGGCGTTCGTGGCCGACAAGCTGTTCAAGGGCTATCCGATTTGGAAGAACTGACTTTCACACCATCTCGTTCATATACGGCAGGGGCCGGCACGATTTTCGTGTCGGCCCCTGCCGGTGTCTGCGTTTACAGTGCGTCGGTTAATTCCAATGAACGGCCACGAACCGGGCCTTAGCGTCCAAGGAGGACTTTGACAAGCCGGTGCCTTCCATCACCAAGTAGGGACTACGGTCAGCGGGGTACAGTGACGGATTCTCCTCCACGGAATCATGGTCATGGAATACATGGCGGTTGAAGAAATCACGAATGCCCTTTTTCCAAGTTCGACGGCATCCGTCATCCGCGATGATTTTTCTCGTCCTGTCTTCCATGGCATCCTGGTCAGAGTAGCCGCCGTTGTACTGCGGCAGTGAGACCGTTCCGCTGTCCCGGAGGAACGTGACCCGATGCTCCTCCATCACGACATTGCCTTCATCGGTATCCAAATGATACGCGGGAACGCCTTTCCTGCAGCGTCTCCACACAAAGAAACTATGGAACACTGGCAGCGACACCAGCAAGGATAGGGCGGCGCAGATGACAGCCACTGCCTGCGTCGGAACCGGGAGCTGGATCCCCATCGCGGTGACGCCCAGTGATAGGCATGAGACCGAGGCGATCAGCAGGTTCGCGGAGATCAGGACATTCGGGTACCGGGTCAGATCCTGCGACACTGAGTGATTGAACGAATTGATGCGGCGAGCCACCCATAAGGTGAACAGCAACGCGAGAATGTCCGTGACGCTCCCGATCTTGTCGCCGATTGACTTCGTTATTTCGAGGTTTCCGATGATGAATGTGTTGGTTCCGCACCCGACAAGCAACAGCAATGACCATGCACAGTTCGCCAGTATGGTGGGCAGCTTGTTCAACAACGTCAAATGCAGGTGGAGCGCGGGCAGCAGGTCGCGCTTTCCCGCACTGATGTGCACCCTGCCGGCGGCGACGCTGGAACGGATGCGCTTCCGTCGCTCCCCGCGCAGATCCCATTCGACCAGCGCGATGCTGCTGTCTCCGATCGGATTGATCTCGATGTGTGTGGATTGCGCCGCATCGGTCTGGAACGACAGATCCAGTTGTTCCGAAGAGGACAGCATATAACGGTCCCAGTCGGACTCCTGATAGCTGCTGTCGAACGACAGTTTGACAAGGCACCGGCTGCCCACCTGCTCTTCCGGGATGAGCACGACACATGCATAGTTCTCGCACAAGCTGGACAGCAGCAGCAAGTAGGTGGTCAATGCATCTGTCGACCCTTGTGCAGGTATCTCGTCGACGAATTGGTCCAATCCCCGCAGCAGCGCCTGTATGGATTGCCTCTGAACCTGATAATAGCCATCCGATGCCCCATTGCTGTCACCGACTTGCGGACTGTCTTCGGGACTTGGCACATCGTCAACATGTTGGCCGTTCAGCCTCTTCAGCACATTGCGAATTCGCTGGAATCGATCCTTGTTGACTTCCTTCAGATCCACCGGAGTGCAGACGATGCCGAGATGCGCGTCGCGTGCGTGGAAGGATTCATTGCCGCCATGCAGCTGTTGGAAGACGGTGCCGCAAAGCTCCTGCAGCCGTTCGTAGCCTTCGATCGCATCAAAGCAATAATCGAGCGCCGCGGCGGCGATGTCCTTGTTGTCGTCCAATCGCAGCAGTGGCACGGGATCGCCTCCGCCCACGGTCACGTCCGCATGGATCAGATCGCCCTTGCCCAGAAACGTGAGCGGCACGGCGATCAGCCCGTTTCCGGTATCCGTGTCGCGCCATGCAATCCGCATGGTTTTCGGCAGCAGAAAATCGAATCCGATGTTTCGTCTCGTGGTGCCCTGTTCGGTGAACGTCACGGTTTCCACACGACGTTCGATCCACGTGTCTTGTCCAAGCAGCAGCATGGCGCACTTCCAACGAAACATGTCGTCCCGACAGTCCCACGGATCTCCGAGCATTTTTCTCGGACTCGTGTGTATCTGGTCGTTATGCCGTTCGGTTCCGCTCATCTCCGTGCTCCTTCCGCCTGTCCATGCTCCGATTCCGGCCAATCGTCGAACCATTCGAGCAGCCGGTCCACCGATTCGTCGCTCCAGTCGCGCAGTCTTGGCCCGTCGAACCCGCGGTTGTACGGCTGGTCGAACACGACGACATGTTGTCCTACCTCGCGCAGCGTCGCGATGTTGGCCGGGGAGTCGTCGATGCTGACGGTCGCCTGCATGCTGTCCTTCAAGCCGGTGAAGCACAGCGACATGTACGGGATGTGCTGTTCGTCCAGCCACTGCGCGGTATCCGCGACGACCATGCGATGCTGGCCGGCGACGAACAGTCGATGGGTGACGATGCGAATGTACACGTGTTCGGCGGCCAGCCTCTGCATCGCGTGCGCCACTCCGTCGATCGGACGCATCGTGGCGTACAGGTGCTCATTCTCCGCCGCCTTGTGAGCAGCTATGTAGTCGTCGAACGTGTCGAACGGCCAACCGGACGCTCGGTCGAGCTCGTAGCGGTCATCCGACGGAACGGTTGACTCGTCCATCATGCCGTGACGGACCAGATAGTCGCGCAGCGCGCCCTTGTAGTCGGCGCATACGCCGTCCAGATCAAGGTTGAGCACGCGGTAGCCTTTCAGGCCGACCCGCTGGTTCATGTACTGTTCCGGGATCATAGGTGCTTCTTTCGGGAAAGAGTGGTTTGCAACGGTTCTGGACAATAGGTCCCCGCTGCTTTCGTCATTATGACTTCATGATGACGAAAGCAGCGGGGGAGCGTCAGGCCGGTTTCACTGCGATTGCTTCCATTGGTAGAACGCCTCCTGCTGGTGGCTGTTGACCAGAATGTTGGTGGTCAGAGGCGCATCGGTGGTGAAGTCGTAACTGCCTGCATTCCATGATTTCACTTCGTTGTTGAGCTTTGCGGAGTCATATCCTTTCGGGTATGCGGTGAACGATCCGCACGGTTCCATGCCGTACGCGTCGGTTATGGTGACCTTCACGCCGTTCTCGATGTGGGTGTCGCCCTTCTTGCCCTCCACGGCGAACCGACTCGCGTCGCATTGCAGCGCATATGAGCCGTCGTCATTCTTCGAGGCCGACGAGAAACGGCCCGAGAATGTTGCCTCGACACGACTGCCGTTCGGATAGTCCGGGCCGGTGACGCCCATGTCGCTGTCGTGGTATTCGCCGGTGAACGATCCGTCTGCCGCCAGAGTCAGTACCGTACCCCAACCGCCGTTGCCTGAGGAGAATGCGTAGTTCCCCGCAAGCTGGCGGAAAGCTCCGTTCGGATCATCAACCGCGTCAGAACCGTTCGATCCGTTGCCGTCGTCGCCGTTGGTTTCGACAGTACCGTCAATCTGATTCCAGTCGATCGGGGTTTCCACCAGATAGTAGACGTTCTTCTTGTTCGGAGCCTCCTTGAATTTGACGGGTTTGCCGCCGACGGACGGGACATACGGATTGTATTGAGGGCCGGTCGCTTTGGAGTCGATCGCAACCGGCTTGTAACCGGAGTTGTCGCGCTTGATGACGTATGGGCGATCCTTGTCCGGCTCATAATCGGATTTGTTGGTGAAGTAGCCGTCCGATTCGAGTGTGGACAGATCCGCGTCGACCGGCATGTACACGAAGAAGTCGTCCGCCTTGTAGGTTTCACCCGTGCTTCGTTGCGTCCCGTCTCCTTTGGAGAGATGACCGTTGTCGCAATACACGTATCCGGGAGTGGTGGGAGCGAGATCGTCGCCGCAATACGCGGTGCCAAGACCCTGATACAGCTCGAACGCGCCGGTGTCACCGGAGATCAGGCTGTTCGCCAATGATGATCCTTGCACATCTTGAGGATCCAGCCGATTGGTAGGCGTGCACACGTACACGTTTTGTGCGATACCGCACAGGTTCAGACTATCGGTCTTGTTGTAAGTGCCGCTCACGTAGTACGTGCCGTTACCTATCTGCGATTCGTTCTCGCTCATGGTGATGCAGTCGCCGTCCTCCGTGCAATAGCGCCCGGCAAGACGATCCGTGCGCAGCACATCCTTGGTGGTGATCGATGTCCGCTGTTGCTTTATGCCGGTCAGCACGTCGTATCGTCCGCTTGCGTCCACTCCGTAATAGAGCGTGACGTCGGTCGCGTCGGTCTTGACGCCGATGCCGGGGCTGGCGCCCACGATCTTGCCCAGATACCGCCGGCTGCTGAACCGTGGCTCGAGCGTGACCGTGTATCCCTTGCCGGACAGTTCGCTTTCGGCCTGGTCCTTGTCCATGCCGGCGATTTCGACGGGCACGCCGTCGCCTTCGACGCCGACGCCGACGTGGATGCCCTCCTTGGCGTCGGTGACGGGCTGGCCGTCGGCCGGCATGGTGACGGACACCTTGCCCGGGTTCTCGGAAACGACCTCGTGTTCGGTGACTTTCACGCCCATGGTCTTGAGCGTGGTTTCGGCCTGCTTGACGGCGGATCCGACCGTGCCCTTGGGTACGCCGGGGCCGAGCGATTCAAGTACGGTGACCTCGCTGCCCTTGGCAAGGCGTTCGCCGGCCTTCGCGCCTTCCATGCCGATATAGCCGCCCTTGCGGACGGCGTTGTACTGCTGCTTCTTCTTGACGATGAAGCCCTTGTCCTTTAGCTGCTTGGCCACGTCGTCCGCGTCGGACGCCTCGACCGTGGGCACGGTCTGCGGGCCCCACAGTTCCATTTTGTACGTGACGAACGTGGTCACGCATACGGCGATCGCCACCAATGCCGCGATGACGGTGACGATCATCGCGGTCGGAATCCCGCGCTTCGCGGTCGCATCATCGGAAGGCACGACGTCCGCGACGTCGACGATGGGCGAATCGTCAGACTGAGCCGGTCGCGCGGGCGCCGCCGCCGCGAATGACGCTCCGCATCGGCGGCAGAACCTCGCCTCGTCCCGATTGTCTGTTCCACATTGTGCGCAGGGTTTCATGACCTGTGGTTCCTTTCTCTCTCATCGGCGTTGACGGTCGGCCGTCAAACGACCTGCCATCCGTTGTATCAGACCGGTCGGGCCGGCACGGTTCCCGCGATCATTCCGCGGATGGCGTCCGGTCCGATGCCGTTGCCGGTTGATTACACCGGACAATTTCGCGGCACGCCGACGGATCGTTGTCGTTCGAGGTGTGTCGGACGGTCCTCGTCGCAGAACGGCGTCTTGTCCGGTGATAGAGGACAGATGCGCGGAAGGCTTCCTCCACGAAACCGGAAAGCGCAGGCAAGACGGGAGCTCGAAGGTCGGGTTCCCAACCACAAATGGAGGTTGTTGCCATGATTTCGTTCATCATCACGTTTATGACGATTCTGGGGATTCTGATGCTCATCGTGCTGGCGCCGGCCATACTGTTCGGCGCGTTCCTCAGCACGCCGATCGGTACGGTCGTCGCGGGGATCATCAACTGGTGTCTCGGCATGATCGTTCCGGTCTGTCTTGTGGTCGGAGCGTTCGTCGTGATCGGCGGCATTCTCAGTCTGTTCGGCGGAGACAAGTGATCCCTTCCGAATCGGCGGGCGGTTCGGTGGAGCGACGCGTCCGTCGATCGGCATTTCCAGCGCGACAGGCGTTCGGCCGCATCCGGCGTCCGACAGGGCGATATTCCGGTTCCGCGCCGTTGCGTGGAGACGTTTACCATCAACGATAACGACATGAAGGAGAGACGATGACGAATAACGATCGTCGGCCGTTGGTCTTGATCGATTTCGACGGGGTGATCAACCAGTTCCCCGACGAGAAGGTGCGCCGCAGGCAAAACTCGACCACGTGGATGAAGCCCGGGGATCCCCGCATCCCCGTGTACGATCCGGCAAACTGGTTCATTCCAGACCACACGGACAAGGCGTGGGCCGGCCGGTATCACGGCCGGCTGAAGATCACCTGGTCCGGCGAACTCGTCGAACGGCTCAACGCGCTTGACGCGCAGATCCTGTGGCTGAGCACATGGCAACCGTACATCGACACCCTCAACCCCAAGCTCGGCGTCACTTGGCCCACATTGCACTGGTACGATCCGGTCACCCGCGAAGGCCGATACACGGGCAAACGGCGTATGGTACTCAACCATTTGGCATTGGGTCGGCCAATCGTGTGGATCGACGACGAGGAAACCACCTATCAGGCCGGACTCGCCATACAAGCCCACAAGCCTACCGCACCGGTGCTCGCCGTCGGTCCCGACTCGTGCATCGGCATCAGCCGACCGCAAATGGATCTGATCGAACGGTTCGTCGCCCAGCCGCCCGAGGAGCCGACCGTGCGCTTCGAGGTCACCGGCGAAGGACACGAAGGACACTGGGGATTCTGACAGTTCAGAGTCTGACGGTTGGCGATGGCAACGATCCAGTCCTGCACTCGCGCCAGATCGGCATCGACTCAATGCAAGACTATGGCGCCGTCGGCAAGCTCGCCCGGCGTATCTGCTGGCATACGGACGACTGGCATGATGACGGTGCGAACGGCAGGTCAGGGACGACGTGAACGATGCACGCGACCATGTCGGCATGCGCAGCTGAGAAGCGATGCCATCCAAAAAAACATTTCATGCCGGTTCTATGCAAGGTGAGAAGAAAGGAAAACAAGAACTATGACCATCATGATCAAGCCGGAAACGCAGGGGCTGAAGCATGGGTCGAAGGCCGTAGGCATCGAGTACGCGATCCGTCGTGCGAGGGACAAGGCGTGGCTGTTCGACGCGGATTGGGACGGTAACGACGTCTCATGGGAGCCATACGCGGATGACGCCACATGGCAGGGTGATTTTGAGGACATTATCCGACTGGCAGCACTCAACCAGTTGCTCACTTACGATGACGCAGACAATCCGCATCTCATAAACGGATTGGAATTCGTGTCGCGCCCGTGGTTTTACGAAGAAGACTACCTCGACTTGGATGAGGATACGCCTCTTGACGTGCTCGATTTCAGCCTGATCGGCGTGAACCCGGAGGAGTTCACCGAATGATCCCAAGACAGATGCGAGAAAGCTGCGAGTCGGGGGCATGGCGCGCAGTGCAGGAAGTGTACATTGGCAAGAGGTAAGGATATGACGCGAGGAGGCCTCATGGGCTTGAACATCCTGGAAACGGACGGCGGCGAAGACTCGCTGGATGCGCTGATATCCCGCGCTGCGGCGGATATGGCCGCCGACAGGGGCGACGGAGTCAACGGGGTCGGCCGGACATGGGACGTCAGCGACTCCGACGGGGCAAGCGCCGACGGGGTCAGCAAGTCCACCGGGCCCGACGAAGCCGACAGGGCCGACAGGGGCGACGAACGGTTCATCATGATTACGCCGGCGCGGCTGCGCCCCTATGCGGAGCGCCGGGTGCTTGCGTATCTGCGCGATCATCCCGTGGGACGACCGGGCGTGACGCTTGAGGTGCATTCGTTCACGAGCATGGCCCGTTCGGTGATCGGCAACCGGTACGGCGGGCGCTATGCGAAACCCATGGTGAATCCGTTCACGCTGCGCGCGTTCCTTGCGTCGCGCATGCGTCATGATCCGCGGACGTTCCGGACGGCCGGCGAAACGTTCGGATCCGCAAACCAGTTCGCCGTGCAGGTGACGGAACTCATCAACGCCGGAATTCGGCCGGACGACATCAACGACATTCCGGATGCTGATGATCGCATGCGCGCGTTGGCGAAGCTGCTGGCGCTGATGAACGACGAGTTCGGCGATTTCACGATGCCGGGAGCCAATGCGCGCGTGATCGCGCCATGGGCGAAAGACCACGGCGACGGCCTGCACGTCTACCTGTACGGATTCGAATGGATGACGGCCGATGAGATGCTCGCCACCGCGGCATTGGCCGAGTCGGCCGACTGCGTGCTGTGCACGGAATGGGGATGCCGTCCGGACTTCGTGGACGCGCTCCTTCCGGCCGATGGCCCGACCGCGCGGGGAACAGATGCGATTCCTCCATTGCTGCATGCGACCGTGCCGTCCGTATACTCCGCGGCGGACGAATGCGACGAAATCCGTCAGGTGGCCTGCATGATCGACCTGCTGCGCGAGCGGGCCGACGAGCACGGCGAACCGTTCTCCTATGGCGACGTGCTGGTCACGGCCCGCAACGTCGGACCGTATCAAGCGATGCTGGCGACCGAATTCGCCTATCACGGCATACCGGTGAACGCGACTCCGACCGCCACGATGGCCGACCAGCCGTTCGCCGGACTGCTGCTCGGCCTGCTGGACGAGCGACTGTACGACGACGTGCCGGACGCGACCGTACTGTCGGCGGTGTTCCGTTCCCGTCTGCTGCGCGGCCGCTACCGATTCTCGGATCGTGACCTGGATCGTGTGAAAGACGCGCTGTACGCGTCGGACCCGGCCAAGGTCTGGGCAGGCGCGTCGCCGTCGCATGCGCTGAACGACACGGTGTCCCGTATGCGCGAGCTGATCGACGAGGCCCGACCCGTATTCGCGGGCATCGAGCTCGAACCGGCGCGCACGGTGCAGGAGACGCTAACCGGCATGGTCCGGTTCCTGGTACGGATCGGCGCGAATCTGTCGTGGCAGGAAACCGTCACGGATGATATGGGCGCCGCGGAATCGGACGATGCGCGCGTTCACGGCGAAGCTCAAGAGCGTTTGTTCTCCCAGACCAGAACCGTGTGGAATCTGGTCATGCGCGAATTCGACGCGCTGGCCGATCGGTTCGGGGACGAGCCGTTCGCGGATTTCCAACCGATGTTCCGTGACAATTTGGAAACGCTGCTGCTCGAACAGCCCTTGCACGATCAGGCAAGGGCGTCGAACGCGGTCGACGTGGTCGCGTTCCCGACCCCGATGCGCCCGTATCGTCATGTGTTCGTGCTGGGCGCGACCGAATCGCAGCTGCCCGCCATTCCCGGGGAAACCGGCCTGTTGGACGAGTCGGAGCGACTGCGGATCGCCGACGCGCTGGCCGGGCAGGGCAACGTCGTCGCGGCGGCCGGTCTGCGTTCCGGAACAGTGCACAGCAAGGCCCGCCGCGAAGTCTCCGCGTTCAACCGAGTGGCGCGCTACGCGCGGGAGGTGACGATGCTCTGTCCTCGCACGGCCGGCGGCACGGCTCAGTCGTTGTCCCCGTTCGCGGCGGCACTGCTGTCCGACGCCGACCGTGACGGCGTCGACGGACCTGTCGGGGCTCCGACGCTGGACAGCCTGCCCGCGGCGGTCGACGGCACGTCGCATCCGCTGGCATTGCGTTCGACGGACGACAGCAGACTGGACCCCGGTCTCATGATCGGCCTGTTCACCCGGCCGTCCGACGCGTCCGACGAATCCTCTCCGCGCGTACTCGACACTTCCGTCTCCGCGGTGCAGAGCTTCTATGCGAACCCGTTCGAAACGTTCCTGTCCCGTGGGCTCAAAGTCCAGCCGGTCAAACCGTTCACGTTCGATCCGGCCACCAAGGGCAGCTTCTACCACGCGGTGCTGGAACGGCTCATCGACGTGAAGATCGCCGCCCGGCAGCATGACGGCGACACGTCCGCGATACCTGCCGTCTACCGCGACAGGGACGCGCTGAAAACCGACGGCGAGCTGATCGACTTGTTCGCGCGGCTCGACTTTCGGCCCGAACCGATCGCCGGTTCGACGCTGGCGACTGACAGCCTGCTCGAAGCCAACCCCGAGTTCGAAATCCTAGCTTCCAGCCGGCGCATGAACGCCGTGCGAGAACAGTTGAAGGACACGTTGCGCATGTTCCTGCACCGGCTCGACCTGACGGTCGCGTCTTGGCAGTCCAATCTGCTCGACGAGACGGTACAGACCGCGCCGGCGAAAAAGCGGGGCAAGACGGCGACACCCGCGGCCGCCGTGCACGATGAGCCGCTGTTCACCGAAAAACAGTTCGGCGACATTCACGGCACCAGCGCGGACTGGCCCGCGCTCACCTCGCACATCACCGGAACCCAAGACGGCGCTCCCGTCGACGTGACCGTGCGCGTGCGCGGCAAGGTCGACCGCATCGACCGCATCGAACGGGACGGCCATGAAGGCTCACTGGTGATCGACTACAAGTCGTCCCCGCACGTCCTGTTCGACGCGGACGGCAAAACCCCGACGGGCACCCACGTGTACTACGGGCACGAACTGCAGTTGCTGAATTATGCGCGCGCCGTCATGGCGTCCGGGGAAACCATGCCGCCGATCGCCGGCATGATCTTCCTGCCGATCCGTGAGAAATCCTCGGACGCAAAAGTGTCCGGCGAAGCCACGGATCTGCAACCGGCCGGGGAATCGCCGCGGGAACTCGCCGCGACCATCTGCGGTACCGGACTTCGGCTCAAGGAGCATCCGGCGCTGCACCTCGCCACGGCGGGAACGCTCATCGGCCCGTGGAAGTGCGGCAAGGCGGCTTCATTGCCTCAACAGGTGCTGAGCCCCGACGAGCTGCAATTGCTGTGCGACCATGCACGGCGCATGATCGACGCGGCGTGCGAAGCCATGCTGTCCGGCGACCTGCCGGTGGCGCCGTACCGGCTGCTGAAGGGCGACTCCACCGAGGTCGGGCGCGACGGATTGAAATACAGCGACTATCCGGACGTCATGGCATTGGACATGCTGGACGAATCCGCGTGGCGGATGCAGCGCCCCGTGTCTCTCGACGGGTTGCTGGACGCGGCGCGCAACGGGACCGTGCCGGATCCGACCGGCAGAACGACGGGCATGATCGAGGAGGAGGAACGGTGAACGACAACAGGTATTTCATCAGCGCTTCGGCCGGCACCGGCAAGACGACGCGACTGCTGCAGGACGTCATGATCGACCTGCTGGAACGTGCGCAATCCGACGGCCGGGCGTCCATCCGTGAATCGCTGATCGTCACGTTCACCATCGCCGCGGCAGCGGAACTGCGCGCCAAGCTCGGACGCAACCTCGCGTTCGCCGTCGATTACGCGCATTCGTACGCGTCCGACGACGGCGAACGACTGCACGACTCCGACTATCTCATCGGAGGCGACGACGGCGACCTCGCGGGCATGATCAGACAGGATCCGATCACCGCGGCGGCGGTGTTCTCCAAGGCGTCCAACGAGCTGCCGACCGCGCAGATCAGCACGATCGACGCGCTCGACAAGCACATCGTCGACCGCAACGCGGATGTGCTCGGCATCGACCCCGGCTACCGGATCATGGCCGATGCGGCCATCCGCTCCGGCATGCAGCACACGGTGATCGACGCATTGTTCGAACAGTGGTATGCGCCCGACGATCCCGAACACGACCGGTTCCTCGACCTGCTGGACAACACCGGGGGAGCGGACAACGACGCAATGCTCGCCGACGAGATCCTGCGACTGTACGATCAGGTGCAAACCAAGCCGAACGGGTTGGAATGGCTGTCCACGCTGTCGGAACCGTACCGGGCGCGTTTCGACGGTTTGCGGCCGGTGCGCGGCGTCAGCTGGATCGTCGACGCGTTCATGAACGAACGGCATGAGGTCTTGGAACGGTTGCGCGCGCAGGTCGCGGACATGCTCGCCGCGTTCGCGGCGGAACGCGGGGATCCGCGCGACGGCGTGCGTCTGCTGCATGACAGCAGGGTGTTCGGTCCCGTGTTCGCCGCGGTGGATGCGGTGTACGACGCGTACGGAAACGGTTCATGGGATGACGTGGTCGCGGCGACCGCTCGCGCGCGGGACGTGATCGTCGAGGTCAACGACGGTCGTAAAACGCTGCGAAGCGACAATTTCGACGTGGTGGCCGACCTGTTCCCCGACATCGTCAAAAAATCCGACGAGAACTCCACCGCGGTCGACGCGCTCAGGCAGGTTCGGGACCATGCCAAAGACCTGCGGTCCGTGTTCGCGCTGCCTGCGGCGCAGATGGACGCATTGGATGCGGCCGCGCAGCGGCGCATCGATACGCTGGTCCGCCTGACCGGCCTGTTCGCGGCGCGATACGACGAGGAGAAGCGACGGGCCGCGGTGAAGGAATTCCCCGACATCGCGCATCTGGCATTGGCCGCGCTGGAACTCGACGACGTGCGCGAACGGGTCGGCAGCCAATGGCGTTACGTGTACGTGGACGAATGCCAGGACAACAACGCGCTGCAGAACCGTTTCATCGACATGATCGGCCGGAACGCCGCCAAGGTGACGATGGTCGGCGACGTCAAGCAGAGCATCTACGGGTTCCGGTACGCGCAGCCCGAGGAATTCCGTCGCAAAAGCCGGGAAGTGCCCGCCGAACACCGGTCGACGCTGTCACAGAACCACCGGTCGGTTCCCGAAATCCTCATCTTCGCCAACACGGTGTTCGACCATCTCATGCGCGAGGACATGGGCGGCGCCGACTATCTGCAGGACTGTTTCCAGATTCCGAACGTGCCGGAACGATACGACGCGACGGCAGTGGAGCTGCTGATGCGCCGGCGGCGGGACTCGGGCGGCGAAGGTGGCGTGGCTGACGCGGCTGACGGGGCCGGCAACGATGACGGGGCGAACGTTGCGGCGTCCGGGGCGACGTCGCTGCCGCGCATCAGCCCGGACCAGCAGCAGGTCGACATGATCGTCCGCCGCATCCGCCGGCTGCACGACGAGGAAGGCTACCGGTACGGCGACATCGCGGTGCTGGGGCGCAGCTCGAAACTGTTCGGCGAACTATACGACGAGCTGACCGAAGCCGGCATCTCGGTCGAAGTCAACGGCGTGGGCGACTACTACCGGAAACCGGAGATTATGATCGCGCTGGACTGGCTGCGCGCGATCGACAACCCGCACCGGGATGTGCCCATAGTCGCCCTGCTGCGCGCGCACGGCATCACGGACAACGATCTGGCCGCGATGCTCCTGCTGGACAAGGGAAGCTACTACGGCATCCTGCACCGGATCGCCTACCCGTCCAACAAGGCTCCGTCGTTTTCGCCTCTGCCCGGCGAGCTGTCCGAGCACGTTGGTGTGCTGCGCGCGTTCTTCGACCAGTTCGAGTCGCTGCGTGCGTTCGCCGCGACGCATCCGATCGACGAACTACTGTGGCGCATCTACACGCAGACCGGCTGGTACGACTACTGCGGGCGACTGTCCGACGGACACCAGCGGCAGGCGAACCTCGCCCAACTGTGCGTCAAGGCGCGCACATTCGCGGGCACGGAGGCGAGGGGCATCCCTGCGTTCCTCAAAGCCGTCGAACAATGGCAGGCCAACGGCAACAAGGACGTCAACGCGGAGGCCGTGACGCTGTCCACCAAGGACGCGGTCCACATGACCACCATCCACCAGGCCAAGGGACTGCAGTGGAAGGCCGTGATCCTCGCCGACGCCACTTCGGCCACGTATGACGCCAAGAACCTGCCGCGGTTCGTGACCGTGCAGAAGCCCGGCGACCCCGAACACGGCGTCGCCGCGTGCAGGATCGCGGACGAGCGCGCGCAGAGCGTAGTGGACACGTTCCAACGCCGATACCTAGCTGGCATCGTCAAACGGCAGGCCATCGAGGAACAGCTGCGACTGCTGTACGTGGCGCTGACCCGTCCGGAACGCAAGCTCATCATCGCCGGCATCGGCAAGGACGATTTCAACACACTGCTGACCGAGGTCCAAGAGCGGACGCAGGCGTTCCGACCTGACGGCTCCGTCGCTGCGGACGACGTCATGAACGGCAACCAGTACGTGACCTGGATACTGCAGGCGCTGCACGCGGCGAGTCTGCACGCCGGCGAGCAAGGCGCGGAAGACTTCAAGATGATCCCCGCCGAAACCGGTGAGGACGGCGGGTCGATGGCGTTCGGTTTCCTGCCGATATCGGACGGATTGGCACAGGACACGACGGCCGGCAACGCGTCCGGCCGACGCATCGTATTGATCCGCGATCTGGAGGACGTGCGTGTGCCATCCCGACAGGACGACGAACAGGGCTGCTCGGAGCGGGCCATTGCCGCGAAGCGTCCGTCGCCGGAAGGATTCGCGTCGGTCGACGAACGCGTGCCGGACGGGCAACGCCGTCCGCTCACGCTCAACGCGTCGGGCATCCGCAACTGGGCTCAAGCCATGGCACAGGACGGGCTCGACGACGATGACGTGTCATCGTCGGCATCCGGCGGAACCATCGTTCAGGACAATGCGGACGAGCGTTCATGGCGGTTCTCCGCCTACCCGCTGCCGGATTTCATGACCGGACTCGGGGCAGGACCGTCCGCCGCCGAAATCGGCACCGGCGTGCACAACGTGCTTGAACAATTCGACTGGTCGACGCCGGCGGAGTCCGCTGCATGCGCCGCACAGTTACGCGCGGTGATCCATCGGCTCGCCGCGGCGCGGATCATTTCCGACGCGGCCGCGCGCGAGATCGAACACGGTCCGCTGTTCGACGGCATGATGTGGTTCGTGTGCCCGGGGGATGGGATGCTCGGCGGCGGTGCGTCGCTGGCGGATGGCATCCGCGCGCATCGCGACCGGCTGTACCGCGAAGCACCGTTCTCGTTGCTGCTCGACGACCGGGAACTGCGAGGAATCGCGGCCACGGGCGGATTGTCCGTGAGTGGGACGGAAGGTGCGGACAGCGCCGGTGCCGCGGCACGCGGGGGAGTCACGGGCGACGGGGTCATCGTGCGCGGTGTCATCGACGGCTACTACGTCGACGACGCGACGCGCAGCATCGTCCTGTTCGACTACAAGACCGACGCGATGCGCGACGACGGCGACTCCGGCATTGCACGCTGGATGCGACGCCTGCACGACGACTACTGCGGACAACAGGCGTTGTACGCCAAGGCGCTGCAGCAGCTCTACCCCAAGTACACGGTCACCGAGCGTTGGCTGGTAGGTTTGGTCGGACACCGTTTCATCGACGTATCGGACACCGGTATCTCCGGCTGATCGATGGCTTGTCCTGACCTGACCTAGTACTTTGTCGGATTTAATGTGATGGGTTCTGACTACCCCTCAGTCACTGCGTGACAGCTCGTCCGGTGGCTCGGCCTGATCCTCGACCATCTGAAGCAATGCCACGGCATGCGTGAAGCGACCACGCCGGACGAAATCCGACACTGCGGGCTCATGCACATCGCCGGTTTCGGTTCGCTGAACCTTGCCGACGACAGACCGGCGGGGGTGGACGGTCAGATTGCGCCGGACAATGCGGCCGATGCGTTCCCTGCCGCGATGATGGACGCCGAACTGGACGCGAGCATCGAACGGCTTGGCGAACAGACGGCCATGAGCGCCGGCGACTGGAAGGAACTCCGGCTCGGCCAAGGCAACCTCGACAAGCGGGCCATTGAGGAATGGATCGCCACATTCGAATTCAATCATCTCGACCTGCACGTCGAATGGTTCGGCGAGGGCGGCGCCGATTTCGCGCTGCCGATCACGCACTGGTACGACGAACGCATGGAACAGCCTGACGACTGGTCCGTGCCGCAGGTGGAACCGGGCGACCCGTGCGGTTTCCTCGATCTGAACCGCTCGTTCGAATGCGGCGAGCTGACTCCCATGGTCAACGCCACGTTCGACGCGAACGACGGGCACGTGATGCGCGCATACGCCAACGACGTGCTCATCCCCGAACTGGCGGACAACAACCACCAGCTCACCGACGATTCTGACAAGGCGCTCGAATGGGTGATCGCGATCAGAGAGACCGCCACCAACAGTCTCATCCCCGTGTTTCCGGGCGCGTGGCTGCGCTGGCGAGCCGAATACGACGGCGATTTCAACCAGCTCGACGTGCTCAACTGGAACGACTACCGCAGGAAGATCGCGTCTTACATCGAATACTGGGACGATAGCACGCCGCTCGACCCTGTCAAAGCCAGGGCGAAGGCTGCGGAACTGGAAGCCGCGATTCGGCAGGTCGCCGACGACGGAATCAAGCCGGTCGAGTGATGGCCGTTGATGGCCGTCCCGTCAGAGCGCGTTTTCGTCGGCGGGAGGATCGGGGAGATGTGCATATGGCCGGCCACCATGACCTGAATGGATATTTCAGAATCGTTGCCGTTGTTCGTCATGGCTCTATTGCAATCCATCGACGTAGCGCGGTAAGCCGATCCGCGCTACACAAAAGGCGACTATGTCCATGATGGGGGTATGACAGGGGCGAGCAGGCCGTCGGACATCACCCGTAATGCAGACCTCGCATTACGCAACAGCAAGGTTTTGGTAAAACCAGCAGCAAAGTTCTGGTTATTGCTAGAGCAATGTTATGGTAATGTATACAGCAAGGTTTTGGTTTTCCGAGCTGAAGGAGCCTTGCATGATCCCACGATTGCTTACCGAACAGGTGCAACGGTCCGCCGCATGGTTTCCGATCGTTTCCGTCACCGGACCGCGTCAAAGCGGCAAG
>NZ_JAHBBH010000044.1 GCF_019331735.1 Bifidobacterium miconis
TCATGCACCTTATTGTCGCATCATTGCCTCGCCGCGGCGCCCGTCACCCGCCGAACGGCATGGCGAACGGTGATGCCGAGACCATCTCGGGACGATGCGGGAACGGGCCGTGACAATGTGCGGACATATGCTGACCAAAAGGCCATAAAGCGGACTTATAACGACACCCAAGTTGTCCTGATGCCTTATGACAGGCCGATCTGTGATAGGTTTGCCGGGTTGCATTCGTAAGATTCGGGAGGAACCATGTCCGCACTGACTTCCGTTTCCGGTTTTCCGCGCATCGGCCAGAACCGCGAACTGAAGAAGATCATCGAAGCCTATTGGAAGGGCGCCGCCTCGCTCGACGACGTGCGCGCCACTGCTAAGGAGCTACGAGCCAAGCACTGGAAGCTGCAGGCCGCCGCCGGCGTCGACCTGATCCCCAGCAACGACTTCAGCTACTACGACCAGATGCTCGACACGGCGATCCTGCTCAACGTGATCCCGCAGCGCTACCAGCGTCTCGCCTTCGACAACCCGGAGGAGACGCTGTTCGCGATGGCCCGCGGCTATCAGGGCGACAAGGGCGACGTGACCGCCCTGCCGATGAAGAAGTGGTTCACCACCAACTACCACTACCTCGTGCCGGAGATCGAGCCGTCCACCGAGATCAAGCTCAACGGCACCAAGCCGTTCGACGAGTTCAACGAGGCCAAGGCGCTCGGCATCGACACCAAGCCGGTGCTCATCGGCCCGTACACGTTCCTCAAGCTCGCTCGCAACGATCAGGCCGAGGAGATCGAATACGACAAGGGCCTCGTCAACGCGGTCGCCACCGTGTACGCCGAGGTGCTCGCCAAGTTCGCCGAGCTGGGCGCCGAGTGGGTGCAGATCGACGAGCCGTACCTCGTGCTCGACAAGGAGCCGGGCGACGTCGAACTGTTCAAGAGCCTGTACGCGAAGATCCTGCCCGCACGCGACGGCAAGGTCAAGGTGCTGCTCAACACGTACTTCGGCCACATCGCCGACGTGTACGAAACCGTCAACCTGCTCGGCTTCGACGGCATCGGCCTCGACCTGAACGAAGGCAAGGACGAGAATCTCGCCGCAGTCCAGCAGTACGGCGTCAACTCCGCGACGACGATCTTCGCCGGCGTGGTCAACGGCCGCAACATCTGGCGCAACAACTACGCCGTGAGCCTCGGCCTGATCGACGCGCTCAAGCAGGTCACGCCGAACGTGGCCGTGTCCACCGCGTCCTCCCTGCTGCACGTGCCGTTCAGCACCGAAGGCGAGACCGCGCTCGACCCGGCCGTGCTCAAGCACTTCGCGTTCGCCGTCGAGAAGGTCGGCGAGCTGGTCGAGATCGCCAAGCTGGCTGACGCGAGCGATGACGAGAAGAAGGCGTCCGCCGAGCTCGCCGCGAACCAGGCGCTGTTCGACGGCACGCGCGTCGCCGCCGATCCGGCCGTCGCCGACCGTCTGTCCAAGCTCACCGACGCCGACTTCGTGCGTCAGCCGGCCCGCGCCGAACGTCAGAAGGAGCAGCGCGTGGCGCTCGGCCTGCCGCTGCTGCCGACCACCACGATCGGCTCCTTCCCGCAGACCAAGGAGATCCGCGCCGAACGCGCGCGCTTCCGCAAGGGCGAGATCACCAAGGAAGCGTACGACACGTTCATCAAGGAGCAGATCGACGCCTGCATCAAGCATCAGGAGGAGATCGGCCTCGACGTGCTCGTCCACGGCGAGTTCGAACGCAACGACATGGTCGAGTACTTCGGCCAGAACCTCAACGGCTTCCTGTTCACCAAGAACGCGTGGGTGCAGTCCTACGGCACCCGCTGCGTCAAGCCACCGATCGTGTGGGGCGACGTCTCGCGCGCCAAGCCGATCACCGTCGAATGGTCCGCGTACGCGCAGAGCCGCACGAACCACGTCATGAAGGGCATGCTCACCGGCCCGGTCACCATCCTCAACTGGTCCTGGCCGCGAGAGGACATCACCCACGAGCAGCAGACCCAGCAGCTCGCCCTCGCCATCCGCGACGAAGTGCTCGACCTCGAGGCCGCCGGCATCAAGGTCATCCAGATCGACGAGGCCGCGCTGCGCGAGAAGCTGCCGCTCAGGAAGACCGACTGGCACAAGAAGTACCTCGACTGGGCCATCCCGGCGTTCCGCCTCGTGCACTCCGGCGTCAAGCCGACCACGCAGATCCACACGCACATGTGCTATTCGGAGTTCAACGACATCATCCGCGACATCGACGCGATGGATGCCGATGTGATCTCCTTCGAGGCGTCCCGTGGCGATCTCGTGGTGCTCGATGCGATCCACGACGCGAACTTCGAGACCGAGGCCGGCCCCGGTGTCTACGACATCCACTCGCCGCGCATCCCGTCCGAAGCGGAGATCGAGGAGCGCATCCACGAGATCCTCAAGAAGATGGACGTCGAGAAGGTGTGGATCAACCCCGACTGCGGTCTGAAGACCCGCGGCAACGCCGAGACATGGCCGAGCCTCGAGCATCTGGTCGCCGCGGCCAAGGCCGTGCGAGCCCAGTTGGCGTGAGCGTGGCAGTCGGCGTAAACCGCCCGCAGTAATCGCATGACGTGATTCCGGCTCCTTCGGTGCCCACCGGGGGAGCCGGAATCATATGCAACCGTCACAGGACAACTCGACCGCCGCAACGCGCGACGGGCGCGCAAGGAGCAGAACCCATGCACAATCCGATCTTTTCCCTTGAAGTGTTTCCGCCGAAGCGCGACGCTCCGGTCGGCACGATCTACGACGCGCTCGACGGACTCGAAGGCATCAAGCCGGACTTCATTTCGGTGACGTACGGACACGGCACGCACGCCGACCGCACCGCCACCGCACGCATCGCCAACACGATTCGCAAGGAATACCAGATTCCGGCCGTCGCCCACCTGACCGCCCTGTATTCCGACAAGGAGCGCATCGACGATGCGCTGAATCTCTTCGAGGAGGCCAAGGTCAGCGGCGTGCTCGCCCTGCGCGGCGATCATCTCGACGGGTTGGAGCCGGTCGGCGTGTTCGACCACGCCAGCGATCTGATTGCCTACATCCACGAACGCAAGCCGTATCTGAAGATCTTCGCGGCCTGCTATCCGGAGGGCCACATCGAATCCAAGTCGCTCGACGAGGACATCGAGCATCTGAAGACCAAGGTCGACGCGGGCGCCACGCATCTGATCTCCCAACTGTTCTACGACAATGAGAACTTCTACGAGTTCGTCGACAAGGCGCGCGCGGCCGGCATCCACGCGCCGATCGAGGCCGGCATCATGCCGATCACCTCCGCCAAGTCGGTGTACGCGATGGCGGCCAAGAATCGCACGAAGATCCCCAAGTACGTGGTCTCCCTGCTCGACAAGTGGGGCGACGACCTGCCGTCGCTGCGCGCGGCCGGCGTCAACTACGCCTCGCAGCAGATCACCGATCTGCTGGCCAACGACGTGAACGGCATCCATCTGTACACCATGAACCGCCCGGCCAACGCCCGGCGCATCTGGCACAACGTGGAGTCGCTGTTCGGCCGCTGACGGGATGCATTCCCGGCGTGGTGCGATACGGTCGCATCGCGCCCTACCGAGCCGAAACACCAAGGACATGGAACATCAGGCCGCATTCGTGACGTCATCACCCGTCGCGAGTGCGGCTTCGTCGTATGCGGACACCATTTCGGCGTGTCGCGATTTGCACTTTACTACAACGCTGAAGTATAGTAATGGCAGCGCTTGGAACAGTGAAGTTCATTCCAGGCGACACTCAGGCAACGAAGCTGAAGCTCGAGGAAAGGACGCAGAACGATGATTCGTCGCAACGCAGCAGGAGCCGGACGCAGGTCCGGAAAACGCATCACCGCAATTACCGCCGGCACGCTGGCGATGGCCATGGCGCTGGCCGGATGTGGCGCCGGAAACTCCGGCGAAAAGGACGTCAACGGCAAACCGGTGGTGAAGGTGCAGGTGATTATCGGCTCGGCCACCAAGCAGATGAAGACCATGAACTGGTGGAAGAAGCTCGAGGCCGCATGCGACTGCACGATCAAGTGGCAGACCACGCTCGACTCCCAGTGGAGCCAGCAGAAGAGCGCCATCCTCGCCTCCGGCGACATCGCCGACCTGAGCATCGGCGCCTATTCGGCCGACGACTTCGCCAAGAACCAGATCTTCGAGGACCTGTCCGACGATCTGGACAAGATGCCCAACGCCAAAAAGTACCTTGAGACCGACGACTTCGCGCGCAAGTACGCCACCAATCTGGAAGGAAAGCTGCTGCAGATCCCGTCGGATGTGTCCGCGCGCAACACCAACCTCGTGGGCGGCCAGACCATGATGATCAACAAGACCTGGCTCGACAAGCTCGGCCTCAATGTGCCGACCACGTGGGACGAATTCACCAATGTGCTCAAGGCGTTCAAGACGCAGGATCCGAACGGCAACGGCAAGGCCGACGAGATCCCGTTCGACATCCGCGCGCTCGGCACCGGCGGCTTCGGCTGGTGGGGTCCGTATCTGCTCATGAATTCGACCGGCGTCGAATACTCCGTCACCACCAGCGGCGGCACGGGCATTTACGTCAAGGACGGCAAGGTCGGCAACTACATCGTCTCCGACCAGTTCCGCCAGGTCACCGAGTACCTGCACCAGCTCATGGCCGACGGTCTGGTGCCGTCCGACGCGATCACCAAGACCGACGACAAGTACTATGCCGAGCTCAAGGGAGATGGCAAGGCGCCCACCGTCGGCGTGGCCTTCGGCTGGAACACGCTGGATTCGTTCGGCACGGACTTCAACGACCAGTACGTGACCATGGCGGCCCCGGTCGCGCCGGGCGCCGACAAGGCGACGTGGACCACCGGCCAGCCGGACGTGTACGCGGGCGCCGCGGTCAAGGCCGATAGCCCCTACAAGGAGCAGGTGTACAAGATCATCGACAAGTGGCTGGAACCGGACATGGTGGTCCAGTCGTACTACGGCGATCTCGACACGTACGTGACCAAGAACGGTGATCTGGACTACACGATCAAGCCGGAAGGCCAGGCCGATCCGACCGTGCAGGTATCCCTGTACAACCACGGCCTCGCCTATCTGCCGGAGGGCATCAAGATCGAGGGCGTGGACGACGTGGACCGCTCCAACCGCGACTGGATGGTCTACAAGGACCAGCAGGCGGCGTTGGACAGCGACGACTATCTGCCCAACTACGTCCTGCCCAGCGACGAGGACATGACCACCATCTCCAACAACAACACGCAGATCTTCGACTACGCCACGCCGATCATCGCCTCGTGGATCTCCAAGGGAGGTCTCGACGACGCGTCGTGGAAGAGCTACGTCGAGGGCGTGAAGAACCTCGGCGTCGACCAGAACGTCGAACTGTGGCAGAAGTGGTACGACAAGTACGCGAAGTGACGTTGCCGGCGAGTTCCGGTAGGTCACGCCGTAACGGTTGACGCAGCCGCCAGTCCGAGCGAAGACCGGCCGCCCCTCGGGACGACCGGTCTTCGCATGAGCCAATCGTCGCGGAAATCGTCCGAACGACAAGGAGAAAGAGGATCATCATGACTACGACCGGCGACATCGCCGTCTACGCCAAATCCGGTGACGGCACGTACACGAATCCCGCGTTCGCCGGGGCGGGCGAGCTGTGCGATCTCGAATGCGCCATGCACCTCGCCGTCCGACGCGGCGACGGTCCGTTCGTGCCCATGCGCAACGATACGGCCGTATTGTTTGCGGCTGCGGACGAGCCGACCGACGAACGTCCGCGCGGAGTTACGAAAACGCTGATTGACCCGTGGCTGGTCGCCCGTCCCGACGGAGGATGGACGGTGATGGCCGTGCGCCGGAACCAACACGGCGCCGACGACCGGCATGCCGGCGACGCAATGCTGTTCCGCTCCGCCAATCTGGTCGACTATGAGCCGGACGGATATCTGCACCTGTCCGACACGCCGATCCGCAACCCGCGATGCGTATGGAACCGGCGTTCCGGGCGATATCTGATCGAATGGCGTGACGGGCGCGGCGTACGACAGACCGAATCGGCTGACCTGCGTTCGATCGGCGACGTGTGGACGATCAGCGACTTCACGCTGCAGCCGATTCCGGACGATGCGATGGGCATCGACGGCGCGATCGCCGGCAATGCGATCGCCGTCGACGAACACGTGCTGGATACCGTGGAGGGCAGGTTGGGCGTCATCCGCAACACCGCCGTCGACCAACCGACGGTACGGCTGCGCGCCTTGCACCCGGGCGCGCACGGCGTCGACGCGGACGCAACCGGCACGCCGTCATTGGTCGTGCCGCACACCGTCGTCTGCCGCTATTCGGACGGGTCGACGCACGCCAAGCAGGTCACGTGGGACGCCGGCGACCTCGCCCGCATCGACATGACTGTGCCGGGATCGTATGAGGTGCGCGGACGCATCATCATGCGCGAACGCCCGTTCCCGTTCATACCGGACCATCTCGGCGACCCGTGCATCTGCCGGTTCCGCGGACGCTACTATCTGACCGGCTCCCAGCTCGACGGCATCGTCGTCCGCTGCGCGGACACCATCGACGGACTGGCCGCCGCCGCGCCGCAACGGGTCGTCACCGTGTCCGCCGAGGGCAAGGACAACGTGTGGGCGCAGGAAATGCACGTCATCGATGGCACCGCATACGTGTTCACCACGCTCGGGCCGGACGGCTGGAGCAGCGTGCAGGCCGTCGTCTTCCGATGCGACGGTGACCCGATGGACCCGGATGCGTGGGGGCCCGCACGCCACGTGGTGCGACCGGACGGTTCGCTGCTGGCGCACGGCGGCATCTCGCTTGACATGACCTATTTCGAGGTTGGGGGAGTCAGCTATGTGATGTGGTCCGGCCGGCGGTTCCGCGACCGCACGACCGGCGCGGACGGCGTGTATCCGGCCAACGTGTACATCGCCACCGTCGACCGGTCCGAACCGTGGCGGCTGACCGGCGAACCGGTGTGCGTGATGCGGCCGTTGTACGGCTGGGACCGTTGCGAGACGGAAGTGGACGAAGGCCCGTACCTGTTGCGGCACGGCGACGACCTGTTCGTTACCGTGTCCGGTTCGAGCACCGGACTGGCCGACCTGTACTGTGTGGGCCTGCTGCACGCCAAGACCGACAGCGATCTGCTCGACCCGGCGTCATGGCACGAGCTCGGATACCCGATCCTCACCAAGGAAAGCGTGCCGGGGGAGTACGGTCCGGGGCACAACAGCTTCGTCACCGACCCCGATACGGGGGACGACCTGCTCGTCTATCATGCCGTGCCGCATGACGAGCGCAACGTGGCGCAGGGGCGCCACACGGGCATCCGTCGCGTCCACTGGGCCGCCAGCGGATACCCGTATCTCGAAATGACGCCGGAACGCGACTGCGATCCGCGGCTGCGCGACGTGACGCTCACCGTCATCGTCGAATAGTGCCGAATGGCGTGGCGTCAGCCGCGCTTGCGCGTCGTGCCGCGTTCGATCAGATCCGCATCCAGCATGTACGTGCGCGGCTCGGAATCATCGCCGTCGATGCGCGCGAGCAGACGGTCGATCGCCTTGGACACGTACCGGTCGACGTGCTGGTCGATCGTGCTCAGCGGCGGCACGACGTACTGACTGCCGGGCAGATTGTCGAAACCGATGATCTCCACATCGCCGGGAATGGACAGTCCGGCCTGCGACACGGCCGAAATCACGCCGTACGCGACCGCGTCGTTGGCGGACAGTATCGCGCTCGGCACCGCGATGCCCAAGTCCCGGCAGCGTTCGAGCAGACGGCGTGCGGCTCGCTCGCCCGGAGGCGTGCTGATCGTCGAGCACGGCATCACGTACCGCCAGTCGACCGTGCGTCCGCGCGCATGCAGCGCCTGGATATAGCCTTTGAGATGCAGGATGGCGGACTCGTCGGTCGCATCCAGCACCGCCTGCTCGCGTTCCCGTTCGTCGGCGATGTCGAACAGCGGCTTCGGCGCGCCGATGAACGCGACGATGTCGTTGCCGCCGTCGATCAGCCACTCCGTGCCGAGACGCGAACCCTGCGTGTTCGGCGTCGACATGAGATCGAGCAGTCCGTGAACGGAACGGTTGCCCGACACGACGATCGGAAAGCCCTGATGGAACAGGGACGCCGTGGGCGGCAGCGGCTGGTCGTTGAAGATGATCCAGCCATCGGCGCCCAGTTGCGGCGCCTTGCGCACGAACGTGTCCAAGCCGTTGTCGAGGTGCTCGTAGACGCTCACGATGAGCTCCAGACCATGCTCCTGCGCGGCCACCGCCGCCTCGTCCGTCAGATAGCCGAAAAACGGCTGGGCGAAGCCCGGAACGGCCAGGCCGATCACTCCGGTGCGGCCCAGTTTGAGCGAGCGCGCCGAATGGTTCGTCCGATAGCCGAGCTCATTGATGGCCTTGAGCACGCGCTCCCGCGTCTGCGCGGTCATCTGGTCGTCGCGGTGGTTGACCACATTGGAGACGGTCTTGAACGAGACGCCGGCCAGCGCGGCCACGTCCTTGAGAGTCACGTTACGCTTCATACCAACCACCCATAGACTGCAAATCGGGAACACTTAGCCATGCCATGCTACCCCAACGTAGTAGATTAAGAGTTTATGGACGAAACGCGAGAATTCAACGTCGGGGCACGGGAGCTCATCCACGCCGGGCTGCAGGATCTGGAATCCGCACGGGCCCAATTCAACCGGCTCGCCGCCGACGGCGTGGACGACGTGCGACTGCGCATGCTGCTGGGGGCGCTCGACAAGGCGTGCGACCCGGATGCGGCGCTCGGCAATCTGGTCGACATCGTGAACGCCCTGCAGAGCCAGGGCCGCCCGCTCGCCGAGATCCTGCCGGACGAGCAGGCGTTCGGGCGCCTCGTGGCGGTGCTCGGCGTGTCCGACGCGATGGGCAAGTTCATGCGCTTCCGCATGGACCTTGTCGAGGCGGCGGCCAGCGATGCCTGCAACTCGCACCTGTTCAACCACGACCAGCGGCGCGCGCACGTGCTGGAGGCCGTCGGCGCGGACCCGAACGAGCAGGACGCGCCGGAGGCGTCGCTGCCGCTCGCCGACGCGACCACGGCGCTGCGTCGCACGTACCGCAAGCAGCTCGCGGCGATCATCGCGCAGGACACCACCGCGGCCGATCCGATCGCATTGCAGCCGCGCATCAGCGAGGAGCTGTCCGACCTTGCCGACGCCGCGCTTGAAGGCGCGCTGGCCATCGCACGACATGAGATCGACGGCAGCGAACACGTGCGTTTCACCATCATCGGCATGGGCAAGCTCGGCGCACGAGAACTGAACTACGTGTCCGACGTCGACCTGATCTACGTGGTCGAACCGGCCGACCACGAGATCGACCGGCAGACGCTCACGCGCATCGGCACCAAAATGGGCACGATGCTCCAACGCGTCTGCCAGTCCGTCATCATGGGCGTGGCCGAGCCGACCCTGTGGCAGATCGACGGCGGACTGCGCCCCGAAGGCAAGGACGGCCCGCTGGTGCGCACGCTCGAATCGCATCGCGGCTACTACGAGCAATGGGCCGAGAACTGGGAGTTTCAGGCGCTGCTCAAGGCCCGACCGGTCGCCGGCGACAAGCAGCTCGGCCAGGCGTACATGGACATGACCCGGCCGTTCGTGTGGACCGCCTCCAAGCGCGACAACTTCGTCTACGACTGCCAGAAGATGCGCAAGCGGGTCGAGGATCTCATCGCGGCCCCGCTCAAGGACCGCGAGATCAAACTCGGCAAGGGCGGCCTGCGCGACGTCGAATTCACCGTGCAGATGCTCCAGCTCGTGCACGGCCGTTCCGACGAATCGCTGCGCACCGCGTCCACGCTCGAATCGCTGCAACGACTGTCCGACGGCGGCTACGTGTCGCGCAAACAGGCCATCAAGCTCTCCTGGGACTACCGCTTCGAACGCGTGATGGAGCATCGCCAGCAAATGTGGTCGCTCAAGCGCACCCACCTGTTCCCCGACCTCGGTCCGGGCAGCGTGGGCGGACTCGACCGCAAGCGCAACGTGAGCGACGAGGCGCTCAACCAGAACCCGGAACTGCGCCGGCTCGCCCGCGCGTTCGGTATGCACCCAGAAGAGCTCGTCGACAAGTACGACGAGACGCGCCGCGAGGTGCGCCGGCTGCACATGGACATCTACTACCGTCCGATGCTGCCCATCGCCGCGTCCGCCGACGGCGACGGCGTCGAACTGAGCGAGCAGGCCGCGCAGGAGCGTTTCGCGTCCATCGGCTTCGACGACCCGCAGGCCGCCATCCGGCACGTCAGCGCACTCACCTCCGGCGTGTCGCGCGCCGCGAAGATCAACCGCATCATGCTGCCCGCCGTGCTGCAGTGGCTCGGGCAGGGGCAGAATCCGGACATGGGCTTGCTCAACTGGCGCAAGCTCGAGGAGAACTTCGGCTCGGGCAGCGAATACCTCGGGTTCCTGCGCGACTCGACGTCCGCGGCCCAGCGTCTGTGCCACATCCTGTCGAACTCGCGCTTCCTCGGCGACGCGCTCAACAAATCCGTCGTCTCCGTCACCTGGCTGGGCGACGACGAACGGCTCAAGGCGCGCACGCGCGAGAGCCTCGACGTGCAATGTGCCTCGTCGCTGTCCCGCAATGCGGCGAGCATCAACGACTTCGCGACGTCCATGCGCGCCATGCGGCGCCATGAGATCGAGCGCATCGGATTGGCATGGATGAGCGGCGTGATGAACGACGCCGACTCGCTCAAGGGCATGACCGACGTGTACGACGCGATCATCGACGCGTCCCTGACCTGGTCCATGAGGCATCAGTGCGCCGAGGAGGGACTTGCCGCTCCGCCCATCGACATGGCCGTGATTGCGATGGGCCGCTATGGCGGGCGCGAGGTCAATTTCAGCTCGGACGCCGACGTCATCCTCATCTACCGGCCCGTCGCCGACTCACCGTCCGCGGCCGCGGCCGACGAGCAGACCGCCAACCTGTTCGCGCGCAAGGTCTGCGACTCGCTGCGCCAGATCCTGCAGGGCCCCACCACGCTCGAGCCGAAGATCGAGCTCGATCTCGACCTGCGCCCGGAGGGCAAGAACGGGCCGCTGGTGCGTTCCTACGATTCTTGCCGCGAATACTATGCGTCGTGGGCCAGCACATGGGAGCATCAGGCGCTGCTGCGCGCGCGCCATGCCGCCGGCGACAAAACCCTCGCCGAGGACTTCCTGCACGAGATCGCCGACCCGCTGCGCTATCCGGTCAACGAGCTGAGCGAAACCGAACTGGGCGAGATCCGCAAGCTCAAGGCGCGCATGGAGGCCGAACGACTGCCTCGGGGCGTGCGCCGCGAACGGCATCTCAAACTCGGCAAGGGCGGCCTGTCCGACGTGGAATGGACGGTGCAGCTGCTGCAGCTGCGGCACGCCGGCGGGCACGCCGCCCTGCGGCTGAACTCCACGATGGACGCGCTCGACGAACTGGAACGCATGAAGTGCATCGGCACGGCCGATGCGATCGTGCTGCGCAAGGCGTGGCGCATGTGCACCGCGGCCCGCAACGGCAACTACCTGTGGAACGGGCGCGTCTCGCAGGCCGACATCCTGCCCGACGACATCTACTCGCTCGGCGGCATCGCCGTGTACCTCGGCTATGACGCGCATCGCGGGCAGCATTTCGAAAACGACCTGCTGTCGGCCATGCGCAAGGCTCGCGACGTGACCGAACGGCTGTTCTACGGACGCTGAGCCCGGCGGACGCCGGCACCGCGCCGAGTTCATCGACTGTTCACGCCGATTATTCGCGGCACGCGCCGACAACGGGGGCATGCGAACGCGAAAGTCGGCTAGACTGGTCTTCTGTCCCGTCGACCGGAGGCGGGACAGACCCGAGAAGACACGACAACGCATAGGGAAAGTTGGTTGCAATGAGTGACGTGTTCGAACTGTCCGCGAACAAGATGCACGACGCCGGCATGAGCGACGTCGCCATTGCGCAGTTTCGGCATCTGTACGACGTCTGGCGCAACGAGGAGGCCAGCAGCTGGATCCGCGAGTCGTCCGTCGAACCGCTCACCGACGTGCCGAGCTTCCACGACGTGTACAAGACCATCGACCATGACGAGGCTGTCGGCGCGTTCGCCAAAACCGCGTTCCTCAAGCTCAACGGCGGGCTCGGCACGTCGATGGGGCTCGAATGCGCCAAGTCGCTGCTGCCCGTGCGCCGGCACAAGGCCAAGCAGATGCGCTTCATCGATATCATCCTCGGCCAGGTCGTCACCGCGCGCACGCGTCTCGGCGTGCGTCTGCCGCTGACGCTCATGAACTCCTTCCGCACGTCGGAGGACACCATGAAGGTGCTCCGGCGCAACCGCAAGTTCCATCAGACCGACGTGCCGATGGAGATCGTCCAGCATCAGGAGCCGAAGATCGTCGCCGCCACAGGGGAGCCGGTCTCGTTCCCCGCAAACCCGGAGCTGGAATGGTGCCCGCCGGGCCACGGCGACCTGTATTCCACGATCTGGGAGTCCGGCCTGCTCGACACGCTGGAGAGCCAGGGGTTCAAGTACCTGTTCATCTCGAACTCCGACAATCTCGGAGCGCGGCCGTCTCGCACGCTCGCCCAGCATTTCGAGAACACCGGCGCCCCGTTCATGATCGAGGTCGCCACGCGCACGTACGCCGACCGCAAGGGCGGCCACATCGTGCGCGACAAGGCCACGGGCCGTCTCATGCTGCGCGAGATGAGCCAGGTGCACCCGGACGACAAGGCGGACGCGCAGAACATCGACAAGCATCCGTATTTCAACACGAACAGCATCTGGCTGCGCATCGACGCACTCAAGGCCAAGCTGGCCGAATACGGCGGCGTGCTGCCGTTGCCGGTGATCCGCAACCACAAGACCGTGGATCCGACCGACCCGTCGTCGACGCCGGTGATCCAGCTGGAGACCGCGATGGGCGCCGCGGTCTCGCTGTTCGAGGGCGCGATCTGCGTGCAAGTCGACCGCATGCGCTTCCTGCCGGTCAAGACCACCGACGACCTGTTCATCATGCGTTCCGACCGGTTCCATCTGACGGATTCGTACGAGATGGAGGACGGCAACTACATTTTCCCGAACGTGCAGCTCGACCCGCGCTACTACAAGAACATCAACGACTTCGACGAACGGTTCCCGTATTCGGTGCCGTCGCTGGCCGCCGCGAATTCGGTGACCATCAACGGCGACTGGACGTTCGGCCGCGATGTGATCATGTTCTCGGATGCCGTACTCGAAGACAAGGGCGAACCCAGCTACGTGCCGAATGGCGAATACGTCGGACTGCAGGGCATCGAGCCGGACGATTGGGTCTGACGGACGGTTCGCGCCGGGCGGAACGGGGAAAAAAGAACGGCGTTTTTTCTCGAAATGAACACGTCGGCTATAAATAGCCTCTAATATAGAACGTGGCGTCCCAATACGGGGCACATATAAACGAAACAATAACGATACGTGAGGACTAATGGCAGAGGGTACCAACGGAAGGCGGCGTTTTTCCGACAAATGGGGCAAGCACGAACTCGACGTGCTGGCCGTATTGTCATCCGCGTTCCCGCAATGGCTCACCTCCCGGCAGATCGCTCAGCGCGTGAAGGCGTACGCCGACTCGTACGGGGAGCTCGCCGATCAGGCGGCCAAGGCGGCGTTCGCCAAGCAGTTCCAGCGAGACCGCGCCAAGCTCGCTGCCATGGGCATCGCCATCGAGTCGCGCCAGCCCGAATACTCGTCGAAGTCCGAAGGACAAGACTTCGCCTCGTACCGCCTCCAGCTCGGGGACGAGCCGCGCATCCGCCTGCATTTCGCGCAGGAGGACCTGCCCGTGCTCGCCGCGGCGAATTATCTCGCACGGTCGATCTCCATGTCCTCGTCCTCCAACCAGCAGCAGCCGGCGCAGCACGCTTCGCGCACCACGCCGCGCGTGCCGCAGACCCCCATTCCCGGCCTTGGGCTCGACTCCATCGCGCCCGGACTGGGCACGCAGACCATTCCCGAAACGCTGGTCAAGGTCATCGACTCGCGTCGGTTCGCCGCCACCGTGGACGTGGACGGCGAGCACATCAACGTCGCCTACGCCGATTCCGACGATCTGGCGATGTTCGTGCTCGAGCATCCCGGCGCGTACGTCGTCAGCCCGCAGGAGGCCGTCGACGCCTTCAACCGCCGTCTCCACGCCGCCGTGAACCTTGCGCTGGCCGACGAGTCGTCGGGCGAGAACGGCGCCACCGTGGTCACGTCCGCGATCAGCAGCCATCACGACCACGACGACGAGGACGATCCCGAACTGTCCAAGGCACATCAGAAGAAGGGCGCCTCGTTCCAGACCGGCAGCGAGGTCGACCGCCGTCTGCGCCTCATGCTGTTCCTGTCCGCGCATCTCGGCGAGGAGTATTCGCTCGCCGAACTGGCCGAGCGCTTCATCGGCAAGGCCAAGAGCGAGGACGAGCTCAAGAAGTACGTGAACGTGATCCACAAGGACATCAACACGCTCACCACCGTGTCCGACGATGGGGAAATGGCCGGCAGCCAATTCTTCGACATCGACTGGTCCCTGCTGGACGCCGAAGGCATCGTTTCCGCCACCAATTCGTTGGGGCTGGAGCGTCTCGCCGGCATTTCGCCGCAGTATCTGAGCCTGCTGACCGCTTCGGTGAGCTATCTGGCCCATTCGCCGCTGCTGCCGCAAGGGCAGCGCGATCAGGCCCGTTCGCTGTACGAACGGCTGCACGCACATGTGGTGCCCGGAGAGACGCCGTGGCTGAGCCTGACCGGCTACGAGCTGGAGCCGCGTAGCTTCTCCGCGGTCAAACGCGCCATCTCCACCGATTCCCTGCTGGACATGGAATACACGGATGGCGCCGGGCGCACCCGCCGCCGTCTGGTCGCCCCCGCGAAGATCTTCGTGGACGAGGGCGTGTACTATGCGGCCGTGTGGACCGACGTCGCCGATGCGGCGCCGAAGGACAAGCAGCATCTCGTGCAGAAGGATACACGGATCAACCGGGCCACCGGCAAGCCGCGCATCTGGCAGGTGCTGCGACTGGCCCGCATCGAGCACGCCGAGCTGGTCAAGCCCGAGCATCCGGTCGACATTCCGGACGTGCCGGTGAACGAGCTGCGCAAGTGGAGCTTCGACAACGGCACCGCGGCGGTGTTCATCACCGACGAGCAGGATCTCGCCTTCACCAAGACATTGTCGGGAGCCACCGTCGAACCGTACGGCGACGGGCAGAAAGTGCATTTGACCGTCTCGTCGGATTCGTGGTTCGTGGCGTTCTGCATCGCGCACGCACGCCACATCACCGCCGTCGCCCCGGAAACGCTGCGCACGATGGTCGTCGCGCGCGCCCAGCGCGAGCTGAGCATCGGACAGCACGAGGACGCCGACCGAAACTGACCGTTCGCCGTGCATCGTGCGATGTGTCCGATGCACGCGGCATGTGCGGGTCGTGTCCGGCAGCACCGGGCCGCATACGAGAAAGGGGACGCCATGCCTTGGTGGATATGGCTGTTGCTGGCGTTGTTCATGCTGTCCATGATCGTGGCCGGCATCATCTACGCGGCCGTGCACGGCATACGCGGCCTGAAAACCGCAGGGGACGTGGGATCCCGCATAGGTGACCGCTTCGCGGCGATGCAGGACATCCCATCGCAGGATCAGGGTCCACAGCCCCCGGTGTTCACCGAACCGCTTCGGGACGTCGCCGACCGGTATGCCCAGGCGCAAGCTCAGGTCGTCGCGCGCCGGCAGGCCACGCGCGAACGCCACGTCCGCACATGGGCCCGGTGGAAACGTTCGTAAATCGTTCGCAAATCGTCGTCGCACGCCGCGGTCGCGGGTGCGACGCAGTCACGCAAAGGAAACGATCTGATCATGCCACGTCATCGCGCATCGGCTTCGAACGCCAACGCCGCTCCGTCGCCGTCGCAGCGGTACGCGGCGTTCCGCAAGTCCCGCGAGCACGCGAAATCGGCGGCCGCGCGGTTTGCCGCCGCACTGCCGTTCGACATCGACGACTTCCAAAGAAAGGCGAACGACGCGCTTGAGGCGGGGCACAACGTGCTCGTCGCCGCGCCCACCGGCGCGGGCAAGACCGTCGTGGCGGACTTCGCCATCTATCTCGCGCAGGAACGCAACGTCAAGGCGTTCTACACCACGCCCATCAAGGCGCTGAGCAACCAGAAATACCATGATCTGGTCGCCGTGTACGGTCCCGACAAGGTCGGCCTGCTCACCGGCGACACCTCCATCAACTCCGAGGCCGACATCGTCGTCATGACCACGGAAGTGCTGCGCAACATGCTCTACGAGCATTCGACCACGCTCACCGCGCTCAGCTACGTGATCCTCGACGAAGTGCACTATCTGGCCGACCGGTTCCGCGGACCGGTGTGGGAGGAGGTCATCATCCACCTGCCCCAGTCGGTGCGCATCATCGGCCTGTCCGCGACCGTGTCGAACGTCGAGGACTTCTCCCAGTGGATCACCTCCGTGCGCGGAGAGACCACGCTGGTCGTCTCGGAACGCCGCCCCGTGCCGCTCGAACAGCACGTGCTCGTGCAGGCGGACGACCACACCGAACCCGAGCTCATCGACCTGTACCGTCATGATGACCAGGGCCGGCAGACCACCAAGCTCAACGCCGAACTCGTCAACCGGCTCGACCAGCTCGACCGGCGCGCGGCGAGGCGCCGCGGCGAGGACCGGCCGTCGAAGCGCGGCGGCAAGGGCGGTCACGGCCGGTTCGGCCGCTCGGGCGGCCCGGAACGCGACGGCAGGCCGGAACGGCATACGCCGAAACGCTGGGCCGTCGTCGACGAACTCAACTATCTCGACATGCTGCCCGGCATCTACTTCATCTTCTCCCGCAACGGCTGCGACCAGGCCGTCGAGCAGTGCATCAACGCCGGGCTGGAACTGACCAGCGAGGACGAGGTGCGCCGCATCCGCCGCATCGTCGACGAGATGGTCAACGGGCAGCTGACGGCCACCGACCTCAAGGCGCTCGGGTTCGCCAAATTCCGCTTCGCGCTCGAAGAGGGCTTCGCCTCGCATCACGCCGGCATGATCGCCCTGTTCCGCCAGATCGTCGAACGGCTGTTCGAGGAAGGTCTGGTCAAGGTGGTGTTCGCCACCGAAACGCTGGCCTTGGGCATCAACATGCCGGCCCGATGCGTGGTCGTCGAAAAGCTCGAGAAATTCAACGGCACCGGCCACGTGCAGCTCACGCCGGGGGAGTTCACCCAGCTGACCGGCCGCGCCGGCCGCCGAGGCATCGACACGATCGGCCATGCGGTCGTCGTCGACCATCACGGATTCGTGCCGGCGACCGCCGCGGCGCTGTCCAGCAAGCGCGTCTATCCGCTGCATTCGAGCTTCCGGCCCACGTTCAACATGGCCGTCAACCTGCTCAACGCCAGCGACTACGCGACCGCGCGCGTCACGCTCGACCATTCGTTCGCGCAATGGGAGGCGAACGAGTCCGCCTGGCAGCTCGAATCGCAGATCGGCACGCTCGAGCAGGCCATCGCCGGCTACGAGGAGGCGTTCGCCTGCGACCACGGCGATTTCAGGGAGCTTATGGGCATACGCATGAGACTCGCCGATTTGGAGAAAAACGAGCGTCGCAAGCTCAAGCAGACTCGGTTCCGCACCGATCAGGAACGCTCCCGCGCGTTCACGGATCTCGACCAGCGCATCGCCGAACTGCGCAAGGCTGACCAGAACCACCCGTGCCGGCGGTGCCCGGACCTGCAGCAGCATCTCAAGTGGGGGCATCGCTGGATGCGCGAAACGCGGGAGCTGGAACGCGTGCGGGAACGCTACGATTCGCGCACCGGTTCGGTGGCACGGCAATTCGACCGGATCTGCGAGATTCTCGAGCGCTTCGGCTATCTCGAACGCCGGGACGACGCGAACGGCCAGTTCGGATACCGCCTGACCAAGCACGGGCAGCTGCTGCGCAGACTGTACAGCGAGCAGGATCTGGTGCTCGCGCAGGCGATCTGCGCGGGAACGCTGGACATGCTGCCGGCCCCATGCCTGGCTTCGGTGCTGTCGTCGCTGGTGTACGAGGCCCGCCGCGGCAGCGGGGGAGAGCCCCGCCGCTATCCGGGCGGCATGCAGGGACCCGTCGCATGGGCCGCACAGGAATTGCGCGGCATTCAGGCGGCCATACGCATGCAGTGCGAGGACGACGGGCTCGAAGCACCGCCGCAGCTCGACTTCGGCATCGTCGACGTCATGTACGACTGGGCGGACGGACGGGATCTCGCCGACGTGCTGCGCGGCACGGAACTGACCGGCGGCGACTTCGTGCGCAACGCGAAGCGTCTGGCCGACGTGCTGCAGCAGATCGCGACCGCCGCGCCGATGCTCGGCGACAAGGGCGAGGCGTTGGCGCGCACGGCGCACGAGGCGGCCGATCTGGTCAACCGCGGGGTCGTCGCGTATTCCGGCGTCGACTGACGGACGTCCCGGCGCCCACAAGCCCGTCGCAGAGTCCGTGCGGGCGCCGGCGGGGACGGTGCGGGAATAGAACGCACGTCCGAACTGTTCGATAACGTAGCAAGATACGAATCCAAGGAGGAACAATGGCGGAACGCAGCCTGAGAGGCATGAGCATCGGCGCGAAGTCGCTGGAGTCCGACGAGAACGTGGACTTCGCGGCACGATCGGACGTGGCATACGTCTGTCCGAAGGGTCACCGCACGATCCTGCCGTTCGCGGAGGGCGCGGAGATCCCGGACGAATGGGAGTGCCGTTGCGGGGCGGTGGCGCACCGCGAAGGCGAGAACGATCAGGAGGCCGACGAGATCGCCAAGCCGACCCGCACCCACTGGGACATGCTGCTCGAGCGCCGCAGCGAGGAGGAACTCAAGGCCCTGCTCGACAAGCGTCTGCAGATGCACCGCGACGGCTGGATTCCCGACTACGAGTGACGGTCTTCGCACGACGCAAGTTGAACAACACATGAACGTATGCCCGGTCGAATCGATCGGGCATACTTGTATCGTTTTCCAGTTCGTCACTCACGTTTTTACGTTGGCAACACAGGGGAGAGGACATGACCCAGCATCCCATGCGCGTCGTACTGCTCGATCTCGACGGCACGCTCACCCAATCGCATTTCGGCATCATCGCCTCCGTCGTCAAGGCGTTCGAGGAGCTCGGCATGCCGGTTCCCGACGACGCCGAACTCCACCGGTTCATCGGTCCGGCCATTCAGGAATCCATGACCCGCAACGGCGTTCCCGCGGATCGGCTCGACGAGGCCGTGTCCGTCTACCGCAAGTACTACACGGACGAGAACGTGTTCGACGATCCGAACAATCCCGGCCACCTTGTGCCGGGCCGATTCTACAACCGTCTCTACGACGGCATCCCCGAACAGCTCGCTGCGCTGCGCAAGGCCGGCTACTACCTTGCCATCGCCACCTGCAAGCCCGAATATCAGGCCGTGCCGATCTGCGATCATTTCCATCTGACCGGTATGGTCGACGGCGTGTACGGCGCAAGCCGCGACAGTTCGCGTCTCGACAAGGATCAGGTGATCCGTTATGCGTTCGACCGCATCGGATTCGACGCGAATGCGGGGGACCGGGCACTGATGGTCGGCGATCGTTGGACCGACGCCGACGGCGCGGCGGCCTGCGGACTCGACTGCCTCGGCTGCGGTTGGGGATACGCGGAGGACGGCGAGCTCAAGAAGCACGGTGCGTACCGGATCATCGATCGGGTCGATGAACTGTCCGGTGCGGTCGAGGAGTATTTCGCGTAGGCGTCACGCCGCTCGCATCGTTCGTTGTCGCTGCTTCCCGGCACACGTACAGGCGAAGCGGAACGCGTGCCGTGTGTGCTCATGCTGTGCGTATTGTTCCGCTCTGGGTTGCGGATCCCGGGACTTCATGTAAGAATGATTGCTCTTTGCCCGAGTACATCGACTTGGATACGACAGGAGCGACGATGATCAGCTTCATCGAAGACAACGACAACCCGTTCGACCATACCGAGCGTCTGATCGGCATGCCCGCCGGCGTCGAAGCGCGCATCGTGCGCATTGCGCCCGGCCTGCCGTTCATCGCCACCGTCATCATGCCCGTCGACCGCGTGCCGGAGGACGCGAACGGCGAACGGGTCGGCGCCAACATCGTCATGCACCACGCATCGCCGGATCTGGCGGACGCGCAGGATTGGGCCATCGCATGGGCGAGCCGATGAGCAGCCGGGACTAGTCGGACGAGCGACCGGGGGAGACGGCGGTCAGTCATTCGCTAAACGACGCGATCATCCCAGCGGACGGTCGCGTCGTTGACGTTGATCGTTCATGACCGTCGATCCCCGTGCAATGCGCGCAGTTGCTCATGCAGCCGCTCACTTGGCCGGTTTGACGCCGTCCCGGATGATCCGGCGCAACGCGGTCTCCAGTTCCCGGGCCTTCGCCTTGGCCGCCGCCTCATTCAACGGCCTGCTTTCATCCCAGTATTCGATATACGGGGCGATCCGTTTGCGATACGCATGCCAATTCTGCACGTCGAGCTGATTGAAATCACCGTCGTATTCGGCGCGCCAACGAATCCATGCGCCCGGGTATACGGGAATCAGGCTGTCGGTTCTGGTTTCCCGAATGCCGATCACCCATTCGAGGGCCTTGTCGGGATCATCGGTGATCTGATGATGTCTGTCGGCGAGGCCGGGCATCAATACGTCGCTCGCGTACGAACGGGTCACGCGGCCGTCGTCGACGTCGAACGTCGCATTCACCATGGGAGTGAAATCGCCGGCGTCGAAGGCATGGTTCATGTCGTCGAACGTCCAGCCATCGTCCACATGGGGGAGAGCCCAATCATCCGGCTGCTCCATCCGCTCGTCGTACCGGTGCACCACCGGTTGCGCGATATCGTCGCCGCCTTCGCCGAACCATTCGACGCGGAAATCCAGATGGTTGAACTCCAGCGTGTTCAGCCATGCTTCGATCGTCGTCCGATCGAGCCGATCGCCGACCTTGAGTTCCTTCCAATCTCCGGCACTCATGGCCGTCTGTTCGCCGATCCGCTCGATGCTCGCGTCCAAGTCGGCGTCCGACAGGTCGGACAGCTCCGGCAGCGTCGCGCCCGGAGCGACGGGCTGGCCGGCGGGACGGTCGTCGTTCAGATCGAGCGAACCGAAGCCGGCGATGTGTTCGAGTGCGCAATGGCGGATCTCATCCGGCGATCCGGCGTCGTGCATGCCCGGGCATTCCTTGAGATGGTCAAGGATGAGTCCCAGCCGCAGCACGTAATGCCGCAGGCAATACTTGGTCGAATGATCGTCTTTGCAATCCTCGTAGTCGCAATAGTCGAGGATGTAATGATCGGCGAGCTCGTCGCACCATCCGTCTTCCCACATGCACGACGTCGGACCGTCGCCGCCGTAAAAATTCGGCAGATCGGGTTCGGCCGGCTGCATATCCGGAATGTTCGCCTCGGCTTCGGCAATGCTCACGGCAGTGTTCGTTTCGACCGACATGATCGGCAATCCCTTCCGGAAACCCGGTGCGGTTTCCATCGACAATTCTATGCACTGAAGGTAACCGGACAATCTCGGAAGAGACCGCCGTACCGGCGTGGGAACGGCAGCGGGCACGGACCGGATCGCACGTGCAGTGCATGCAATGGAGTCCGCACGCCGGGTACTCATACACCCGTATATATAAAGACCCGATAATGTACGTTATGTCAGAAAAAGAAGGGGCGCGTCTCTACGCCGCTCTCCACGAACGCATACGCATGCATTTTATCTTCCCATGCTCCCGCGCAGCACGCGATCCCGCTGCGTGCGTTCGGCGCGTTTGGCCTGCGCAAACATCAGCGCCCATTCCAGCACGACCATCGCCATGCCGATCACGGCCCCGGCGATCATGTGCCGCTCATACCAGGCGCGCATGCCGGCGGCGACATCATGCTGCATGAGCACGAACACCATGAACGGCACCGCGCACAGCACGACGGACGCGACCTGCGCGTAGACGACGTTCCAGCTGACGGGCTCGACTTCGGGGCAAGGATCGCCGGACAGCAAACGCCCGCGCGACACGGTGATCACGCAGACTCCCCCGGACCATATCAGGGACAGCACCCACAGCATCGCGGGCAACAGGTCGATCATGATTCTGGTTGCTCCCTTCCGTCGGTCACGCCTCGATGATTCAGGCGTCCATGCTCCGTTCGGCTCGCTG
>NZ_JAHBBH010000045.1 GCF_019331735.1 Bifidobacterium miconis
AGCCTCTCGATCGTCGAACTGAGGATGGCGGCCCGCCAAATCAGCCTCTCGATCGTCAAACCGGTGCCTGCATCCGGCGAAGAAACCGTCAGCGGCGGCGCGCTGCGACTCCCGGCGGGGTGGCGGGCGGCGTTTGTCCGAGGATGCTGTACACTGTTTAACAGCCTCCACGCGGCGCTATGTCACCCAACTCCCCCAGGGCAGGAATGCAGCAAGGGTAAGTGGCCTCTGACGGGTGCGTGGAGGTTTTTCCATACTTTCGCGCTTTTCCCCGTCTCCGACCGTGCGTCGGATAGTAGAGTCGGCCCTATGACCGACAAGACCCCCATCGTGCGCGACCCCAAGCCTTCCGTGAACATGCTGCAACAGCCGCCCGCCGCGCAGTCCGGCGCGTCGTTCGCCCCGCTGCGGGAAACGGACGCGTTCGGCGCGCCGCCCGAACCGGTCCGGCCGGCAACGATGCCGTCCGCGTCGCCCGCCGCCGGCTCCGCCACGGACGATCTGGAACGCGGCCTCGCTCGGCTCGACCCGCTCACCGTCCGCCCTCGCACGTCCAGCCGCGTGCTGTGCGTTGTATTCGGCCTGCTGCTCATCGCCGCCGCGTTCGGCGCGTGGTGGCTCGGCGTACGCACCGAAACCGGCCAATCGTACGACGAACTCGTCATCACCGGCTTCGCCGACAATCTGCCCGGCTGGCTGACGTTCCTGCTCGAACCGTTCCTGATCTCCGACCATTATCTCGGCCTGCCGGTCGCGCTCAACCCGACCATCATCGCGTCGCTGCTCATCGGACTGTCCGGCCTCGTCGTCATGATCGCGCGCAAACGCTGGTGGCTGATCGGCCAGAGCGCCGTCTTCGCCGCGCTGTGCTACGCGGCGACCTATCTCAAGGACGTGCTGCCGCGGCCCTACCTGATCAACACCGCCACGCCGCACGCCAATTCCGCGCCGTCCGGCCACGCGATCCTCGCCGCGACCGCCGCGATGATCCTGCTCGTCGCCGTGCCGCGCACGTGGCGTGCCGTGTGCGCGCTGTTCGCCGCGTTCTTCTCCGTCGTGATCGGCATGTCGGTGATCGCCGGCGGCTGGCACCGGCCGACCGACGTGGCCATGTCGCTGCTCATCGTCGGCGGCCTCGCGCTCGTCGCGCTCGCGTTCACGCGCACATCCGGCATGGACGATCCCGGCCGTCGCGTCTCGTCCGTGAGCGTGCAGATCGTCGGCACGGTGATGATCACGGGCGGGCTGCTCGCCTGCGCGTACGCCGCATACGTGATCTGGCAGATCGCGCCCGGACTTGCGGTGAGCGCCGCATGGTCCGCGGCCGGCGCGTACCTGTCGGTGATCGTCGGCGTGAACGGCGTCGCCGCGCTCGTGTTCGGTCTCGCGCTCGCCCTGCGCCACCTGACCGCGGCGCCGCTGACCAAGCTCGGTCTCGTCGGCGCGCCGCCGGCGCCGCCTCGCCGTTAAGCAAACAGTCCACTGGACTGTTTGCAGGCGAGGCAATGCGGCGACAGTCTCGAAACCGCAGGTTGTGGAGGCTGGACGCGGCATGATGCTGCAGCCTTTCCTCGCCGTTGACCGCACGTCATGGTTAATATGACGTTCCGTAGGCACAGTATTAAGGAGAAGGCATGGCAACCGGCAGCAAGCTCGTCATCGTGGAGTCTCCCACCAAGGCCAAGAAGATCGGCGGCTATCTCGGCAACGGGTACACCGTCATGGCGTCGGTGGGCCACATCCGCGACCTTGCGCAGCCCAGCCAGGTGCCCGCGTCCGACAAGGCGAAGTTCGGCAAGTTCGGCGTGGACGTCGAGGACGGGTTCAAACCGTATTACATCGTCGACGGCGACAAGAAGAAAACCGTCTCCGAGCTCAAATCCGCGCTCAAGAACGCCGACGAGCTCTACCTCGCCACCGATGAGGATCGCGAGGGCGAGGCGATCGCATGGCATCTCGTGCAGACGCTCAAGCCGAAGGTGCCCGTCAAGCGCATGGTGTTCCACGAGATCACGCCCGAGGCGATCAAGGCGTCGCTGACCAAGACTCGCGACGTGGACGGCGCGATGGTCGACGCGCAGGAGACCCGCCGCATCCTCGACCGCCTCTACGGCTACGAGCTGTCGCCGGTCCTGTGGCGCAAGGTCGGCCCCGGCCTGTCCGCCGGCCGCGTGCAGTCCGTCGCCACGCGACTCATCGTCGAGCGCGAGCGCGAACGCATGGCGTTCGTCCGCGCGCCCTACTGGGATGTGACGGCCGAGCTCGCCGCGCCCGACGCGGAAGGCCGCGAGGCCTCGTTCGACGCGCGCATGATCGCGCTCGGAGGCCGTCGTCTCGCCGCATCCAAGGACTTCGGCGCGGACGGCAAGCTCACGTCGGCCGGTCTTGCCGACAACGTGCGCCAGCTGGACGAGACGGCCGCGCACGCCGTCGCCGACGCGCTGCGTGCGGCCGCGTTCACCGTCATGTCGATGGAAACCAAGCCGTACCGCCGTCGTCCGCAGCCGCCGTTCACCACGTCGACGCTGCAGCAGACCGCCGGCAACCGTCTCGGCATGAGCTCGCGCGCGACGATGCGCGCCGCGCAGGGACTGTACGAAAACGGCTACATCACGTATATGCGTACCGATTCGGTCACGCTGTCGCAGGAGGCCATTTCGGCCGCGCGCGCGTCCGTCGAGCAGCATTTCGGCAAGGCGTTCCTGTCCGACGCGCCCAAGCAGTACGCGACCAAGACCGCCGGCGCGCAGGAGGCGCACGAGTGCATCCGCCCGGCCGGCGCGACGTTCCACGATCCGGCCGAACTGGCCAGCAAGGTGCCGCCGGACCAGCTGCGCCTGTACACGCTGATCTGGCAGCGTACGCTCGCCTCGCAGATGGCCGACGCGACCGGATCGACAGCGACCGTGCGCCTGTCGGCCCCTGCCGGCGGCGAGTTCGGCGAGGCGGTGTTCCAGGCGTCCGGCACGGTGATCGAATTCCCGGGCTTCATGAAGGCGACGGGGGAGGGGCGGCGTGCGTCCGGTGCTGGTGCGTCCGGTGCGGCCGTGTCCGGTGCGGCTGGCGATGGAAAGGCTGCCGCGGCCAAGGCCAAGGATGCGGAGGACAACGCGTCCCTGCCGCCGATGACCGTCGGCCAGCAGGTCGGCGCGCGCGACGTGACCGCCGACGGGCACGAGACGCAGCCGCCGGCGCGCTACACCGAGGCGTCGCTGGTGAAGACGCTGGAAGCCAAGGAAATCGGCCGTCCGTCGACGTACGCGAGCATCATTTCGACGATCATCGACCGCGGATACGTGTACGAGCGCGGCCGCGCGCTCATCCCGTCGTGGCTCGCGTTCTCGGTCATCAAGCTGCTTGAGACGAAGTTCCCCAAGTACGTGGACTACGAGTTCACGGCCGACATGGAGAACGGTCTCGACCAGATCGCGCACGGGCGCGACACCGGCCGCGACTGGCTGACGCGCTTCTACTTCGGCTCCGGCGAGGGCGCGGCGGAGAACGCCGACCAGGCGCACGCCGGCCTGCAGCAGCAGGTTGCGCAGCTCGGCGAAATCGACGCGCGTGCGATCAACACGATCGACATCGGCGACGGGCTGCATGTGCGCGTCGGCCGGTATGGCCCGTATCTGGAGGATATGGAGCATCTTGACGCGGAAGGCAACCCGAAGCGCGCGTCCCTGCCGGACACGCTCGCGCCGGACGAGCTGACCGTCGAGGTGGGCCATGACCTGATCGAACATCATTCGGGTGGTCCGCGCGTGCTGGGCGTCGACCCGGTGTCGGGCGGCACGGTCGAAGTGCGCAACGGCCGGTTCGGGCCGTATGTGGCGCTGGTGCCGGCCGAGGTTGCGGCCGTTGCAGGCGGAGTCGGCGATGCCGCGTCCGACGCGTCGGCGGAGGCCGCGGACAACGCGGGCGCGGACGCCAAGACCGCGGCCAAGGGCAAGAAGACCACGGCGAAAACCGCCAAGAAGGCCGCCGCGCCGAAGCCCAAGATGGCGTCGCTGTTCAAGACGATGAGCCCCGAATCGCTCACGCTCGAGGACGCGCTGCGCCTGCTCAGTCTGCCGCGGCTCGTCGGCACGTATGAGGAGACGAACGCGGAAACCGGCGAAATCGGCGAATCCAAGGTCGAGGCGAACAACGGCCGCTACGGCCCGTACCTGACCAAGACCGCGGCGGACGGCAAGACCGAAACCCGTTCGCTCGGCTCGGAGGACGAGATCTTCACGGTCGACATCGACAAGGCGAAGGAACTGTTCGCCCAGCCGAAGTACGGCCGTGGCCGCGGGCGCGGCACGGCCAAGCCGCCGCTGCGCGAGCTCGGCCCGGATCCGGAGACCGGCAAGCCGGTGACCATCAAGGACGGCTTCTACGGCGCGTACATCACCGACGGCGAAACCAACCGCACGGTGCCCAAGCAGTACACGCCCGAATCGATCGAGCCCGCCGAGGCGTTCCGCCTGCTCGCCGAGAAGCGTGCCGCCGGCCCCGCCAAGAAGCGCACCCGCAAGACGACGGCCAAGTCGGCAACGTCTAAGGCCAAGACGACCAAGTCGACCACGGCCAAGAAGACGACCACGCGCAAGACGACCACGACCCGCAAATCGGCGGCCAAAACCACCAAGGAATCATGACCGGACTGTTCATTTCGTTTGAGGGCGTCGACGGCGTGGGCAAGACCACGCAGGTGAAGCGGCTGAGGCGGTATCTGCGCGATCTCGGCTGCGAAACCGTCGTGACCCGCGAGCCGGGCGGCACGCCGCTGGGCAAGGCCATCCGCCGGATGCTGCTCGAAGGCGTCGTCGCCGATCCTGCCGGCGGCAAGAACGCCAAGCCCGCCCCGGTCGACATCGCCGCGCGCACGGAGGCATTGCTGTTCGCCGCCGACCGCGCGCAGCACGTGGCCGAAGTCATCCGCCCGGCCCTTATGCGCGGTGAGGTGGTCATCACCGACCGGTACATCGACTCGTCGCTTGCCTATCAGGCGGGCGGGCGCGAACTGACCGCCTACGAAATCCGTAACCTGAGCATGTGGGCCACGAACAATCTGCTGCCCGACCGCACCTACCTGCTCGACATGGACCCGGCCGCCTCGCACGCGCGTCTGCGCCACGGCGAGGACCGCATGGAGGCTGCCGGCGACGGCTTCCAGTCACGCACCCGGCAGGCGTTCCTCGACTTGGCCGCCGGCGACCCGGACCGTTTCCGCGTGATCGACGCGGGCCGTTCCGTCGAAGAGGTGTGGCGGACCATTCAGGCCGATATTGACGCACTGCTCGAAGCTTCGCAGAACGACAGGCCCCACAACCGGAAAGGCGGCTCGCGATGAGCGTATGGGATGCGATCGTCGGCCAGAAGCCCGTCACCGACCAGCTGCGCGCAATCGCCGCCGGCGATCCGAAGGCCATCGCCCAGTCGTGGCTGATCTGCGGCCCTCCCGGATCCGGCCGTTCGAACATGGCCCGGGCCTTCGCCGCCGCGCTCGAAAGCCCCGACCACGGCCTGAACGACGAACCCACCAAGGTCACCCGGCAGGTGCTCGCCGGCACGCACCCGGACGTGACCTCGCTCGCCACCGACAAGGTCACCATCGGCATCGCTGAGGTACGCGAGCTCATCGGCGTGAGCGAGCAGATGCCGAGCACCGCGCCGTGGCGGATCATCATCATCGAAGACGTCGACCGCATGCTGGAGCGCACCACGAACGTGCTGCTCAAGGAGATCGAGGAGCCGGCCGAACATACCATCTGGCTGCTGTGCGCCCCGAGCGCGCAGGACGTGCTGCCGACGATCCGCTCGCGCACGCGCATCGTGAACCTCGCCGTGCCGTCCGACCGCGCCGTCGCGAACTTCCTCATGAACACGGTGAACCCGACCCTGCCGGACGAGAAGCGCTTCAACGAGTACGTCGCCGCGCGCGCGGCCCGTCTGGCCGAGGGGCACATCGGCGTCGCGCGTCTGTACGCCACGGACGAGCGGGTCATGTCCGACCGCGACGAGCTGGTCGTGGGCGTGCTGAATCTTGCACGCGCGTCCGATGCGGTGCTGCTCGCCGGCCGTCTCATCGACAATGCCAAAGGACAGGCCGACGACGACGTGAACCGTCAGGCCGCGGCCGCGGAGGCCGAGTTCCGTCGCGTCAACGGTTTGGGGGAGAAGGACCGGATTCCGCCGAGCCTGCGCGGCGCGTACAACCAGATCGCCAAGAAGGATGAGCTCAAGCGCCGTGCCACGCGCCGCAGCCGCGACGTGCTCGACCGCGCGCTCAATTCGATCGCGTCGGTCTACCGCGACGTGGCCGTGTTGCAGAACAACGCGGAGGATTCTGTCGGCCTCGTGAACTTGGAGAACCGCACGGCGATCACCGAACTATCGGTGCGCCTGACGCGCGAGCGCGCGGTGCGGCGGTTGGACGACATCGCCGCGGCCCGTCGCCGTTTGGCCGGCAACGGCAATCCGCTGCTTTTGTTCGAGGCCCTGTTCTGCGCGTTGATTCCGCGTTGACGACGCGTGTGCCGCGGACGTCGGCACAGCGTCGGTGCGGTGCCGCGCCGGGCTCGTGCGCATGGTCTGCGCGGAGAGTCGTGAAACCGCCCGTGTGGGGCGGCGTGTACGGTCGTATACTTGAGTTATTCGAAGAATAAAAAGTTATGCGATTTTCCGAATGCTGCAGAACGGCGGCGTTCGGCGTGCGACTTCGGGAATCGCTGCAATCATTGGGACGAAGGGGTACGCATGACCGTGAAGCAGCGGGAACTGGCCACAAAAATTCTGCATCGCATCGAGGCGGGCGAATTCGCCGAGACAAGCCGCCTGCCCACTGAGGATCAGCTCATCGAGCAGTACGGGGTGTCGCGATACTGCGTGCGTGGTGCGATCGCCGTGCTCGCCGAGGCGGGCGAGGTGTTCCCGGTGCGGGGCAGCGGCGTGTTCGTTCGTGAGGAACGCAATGGCATATACATGCCGATCAGCACGTCCTACGGCATCGCGGCTGATTTTCCGGGCAGGAAGGTCGTTTCGAAGGTGTGCGAGCTCGCGGTGACCCGTGCGGACGAACAGCTGGCGAAGCGCATGCGCTGCGATGTGGATGCTCCGGTGTGGCGTGTGGTGCGTTTGCGTTGTGTGGATGACCTGCCGATCAGCTATGAGACGGCGTGGTATCTCAAGGAGTATGTGCCGTTCCTCAACGAGGATATCGCGTCCGGGTCGTTGTACCGGTATATGCGCGATGATCTGGGGCTGCGCTTCGGATTCACCGACAAGGTGATTCATATGGGCTGGCTTGGCGCGGAGGCGGCTCGTCGGCTGGGGCTCGAGGAGGGGGACCCGGCGATTTGTATCGAGGATGATGCTTTTCTGTCCAACGGCAGGCTGTTCAACGCCTCGTATAACCTGTATCACTACAAGAACGCGAAGTTCTATGCGATGGCGTCGATGCGCTGACGGGGCGCGCCGTCGCGGGGGGGGCTGTGCGTCGCGCTCCGTGCGGGGCGGGCGTGACGCATCATGCCCTAACGTCAATAAATTATTCGAATAACTTTTTGACCGCCGCGTGTCGAAGTGGCGCAATGGTTGCGATAAACCCCAGTATTTCCAACGCTTTTTGCTGTAAAAATCGCATGTTTTCGCAGATTTGACGTTCTGTAAAAACGGCGTATATAATGAAGCCATAGTTATTCGAACAACTCAAGAAGTTACGAATAACTGATAACTGCACATGGTATGAGGGGCTGAGCCGCCCCGACATCCCAAGGAAGGGAAAGACAACAAGATGAAGGAAAAAATGCAAGCCATCGGCGATGCGATGCTGAATGGCTTCATGAAGTTCGCCAGCCTCAAGGCGCTGGTGGCATTGAAGGACGGCTTCGTCCTCACGATGCCGGCCACGCTGATCGGCTCGCTGTTCCTGCTGCTCGCCAACCTGCCGTTCGAAGGCTACAGCGATTTCATGGCCGGTATTTTCGGTGACATGTGGAACGTCGGCCTCAATCAGGTTTCCACGGCAACGTTCAACATTCTGGCTATCATCGTGGCGGTCGGCATCGGCTACGCCTACGCCCGCAACGAAAAGTGCGATGGCATCTCCTCTGGCCTGCTTTCGCTGGTCGCGTTCTTCATCGTCTCCCCGTCCTCGATGACCCTGTCCAAGGACAACGTCGAGGCCCTCGGCAACAAGACCGCCGAACTCTCCGGCATCTTCAACCAGACCTGGACCGGCTCCAACGGCATCATCTCCGCCATCATCATGGGCCTGCTCGTCGGCTGGGTCTACACCGCCTGCATCAAGCACGACCTGAAGATCAAGATGCCCGACGCCGTGCCGCAGGGCGTCACCAACGCCTTCTCCGCCCTGATCCCGGGCCTGTTCGTCGTCACCGGCTCCGCCATCCTGTACCACCTGTGCAAGGTGTTCGGCGGCCTGTCTCTGACCGAGCTCATCTTCAAGATCCTCCAGATCCCGCTGCAGTCCCTCACCGACACCTGGGGCGGCGCGATCATCATCATCGTGCTCATGTCCCTGCTGTTCTGGTGCGGCATCCACGGCGCCAACGTCGTCTCCGGCGTGGTCACCCCGCTGCTGCTCGCCAACACCCTGAGCAACCAGAAGCTCTTCGATGCCGGCGTCGCCCCGTACACCAAGGCCAACGGCTACCACTACCTGACCCCGCAGGTCATCGACTGCTTCTGCAAGTACTCCGGCGTCGGCCTGACCGTCGGCCTCTTGGTCGCCGCCCTGATCTTCGCCAAGTCCGAGCAGCTGCGCGCCGTCTCCAAGCTCTCCATCGTGCCGGGCATCTTCGGCATCAACGAACCGGTCATCTTCGGCCTGCCGATCGTGTTCAACCCGATCATGCTCATCCCGTTCGTCCTGACCCCGCTCGTCGCGATGGTCATCATGTACGGCGCAATCTCCATCGGCTTCATCGCCCCGTTCGGCGCCGTGCAGGTGCCGTGGACCACGCCGCCGATCATCTCCGGCATCATCCTCGGTGGCTGGAAGGCCGCCCTGCTGCAGGTCATCATCGGTGTGATCGCCGTCTTCATCTACATGCCGTTCGTCAAGATGCAGGACAAGATCTGCCTCGAGCAGGAAGCCGGTTCCGCCGAGTGATAGGCGCCATCGCCCAGAACCTGACAACCGAACAACGACATACACATCCTTTTCTCGCCTCCTCTGAGAAAACAACCGGCCGGCCGTGCCACCGATCTGTCGTCGGACCGATGGCGCGACCGGCCACCCTACGTACGCCCATGCACGCCCCGGATCGCCAAGCGGTCCGCATGTCCGTCCGCAGAACCGTCCCGCAGCTTCCGCAACGGCAACGGTTCCTGACAACCATTCACTTATCCGACTTCAACAACTCAACAATCACAATCAAAGGAGATCATCATGAAGATCGTACTGTGCTGCTCCGATGGCATGTCCACCAGCATCCTGGTCAAGAAGATGCAGGACGCGGCCGCCAAGCGTGGCGAGAACTTCGATATTTCCGCCATGCCGGTCTCCACCCTCGAAACCAACGCGCAGGACGCCGACGTGATCCTGCTCGGCCCGCAGGTGCGCTACATGCTCAAGGACATCCAGAAGGAGTTCCCGAACAAGCCGGTCGAGGTCATCGCCCCGCAGGACTACGGCATGGCCCGCGGCGACAAGGTGCTCGACTTCGCGCTCAAGCTCGCCGGCAAGTGATCGATCGCCGCATCCGACAAGCAACGACAAGCAATCACGAACCGATAACGAACCGACAGAAAGCGTAACGAAATGGCAGACGAAGAGAAGTTCGATCTGGAAACCACCTGCTTCCAGCTGATCACCGCGGCCGGCACCGCCAAGTCCGACTACATGGAGGCCCTCAACAAGGCCAAGGAGGGAGACTTCGAAGGCGCCCAGGAGTCCCTCGACGAAGGTGACAAGAGCTACCGCGAAGGCCACGCCGTGCACTCCGGCCTCGTCCAGCGCGAGGCGGCCGGCAACCCGGTCCCGATGGGCCTGCTGCTCACGCACGTCGAGGACCAGATGATGGCCGCGGAGGTGTTCCGCGCGATGGTCGTCGAGATGATCGACCTGTACAAGCGCCTCGACGGCAAGACCGAGTCCGACGACAAGACCGAAGGTCAGGAAGCCTGACATGAAGTTCCCCGACGGATTCCTCTGGGGCGGCGCGGTCGCCGCCCACCAGCTGGAAGGCGCGTGGAACGTCGACGGCCGCGGGCCGAGCATCTGCGACGTGCTGACCGGCGGCGCGCACGGCGTCAAGCGCGTCATCACCGCCGACGGCGTGGAGCCGGGCAGAAACTACCCGAACCAGCGCGGCATCGACTACTACCACACGTTCCGCGAGGACGACGCGCTCTTCCAAGAGATGGGCTTCAAGTGCTTCCGCACCTCCATCTCGTGGTCACGCATCTTCCCGAACGGCGACGACGCCGAGCCGAACGAGGCCGGCCTCAAGTTCTACGAAGAGCTGTTCAGCGACTACCGTGCCAAGGGCATGGAGCCGGTGGTCACGCTCTCGCACTTCGAAATGCCGCTGGCCCTCGCCAAGCAGGGCGGTTTCACCAACCGCAAGGCGATCGACTGCTTCGTGCGCTTCGCCACCACGGTGATGGAACGCTACAAGGATCTGGTGAAGTACTGGCTGACCTTCAACGAGGTCAACAACCAGATGGAAATGCACACCGAGATCTTCCCGTACACCAACTCCGGCATCATCCCGGACCCGAACGACACCCCGCACGAGGTCGAGCAGAAGGTCTGGCAGGCCATCCACAACGAGTTCGTCGCCAGCGCGCTCGTCGTGCGCAAGGGCCACGAGATCAACCCGGACTTCAAGATCGGTTGCATGCTCGCCATGGTGCCGATCTACCCGGCAACCTGCAAGCCGGACGACGTGATGCACGCCGAAGTCCTGATGCGCGACCGTCTGCTGTTCGGCGACGTGTACTGCTACGGCGAATACCCGCACTATCTGACGCACCGCTGGGAGCGCGACGGATTCGACATCAAGATGGAGCCCGGCGACGCCGAGATCATCAATCACGGCATCGTCGACTTCATCTCGATCAGCTACTACATGTCCGCCGCCGTTTCCGCGGAAGCGGTTAAGGACTGGGACGGCCACGGCCTGCCCGGCCAGGTGAAGAACCCGTACATCGCTGCCACGGACTGGGGCTGGCAGATCGACCCCGTCGGCCTGCGCTACACGCTGTGCACGCTGTACGAGCGCTATCGCAAGCCGATCTTCATCGTCGAGAACGGCATCGGCATGTACGAGACGCCCGACGACCACGGCTACGTGGCTGACGACGCGCGCATCGACTACCTGCGCTCGCACATTGAGCAGGTCGGCAAGGCGATCGCGATCGACGGCGTGGAGGTCATGGGATACACCGTGTGGGGCTGCATCGACGTGATCTCGTTCGGCACGGGCGAAATGAAGAAACGTTACGGCATGATCTACGTCGACGCCGATGACTACGGCAACGGCACGTACAAGCGGTTCCGCAAGAAATCGTTCAACTGGTACCGCAAGGTCATCGCCAGCAACGGCGAGGATCTGTGATCCGTCGAACACCGATAACGACAAGGGTCGGGATGACGCATGCATCTCGACCCTTGTCGTATATTCACATGAAATTGTCGCGGGCACTGGTCGCAGGCCCGGAAGGGAGCGCAACGCCATGTCGCGCAAACTGATTCTGCTGGACATCGACGGCACGCTGGTCGGCCGCACGCACCGCATCCCCGCCGACGCGGTGCTCGCCGTGCACGCCGCGCAGGCGAACGGCCATCTGGTGATGATCTGCACGGGCCGTGCGAGACCGGAGATCGAAGACCACATCCTCACTCCCGGATTCGACGGGGTGATCTCCTCCGCGGGCGCCTGCGTCGAGGTCGGCGGCAAGGTGCTGTCCGAAACGTTCATGGATCCCGAGGTCGTCACCCGCGTGACGCGGATCTTCGAGCGGCTCGGCGTGGACTACGTGTGGCAGTCGTCCAAGGGCATGTGGGCCACGTCCGGCTATCTGACGCGGGTGAACATGCGCGAGCGGTTCGCCAAGCCGTCGCGGGAGTCGACGCTGGAGTATTGGCACGGCATCGATCGGATGCGCGATCGCGCGGTCGCACTCGGCAAGCCGATCGGCGAGCTGGTGCCGGCCAGCAAGGGCACGTTCATGGTGCCGCCATGGTCGAATCTCGGCGTCGATGACGTGCGCGAGGCGATCGGCGACTATCTGACCGTGATCAACGGTTCGATGGGCATGTTCGCCAAGGTCAACGGCGAGGTGATGATCCCCGGCATCACCAAGGGTTCGGCGTTGCACGGCGTCGCCGAAACGCTGGGCGTGAGCGAAACCGACACGATCGCCGTCGGCGACAGCGACAACGACCTGCCGATGCTCATGGTGGCCGGTGTGGCCGTGGCGATGGGCAACGGCACCGATTCCGTGAAGGAGGTCGCCGATTTCGTGACCGGCGACGTGGATCAGGGCGGGCTGCTCGACGCGTTCACGCGGCTTGGGCTGATCTGACGGGCTGTTTTTGATGGTTTGATGGTCCGATGGCCTGATCTGATGCGCCGATCGGACCGATTGGCGGCCGTGCCGTCGTCTGTTTCGGCGGCCGGGTCAGTCGCCGGTCGACCCGCGCGCGACGAGCTGCGGCGGCAGCGTGATGTGCGCGGGGGAGGTCGGTCCGGCGGCGATCAGCCGCAACGCTTCGGCGACGATCTGCCCGACCGGCGGCCGGACGGACGTCAGCGGCGGCATGGTCGTCAACGCGAGCGGAGAGTCGCCGTAGCCGATGATGCGCACGTCGCCGGGCACGGCGAGCCCGAGCGCGTCGAGCGCGACCATCGCGCCGAACGCGACCGTGTCGTCGCAGCAGATCAGCGCTTCCGGGCGCAGCCGATACGTGTCGTCGCGGCCGGAGCGGTCGAGCGCGTCGCCGAACAGCCGCATCGTGCAGTGGAAGCCTCGCTGCACGGTCTTTTCGCCGAACTGGTTCCACGCGCGGTCCGTATACAGCGCATACGATCGCACCTGCGTATGGAACATGGCGAACAGTTCGGCCGATTCGAACGACATGTCGTGGTTCGCGAGATATGCCACCGATCGCACGCCGGACTCGGCAAGATGACGCACGCTCATTTCCATCGCCGCATTGTCGTCGATGCTCACCATCGACGTGCGGAATGAGCGCTGCCGGCCGCCGACCTGCACGATCGGAATCTGCCGCGCGTAGCGTTCCAGCGTGGCCGCGAGCTCCGCGCCGGGAGCGGTGACGATGACGAGCCCGTCGACGTTGCGCGCGATCAGCGATTCGATGCGCTCCTCCTGTTTTTCCTGCGTGGCGCCTATGCCGAGCAGGAGCTGCTGCGAGTTGACGTCGGTGAGCGGCTCGAGCTCGTCGAGCAGCTGCGCGCTGAGCGGGTCGGTCGCGGACGGGATGATCAGGCCGATCGTGTTCGTCACGTCGGAACGCAGCGCGCTGGCCGCGTAGTTGACGGAATAGTTGAGTTCCTCGGCGGCGGCGCGCACGCGGCGGGCGATGTCGTCGTCCTTGGCTCGTTTGCCGGACAGCACGCGCGAGACGGTGGCCGTGGAGACGTTGGCGAGGGCCGCGACGTTGGTGATCGATGCGGAGGAGCCGGACTGCGCGCCGGTGGTGCCGGTCGGAGTCGTGCTGGCCGTCGACATGCTGCTGCCTCCCTGATGTGTCGCCTGTGAAACGTCCGGAGAAAAGAATACGGCCGCCCGGATACCGCGGGCGGCCGTTTCAAGGATAGGAAGAGAGAAAAAGCGAGGTGTTACTCGGCCGCGACGAGGATGTTGGTCAGGTTGTCGGCCACGGCTTCGGCGTTGTCGCCTTCGACGTTGATCTCAACCGCGTCGCCCTGCTTGATGCCGAGGCCCATGACGGACAGGATGGAGCCGGCCGGAACCGGGTTGCCGCCCTGCTTGGCGATGGTGACGGTGCAGCCGGAGGCGGTGACGGCCTGGGCGAACTGCGCGGCCGGACGGGCGTGGATGCCGACGGGGTCGTTGATGGTGATGGTGCGGGTAACCATAAGGACACTCCTTTGCGTCGATGTACTCGAAGGTACTTGGCTGTTTCAGCGCGGCCGCGATGGCTGCTGATTGAGGAGTATAGCACGTGTTGCGGCCGTATTTCTGAAAACGTTTACTGTTGGCGTGTCGCTGTTTGGTCGGCGTATACTAGCAGACGTTTGAAAAAGATTTACCGGCGAGGACGTCGGTGATCGCAGGTGGGCGTTCGCTCGCGCGAGGCCCACCCGAAGGCTTATAACCACAGACAACCAGACCACGAACAAAGGAGATCACATGGAAATCAAGGGTGTTGGCATTGGTCGCGGAATCGCCGTCGGCCCCGTCATTCGTATGGCCGCCCCGCTGGCCGAGCCGTCCGATGCGCCGCGTTCCGCGGACATCTCCGCCGAATCCGAGATCGAGCGCGTCACCAAGTCGCTGGCCGTCGTGAACGCCGACCTGGCCCGCCGCGCCGAAGAGGCCGCCAACGGCGACGAAGGCGCCAAGCAGGCCGCCCTGATCCTGCAGGCCATTTCCATGTTCGCCTCCGACCCGTCGCTGGCCGAGGGCATCAAGACGTTCATCAACGAGGGCAAGACCGCCGAGCGCGCCGTGCTCGACGGCTTCGGCGCGGTCGAAGCCATGTTCAAGGCCATCGGCGGCTATCAGGCCGAGCGTGCGGCCGACCTGCACGACGTCGGCCAGCGCGTCATCGCCGACCTGCTCGGCGTGCCGGCCCCGGGCGTGCCGTTCTCCGAAACCCCGTTCGTGCTCGTCGCCGAGGATCTGTCCCCCGCCGACACCGCCGCGCTCGACATGGACAAGACGCTGGCCATCGTCACCTCGCAGGGCGGCCCGACCTCCCACACCGCCATCCTTGCGCGCGCCCGCGGCATCGTCGCCGTCGTCTCCGCCGCCGAGGCCGCCGATCTCAAGGACGGCGAGCAGGTGATCGTCAACGCCGCCGCCGGCACCATCACCACCGAGCCGACCGCCGAGCAGATCGAGGCGGCCGAGCACGCCAAGGCCAAGGCCGCCGCCGCCAAGGAGCTGCGCGGCAACCCGGGCGCCACCAAGGACGGCCACCACGTGCCGCTGCTGGCCAACGTCGGCAAGCCGAAGGACGCCGACCCGGCGCTCGAGTACGGCGCCGAGGGCGTGGGCCTGTTCCGTTCCGAGTTCCTGTTCATCGGCAACTCCGAGCCGCCGAGCGTCGAGGACCAGACCAAGGCGTATGCCGAGCTGCTCTCCCGCTTCCCGGGCAAGAAGGTCGTCATCCGCATGCTGGACGCCGGCGCGGATAAGCCGCTGCCGTTCCTGACCCCGGAGGACGAGCCGAACCCGGCCCTCGGCCTGCGTGGCCTGCGCACCCTGCGCGAGCACATGAACGTGCTCGAAGGCCAGCTCAAGGCGCTCGCCGCCGCCGACGCCCAGACCGACGCCGACCTGTGGGTCATGGCCCCGATGGTCGCCGACGAGTACGAGGCCGATTACTTCGTCAAGCTCGGCAAGAGCTTCGGCCTGAAGAAGGTCGGCGTGATGGCCGAGGTTCCGTCCATCGCCCTCATGGCCGACAAGGTCGCGCAGGTCGCCGACTTCGTCTCCATCGGCACCAACGATCTGACTCAGTACACCATGGCCGCCGACCGTACGCTCGGCTCCGTCGCCAACTACCAGACCGCCTGGCACCCGGCGGTGCTGCGCATGATCAAGCTCATCGCCGACGCCGGCAACAAGTACGGCATGCCGGTGGGCGTGTGCGGCGAGGCCGCGGCCGATCCGGATCTGGCCGTCGTGCTCGTCGGCCTCGGCGTCAACTCGCTGTCCATGACCCCGGTCGCCCTCGACGACGTGCGCGCCGAGCTCGCCAGCGTCACTTTCGAGGAAGCCAAGGAGAAGGCTGCCAAGGCCCTCAACGGCGACTTCTACAAGCCGGCCAAGTGATCTGATTGCTTCCGGCCGTCGCGCGACGCGCGACGCCTAGCCAAACGGGATCGACCGCACCAGCGGCCGGTCCCGTTTCGTTGTGCGCGGAGCGTCCTCGTGGCGGAAATAACTCTGTCGGCAGTCCGCCAGTGAGCGTTTTCTGCCACGCGATGATTGGAGTGGCGGAAATAACTCTCTGAGGATGCTGTCGGCGAGACGTTTCCGCCAGTCATTGTTTGATCCGCGGCCGGCCGTCGCATGGCAACTACGCGGCCCGATTCCGTCCGTTACACATCGGTGCGTACACTGGGCACATGAAGATTTCCGCTGATTTCACGGTTGTTCCCGACGACTTCGCCAAGGCCGCGGCGGCACCCTACCGCAACGCCGGAGTGCCCATCATCTCCTTCCCGTTCTACATCGACCAGATCGAGCCGGAGGCCCGTTACCTGCACTGGGCGTTCACCGACCCGGACTCGATTCCCGTGTGCGGATTCGAATGGATCCACTGGACGGTCGCGAACCTACCCATCGACGCGCTCATGTACGACTTCAACGACTCGCACGCGCTGTCCATCCCGCCGGACTTCTCCCGCCAGCTGCCGGCCATGATCCCCGAGGCCGTGCAGGGCCGCAACTCCTCCGCATCCAAGTTCGTCGGCCGCGACAACGACCCGGCGATCACCATGCGATACAACGGTCCTCAGCCTCCGGACAAGGACCACGACTACTACCTGCACGTGTGGGCCACCAAAGAGCCGCTTCCCGGCCTCAATCAGGGCTTCTGGCTCAACGAGCTGCTTCATGCTCTGAGAAATTGCGACGAAACGCCCGATCAGGGCGGTATCTTCGTTACCGGCAAAGCGTGATTCTCTGAGAAAGGAAGCAACAGCAACTATGGCCTGCACCACAATTCTGGTCGGCAAGGACGCGAGCTACGACGGCTCGACGATCATCGCCCGCAACGAGGACAGCTCGAACGGCGAGTTCTGCCCGAAGCGCTTCGTCGTCGTCAAGCCGGAGGAACAGCCGAAGCACTACCGCAGCGTCATCTCCCATGTCGAAGTCGATCTGAGCGACGAGGAGCCGCTGCAGTACACGGCCGTGCCGAACGCGGATCTCAAGGACGGCATTTGGGGCGAGGCCGGCGTGAACGAGGCGAACGTGGCGATGAGCGCCACCGAAACGCTCACCACGAACGAGCGTGTGCTCGGCGCCGACCCGTTCGTCGTGCGCAAGCCCGCGCGCGGCAAGGAAGGCGAGCCCGGCTACGAGCCGGAAGTCCCCGGCGGCATCGGCGAGGAGGACTTCGTCACGCTCGTCCTGCCGTACGTCAAGACCGCGCGCGAGGGCGTGCAGCGTCTTGGCGCCCTGCTCGAGCAGTACGGCACGTACGAGATGAACGGCACCGCGTTCTCCGACGCGGACGAAATCTGGTGGATGGAAACCGTCGGCGGCCATCACTGGATCGCCAAGCGCGTGCCGGACGAGGCGTACGTGACCATGCCGAACCAGCTCGGCATCGACGAATTCGATCTCGACGACGCGCTCGGCGAGCAGGAGAACCACATGTGCTCCGCCGATCTGGCCGAGTTCATCTCCGACAACCATCTCGACCTGTCGGTCGAGTCGACCACGCCGTTCAACCCGCGCGACGCGTTCGGCTCGCACTCCGATCAGGACCACGTGTACAACACGCCGCGCGCGTGGGCCATGCAGCGCTTCCTCAACCCGTACGACGAGGTCTGGGACGGCCCGGACGCCGACCACAAGCCGGAATCCAACGACATCCCGTGGGCCCGCCAGCCCGAGCGCAAGGTGACGATCGAGGATATCAAGTGGGTCCTGTCGAACCACTATCAGGGCACCCCGTACGATCCGTACGGCAAGCTCGGCGACGAACACACCAAGCACATGTACCGTCCGATCGGCATCAACCGCCAGAGCCAGCTGTCGGTCATGCAGATCCGCCCGTACCGTCCGCAGTCCGACCGCGCGATCCAGTGGATCGCCTACGGCTCCAACCCGTTCAACACGCTCGTGCCGTTCTATCCGAACGTCGACGCGACCCCGAAGTATCTCGAGGACACGACCACGCGCGTGACGACCGAGAACTTCTACTGGGAGAACCGCGTCATCGCCGCGCTGTGCGACGCCGCGTTCGGCGACACGTCGAACGCCGTGGACCGCTACCAGCAGAAGACCGGCGCGTTCGGCCACCGTCTGGTCGCCGACACGGACGCCGCGATCAACGCGATCGACGGCGTGTGGCCGGAGTCCGCGGAGGACATCGCCGAGGACGAGGCCGAGAACGCCGCGGCCGAGGCCGTCGACGAACTCGACTTCGACGATTTCGACGGCGACGACGAGCGCGACGTGCAGCCGATGGAACCGGACGAGATCGTCGAGGCGACCCGCAACGCCGCCGTGCGCGAGACGCTGGCCGCCGCCAACCAGCGCATGGCCGACGTGCTCAAGGACGAAACCGACCAGCTGCTCGACTCCGTGCTCTACACGGTGAGCATGAAGATGAAGAACGGCTTCCACCTGTCCGATTTCTAGATTGCCCTATAACTCTCGGCTCCCCTTGTCAGGGGAGCTGTCAGCGCAGCTGACTGAGGGGTAGTCAGAAGGTGAGACCTATAATTTTCTGATTATCTCTTAATCTCGCTGCGCGAGCCCATTTCCCCTGACAAATGGGGACCCAGTAGGTGAGAAAGGATTCCCGTCAATGACCACCATCGAGGATTTCACCAGCCAGTACGGCCTGGTCAAGAAGATCGACGCGTTCGGCTACATGGACTACCTCAAGTCCAACCCGAACGCGCCGCGCAAGCACGGCAAGGTCGTGCTCGTCACCGCCGACACGCCGCTCAAGGCGTCCCGCGGCGAGGGCAAGACCACCACGACCATCGCCCTCATCGACGCGCTGCGCGCCCGCGGCATCGACGCGACCGCCGTGCTGCGCCAGCCGAGCATGGGCATCACCGCGGCCGGCTCGAAGGGCGGCGCGTCCGGCGGCGGCAAGGCGTCGCTGACCCACCCGGAGCTCATCGACTGGGGCCTGTGCGGCGAAATGGCCGCCATCGCGGCCGCGCAGAACCTGCTCGTCTCCTTCGCCGAGAAGGCGATCGACGAGGGCAAGCTCGACACCGTGCTCGTGCCTCGCGTCTCCGAAGTCCCGTCGCGCTCGCTGCGCTCCATCACCGTGGACGCCGGCAAGAACAACGTGGCCGAGAAGGTCGTGCTCACGCCGACCTCCGAGCTCATGCAGATCGTCGTGCTGTCGCGCTCGATGGACGAGCTCGGCAAGCGCGTCGCCGCGATGATCGCCGGCACGAAGGACGGCAAGCCCGTCCAGTTCGGCGAGTTCATCGACCTGTGGCGCATTACCGACATGCTCGCCGACGCGGTCAAGCCGGCCCTGACCGAGACCGTGAACGGCTCCCCGGTGTATGTGCACGGCGGCCCGTTCGCGAACGTGTCCATCGGCATCCCGACGCTCGTTTCCGTGGAGATGGCGTGCGCGCTGCACGACGTCGTCATCGTTGAGGCCGGCTACGGCACCGACGCGGGCGCGCAGAAGTGGCTCGACATCGCCTGCCGCGAGTACGGCGCGCAGTGGCCGTCGGCCGCGGTCGTCGTGACCCGCGCTTCGACGTGGCGTGATGATCCGGAACTTGCGTGGCGCTACCCGTTCCACGTCGATCGTCTCGAAAAGCTCGACATTCCGGCGTTCCCGCTCATCAACCTGTGGGAGGGCGAGGACGATCAGGTGCCGTCCCTGCGTGAGACCGCGGCCAAGCTGGGCTTCCGCGATCCGATCGTCGGCAACCTGTACCGCGACGGCGGCGAGGGTCTCGCCGACCAGATCGACGCGTTCGTCGACGTGCTCGCGAACGCCGCCGCTCCGGCCGCGCGCGACAGCCACAAGGGCATGCCGCTGATCGACAACGTCAAGTGGGTCGCCGAGAACGCGTACGGCGTGCCGGCCGACCGCGTGGTGCTCAAGGACGGCTTCCTCGACTCGCTCGCCGAGGCTGCGGAACTGTGCAAGGACGCCGGCCTGTCGCTCGACGATCTCGCGCTGGTCGCGGTCAAGTCGCCGGCCACGATGACCGACAACGACCGCGCGCCGGAGGCCGAGCGCACCGTGACGCTCAAGAAGGTCGAAGTGCATGCGGGCGCCGGTCTGGTCCACGTGAACCTGACCACGTCCCTGACCACCCCGATGCCGAAGATCGTCTGATTGGCGGCGAGGAAAGTGCGTCGTAAAGCTGGCGGCAGCCTCGGCCCCCTCGGCTGAGGGGGCTGTCAGCGAAGCTGACTGGGGGAGCGTACGACCCGTGGCCTACCTACTCTGTGTAGGCCTGCGGTGGTTGCTCCTCCAGTTTTTTTATAGGTGGCTTTTATAAGTGGCAACTAGAAATTGCCGCCGTTCCAGCCCCAGTCGGTGGTGGCGGTGTAGCGGATGTACGTGCGGTCCTCGGGAATGCCGAGCGTGGAGTTGAGCGCGGCCATGATCGACTCGGTGAGCTTCTCCCACGCGGAACCCGGCACGGAACGGCCGAACACGTTGACCTCCACGTACGCGGCCGGCTGGTCGTCGGAACCGCCGAAGTAGATCGGCATCTCGTCCTCGAACGGGCACATCAGCCAGCCTTCGGACTTGCCGGGCACGGCGGTGATCGCCTTGCCGTACGCGGCCTTGAGCGCCTCGCGCTGCTCGGGCGTGGTCTTGACGGAAACGTGGGTGTGAATGACGGGCATGATTCCTCCTTGATCGGAACAGGATCGACAATCGTCGCCTTCCATCCTAATCCGCATGGGTCAAACGCAACGTGTTAAATGGTTCCCCGTGAAGAAACTGATAGCGCAGCTGATGAAGTTCGGCATCGTGGGCGTCATCGCCTTCGTGATCGACTGGGGCATCCTCAACCTGCTGGTCGGCGTGTTCCACATGCACAACGTGCTGGCCGCCACCATCTCCTTCCTGATCTCGCTGGTGTTCAACTATCTGGCGAGCATGAAGTTCGTGTTCAAGCACCGTCCCGACATGGCCCGCTGGATGGAGATCCTCATCTTCGTGGGCGCGGCCGTGGTCGGCCTGTTCATGAACGACGCGATCATCTGGATCTCCACGTACGGCATGAACCACGACGCCTACTGGTCGCAGCATACGGAATACCTGCTGCGCACCAACATCGGCAAGCTCGTCGCCACCGCGGTGGTGATGGTGTGGAACTTCTGCATCCGCAAATGGCTGCTCGACGACACACACACCAATGCCATGAACCGTCTCAAGAAGGCCGAGAACCGTCTCACCGCCGAGGAGCTCGAGGCCAAGTGGGAGCGCAGCTTCTCCCACCGGCTTGGCCTGTGGTCGCTCGAGCACACGCCCAAGGGCTGGCCCAAGTAAGACCATTTCGGTTCTTTTCGTTTTGCCGTGTATGGGGCGTGTTGCGGGTGCGTCCGCGCGGTCTCGGAATCGCGCTGTCGCGCGACAGTGCGATCCCAAGACCACGCCGACACGCTCACATGCCCGCCAGGCGCTTCTGAAC
>NZ_JAHBBH010000046.1 GCF_019331735.1 Bifidobacterium miconis
AGCTAAGGCCTGGCACGGCAATGGTACTGCACCCGATAGAGTGTGGGAGAGTAGCACACCGCCGCATCCAACTTGACAAGAGGCCCCGGTCGAGCACACGCTCCCGGGGCCCCTCCCATATCCACCAGCATCGTCAAACCGCATCCACCTCGCGGTCTGTCACCGCATCCGCGTCAATTCAATACGTTTGCATTACGATTACACCATGCACTACTTCGTCCCCAAGCGTTGCACCGAATCCAACAAAATCATGTATCACGACAGGGCGCAGGCGCAGCAGGCCGCCGACCAGAGCCTGCGCGAGCGCGGCGCCGAACTATGGGTATATCGTTGCGAATACTGCGGTTCATGGCATCTGACGCATCGCGATCCGCGTGACAGTTATCGTGCGGTGCCGCTGAACCAGCAGCTTAAGCCGCACTCACGCAAGAAAGGCTACAAGCCGCGTCGCCGATAGCCCCCTCGCGTCCGCATGAATCCGGTGCATCCTGCCGTAAACAACCGTCAGTCGTCGCTGAAACGAGCGTCAGCGGTTCCTGCGACGGTGACGACGATCGACGATCGCCTGCGATCCGCGATCGGACAACTGCGATACGGCAGCACCGACCGCCGACGACAGCGCGGAAAACAGCACGCTCATCATCAGGCTTTCCTTCTCGTCGACCACGCCGTCTCCAAGCGAACCGGCGTCGGCGGCCCCGGTCGGCGCCGCGGCCTTGCGATTGCGGCCCAGACTATGGTTCCACGCCAACGTGAACAATTTGCCGGCGATGAAGCCGGCGACGGACGGCAGAGCGAACTTCAGGAACTTGTCGCCAAGGGAGTCGGGATCGTTGATCCGCTTCGCGCGCATGGCATCCACCTTTTCATTGATCTGGTCGAACACGGCGATGATCTGATCGGCGCTCGACTCTGCCTGGACATCGGTCATGCTCAACATTATTTGGCGAGGTAGCGACGCAGGCCCCGCGGAACCCGCCGCAAAAACAAGGCAAACCGATGCGAAAACCGGACGGCGTGAGTAGAGTGGGCCATATGAGTCAAACGAACAGTGGCAAGGCGGCCGCAACCGGACGATTAGTACTGCTGCGGCACGGAGAGACCGCGTGGAGCGTTTCGGGACAGCACACGGGACGCACCGACATTCCTCTGACGGCAGCGGGAGAAGAACAGGCGCTGGACGCCGGCAAACGCATTCGCAGCCTATTCCCGGAAGGGTTTGACGACGATTGCATGTTCGCCAGCCCGCTCAAACGTGCGCAGCAAACCGCCCGCATCGCCGGATTCCATCCGCACACGCTGCCCGCGCTGGCCGAATGGGATTACGGTCGCGCGGAAGGCCGTACCAGACAGACCGTGGCGCAGATGCACGGCGGATCGTGGGACGTGTGGCGCGACGGCCCGGACGCGCTCGACCCGTCCATGGAAGGCGAATGGGAGGAGACGCTGCCGAACGGCGAGCGGATCACCGTGCACAACGGAGCCGGGGAATCGCTGCAGGACGTGTATGAGCGTGTGCAGCTGGCCATCGATCAGGCGCTGCCGCTGATGGAAGACGGCCGCAACGTGCTGTTCGTCGCGCACGCGCACGTCCTGCGCATCCTGACGTCCCGTTGGCTCGGTGTGGAGCCCCAGTTCGCGCGTCTGCTGCGGCTTGACACCGCGCACTATTCGATCCTGTCCGTCTACAAGGGCGATCGCGTGATCGAACGCTGGAACTGCTGACGTATGTGCCGAATCGCGGTCACTGCAGCAGCCAGACGGACGCGTCCTGCGGCAGCAGGCCGTCGACCAGCGGCACCGACGCCAGCACCGGCTCGCCGGCAGGCAACGCGATCGCGTCCGCGCTGAAATTCGTGACGGATACGAACGCGCGCCCGTCATCGTCCGTGCTCGGACGGCGGTAGGCGATCACGTCGTCGCCCAAATCCAGCCAATCGAACGTCGACGTGTCACCCGTGGCCGTCAGCAATCCGGCGCGCAGCGACAATACGCGACGGTACAGATGCAGCATCGACTCGGGGTCGCGTTCCTCGGCGTCCGCGGCGTACTCCTTGTACCACAGCGGCTGCGGCAGGTGCGGATCGGCCGCATGCGATCCGTCCGGACACGTGGCCGGCGAGAAGCCGAACGAGGCGCCCGTGCCGAACGCGTGCCCGGCCTCCGGTGCGGGCGACCAGTTCGCCACGGCCGGCACGTCCGTCGAATCCCACGGCAGCGGCACGCGGCAGCCGTCGCGGCCCTTGTCGGTGAAATTGCGCAGCGTGTTGAACGGCGTCGGATCTTCGAGACGGTTCCACGGGATGTCCGCGACCTCCGGCAGACCCAGTTCCTCGCCCTGATACACGTACACCGAACCCGGCAGGCCCATTTCCATGAGCACCGCGGCACGGGCGCGACGCGCGCCCAGCTCGCGGTCCTCCTCGTACGTGCCGCCGTTACGCAACAGCCAATCGTGCGCCAGTTGGTGATACGGCGCGCGCGTCACCTGCGGCAGGCCGTAGCGCGACGGACTGCGCGGCACATCATGGTTGTTCATCACCCACGTGGTCGTCGAATCACCCGTCTCGGCCGCCGCATCAAGGCCTTCCGCGATCGCCGCGCGCATCTCGGACGCATCCCAGTTCGCCTTCGCGAACTCGAAATTGAACACCTGACCGAGCTCGTCGGTGCTCGCGTACAAATGCTGGTGCTCGGGCACCACCCATGCCTCGCCGACCGCGAAACGCGGCGGATCGTACTCGTTGAACACCTTGCGCCACTCGCGGTAGATGTCGTGCACCTCCGGGCGGTCCCACAGCGGGCTCGTGCCATCGTGGCACAGGCCCTGCTGGATGCTGTCGGCCGGCTGGTCGGCGAGCGGAACGCTGTCGAGATCCTTGGCGAGGCCGTGCGCCACGTCGATGCGGAAACCGTCCGCGCCGTGGTCGGACCAGAAGCGCAGCGTTTTGATGAACTCCGCGTGGATGTCCGGATTGTTCCAGTTGACGTCCGGCTGCTCCTTGGTGAAGATGTGCAGGTACCACTGGCCGTCCGGCACGCGCTCCCACGCGGGGCCGCCGAACATGGCCTGCCAGTCGTTCGGCGGCAGTTCCCCGTGCTCGCCGCGGCCCTCGCGGAAGATGTAGCGGTCGCGTTCGGGGGAGCCGGGCGCGGCGGCGAGGGCGGCTTGGAACAGCGCGTGCTTGTTCGACGTATGGTTCGGCACGATGTCGACGATGATTTTGATGCCGGCCTCGCGCGCGGCCGCGGCCATCCGGTCGAAGTCGTCCATCGTGCCGAGACGCGGGTCGACGTTGCGATAGTCGATCACGTCGTAGCCGCCGTCGGCCAGATCGGACGGATAGAACGGGCTCAGCCAGATCGCGTCGACGCCGAGCGCCTTGAGATACGGCATTTTCTCGGTGACGCCGGCGATGTCGCCGAGGCCGTCGCCGTTCACGTCCTTGAAGCTGCGCGGATAGATCTGGTAGACGACCGCCTGCTTCCACCAGTCGTCGCGTGCGTTGTTCGCCGTCATTGGAGACTCCTTCCGTCCGCTGTGTGCCGGGGCGCGTCGGGCCGTGCGGGATGGACGCGTATGGGCACCGCTGATGCAAACGATAGCATAACGAATTAACCGGGGGTGGAGGTCTGGGATGCGATGCGTGCTGCCGGCCCTTTCTTGATGGGGGCTCCATTGGTGGAACCGATGCGTTCGGCATCGCCGGATCCTTCTTGACTCAGGGGAAAATCAGTGGTTCCCCTGACCGTTGCGCCTGCGGTGGCATGGCAGTATGAAGACATGAGACTTTTAGGCAATATTCTGTGGCTGATTCTTGGCGGATTGTTCCTGTCGCTGGGATGGGCGATCGTCGGGCTGGTGCTGTGCGTGAGCATCATCGGCATTCCGCTGGGCATCCAGGCGTTCAAAATGGCCGAGCTCACGCTCACTCCGTTCGGCAAGACCGTGGTGTACCGGGGCGGCGTCGGCTCCACGTTGGCGAACATCGTGTGGGTGGTGGTCGTCGGCGTGTGGATGGCGCTCGGGTATGTGGGCGCCGGTCTGCTCAACTGCCTGACGATCATCGGCATTCCGTTCGGCATCCAGTCGTTCAAGATGGCCAAACTCGCGCTGTGGCCGTTCGGTGCGGATATCGTGTCGTTGTGATGGCGGTCATGCGGCTGCACTCGCTGGGCCGGCTGCGTTGCCGGATCGACTGCGTTGCGGTACGGCGATAATGCGCGCATCTGCTTTGCGCATCGGCTTTGTATATTGGCGCGGTGGGCGCGATTTTCGTTGCAAAATGGCGCGACACGCCGAGGATTGCGCGGACGGCGATGTGGGTGTATCTTAGTCGATTGTCTGCGAGTGTGGCGGAATGGTAGACGCGCTGTCTTCAGGTGGCAGTGAGTGTATGCTCGTGGGGGTTCAACTCCCCCCACTCGCACGCAGAACAAAATCCCGGAAGGTTGGAATTCCAACCTTCCGGGATTTTCTGTTTTTCGCTCAAGCCCGCGTCCGGGGGTTCGGGCGCAGAGCCGTTCATCCCAGCAGCGCGGCGATGACGAAGATGAACACGGGGGAGGAGAGGGTGCTCAGCAGGATGCCGTCGCGGGCGAGGCGCGTGCCGGCATCGACGCGATACGCGCGGCATCGGCGCGATAATGGACGCATGACAACCGTGCATTTCGACCCGCTCGCCCAGCGGTATCCGTCACAGCGCTACCCCATCTACGCGAACCGGGCCATGGTCAACTGCTCCGAACCGCAGGCGTCGGCCGCCGGCCTGCAGGCCATCCTCAAAGGCGGCAACGCGTTCGACGCCGCGGTCGCCGCCGCTGCCGCGCTCACCGTCGTCGAACCCACGTCCAACGGCCTCGGATCGGACGCGTTCTGCATCGCGTGGAGCGCTCGCGAACAGCGTCTGATCGGTCTCAACTCAAGCGGCCCGGCACCGCAGGGTATCTCCATCGACCGGGTGTTCGCGGACGGCAACGCAACCGCGGGCGGCCGCATGCCGCGCTTCGGTTGGACCCCGGTCACCGTGCCGGGCGCGCCCGCCGCGTGGGCCGCGCTCAACGCGCGCAACGGCCGGCTCACGCTGTCCGACGATCTTGCGCCGGCCGTCGACTACGCGCGCAACGGCTACGCCGCAAACCCGAACCTCGCGTACTGGTGGAAACGTTCGGCCGACGCGTATCGTCGGGAGAACGTTGGCGGTCGGTTCGACGACTGGTTCAGCACGTTTACACGAGGCGACGATCGGCGCACGCCGCGCGCGGGCGACGTCGTCACGCTGCCGGATCACGCCGACTCGCTGGCCGAGATCGGCGCGACGAACGCGCGCTCGTTCTACGAAGGCGATCTGGCGCGCGCGATTGACGCGGCGAGCCGTGCGTCCGGCGGCTACCTGCGCTACGACGATCTGGCCGCGTACGCCCCGCGCTGGGTCGACCCGATGCGGCTCGACTACCGCGACGGCTGGCAGGTGTGCGAGATTCCGCCGAACGGGCAAGGCATCGTCGCGCTCATGGCGCTCAACATCCTGCGCAACTTCGACATCGCCGGCACGGACCGCGCGCTCACGTACCACCGGCAGATCGAGGCGATCAAGCTCGCGTTCGCGGACGCGTTCGACGTGGTCACCGATCCGGACGACACGAGCGTTGACTACGCGCGTTATCTTGCGCCCGAATACGGCGAGGAGAAGGCGCGGTTGATCGGCGAGACGGCTCAGGTGCGCACGACGCGCACGCCGTCGACGTCCGGCACCGTGTACCTGTGCTGCGCGGACTGCGAAGGCAACATGGTCTCGTACATCCAGTCGAACTACATGGGATTCGGGTCGGGGATCGTCGTGCCCGGCACCGGCATAGCGGTGCAGAACCGCGGCGCTGACTTTGCGCTCGACCCGTCGCTTGCGAACGCTCTCAAGCCGGGCAAGCGCACGTATCACACGATCATTCCGGGATTCCTGATGCGCGACGGCCGGCCGGTCGGACCGTTCGGCGTGATGGGCGCGTACATGCAACCGCAGGGTCACGTGCAGGTTGCGATGAACGCGATCGACTTCGGCATGGACCCGCAGCAGGCGCTCGACGCGCCGCGCTGGCGGTGGGATCGCGGCAACGCGACGCGCGTGGAGACGCGGTTCGACGCCGCGATCGCGCGGGAGCTGGCACGGCGCGGGCACGAGATGAGCATGAGCCTCGAAACGGCCGATTTCGGCCGCGGGCAGATGATCATGCGCGTCGGCGACTGGGACGGCACGGCGGACCGTGCAGCGGGCGACGCGGCCGGCTCAGGCTGGGGCGGCCGCTCGCTGGTCGGCGGCACGGAATCGCGCACCGACAGCAACATCGCCTGTCTGTAACGCGTCCGGTGATTCCGTGACTACGGTTCCGTCGCGGTCCTATCCGTAGTCCCGCACGGCAGCATCTTGCGGACTGCCGCGCGGGACTAGCTGCGCGACGATCCCGATCACCATCGGTCGCGGGACCGTCGCGTGCTGCGGCGGTCGTGCGATCTCAGCCGCGCGATCTCAGCCGCGCGAGCCGTGCGCGTAGAAGCGGGCGAGCGTTTCGTCGCGGAACTCGTCGAAATAACCGCCGTCGATCGACGCGCGGATGTCGTCGAGCAGCTTGATGAAGAAATGCTCGTTGTGGATCGTCGCCAGCGTGAACCCGTTGAACTCGCGGGCGCGCAGCAGATGATCGACGTACGCCTTCGAGTAATGCGTGCAGGTGTAGCAGTCGCAGCCCTCCTCGAGCGGGCCGAAATCGAATTTGAATTCGGCGCGCTTGACGTTGTATCGCCCGTCGCGCGTGAAGATCGCGCCGTTGCGTCCGCAGCGGGCCGGCGCCACGCAATCGAACGTGTCGCCGCCGTTCTCCACGCACGCGAAGATGTCGTCCACCGCGGCGATGCCGAGCACGTGGCGCGGGCGGCTTTCCGGCATCGCGTCGCAGATCCACGCGCACGTGTCGCCGATGATGCGCTTCTCGATCGCGCCGCCGATGCCCACGCCGTCGAAGTCCAGCGAGGCGATCTGCTCGGCCGCATGTCGGCGCAGGTCTTCGTAGTTCGCGCCCTGCACCACGCCGTACAGCGCCTGATACGGTTTGCCGAGACGTTCTGCAGTCAGCCGCTCGTGCTCTGCGACGCAGCGCTGCGCCCAGCGGTACGTGCGCTCGACCGACTGCTCCTGATATCGGCGCGTGTTCATGAGCGTGGTCAGCTCGTCGAACGCGAACATGATGTCCGCGCCGATCTTGTGCTGGATGCCCATCGAAATCTCGGCGGAGAACCGGTGCAGCGAGCCGTTGAGCGGCGACTTGAACGTCACGCCGTCCTCGTCCACGAACGCGAGGCGCTCCTTGCCGTCCGCGATCACATCGTCCGACTTCATGCCGGTCACGTCCATCGCGAGCGTCTTCTTGAAGCCGGCGCCAAGCGAGAGCACTTGGAAGCCGCCCGAATCGGTGAACGTCGGGCCGTCCCAGTTCATGAACTTCGCCAGGCCGCCCGCGGCGTCGAGCACGTCCTCGCCGGGTCGCTCGTACAGGTGGAAGGCGTTCGACAGCATGCACTGCGCGCCCCCCGCCCGCATCGTCTCCGGCAGCACGGCCTTCATCGCGGCCTGTGTGGCGACCGGCACGAACGCGGGTGTATGGATGTCGCCGTGAGGCGTGTGCAGAATGCCGGTGCGGCCGTAGCGTGCGCCGTCGCGGCCCAAGCCGCTCGCTGCATCGGGCAGGCGGGTGATGGTTTCAAAGCTGAACGCGCTGCGATCGCCGGGCTTGCCGGGCTCGGCGCCGCGCGGATGATCCAAAAGACTCGTCATATGCTTCACTCTAGGCGAAGTCCGGTAGGAAGCTCAACCGGATGATGCTGGATGCCGTTGCGAGAATCGAAAGACAATTCGATTATTCCTTCCAACAAACATTCAGGAAACTTCCAGAGCAAGTATCTTTACTCTTAGGTAGCAGTTCACCGGGCCGGCCACAAGGGGCAGACGGAACCCGGCAACAACCTAAGGAGCAGCAATGGCTGAAGAGAACAACAACTGGTACGCCAGCGGCGACCAGAACGCGCAGCCGCAGAATGCCGACGGCGCGAACGACACGACTTCCACTTCCAACAACAGCAACGAAACCAACGAGCAGCCCACCGTGGCGTTGCCGACCACCCCGGACCGCGGCGAGCAGCCGACTGTGCAGATGCCGCCGGCTCCGGCCTCCGCTTCGACTGCGGCCGGTGCATATGGCGAAACCGCCGACTCCCACGTGAACGATACGCCGAACTACGCGGCCGCCGCCGGCGAGACCACCGTCGTCTCCAACGAAGGCAACGGCTCGACAGGCTCGGCCGGTGCGGCCCCGCAGAGCCAGCCGGCGTCCGAAAGCGCTTCGGGCCCGTACCGCCCGGCGCCGGAATACGGCGCGTACGGTCCGACCCCGACCCAGCCGGCGGCAGGTGCCGGCACTGCCCAGCCGCAGGGCCAGCCGAACCCGCAGTCCCAGCCGACGCAGCCGTTCGGCGGACTGTTCGGCCAGGGCAACCCGTTCGGCCAGCAGGGCCAGCCGAACCCGCAGCCGCAGGGTCAGCAGAACGGCGCCAACCGCAATCCGTACGGCAACCCGTTCCTTGCCGGCCAGCAGCCGCAGCAGCCGCAGAACAACGGTGGATATCCGCCGATGCCGCCGTTTGGCCAGAACGGTCAGCCGAATCAGCCCGGCCAGCCGGGACAGCCGGCCGGCAAGTCCGGCGCCAAGACGGCCAACGGCGTGATCGTCGCGGTCGTTGCCGCGCTGGTGTCCGCCGCGCTGTGCCTCGGCGTCGGCTGGAGCGCCATCACCTACGGTTGGGTGACCGTGCCGACCAGCAGCTCGCTGTCCAACGTGAGCTCCAACAAGTCCGGCTCCGGTTCCGCCACCACCAAGAGCGGCGAGGCCGTCGACTGGAAGTCCGTCGCCTCCGACGTGTCCGATTCCGTGGTGTCCATCCAGACCACGCTGTCCAACGGCACCGCCAAGGGCTCCGGCGCGATCCTCGACACCGAAGGCCACATCGTGACCAACAACCACGTGATCTCCGGCGCCCAGTCGATCGAAGTCACGCTCGCCAACGGCAACATGTACAACGCCACGCTCGTCGGCACCGACACGACCACCGACCTCGCGGTCATCAAGCTGCAGAACCCGCCGAGCGACCTCAAGGCCGTCACGTTCGCCGACTCCGACGAGCTCGCCGTCGGCGAGGCCGTCATGGCCATCGGCAACCCGCTCGGCTACGACGACACCGCCACCACCGGCATCGTCTCCGCGCTCAACCGCCCGGTGACCGTGACCGACGACAACAACAACGAGATCTTCACCAACGCGGTCCAGATCGACGCGGCCATCAACCCGGGCAACTCCGGCGGCCCGACGTTCAACGGCGCCGGCCAGGTGATCGGCATCAACTCGTCCATCGCGTCCACCGCAAGCTCGTCCGAGTCGGCCGGCTCGATCGGCATCGGCTTCGCGATCCCGGCGAACCTCGTCAAGCGCGTCGCCAGCGAAATCATCAAGAGCGGCTCCGTCAAGCACGTCGCGCTCGGCATCACCGTCACCACCGACACGGCCACCGCCGACGGCGTGACCCGTTCCGGCGCGAAGATCACTGCAGGCACGTCCGGTTCCGCGGTCGTCTCCGGCAGCCCCGCCGACAAGGCCGGCCTGAAGTCCGGTGACACGATCGTCGCGTTCAACGGCAACGCGGTCAACAGCCACTACGCGCTGCTCGGCTACGTGCGCGCCGCGGCGCTTGGCGACAAGGCCACGCTGACCATCGTGCGCAACGGCAAGACCATGGAAGTCGAAGTGACGCTCGATCAGGAGGAGTCCGCGGTGAACGGCTCGTCCAGCTCGTCGAACGGCAACAGCAACGGCAACTCGAACGGCAACAACCAGAACAACCAGAACGGCAACGGTTCGAACGGCTACGGATACGGCAACGGCTCCGACGGCAACTCGAACGGCAACAGCGACGGCGGCACCGGTGACAACGGCGGCCTGACCGATCCGTTCGGCATGTGGTAAACCGCAGGGGCTGACACCCCAACGGCCGCAACTCAGTAGGATCGTAACGGTCCTGTTGGGGTGCGGCCGTTTTTCGTATGGGCGGCGATCACAAGTCGGGCCGAGCGAAGTCGCCGGCCTCGGGCATGATGAAACCGAACAACTAAATATGTCATCTTTACGCCGTGTATCGGAAGGGTGCGCGAGGCGGTCCCGCGTTCAGCGGACTGCCGGGCAAAGCCGCCGGTGGGTTAACAAGGCGTGAACGAACCGCCGATCAAGGCCGGTCACGCGACTGCATACCCGCGTTCGCACCGCCGCCACGATCGGCCCGTATGCGAGCGTAAGGAGCAATGATGAGCGGTATCATCATCAGATTCTTCAAATCCGTCCTCCGCATCTGCCGGCTCGTGCCGATGCTGCCCGTGGTGGTCGTGTCGGCCGTGCCGCTGGCGTTGCTGGGGGAGTGGCGGCCATGGTTTGAGACCGGCGGTGCAATCGGTTTCGGCGCTGGAACGGCAGTCGGCGGGGCCGGGATCCCGACGGCCGATCCCGTGAACTTGCCGCTGCTGGGCGACCCCGGCGTGGGCCAGTGGCTGATCATCGCGCTGGTGCTGATCGTCGTCTTCGACACCGTGCGCGGCATGATCGACGACATTCGCCACGGCCAGATCGGCGTCGACCTGCTGGCCGTCGTCGCGATCCTGTCGACCGTCGCGGTGCGCGAATACTGGGCGAGCTGGGCCGTCATGCTCATGATCTCGTCCGGCGAGGCGATCGAGGAGTACGCGCAGGCCAAAGCCGAACACAGCCTGAACACGCTGCTGCAGGCTGCGCCGCGAACCGCGCACGTGGTCGTGCTGCCGGGCGTGAAACGTGGCGATGGCGAGCAGCCCGATACCGCACACGATGAGCGCGATGCGCGCGCCGGCGCGGGTTCCGGCCATGGCGCATCCGTTGCGGCGACCCGCGCCCGCAACGTCGCGCCGGCGAAAGAGGACGGTTTCCGTCCGGTGCTGGCGGCCGATCCGGGCAGCGACGTATGCGCGCTCATCGGCCGGTCCGCCGATGACTGCGACGCGGTCGCCGACGCGATCTCCCGCCGTCGTCGCGCCGTCGCCGCCTCCCGGTTCGACACCGTGCCGGTCGACGGCGTGCGTATCGGCGACGTGATCGTCGTACTGCCCGGTGAAACCGTGCCGGTCGACGGCGAACTCATGTCCGTCGCGGCCACGCTCGACCTGAGCGCCATCAACGGCGAACCCGTGCCGCGCGAAGTGTTCGCGGGCGCCCGCGTCATGTCCGGCGCAGTCAACGGCGCGACCGCGCTCACCATGCGCGTGACCAAACGCGCCGCCGACTCGCAGTATCAGCGCATCCTCTCGCTCGTGACGTCCGCGCAGGAGTCGCGCCCGGCCGTCGTGCGCACGGCCGACCGGCTCGCCGTGCCGTTCACCGTGCTGTCGCTGATCATCGCCGGCGTTGCGTGGGCCGTGTCCGGCGTGCCGACGCGATTCGCGCAGGTGCTCGTGCTCGCGACGCCGTGCCCGCTGCTCATCGCCGCGCCGGTCGCGTACATCGCCGGAACCGGGCGGCTGGCGGCGGCAGGCGTGCTCATCAAAACGCAGGACGTGCTCGAACGGCTCGGGCAGGTCACGCACGTGTTCTTCGACAAAACCGGCACGCTGACCGTCAAGCAGCCGCAGGTCGTGCGCGTGGAGATGCTGCCGGGGGTTGAGACGCGACTGGACGAAGACCATGTGCTCATGATGGCCGGCGTGGTGGAAGGATATTCGGTGCATATTCTTTCGCGCGGCATCGCGAAGGCCGGGGCCGCCGCTGCGGTGAGACTGCGCGCGCGATTCGCCGACGGACAGCGGGAGTGCGATGATGCCGCGGCCAGCCGGGCGCTCGGGCTTGGACATGGTGCGGATTTGCCGGTGGTGAAGGACGTGCGTGAGGAGTCGGGGCGCGGTGTGTCCGGAACGGTGAACGGGCATGCGGTGCGCGTCGGGCGGCTGTCGTTCGCGGACGCGCGTGACGACGGATTCCAGTCGGTGGTCGTTGCCGCTGCATCGCAGGAGGCCACGCGCGCGCGGTTCGGCATGCTGGCGCCGGACGAAATGGCGTCGTATGTGTCGATCGACGGCCGGCTGATCGCGCGCATCGTGCTGCGTGACGTGCCGCGCGCGAACGCCAAGTCTGCGCTCGCCGCCCTGCACGGGCTGGGAGTATCCAAACTCACCATGCTCACCGGCGACAAGCGTGCTTCGGCCGAGATCATCGCGCGCGAAGTGGGCATCGACGAAGTGCATGCCGAACTGTTCCCGGAGGACAAGGTCGCGGCGGTGAAGGATGCGACCAACGGTTCCGCGACCGACAGTTCCGCAAACGACGCTTCGGCGGGCGGGCGTACGGTCACCATGATGGTGGGCGACGGCGTGAACGATGCCCCGGTGCTGGCCGCGGCGGACATCGGCGTGGCCATGACCGACGGCACGTCTACGGCCGCGTCGGAATCCGCGCAGGTGGTCATCATGAACGATGACATCGCCGCCGTGCCACAGGCCATTGCGATCGCCCGCCGCACCAAGCGCGTGATGCTGCAGGCCGTGCTGCTCGGCCTTGGTCTCGCAGTGATCGGCATGATCGCGGCCGCGTTCAACCTCATTCCGGTGGTGGTCGGCGCGTTCCTGCAGGAGGCCATCGACGTGGTGAGCATCCTCTGGGCGCTCACCGCCCTGTTCGATCGGAACTGACCGGCCCATGCAAGCCGCCGAAAATCACCCTTCCCCGATTCGGCGGCTTGCGATAGGCTGGAACGCGTGACTGAATCTTCGAATATCAACGAAAACGAACTGCGCATCGCAGTGATCGGCGCCGGTCCGGCCGGCGTCTACTCCTCCGACATTTTCCTTCGCCAGCTCAAGAAGCTGGGCGAGGAGCTCGGCCTCGGCACCAAGGCCCGCATCGACCTGTTCGAGAAGCTGCCCGTGCCGTTCGGCCTGGTCCGCTACGGCGTGGCCCCCGACCACCCGTCCATCAAGTTCATCGCCGACGCGCTCGAGAAGACGCTCGACAACCCCGACATCCACCTGTACTGCGACGTGGAGTTCGGCAAGGACGTGACGCTCGATGAGCTGCTCGCCCGCTACGACGCGGTGCTGTTCGCCACCGGCGCGGTCAAGGACAAGCCGCTCGGCCTGCCCGGCGCGGACCTTGACGGCGTGTACGGTGCGGCCAAGTTCGTCGAGTGGTACGACGGCTACCCGACCGGCGCCCGCGAATGGCCGCTGACGGCCGAGAACGTGGCCGTGATCGGCGGCGGCAACGTGGCGATGGACGTGGCCCGCGAGCTCATGCGCAACGCGGACGATCTTAAGGCCAAGACCGACATTCCGGACAACGTGTACGAGGGCATCCAGCGCAACAAGGCGAAGGTGCTCCACCTGTTCATCCGCCGCGGCGTCGCGCAGGCGAAGTTCAGCGTGCAGGAGCTGCGCGAGATGGAGAAGCTGCCCGGCGTGCAGCTCATCATCAACGAGGACGACTTCGAACTCGACGACGAGACCATCGAGGTGGCCGGCAAGGACAAGCTCACCCGCCAGATGGTCGAGGAGCTGTTCACGATCCGCGAGATGGCCGAAGACATGGAGGACGACGGCGACGTCGACTTCGAGGGCAACCCGGCCGACCGCAAGTACTACGTCCACTTCAACTCCGCGCCGACCGAAATCCTCGGCGAGGACGGCAAGGTGACCGCGATCCGCGTCGAGCGCACCGAAACCGGCGCCGACGGCAAGATGCACCGCACCGGCGAGTTCACCGACTACCCGGTCGAGGCCGTGTACCATGCGATCGGCTACAAGCCGGCCGAAGCGCCCGGCATCGTGTACGACGAGAAGGGCGCGCATCTGGCCAACGCGAACGGCGACGGCCGCATCACCACCGCCGCTGACGGCGGCGAGGTGCGTGAACGCCTGTACGCGACCGGTTGGGCCAAGCGCGGCCCGGTCGGCCTGATCGGCTCGACCAAGTCCGACGCGCTCATGATCGTGACCAACATGCTCGAGGATCTTGCCAAGGCCGCGGAAGGCGGCCGCGTGGCGGCCGACCGCGATCCGGAGTCCATCGACCGACTGCTGGAGAGCCGCGGCATCAAGCCGATCGACTTCGCCGGCTGGAAGAAGGTCGACGCGTTCGAGCGCGCGGAAGGCGCGAAGGAAGGCCGCGAGCACAAGAAGGTCATCGATCCGGAGCAGATGCGCCAGCTTGCGCACGCGTGATGCTGCCGGCACGACCGGCGTGAGGGCGGCCCGGTGACGACTTGCAGCGCGAGTCGTGCCTGACATACTGCGACAGTGCGGGGCGGAGGATGATGTTCCTCGCCCCGCACTGTTGTTATATCCGGCGGCCATGCGACGATTCCGCCCGTAGCGGATTGGGCGCTCCCGTCCGGCTTCCGTCCAGCCAACGTACAGCCAGTGAATTTACTGTGAGCATTATGACTGGCAAACTGCGGGTGCACGGCCATTGCAACGGCCTGAAAACAACGCTGTTGTTCGCGTTGATGTGGGGCATCATCATGCTCATTTGGTGGGCCACCGGCGGCCAGCGCAGCACGCTGAGCTTGTATATCGTCATCGGTCTGGCCACCACGTTCGGTTCCTACTGGTTCTCCGACAAGCTCGCCATCGCGTCCATGCACGCCCGCGAAGTGTCCGAGGCGGAGGCGCCCGCGCTGTATCGCATCGTGCGCGAGCTGAGCGCGAAGGCCGGCAAGCCGATGCCGCGCATCTACATCGCGCCCACGATGAGTCCGAACGCGTTCGCGACGGGCCGCAACGAGCGTCATGCGGCGGTGTGCTGCACGCAGGGCATCCTGCAGATGCTCAACGAACGCGAGATTCGCGGCGTGCTCGGCCACGAGCTCATGCACGTGTACAATCACGACATTCTCACGTCGGCGATCGCGTCCGCAATGGCGACGGTGATCACGTACCTCGGCTATTCGCTCATGTATTTCGGCGGCGGTTCGCGCGACGACCGCGACAACGACGGTGGAGGCGCGCTCGGCGCGGTCGGCGTGCTGCTGAGCATGATTCTCGCGCCGATCGCCGCGTCGCTGATTCAGATGGCGATTTCGCGCACGCGCGAATTCGACGCAGACGAGGACGGTTCGCGCCTGACCGGTGACCCGGAGGCGCTCGCGTCCGCGCTGAACAAGATCTCGTACGGTGCGGAGGCGAATCCGATGCCGCAGACGGCGGGCACGCAGTCGGTTTCGGCGATGATGATCGCGAACCCGTTCTCCGCGGAGGGATTGTCGAAGCTGTTCTCGACCCACCCGCCGACCGACCAGCGCATCGCGCGTCTGATGCAGATGGCGCAGGAGATGCGCGCCCAGTCGATCGGCATGAACGCCGGCTACGCCCAGCAGCCGCAAGTTCGCTACTGAAAGCCGAATCGCTTAGTTGCTGGTGGTGTAGTACTGGGCTTGGGCGTGCCAGAGCTGGTGGTATTTGCCGGCCGGCTCGTTGACGAGTTGCTGGTGGGTGCCGTATTGGACGATGCTGCCGTGGTCGAACACGGCGATGTCGTCGCAGAACTTGCACGAGGACAGGCGGTGGCTGATGTACACGGCGGTTTTGTCGCCGGCGATCTCGTCGAACTTCGCGTAGATCTGCGCTTCGGCGATCGGGTCCAGCGCGGCGGTCGGCTCGTCCAAAATGATGAACGGCGCGTCCCGGTACAGGGCGCGCGCGATCGCGATCTTCTGCGCCTCGCCGCCCGACACCTGCACGCCGTCCGGGTCGAGTTCCTTGTACAGGCTCGTGTCCAAACCCTGCGGCATGGAGGCGAGCCGGTCGCCGAAATCGGCCTTCACGAGGCAGTCGTCGGCCAGCTCCCGGTCGTAGCGGGCCGCGCACGCCACGTTCTGTCCCAAGGGCAGGGCGAGCAGACGGAAGTCCTGGAAGACGACCGAGAAGATGCGCAGGTACTCGTCGTACCGGTACTTGCGGATATCGATCCCGTTCAGCAAAATCTTGCCTTCGGTCGGATCGTACAGGCGGCACAAGAGCTTGATGAACGTGGTCTTCCCGCTGCCGTTCTCGCCCACCACCGCAAGACGCGAGCCGACCTTGAACTTCAGGTTCACGTGCCGCAGCGCCCACTGGCCGGCCGACGCGTTCGGATAACGGAACGACACGTCGCGGAACTCCACGTCGTACTGCCGGTCCGCGCGCTTCTCCGTCGTGAGCGAACCCTGATACATCGTGTTCGGCGTATCAAGAAAATCGAACACGGTCTTCAGGAACGGCGCGTTGTTGCGCACGCGGCCGATCGACCTGAGCAGCGCGGACAAGCCGGTGAACGTCGTCGTGATCGCGCCCACGTACTGCGTGACCGAACCCACGCCGAATGCGCCGCCCCACGCCTTCAGGCACACGAACGCGTACACGAAGCCGATCAGCATCGTGGAAATCGCCACGGACAGCGACTTCCACAACGTCAGCGGCCACAGCACGCCGCGCATCGCGGGGGAGTACGCGTCGAACGAGTTGTTCGCCCTCCAGAACGGGATTGCGACGCGCTCGAACTGGCCGTACATGCGGCAGTCCATCGCGCGCTTGTCGTTCGCGAACAGGGCGCCGAAGAAACCGAACACGCGGTTGCCGAACCGGCCGGCCTCCGCGAAATTGACCCAGAAATGATCACCGTATTCGTAGCAGGCGGACGACAGTGCGATGTCGCCCAGCAGCACGGCGACCATCAGCACCGCGCACCACGGGCTGTTCAGCAGCGTCAGCCAACCGCCGTCCGTGGGCACGGGCGACGTGAACAGCGACGCGGACAGCGCGACGCCGCCGGCGATCTGGAAGACGGCCGGCAGCACGTCGTTCAGCATCAGCATGCTTTCCGTCAGGCCGCGGCCGGTGAAATTGTCGTTTTGGCGGATACTGGACACCGTGTCATACGTGCGCTGGTCGTCGGCGATCGGAAAGTCGAGATCCATGAGCTTGTCGGAGACCGGCAGCTTGCCGTTGACTTCGGACATCGCGTCCTCCGCCTGCTTCCAGTGATGGCAGGCGGCGCTGGCCAGCGCGAGCAAGACCGTGGTCGCGAGGATGAGGATCACCCACGAACGCAGGACGTTCGGATCGCGTCGGCCGGCCAGTTCGTTGATGAGCTGCGCGGAGAACCAGATGGTCGCGTATGGGGCGGCTGCCTTGCACAGTGCGTCCAGCACGGTGGCGACGAACCAGTTGGGTTGGAGCTTCCACCAGATGCCGATCGCGCGCAGTTCGTAGCGCCACGGTTGCGGCCGGGATGCGGTTTGCTCGTCGGTTTCGTCACTCATTGCTGTCTGCCTTCTGATTGTCGTCCTGATAGTACTTGCTTTGCACGTTGAAGAGCTGCGCGTAGTCGCCGCCGGCGGCGAGGAGCGTTTCGTGGGTGCCTTGTTCGCTGATGCGCCCGTTTGTCATGAACAGGATGCGGTCGCAGAAGCGCGTGGAGGCGAGCCGGTGGCTGATGAACACGCTCGTGCGGCCCGCGGTCATGCGGTTGTAGTGCTCGTAGATGTCGTTCTCGGCGATTGGGTCGAGTGCGGCGGTCGGCTCGTCGAGCAGCAGGATCGGCGCGTTCTTGTACAGGGCGCGGGCGAGCATGAGCCGCTGCGTCTGCCCGCCGGACAGGTCGACGCCGTCCTCGTAGATCTGCCGTCCGATGTGCGCGTCCAGGCCGCCGGGCAGGGACATGACCTTCTCGGTCAAGCCCGCCTCGTCCAAGCAGGCGCGCACGCGGTCGCGGTCGATGCCGTCGAGTCGTTGGGCGACGTTTTGGGCGACGGTCGTGTCGAGCACGGAGAAGTCCTGGAACACGGCCGCGAACAGCGTGTAATAGTCGCGCCGGTTGTACTCGCGGATGTCATGCCCGTTCAGCAGGACGCGACCCGCGGTCGGGTCGAGGAAGCCGCACAGGAGCTTGATCATCGTGGTCTTGCCGGCCCCGTTCAAACCGACCACGGCGATCTTCTCGCCCGGCCGAATCGTCAGGTCCACGTCGTGCAGCGTGTCGCGGTCCGCGCCCGGATATCGGAACGACACGTGATCCAACCGCAGCTCGTACACGTGACCCGGCCGCGCGGCGAGACGCTCCCCGCCGTCCAAATCGTACGGTTCCGGCCAATCGAGAAACTCGCGAATCTGCGCAAGTTCCAGACTTTCCCGGTTCAGTTCGGAACACTGGTCGAGCATGCCGGTGATCCACGTCGCGAACCCGCCGACCGCCGTGAAATACAGCAGGAACCGCGACGCGGGCAGTCCCTGCGCGAGCGTGAGCCAAATCAGATACGCGTACGCGATGCCGTTGCGTGCGAACGTGAGCACTACGTCGATCACGTTCGCCCACACGGTCGTGCGCTCGCGATGCGCGTAAAACGCGCGCAACGTGCGCATCGCGCCCGCGCGCAGCTCGACGATCCACGGACGCAGGCCGAAGATACGCAGATCCTTCGCATAGTCGCGTCCGCTCGCCGCGCTCTGCAGATAGTCGAACCGGCCGAACGCCGTCTGCTCCTCCTCGCGATGACGATAACCCCACTCGTTGATGCGCTTGCCGGACAGGTAGCTCGCCACGGCCGTGACCAGTACGAGCGCGATCAGCCAGCCGTTCAAACCGGACAGCACGGTCAGGTAGATCACGAAACCGATGACGTTGGTGAGCAGTTCGGTGTACGTGGTCCACACCTGTTCGCTCGCGGTGTTGTTACCCGAGCATGATTGCGTGGACTTGCGTTCCTTCGCGCGGAACGCCGCGTCCAACGTGTTGATGTACGACGTGCTTGCGGTTTTCAGCCCGATCTTCTCCAGCAGCCGGATGCGCACGCTGATGCGGCCGAGCGACGTGTACGTTTCGCACAAGTCGTGGCCGGCCGCCAGCAGCACCAGCAGCAGTGTGAAGCCGACGATCGCCAGCAACAGGCTGTTCAGCGGCGCGTGTGTTTCGATTTGGCGCAGGATCACCGGGGCGACGAACATCTCCACCGTCGTGCGCGTGGCCGCCGCCGCGGCCAGCACCACTGCGAGCACTGGCACGCTGGGCACCGATTCGCGCGCCAGGCGCAGCATGAACTTGGTGTTGTCCCATATGGAGTAGCGCCTGCGTTCTGGTGGTGCGGCGGGGGTGTCGTTCGTTTCAGTCATCACTGATTCCTTTCGCTCATCTACCATCCAGTGATAGCCCGTGATCGCGCGAGTCGGGCGAAATCCGTGACGAATCGTCGAAAATCAGTGACGAACTGCACGTCACTCCTGCGGCAGCAGCAGTTCCGTCGTGAACGCGCCGTCCTCCGAATTGCGGCTCAGATATCCGCCCGCGGCCTCGACGATCTCGTCGATGTGCAGCAGGCCGAAACCGTGGTCCTTGTCGCGCTTCGTGGTGTGGAACCGGCCGTGCTCCTTGCGCTGCTTGCCCGCGGCCGTCGCGTTCGTGAACGACACGTACAGCTGTGACCCCTTCATGTCCATGTACACGCGGATCATGCGTTCGCTCGGCGGCAGGCCGGCGTTCGCCTCGATCGCGTTGTCGAACAGGTTGCCGAGGATGCAGCACAGGTCGAGTTCGGACATGCGCAGTTTGATCGGAATATGCGCGTCGACGTGCACATTGATGCCGCGCGATTCGGCCAGCGCCATCTTGCTGCTCAGGATCGCGTCGGCCATCGCGTTGCCGGATTTGATCGGACTGTCCAGCACGATCAGCTCGTGGTCGAGCTTGTCGAGATAGTCGCGGATGCCGGCCAGGTCGCCGTTCGCGGCCAACGCTTTCAGCGTTTGGATATGGTTGCGGTAGTCGTGTCGCCACATGCGCATTTTCGTGTACATCGTGTCGACCTCGCGATAGTGCGTGTCGATCAGCTCGCGCTGGTACGCGGCCAGCGCGCGGTCCGCGGCCTTGCGTTTGCGGTGAAACAGGTCGAACATGATTGTCTTGTTCCCTCTCCTCACGTTCGTTCGATGATCGCGCGGTTCAGCGGTTCGTACGCGCCGCGCGGCAGTGGCAGCGACGTGCCGTCGGTCAGCAGCACGTCGCGTTTCGTCACGCGGCGAATCTGCTTGAGATTGACGATTAGCCCGCGGCCGGTGCGGAAGAACTCCGGACTCAGCTCGTTCTCGAATTCGCTGAGCGACCGGCGGACCGTGTAGTCGCGGCTCGCATGCACGGTCACGTAGTTCTGGCGTACGTCGAGATAGCGGATGTCGTACAGCGGAATGCGTACGAGTCCCTCCGCGCACTGCAGGTTCAGGCAGCGCGCGTTCTGCCTCAGCTTGACGACCGCGCGGTCGAGCACATCGAACAGTTTGCGCTCGTCGACCGGCTTCATGAGATAGTGGAGCGCCTCGACGTCGTAGCCTTCCGCGATGTAGTCCGAATAGCCGGTGATGAACACGATCTGCACGGTTTTGCTGTTGCGGCGCACGGCTTTCGCGAGTTCGACGCCGTCCATCGCGCCCATTTCGACGTCGAGCAGGAGGATGTCGAAGTCCTGGCGCTCCTCGTATCGAGTGAGGAACCGCTCGGCCGACGGGAACGTTTCGACCGCCGCTTCGACGGCGCGGGCGGCGGCCCAGCGCTCGACCAGCGTGCGTACGTATGCCGCGTCCGTATCGTTGTCATCGCAGATCGCGATTCTGGGCATCGGCCGTCCTCCTCTCCGCGTGTTGATTGCCTCGGCGTGATTGCGGTTCCATAGTAGGTCTTGGCCGGTGCCTTGGTCGGGTTTTGCTGTTGGTTGCGGTCTGATGGCTCGCGATGTTTCCTGATGTGTTTCACGTGAAACGGGCTCTTCGCATTTTGGTGTGTATGGGCGTTGTCTGGTGGTGTCGGGATCACGCTGTCGCGTGATGCTGTGTTGCCGTGAGATTGCGCGGTAGCGCAATCTCAGCACGCGCTGCCGCGCGATGTCATCGGTATTGCGCTCACGTGCAATGCCATGTTCCCGGCGGCGGCTCAGCCACCGCGCCCGCATGTGCTCAGCGCATTGCGGTGCTGGCGGAGCCTCGGCCCCCTCGGCTGAGGGGGCTGTCAGCCGCAGGCTGACTGGGGGAGCGTCCGCGGCGCTGTGCGCCGCCAACAAGCACAGCATCGCGCGCAGCGCGATTTCGATACCACACGCGCAACCCGCTACACTCAACCCATGAGGGAATACGACAAAACCAACACGCCCATAGCCAAACAACTGCGCAGGAACATGACCCCATGGGA
>NZ_JAHBBH010000047.1 GCF_019331735.1 Bifidobacterium miconis
GACGATCGTGGGCATAGGCCGGCCATGAAGAGCCGGTTGTGAGCCCGTACGTGGTCGGTGTATGCCCACGATCCTGTGGACGGGCGGACGAATGGACGGTTCATGCCCACATTCAGTCGAGGAAGACGAGAGATGCCGCCAGCATCACAGGACGTGTTGGAACCATGCCGGCAGCGGCAGCTGCCGCTGCCGCCGACAGCACAGCATCGCGCGATAGCGCGATTCCGATACAACAGGTATGCGTGCCATACACACCACAATACGAAGAGCCCGTCATATCGGCCGGATTCGTTGTTCGGTCAGACGGCCGCTATGGCGGCTGCGCGGTCACTTGGCGACTTCGAGCGCCTCCTGAAGCGTGAAGGCGCGCGCGTACAGCGACTTGCCGAGGATGGCGGAGTCGACGCCGAGATCGGCGAGCTCCTTGATGGCGCGCAGGTCATCGAGCTTGCTGATGCCGCCGGACGCGGTCACTTTGGCGTCCGTGCGTTCCGCGACCTCGCGCAGCAGGTCGATGTTCGGCCCGCTCATCATGCCGTCGCGGGCCACGTCGGTCACGACGTAGCGCGAGCAGCCGACCGAGTCGAGGAACCGCATCGTTTCGAACAGGTCGCCGCCTTCCTTGACCCAGCCGCGGGCGGCAAGCGTGTGGCCGCGCACGTCAAGGCCGACGGCCACGCGGTCGCCGTACTTGCGAATCACCGACGCGGTCCAGTCGGGGTTTTCGAGCGCGGCGGTGCCGATGTTCACGCGGGCCGCGCCGGCGTCCAGCGCCGCGTCGAGCGAGGCGTCGTCGCGCACGCCGCCGGACATTTCGATGTTGACGCGGTCGCCGAGCTCGTGCACGATCTCGCGCAGCTGGGCACGGTTGTCGCCCGTGCCGAACGCGGCGTCGAGGTCGACGAGATGAATCCATTCGGCGCCGGCCTCGACCCACGTGCGGGCGGCTTCGAGCGGGGAGCCGTAATCGGTTTCGGAGCCGGACTCGCCTTGGCGCAGGCGCACGGCCTTGCCGTCGCGCACGTCGACGGCGGGAAGCAGGGTAAGGGACATGATGATCAGCCTTTCTTGTTCGCGGATTGTCGGGTCGGTCGGAGTTCGGCCGGAACCTAGAACGTGGACACCCAGTTGCGCAGCAGCTGCGCGCCCGCTTCAGCGGACTTCTCCGGATGGAACTGGGTGGCGAACAGCGGTCCGCGCTCGTAGGCGGCCACGAACCGGCTGCGGCCATAGTCGCACCACGTCACGCGTTCCGGCGCGTCGCCGAAGTCGATCTCAAGCCGGCTCAGGTCGGCCGGTCGCACGTCCATCGCCGCATACGAGTGCACGAAGTAGAAGCGCTCGCGCTCCACGCCTCGCATGAGCACGGAGTCTTCGGCCGCGTCGACCGTGTCCCAGCCCATGTGCGGCACCACGTCGGCGTCGAGCAGGTCGACCGTGCCGCCGATCAGTCCGAGACCCGCGGCCTCGTGACCGCGTTCCAAGCCGCGTTCGAACATGATCTGCTCGCCCACGCACACGCCGAGCACGGGGCGGCCGGCGCGCAGCCGGTCGGCGATCACGCGGTCGCCGGACATCTGCTTCAGGCCCTCCATGCATGCGGCGAACGCGCCCACGCCGGGCACGACCAAGCCGTCCGCCTCAAGCGCCTGCCGATAGTCGGAGGTCAGGGTCACGTCGAGACCGAGGTTGGCGAGCGCGCGCACCATGGAGCGCACGTTGCCGAATCCGTAGTCGAATACCACCACCGATGTCATGTTTGGTTCCTCTCGTCATGCGTCCGCGCGGGGGCGGACGGAAGTCCGGACGTTCTACTGGATGCTGCGCGAGCCGCCGCGGCCGAAGCGCGTGTGTTCGGCGAGCACCTGCATGGCCTGGTCGTGGGTCATGCTGGAGGAGGCGACGATGGTCGCGCCCTGCGCCTTGAGGCTGTCGAGCCCGCCGATGCCGAGCATCAGGTCCTCGACGAACGGCGCGGTGGCGTTGAACAGGATCGGCGGCGCGAACGTTTCGCCCGGCTTGCCGCGCAGGTACATGGTGGCTTCGAGCTTGTCGGCGCGGTTGACGGCGAGCACGACAGCCATGCCGTCGACCACGGTGGTCAGGTCCTTTGCGGCGGCTTCCGGACCGTCGCCGTCGAGGCCGCGCAGCACGGCCACGGCGCCTTCGGGCGAGTCGACGCAGTCGGCGGAGATGTCGGACAGCTGGCAGAACGCGGCGAGCAGCTGCGCGGAGGCGACGCGCGTGATGATCACGGCCGCCTTCGCCTTGTTGCCGAGCAGGCCGGCGAGCTCGTCCTCGAACTGGGAGGACAGGTCCGCGGGTTGATCGTTCCGGTCCTGCGCGCCGTCGTCCGTCGCGTCGTCGTCCTTGAATTCCTGCTCGAATCCGGCGAGCGCGGCTTCCAGCTCCTCGTCGCTGAAATGCGCGTCGTCGGCTCCGAAGTCGTCCGGATTCAGATCGTCCGGCTTGTCGGTGTCGTCGTGGCGATCGTCGCTCATCACAGCGCGCCCTTCGTGCTCGGGATCAGGCCTTCGATGCGCGGGTCGGGTTCGATCGCGAACCGCAGCGCGCGGGCCAGCGCCTTGAATTCGGCTTCGGCGATGTGGTGCGGGTCGCGGCCGGCGAGCACCTGCATGTGCAGGCAGATGCCGGCGTGCAGGGCGATCGATTCCATGACGTGGCGCACGAGCGAACCGGTGAAGTGGCCGCCCATCATGCAGTATTCGAAGCCTTCCGGCTCGCCGGTGCACACGCAGTACGGGCGACCGGAGATGTCGACGACGGCCTTGGCGAGCGCCTCGTCGAGCGGCACGGTCGCGTCGGCGAAGCGGCGGATGCCGCGCTTGTCGCCGAGCGCCTGCTTAAGCGCCTCGCCGAACACGATGGCCGTGTCTTCGACGGTGTGGTGCACGTCGATATCGGTGTCGCCCCACGCCTTGATCGTGAGGTCGATGAGCGAGTGCTTGCCGAGCGCGTTCATCATGTGGTTGTAGAACGGCACGGACGTGTCGATGCTGGTCTGCCCGGTGCCGTCGAGGTTCAGTTCGAGGTCGATGTGCGATTCGCTGGTTTCGCGGATGATGTGCGCGGTGCGTGCCATGTGATGCTCCTTACACTGCTGAATGTCTGGTTCGGGCGGTCGCCTGTCCGTTCCGCCCGAACCGTTATGTGCCGTTTGTCTGCCGGATCTTCGGTCCGAATCGTAGCCGTCGGGCCGCGACGGGCTACTCGGCTTCCACGATGCGCAGCACCTCGCCGAGCGCCTCGCGGAAGCGGGCCATTTCGTCGTCGGTGCCCATGCACACGCGCAGCCAGCCGTCCGGGCCGACGACGCGGATGAGGATGCCGCGGTCGAGCAGCGCCTCGAAGATGCGGTCGCGCTTGTCGAAGTGGCCGCCGAAGAGCAGGAAGTTCGATTCGGATGCGGCGACTTCGAGCGGCTGGCCCTGGTACGTCTGGCGCTTGAGCCATGCGGCGGTCTGTTCGCGGATCTCGCGCAGGTGCGCAACCTGGCTGAGCTGTTCGTCGGTGTGCTCGAGCGCGGCGAGCGCGGCGGCCTGCGTGACGGCGGACAGATGGTACGGCATGCGCACGATGCGCACGCAGTCGATGATGCCCTTGCTTGCGGCGAGATAGCCGACGCGCGCGCCGGCGAACGCGAACGCCTTGCTCATGGTGCGGCTGACGGCGAGGTTCGGATGCTTGTCGATGAGCGTGACGGCGCTCGGCGTGCCGGGGTTGCGGAATTCGACGTACGCCTCGTCGACGACGACGATCGGGTGCACGCCTTCGGCGGCCCCGGCCACGTCGGCGGTTTCGCACACGTCGAGGATGCGCTCGAGGTCGGCGGGCGGCAGCGGCGTGCCGGTCGGATTGTTCGGGCTGGTGAGGATCACCATGCTCGGCTTGATCTCGTGGATCGCCTTGACGGCGGCGTCGACGTCGAGCGTGAAGTCGGCGTTGCGGTGGGCGAGCTTCCAGCCGGTGAACGTGTCGCGCGCGTATTCGGGGTACATGGAGTACGTCGGGTCGCAGCCGAGCGCGGTGCGGCCCGGGCCGCCGAACGCCTGGAAGAGCTGGAGCATGATTTCGTTGGAGCCGTTCGCGCCCCACAGTTGGTCGACGGCGAGGCGCGCGCCGGACTCCTTGGCGAGGTAGTCGCTGAACGCCTGGCGCAATGCGATGTGCTCGCGGTCGGGGTACCGGTTGAGCGTATGGGCGATCTCGCCGACGCGCTTCGCGATGGTCGCGCACACGTCGGGGTTCGGCTCGTACGGGTTCTCGTTGACGTTGAGGCAGACCGGCACGTCGAGCTGCGGCGCGCCGTACGGCTCCTCGCCGATCAGGTCGTTGCGCAGCGGCAGGCTCGCCGGAATCGCGTTGGTTTCTTCAGTCATGCTACTTCCCTATTCCGTTCCTTGGCCCCCTCGGCTGAGGGGGCTGTCAGCAAAGCTGACTGGGGGAGCGTCAACGACGCGGAACGTTCCAGAACCTCTGGCAGCCCGCAATCAATCTATGGTCGACAACTCCCCGCATCACATCGGCATGCGGTTATTATTTACCGCAAACCCGCTTCCTTCTCCTGTTCGCGCAGCGTGGCCTTGTCGTACGGGTCCTTGACGAAGCGGGACAGCACGCATTCGCCGTGGGCCGGCAGGTCCTCGGACACGGCGAACGCGTTGATGCGCGCGGCGAGGGCCTTCAGGCCCTCCTCGTCGTATTCGATGACTTCGACGGGCTTCATGAACGTGTGCACGCCGAGGCCGGCGGCGAAGCGCGCGGTGCCGCCGGTGGGCAGCACGTGGTTGGAACCGGACATGTAGTCGCCGAGCGGGACCGGCGAGTAGGGTCCGCGGAAGATGGCGCCCGCGTTCTTGATGCGCTTGACGACGGCGTCCGCGTCGGCGGTCTGGATCTCAAGATGCTCGGCGGCGTATGCGTTGGCCGCGTCGATCGACTGGTCGAGGCCGTCGGTGAGCACGATCGCGGACTGCGTGCCGGACAGGGACGTGTGGACGCGTTCGGCGTGCTCGGTCTTCGGCACGCGGTAGTTGAGGTTCTCCTGCACCTTGTCGGCGAGTTCGGGATCGTCGGTGAATAGCACGGAGCCGGCGAGCTCGTCGTGTTCGGCCTGACCGATCAGGTCGGCGGCCACGAGGCTCGGGTTGGCGGTCTTGTCCGCGATGATGCCGATTTCGGTCGGGCCTGCGACCGCGTCGATGCCGACGAACGCGGAGACGAGCGACTTGGCGGTGGCGACGAAGATGTTGCCCGGACCGGTGATCTTGTCGACCGGATCGCACAGCACCTCGCCGTCCTGCGGCTCGGAGCCCTTGGCGCCGTAGGCGAACATGGCGATGGCCTGTGCGCCGCCGACCGCGTACACCTCCTTGACGCCGAGGATGGCGCAGGTGGCGAGGATGGTCTTGTTCGGCAGGCCCTTGTCGTTGTCGCGCGCCGGCGGGGTGGCGATGGCGAGCGATTCGACGCCGGCGGCCTGCGCGGGCACGGCGTTCATGATCACGGACGACGGGTAGACGGCCTTGCCGCCGGGCACGTAGAGGCCCACGCGCTGGATCGGGATCCAGCGTTCGGCGACGCGCGCGCCGGGCGCGAGATCGGTGTGGAAGTCCTTCGGCACCTGATTCTGGGCGACGGCGCGGGCGCGGCGCACGGATTCCTCGATGGCGGCGCGCACTTCGGGGTCGAGCGTGTCGAGCGCGGCCTCGATCTCCTCCTCTGGCACGCGCAGGTGCTCGGGGCGCACATGGTCGAACTTCTCCTCGAAGTCGCGCAGGGCCGCGGCACCGCGCTCCTTGACGTCTTCCAGGATCGGGCGCACCAGATCGGTGGCCTCGGAGGTGCCCATCGCGGCGCGCGGCATCGCGGCCAGCAGTTCGGCACGGGACAGTTTGCGACCGCGAAGGTCGATGATTCGCATGATGTTCTCGCTCATACCGCCCCATCGTAACAACGTCGCCTCACGAACCGCCGCCCAATGTCCGTTTTCACCCGAATCGTGAGATATCGCACGGATTTCGCCGTTCACCGTGTCGCGACAAGCTCACGCACGGGGACGAGCGACACGTCGAGCAGCTCGCAGACGGTCTCGTCGGAGGTTTCCATGCGCGCGGCCATGGGAGAATCGACGTTGACCTTCGCGCCCTTCTTCAGCGGCGTGATCACCAACGTCAGTCCGTGTCCGGGGATGCGGTCCGCGAACTCGCGCAGTCCGATATCCCACGGGTCTCCGTTGCAGAAATTGTCGTGCACCAGCTCGGATCCGCAGAACAGCCAACCGATGTCGCCGCGGTAGCGGATGCGCAGCAGCGCGTCTTTCGCCCCCAGCTTGGACAGGAAGCCCGACGGCAGCCCGATGGCGTACCGATCGTCGGCCAACCGCGTCACGGTCGGAGTCTGCATCCGGTCCGGATCCGCAATGGCGTCCGGAGACGACACCTCTTCCGCGACAACGGGCGATTCCGCGACCATGCCCGTCTTGTCAAACACGATTTCCGCTCGCCCCAGCAGGTCATCCGGCCCGTCCGATCGCACGGGCACGTTGCCCAGAGACCGGCAATAGTCGGCCGGGTACACGACGATGCCGGCCCCGTCGCGCATGCTTTCGACGACAAGTTCGCCGTCGCGCTCGTATACGGCGTCGTCGGAGAAGACCAATGCCTCGCCGCGCACGACGAACATGCGGTCGGCGGTCGGCCGGTTCACGCATACGATCCGTGCATGCGCGCCGTCAACCGTGACGTCGAACCGGGCGAACGCGGCCCGTTCCGGAACAAGCACGACCGTACGCCCGTACTTGTCGCGTTCGACGGCAATGCGAAGATCCTCGCCGTCGTTCGCGCCAGCCGGATCGCGTCGGGACAGACATCCGGACACAGCGGCGTCAGCGTCGAACACGAATCTCCCCTCCCCCATGCCGCGCGGCGTGAGGAACACGAACGTGTCGGCGTTTTCCCCGTGCGGGCGAATGCGCGTGACCGGCTGCGCGGTCGCCGTCCGCAGCATGATGCCGTCCAAGTCCATGTTGAACGGGAGCACGCAGTTTTCGTCGGCCGCGAGCGACAGCCGGTCGAACACGGCGTCGTCCCCGTCCGCAAGACGGATCGCCACGCTTTGGTCGTGCCGGTCCTGCATGGTCGCATGGTCTTGGAAATTGTTGAGGAACAGGAATCCGCGCGTGCCGTCGGTGCGCAGCGCGTACCTGAGCGAGTCGAGGTCGTCGGGGCGGATCGCGGCGGATTCGCGCGGCGTCACAGTGTCCATGCGGCACAGGTCGTCGCCGAACGCGTTCGCGAAGTAGTGCAGTGATTTGACGCGGCGATAGGATTCGCGCAGCTGGCCGAACTCGCCGATGGTCGCCTGATAGTCGTAGGAGATCTTCGACACCTGTGACTCGTTGAAGTAGATGCCGTCGCCTTTCGGGTTCGTGCCGCCGTGGAATACGTAATAGCCGAGGAAGTTGCAGCCGGACGCCATCTTCACGTTGGTCATCGCGTCGACCGACTTGTATGGCAGGCTGAACCGGTAGTGGTAGGAGACCATCATGCCGCCGCCCATTTCCGCGCATGCGTACGGCCGGGTCGTCGGATCGTACGGAGGCCTGAAGTCTCCGGCGAGGACCGGGTCTTGGGATCGGTAGTCTCGGTACACGTATTCCTCGGTGAGCGGATGTTTGCGCGGCTGTCCGTCGGACTGGTTCTGGTAGAAGATCCATGGCCAATACGCGTAGCCGCCCCACAGGGGCAGCATGTCGGGAGGCACGGGCGCCCCGCCCCATCCGGTGCACGTATAGAACGGGACGCGGATGCCCGTTTCGACCGCAATGCGTTTGAGCGCGCGCATGTACGCGTCGCCTTCGCGGCTGCTGTACACCCATTCGTCGGAGATGCCGGTGGTCATCTCCCACGGGGCAGACGAGTGCATGTACTCGTTGTCGAGCTGTGAGGCGATGATCGGGCCGCCGTCTTCGTAGAGGAGTCCTTGAATCTGCTCGCCGATCCTGGCGTAGTAACTTCGCACGTCGTCAAGAAAGCCCTGATCGCATGAGCGGACGCGATATGGCTTGCCGTACAGCCAGTCGGGCAGGCCGCCGTTGCGGCATTCGCCGTGGTTGAACGGGCCGGGGCGCAGGATCACGTACAGGCCGTGCTTCGCGCACAGTTCGACGAATGCCCGCAGGTCGCGTGATCCGGTGAAGTCCCAGACTCCCTCGTGCTCTTCGTGATGGTTCCAGAACACATAAGTGGATACCGTATTCACGCCGGCCATGCGCATCTTCGCCAGTTCGTCGTCCCATCGGCGGCTGCTCATGCGGGAGAAGTGGAGTTCTCCGGCGATGATGTACCGCGGTCGGCCGTCGAACGTCAGGCCGTGGTCGGTGAAGCCGATGCGCGGGCGGTCCCGCGGCTGATAGTCGGTGGTGATGTCGATCGGCCGGCGGGCTGCCGGGACGAATGAGGTCAGGTCGATGCGATGGTCATCAGTCATGTCGGATTGTCTCCTATGGTTGCGTGTGCGCGGCGCAAGAAAAGGCGGACTCGGCCGCGGAAAGGGGAATCCCGCGCGACCGGGTCCGCGCAGTATGGCTGGCGGAGCTACTTCACCTGCTCGTCATACGCCTTCTGCCACATTTCGGTGTTCTGGTCGATGTTGAGTGACTTGAGCTGCTTGACATACGCGTTCCACGAGGCGTCGTCGAGACCGCCCTTGACGATCCAGCTGGAGATCACCGGGATCGCGTAGTCGTAGATCGCGGCGTTGTTGTTCGCGAACGTGTTCGTGTCCGCGCTGTCGAGGCGCACGTAGATCGGCATCGCGTCCTTGGTCATGTCGTAGTTCGCGTACTGGTCGTCGTACACGCGGTCGATCTTCTGCATGCTGTCTGCGGCGGTGTCGTTGACGATGGTCACGTCGTCGGGGATCCAACCGGCGAGACGGTCCTCAAGGGCGGGGGTCTTGCCTTCATTGGCCGCGTCGTAGAACTTCTGCTCAACCGTGTACGTGTGCCCGTCCTGCTTGAGATATCCCTCGCTGATCGTGCCGCGCAGCTGCTGGACGGAATACTTCTCCGAATACAGCAGGTTGATGACCTTCAGGCACGCGTCCTTGTACTTCGTGTTCGCACTCATGGACAGCTTGTAGTCCTCGTACTCGTTGTATTCGCGCGACGCGTCCCACACGACCTCGCTCTGGCTGACGCCGGGCGCGGCCGGCACGGGGATGCCGATGTACTCCTCGTTGAGCGACGTGCCCCAGTTGGCGATGTTCGACTGGTCCCACGTGAACAGCACGCCGACCTTGCCGACCTTCTCCCCGTCGCCCTTGATCTCGTTCCAGTACGTGTCGATCTGCTTGGTGACCCACGTGCTCGGTGCCAATCCATCGGCGGTGAGCTGGTGCAGGTATTCGATGACCTGACGGAATTCGTCGCTGATCGCCCAGTTCTTCACCTTGCCGTTTTCCACGTAGATGCCGGACGACGACGGTCCGTTGTTGAACTGGGTGACGATGCCGGTCGAGTTGAGGAACAGGAACGGGCTCCACCAGTTGCCGAGGTTCGACGTGTCGAGCGGCCGCAGGTCGATCGGGTACTCGTCGGCCTCGCCGTTGCCGTTCGGATCCTGCGTCTTGAACGCCTCGAGCACCTTGGTCAGTTCGTCCCATGTCTTCGGCACTTCGAGGCCGAGCTTGTCGAGCCATGCCTTGTTGATGAGCATGTGCTGTCCGGACGCCTGGTATGCCTTGCCTCGCGACGACGGCAGCGTGTAGATGGTGCCGTCTTTTTCCACGAGCTTGCGGGCGAGCGGCTTCGCCTTGAAGAACGCCTGCACGTTGGGCAGCTTGTCGAGGTCCTTGGAGAGATCTTCGAACGCGCCGGCGTTGCGTTGGGCGTCGGACGGGCTGAAGCCGCGGATGGTGATGTCGGCGAGATCGCCGGATGCGAGGATCGCGTTGCGCTGGTTGGTCCATGCGCTGTCGCCGGTGTTCTGCCAGGTGATGTCGACGCCCGCCTCCTTGGCGAGTTCCTTGGCCCATCCCTGCTTGCCCGGGGAAATCTGGGTCGATCCGGTGTTCACCATGATGGTGATGTGCGGTTTGCCTCCCGCGGTGTCCGTGTTGGCCGCGCCGCAACCGGCGAGCAGCAGTCCGACAGCACATGCAGCCGATGTTGCGGTGATGACTTTCCCAAACGCGTTCTTCTTACGCATGGCACTTCTCCTCGATCAGTCATTGATCTTTTCGCAGGCAGCTTTGCCCACGACGACATCCACGCCGGTACACCGGTGTTTCAGCCATATATAACGTTATAGCAAATGCAGCGACTCCCGTCAATCAGCGACATGCGGATGTTTGCACCGCCCGAAGGGCGACCGTGCTCATTGCCTCAGCGTGGCAACGGCTGGGTAGAGGGCGGCGAAGCGGGGGTAGACGGCGGCGTAGGCGCGCTCGGCGGCCTCGTCAGGCTCGTAGGTGGTGGTGTCGGCGACGGCCGCGACGAGATCGGGGCGATTGAAGACGAGCGAGGCGAGCGCGACGGCGGGCAGGATGTCGGCGTTGGCGAACACCTCGACCGGATGGCGCAGCATGGAGGCCAGGATCCGGCACCATGAGGTTTCGCGTGCGCCGCCGCCGATCAGCGAGATCGAGGCCGGCGGCACGTCAAAACTTTCCATGCCTTGCCGGATGGAGAACGCGACGCCTTCGAGCGCGGCGCGCAGCATGTCGCCCGCGGTCGTGGCCGGCGAAAGCCCCACGTAGGCGCCGCGCACGGTTGGGTTCATCACCGGGAACCGCTCCCCCACCAGATACGGCAGGCACAGCACGCCGTTCGCGCCCGGCCCGGACGCCTCGATCAGCGCATGCGCGCGGTCGTAGTCGCCGTCGGCCAGCAGCCCAACCGCCCAACGATGCACGTCGCCGGCGTTGAGGAACGGCACCGCATTCACGTATCCGCCCGCCGCGCCGAATCGCAGGTTTGCCGCGCCCGGTTTGTCGACGAACGGTTCGTTCGACACGGTTGCGATCCAGCCGGAGGTGCCGAGGTTGATGTTGTATTGTCCGGGTCTGCCGACGCCGCTGGCGAGCGTGGTCGCGCCCGCATCGCCGATGCCGGCGTACACCGGCGTGCCGGCGGCGAATCCGGTCGCCTCGGCCGCCGCGGCGGTCACCGCGCCGACGATATCCTGCGGGCGGTGCAGTTCGGGCAGCAATGTCGCGTCGATGCCGGCCGCGGCGCACAGTTCGGTGTCCCACCGGCCGGTGCGGATGTCCATCGCGCCGGCCGTGGAGCAGGCGGCCACGTCGCCGACGGTGACGCCGGCCAGCCGTGCGACGAGATAGTCCTTGGAACTGATGAGCACGTGCACGATTCGTGCGAATGCGTCCGGCTCGCGATCGCGCAGCCACATGAGTTTCGGCAGCGGCAGACAGCCTTCGAGCCGGTTGCCGACCGCGGCGAGGAACCGTCGCTCACCGCCCGGGTAGGTTTCCGCGATCGCCGCGGCCTGTTCGTCCGCCCGGCCGTCCGAGTACAGGATCGCGTTGCGCACCGGCCGCAGATCAGCGTCGAGCGCGATGACGTCCTGCATCTGCCCGCTGCAGATGATGCCGCGAATACGGTCGGCGCGAAAGTCCGGATCGGCCTGCACGGCGTCGCGCAGCATTGCGCGGGCGACGTCGCGGAACGCGTGCCACCATTGGTTCGGATCCTGCTCGCGGGCGTCGCCGTCGACGATCAGGTCAAGGTCGCCGCTCGCCGACGCGACGACACGGCCATCTTCGTCAACCAGCGCGCCCTTGATCGCCGTCGTGCCTGCATCGAATGTCGCCGCATATTTGCGCATCTTCTGTCCTTTCTTTCGTCATCGGTCGCCCGTCGCAGCCATCGTCACGCGGCCGATCGCGCTCAATCGCAGTCAAGCCGTCGCGTACCGTCACGCATCGCGTGCGCGACGTTCAGAACGTCAGCCGCATCTGATGCCAGACGACGCCACCGTGGGTCGAACCGGAAACGCCTTCGTCCACGTATCCGAACCGCGCGTAGAAGCCGACGAGCCGGTCCTTGCAGGTGAGCACCAGACCAAGCCGTCCGGCCGCGCGCGCATCGGCGATCACGCGGCGCATGAGCCGGCTCGCATAGCCGCGATGCTGCGATGCCGGCGCGGTGTCCACGCCGAAGATCATCTGCCATGCGCCGTGCGGGTCGTGTTGCGACGCGTCGTCGTACATGTCGTCGGTCAGGTCGCGCCGGTCGGTCGCGAATCCGTTGACGAACGCGACGATCGTGCCGTCAGCATCGTCCGAATCGTCGCACAGCAGCCAGAAGCATTCGGGATAGGCGACCAGCCGCGCGCGAATCGCGTCCGGATCCGCCGCTTCGGCGGGCGGAAAGCATGCGGCCTCGATCGCCGCGAGCGCGGCCGCGTCGGCCATGGTCGCGTGCCGTATCGTCAGATCCCTGCCATCAATCGTCGAGTCGGTCATGCGTCCAGTCATACCATCATCGATCGGCGATCGCATGTCGTTCCCCACATAAGAAAGGGCGGCGAACATCGTCGTTCACCGCCCCGCGCGCGATCGGCGGCCGCCTCATCGCCGCCGCCGGACCGCCATCCGCTACTTGGTCAGGTCGTGCGCCATTTCCTCGAACGCGGCGAGGTACGTGTCGCACGCCTTCTCGTCATGGAACACGGACAGCGTCCACTCCTCCTCGCGGCCCGGCGCCATGTAGACGCCGCGGTTGGCCTGATAGAGCCATGCGAGCTGGTTGAGCGCCGCGTTCTGGCCCTTGCGGAAGGAAACGTAGTCGGTGATCTTGTGCGGGGAGAACGTCACGCAGCCCTTGGCGCCGAAGCCCTGCGCGTAGCCGGGGAAGTCGTACTTCTTGATGATCTCGCGACAGCCGTCCATCAGGCGCTGGTTCATGCGGTCGAGATGCTCGTACGCGGCCGGGGTGAGGACCTTTTCGAGGCTGGCGCGTGCGGCGGCCATGGACAGCGGGTTGCCGGAGAACGTGCCGACCTGGTAGACCTCGCCGTCCTCGACGACGTGCATGACCTCGTTCGTGCCACCGATCGCGCCGGAGGGCAGGCCGCCGGCGAGCGACTTGGCGATGGTGACCATGTCGGGGGTGACGCCGAACAGCTTGGTGGCGCCGCCGGGGCCGACGGTCAGGCCGGTCTTGACCTCGTCGAAGATGAGCACGATGCCGTGCTTCTTGGTGACTTCGCGCACGCCTTCGAGGTAGCCGGGCTCCGGCGGCACGATGGACATGTTCATCAAGCAGGCTTCCATGATCAGGCAGGCCGGCGGGTTGCCTTCGGCCTCCATTTCCTCGATGCGGTGCTCGAGCGCGTCGAGGTCGTTGAACGGGACCGGCACGGTCAGGTCGACGGTGGCCTGCGGGATGCCCGCGCCGTACGGCAGGGACTTCAGGTGGTAGCGGTCGCCGATGTTGTTGTAGTCGGCGTAGATGGAGATCATGACCGCGTCGTGGTGGCCGTGGTAGGAGCCGAAGATCTTCATGATGTGGTCTCGGTGCGTGTACGCGCGGGCGATGCGGATGGCGTCCATCGTGGATTCGGAGCCGGAGTTGTTGAAGCGCCACTTCGGCAGGCCGAAGCGCTTGGCGAGGTTTTCGGCCACGACCACGTCGTCCCAGTCGGGCATGGCGAAGTGGGAGCCCTTGGAGAAGCGGTCGTTGACGGCGGCGGCGATGTCCGGGTTGGCGTGGCCCTGCAGCATGGCGCCGAAGCCGTTGTTGAAGTCGTAGTATTCGTTGCCGTCGACGTCCCACATCTTCGAGCCCTGGCCGCGGTCGACGTAGATCGGCCACGGGTCGCGCAGCTGGTAGGAGGAGGCGACGCCGTTGCACAGGTGCTCGCAGGCGCGCTTGTACATCTCGTGCGACTTGCCGAGCTTGGCGTTGAGCTTGTCGCCTTCTTTCTCGGTGAGTTCCTTGATCTTGGTTTCGTCGATGGTCGCCGCCATGATGTCGCTCCTTAGTCTTGGCCGGTGTGATGCGCGTCGTTGCGGATGCCGCCGATCCGATCGCGCGCTGCGTTGCTTGTGCCACGCGTTTCGCGAGATCGTGCGGTCCGTACTGCGTTTTTCCCAACGGTTATAGATAATCACCTATTTATTTCGTAGCGATTACCGTAATATGCCACGATTTACTCACCCATGTTGCGCGTATGTTGCGAAATACGCAGCACTATGCTCGACGCGGTGCGACACGACCGGCCGGCGATACGACAAAGCCGCGCAGGCGACGTGCCCGCGCGGCTTGGCGTTCGGTTTTTTGGCGTTCGACGTTCCGCCATCAGCTGCGGAAGTCCTCGAACATCATCGTGTAGTTGTCGTTGAGCTTGTTCGAGCAGCGTTTCTCGAGGATCGCGTGCTTCTCCTCCGCGGCTGACGGCACGATCACGTTGAGCTTGCGCATGGCGGCCGGCAGCAGTTCGTCGCCGCCCTTGAGCACGCTGCCCGCGCCCGCGTTGCGTTCGACCGCGGTCTTGTTGGCCGGGTCGAGCATCCAGTTGATGAACGTCTTGGCCTGTGCGATGTTCTTCGCGCCGCGCGAGATAGCCACGTTGTCGACGAACTTGTTCGCCCCGTCGCTCGGGAAGACGAATCGCAGGTTCGGGTTGCCGCTCATGGCCTGATAGGCGTCGTAGCTCCATGCCATGCCGACCTTCTGCTCGCCCGAGGCGAGGCGGTCGGCCACGCCTTCGGAGCTCATCACGCCGAGCTTGCCCTTGTAGCTTTCGAGCAGGTTGGCCGCGTCCTGATAGTCCTGCGGGTCGGTGGCGCACTGGTCGGAGCCGACGGCGCGCAGGGCCGCGTTGACGACTTCGATCTGGTCGCCGAGCAGCTGCGTCTTGCCCCACGAGGCCTTGGGATGGAAGAAGTCGTTCCACGACGTGGGCGCGTCGGAGGCGGGGATCGCCTTCGCGTCGTACACGATGCCCGTGTAGCTGACGATGTACGGGATGGAGTATTCCATCTTTTTGTCGTAGTACGGGTTGCGGAATTCGGCTTTGATGTTGCCGGCGTTCGGCAGCGTGCTCACGTCGAATTTGACGAGCAGATGCTCGTGGATGAGCTGTTCGACCATGTAGTCGCTGGGCATGACGATGTCGTACCCCTCGCCGCCCGTGGACTGCAGCTTCGCCTCGAGCGCCTCGTTGCTGTCGAACGTGTCGACGGTGAGCGAGATGCCCGTGTCCTTCTCGAACGCCTTGACCACGTCGTCGGGCATGTAGCCGGCCCACGTGTAGACGTGCAGTTCGCCGCCGGTCGCCGCCCGGTATTTGCCGACCGCGCTTACGGTCGCGCCGGACGCGACGTCGCTCACGCCGCCGGAGCAGCCGGCGAGCGAGACGGCCGTGAGCCCCGCCATCGCGAGCGCGAGCCCGCGCATCATCGCATGTTTCGCGTGTCCCATCATCGCTCCCCCTTACTTGTCCTTGCGGTTCGTCAGCAGCGTGGACGTGACGGTCACGATCACGGCCAGCAGCAACAGCAGCGCGGCCACCACGTTCACGCTCGGGTTCACGCCCTTGCGGATGAGCGAGAAGATGTAGATCGGCAGCGTGGTGGTGCCGGCCGTGGTCAGGAAGTTCGAGATCATGAAGTCGTCCATCGACACGACGAACGCCATGAGCGCGCCGGAGACGATGCCGGGCACGAGCAGCGGCAGCGTCACGCGCATCACCGTGGTCGCGCCGGATGCGCCGAGGTCTTCGGCCGCTTCGAAGCAGGCGTGGTCGATGGTGGCGAGACGCGCGCGGATCGGCATGACGACGAACGGGATGCAGAACGTGGTGTGCGCGAGCACGAGCGGCACGAAGCCGGGCGCGAGCCCGATGAGCCGGATGAACGCCATCGTCGCGACGCCGAGCACGATTTCGGGGATCAGCATGGACGCGTTGATGAGCATGGACGCGAGCGCCGAGCCGGCGCGCGACATGTGGTCGACGGCGAGCACGTACAGGACGCCGAGCGCGGTGGACAGCGCCGTGGCGATCACGGCGACGGTCAGCGACGTTTCGGTCGCGTTGACGATCGCGCCGTTGGTGAACACGCTGCCGTACCAGCGCAGCGAGAATCCCTGCCACAGCAGCGCCTGCTTGCCGCCGTTGAACGAGAAGAACACGACGATCATCATCGGCACGTACAGAAACGCGAGCACGGCAACGCTCAGGAACCCGACGAGCGGGAAGCGTTTGAGCCGGTTGTCCTGCCGGCCGGACCGGCGCGTGCTCCACGCACGATCGGGACGTTTGTTCTCAAGCCCTTCGGGCATGCGCACGCCGTCGTTGCCGGCCGCCTGCACGCGGGCGACCTTCGCGCCGAATTCGCTGGCGTTGCCGTATCGGATCGCGGACGGATCGGTGTCGTGGTTGATCATGCTCATCGCGCACCCGCCTTTCTGGAGGCCATGCCGCCCATGATGGACGCGGCGAGCGCGCCGAGCAGCGTCACGGCGAGGATTACGGTGGACAGGGCCGCGCCGAACGGCCAGTTGCGCGCTTCGGCGAACTGGGAGGCGATCAGGTTGCCGACCATGAGGACGCGTCCGCCGCCGAGCAGTACGGGCTGCACATAGGAGCCGAACGCCGGGATGAAGCACAGGGCGATGCCGCTCATGACGCCCGGCATGGCGGCGCGCAGGATGACGCGGCGCATGACGGTGGGCTTGTGCGCGCCGAGATCGTAGGCCGCTTCGACGAGCCGGAAGTCGAAGCCGGACAGCGCCGAATACATGGGCAGGATCGCGAACGGCAGGAACGTGTAGATCAGACCGATCACGGAGGCGAACGACGTGTACAGCAGCTGCTGCGATCCCATGCCAAGCAGGCGCAGGAGCCAGTTGACGGGACCGTTTTCGTTGAGGATGAGCATCCATGCGTACGTGCGCACGATCAGGTTCGTCCAGAACGGGATGGTGACCAGCAGCACGAGGATCTGCTGGGCCTTCGCGCTTTTCATGGACATCCACAGGGCGATCGGGAAGGCGAGCGCCACGCAGATCGCGGTGGTGAGCAGTGCCTGCCACAGCGAGGTGCCGAGCACGGCGAGGTAGCGCGCGTCGAACGAGCGGTTGCCGAAGTAGTCGTGGCGGAACAGGAGTTTTTCGTAGGCGTCCGTGGAGAAGCGGAACACCACGCCGCCGCCCATGTCGGGCCGGCTCATGAACGAGAACGCGACGATCACGCCGATCGGGCCGAGCGTGAACAGCAGTCCGATGAGGATGGACGGCACGGACCACAGGCGGTTCAGCATGCCGGGTTTGACGGGGTGCGCGGAGGCGAACCAGCGCTTCCACGCCGGGCGGTCGCCGCGCTCGGTGCGGTCGCCGTGTTCGCCGCGTTTGTCGGCGGGTTGTGTGGTCGCGGTCTTCGGATTCGGATTCGCGCCGCTCATCGTTCCACCACCCTGATGTGCGCGGATTCGACGTTCACCGACACGGTGGCCCCCTGGTGGAGCACGGCCGTGTCATACGGCGGGGAGAGCCGGACGAGCAGCATGGTGCCGTCGGTCAGTCGCACTTCGCAGCGCACGTCCGCGCCCATGAACATGAGCGTTTCGACGGTGCCCTTGAGCGCGGTGTCGCGCGGCGCGGTCAGTTCGATGCGTTCGGGGCGGATGGCGGCGCTGATTGCGGCGCCGGCCGGCCATGCGGACAGGTCCTGTTCGACCTTGAACGGCACGCCTTCGACGGTGATTTCGTTCGCGCCGGTTGTGACCGCGTCGACGAAGTTGATGTCGCCGATGAAGTCGGCGACGAAACGGTTGGCCGGCTCGTTGTAGATTTCCTCGGGCGTGCCGATCTGCTCCGGCTTGCCTTTGGAGAAGACGGCGATGTGGTCGCCCATCGACAGGGCCTCCTCCTGGTCGTGGGTGACGAAGATGAACGTGATGCCGGTTTCGCGCTGGATGCGCTTCAATTCGACCTGCATCTGCTGGCGCAGCTTGAAGTCGAGCGCGGACAGGGATTCGTCGAGCAGGAGCACTTTGGGCCGCTTGGCGAGGGAGCGGGCGAGCGCGACGCGCTGCTGCTGGCCGCCGGACAGCTGGTTGGGACGCCTGCCGCCGAATTCGCCGAGGTGGACGAGGTCGAGCATCTCCTGCACGGTCTTTTTGATCTCGCCCTTGGATTTGTGCTCCATTTCGAGACCGAAGGCGACGTTCTGCGCGACGGTCAGGTGCGGGAACAATGCGTAGCTTTGGAAGACGGTGTTGACCGGGCGGTCGTAGGGCGCGAGCTGGTCGATGCGCTGGTTGCCGAGGTAGATTTCGCCGGCGTCGAGCGATTCGAGGCCGGCGATGGAGCGCAGCAGCGTGGTCTTGCCGCAGCCGGAGGGGCCGAGCAGGATGAAGAACTCGCCTTGGCGGATGGCGATGCTCACGTCGTCGATGGCGTGGACTTCCTTGCCTTCGGCGGATCGGAACGTCTTGCGCGCCCGGTTGATCGTCAGTCCGGATTCCCGTCGTTCCACTTCGGGATCGCGCGCCACCAACGGCTTCGCACTGTTCATCGCGTCTCCTTTTGCTTGGCTCGTCACATCACACTGGACAGTGAAGAAGACCGCGATTTCCATAAAGTAAACGCAACATTGCAATTTATTTCGTCACGAAACCGAATGATTACATTGAAAACCGAAATTACATGCCCTTGACACAACGAAAACCGCAATTTCACATCGGCTCGTGCATAATGGGAACCCGCAGACAACGAATATCGCAGCGAGCATCGCCGCGACTCATGCGGCACACGGAACCCGAGGTGGTCATATGGGCACGATCAGAACCGGCAGACTGGACCGGACGGACGTGGATGGCACGGCGCAGGACGCGCAGCCGGCCGTCATGGACGCGACGAACAAGCGCATCATCGCCCTCCTGCAGGAGGACGGACGCCGATCATACGTGTCGATCGGCAAGGAGATCGGCCTGTCGGAGGCGGCCGTGCGCCTGCGCGTGCAGCGCATGCTCGACGACGGCATCATGCAGATCGTCGCCGTCACCAATCCGATGGACATGGGCTTCCGCCGGCAAGCGATGGTCGGCATCACGGTCGACGGCGACATCGAATACGTGGCGAACGAACTCAAGGAGATCGCGCACATCGACTACATCATCATCACGGCCGGCCGCTTCGACATTCTCGCCGAGATCTTCGCCGAGGACGACGAAAGCATGCTCGAACTCGTCAACCGCCACATCCGCAAGATCGACGGCATCGCCCGCACCGAGCTCTTCACCTACATGCGCCTCGAATCCCAGCGCTACGACTGGGGCGTGCGCTAGCCCTTTACCGACTTCGCAAGTCGTTCCGCCAAATGCAACATGCGCACCGAACGAGGCTGGGGTCGGCATATGCAATGCTCGACCGTATGACTTGGCCGAGCGGCCCGGAGCGTGTCGAGCGTTGTATATGCCGGCCTCAGCCGGACACCGACGAAACGTAACGAATCAGCGAATCCCAGTGACCGTCAGATCACGTGGTACTCGCGCAGAAGCGTGGCGATGTCGGTGCCGTCGAGCTTCTTCAAGATCTTGGCCAGCACCGCGCGCTCCATGAAGTTGAGCTTCATGTCCGTGACCGGCTTGCCGTCGCGCAGCTTGACGGTCGCGTTGAGCAGGTTCCTCACGTCGTAGACGCTGCCCCACACCTCGGGCACGCCGCGGTCCACGTCGAGCAGCGTGTACACCGCCTCCATGCCGGTGCGCATCGAGTATTCGGTGGTGAAGATCGTGTCACGCGGCGTCTCGGCGAACTGGCCGAGGAACGCGAAGTTGACGGCACCGTCTGGCACGACGTCCGGGCGGTCGCCGGCGGCGCGCGGCATGAAGAACGCGGTGATGTACGGCATCATGACCGGCACGGTGTTGGCGTGGCTCTTGGCGAGCGCCTCGATTTTGTCGGTCGGCACGCCCATATGGTAGAGCCATTCTTCGCAGATTTCCTCGCCGGTGCATTCGGTCATCGGCTTCTTGACGTAGTTGCCGGGCTTGTCGGGGAACAGGCCGTACACCCACACGCACAGCTGGTCCTTGGGCTGGTCACGGAACTGCTGCTGGCGGTTGAGCGTCCAGCTCATGAGCCAGTTGGAGTCGGTGACGGTGACGATGCCGCCGGTGACGACGTGCCCGGTGAACGGGTCGCGCTTGCAGATGCGCTGGATGTACGGCGGGATCTCCTTGTCGAGCGTGGTCACGGTGGCGCTCATCCACTTGGTGGCCTGCGGGTCGGAGCAGAACGTGTCGGGATGGCCGAAGCTCGGATCCTGCTTGGCGATGCGGCGCCACATGTCCCAGCCGCCGCCGGGCTTGATGTCGGGGTTCCACGGGGCGGGCGCATGCTGCGAGCCCATGGTGGAGTTTTCGACGCAGCCGCCGTTGGTGATGAACACGTAGTCGTCGGGCGTCAGGTCGATCGAGGACTTGTCGCCTTCATGGTCGATGTCGATGCGCACGGCGTGCAGTTCCACTACAACACCAAGGTCGACAACGTCGAATTCGCGATCGGCGGGGGAGACGGCCCCAAGCACGAGCGCACCGGCGTCGGCCAGGACACGATCCTCAAGATCCAGGCCAC
>NZ_JAHBBH010000048.1 GCF_019331735.1 Bifidobacterium miconis
TGACGCACCGGCTCGAGGAGATTCCGGCCGGCTTCGACCACATCGCCATCATGGGCCGCAAGCCCGTGTCCGCCGAGGACGCCACCGAGGACGGCATCGACGCGATGGGCAATCCCTCGGCCGGCACCATCGTCTACACCGGTCCGCTTGAAGAAGGCCTGACCGATGAACGGTTGTCCGGCCTGTTCGGCATGCCGATCGAAGTCCAGCACACGCACGGCCGCTGGGCCGCGTACGCCGTGTGAGACGCAACCGCCGTACGGCAGCGCGCAGCAGGCAGCGCACACCGCACGCAACGCATCCGACCATCGCAAGGAGGCATCATGGTTTCAGGCAAACTCGTGTTCATCGACATCGACGGCACGCTGGCAGACGAGCACCATCGCGTGCCCGAATCGGCGCAGGCCGCGTGCCGGCAGGCGCAGCGCAACGGACACAAGCTGTTCATCTGCACGGGCCGGTCGCTGCCGAAAATCGAGCGTAGCATTCTCGATCTCGGATTCGACGGCGTGGTCTCATGCGCGGGAGCGCAGGCGAACGTCGGCGACAAGATCCTGTTCGAGCATCTCGTGCCGGCCGAGGCGATCGACGCGGCGATGGCGTACTTCCGCAAGCACCACATCGAAACCTACCAGTGGCAGGGCGCGGACGGCATGTACATTTCGGAAGGCTATCTGCGTCATCTTCAGAACGGACACACCGCGTGGGGCAGCGACGAATTCGCCAAATACTGGCACATGATCGACGACGTCGAGATTCCGGAAGGCTCCACGCTGGGCCAGGTGCTGAAGACCAGCAAAGGATCGTACTTCACCGGCCCCGACCCGGACGTGACGTTCGAGGACGTCAGACGCGACATGTCGCCGTGGTTCGAGCTCGTGCACGGCTCGTACGACAAGATCTCGCCGAACAACGGCGAACTGCTCATCAACGGCGTCGACAAGGGCAGTGCGGTGCGCGACGTGGCCGCGGCGCTCGGCTACGGCATCGCCGACACGATCGCGATCGGCGACTCCGACAACGACACGGCCATGCTCAAGGCCGCCGGCACGTCCGTCGCCATGGGCAACGCCACGCATGGCATCGAACGATTCTGCGACATCGTCACCACCGACATCCACGACGACGGTCTGGCGAACGCGTTCGCGACGCTTGGCCTGGTATGACGGCCGGTGCTGCGACGATGTCGCTGCGTTGCGTTGGCCGGCATCCTGCGGATTGCGGTGATGCCGGCCAACATGCGGGTAGAAGCGCTCATGCCGTGCGAATCGTGAGCGCTACGGCGATGCGCTACGGCGATGTTTAATACACGGAGTATCCGCCGTCGACCTGCAGGTTCGTGCCGGTGACGTAGCTGGACGCGTCGCTGGCGAGGAACAGGACGGCGGAGGCGATCTCCTCGTTGGTGCCGAAGCGGTGCATGGGCACGGGCGCGACCATCATGTCGTGCGCTTCGGGCACGATGCGCCCCTCGAAGATGCCGGACCACACGTATCCGGGCGAGATCGCGTTCGACCTGATGCCGTACGGGGCGAGCGCCGCGGCCAGATAGCGCGCATATTCGTAGATGCCGGCCTTGGTCGCGCCGTACGCGGCGACCGGGGAGGGACCGCCGGCGATGAAGTTCGCATTGTGCGCGGACAGCGACGACGTGAAGATCAGCGAGCCGCCGTGGTTGTGCTCGCGCATGATGTGCTGGGCGATCTGCGCGGTCAGGTACGCGCCGGTCAGGTTGATGTCGATGGTTTTCCGCCAGACCTCGTACGGTTCGTCCGCGTCGTCGCCGGGCACGTTTACGCCGGCGTTGAGAAACGCGACGTCGACGGTGCCGAGCTTGTCGACCAGCCGGGTTTTCAGTTCGTCGACCTGCGTCTTGTCGGACACGTCGCAGTACAATGGCACGACGTTGGTTCCGTATCGTTCTGACAGTTCGGCCGCGAGCGGTTCGAGCGTCTCCCTGGTGCGCGGCAGGTCGACGATCGCCACGTCGGCGCCCGCCTCGGCCCACGCGGCGGCCGTGTTGCGACCCAATCCGCCCGCGCCGCCGGTCACGAACCCCTTCTTGCCCTTCAGCGAGAACCGGTCCATGATGCGATGCGCCGGATCCTTCCACTGGTCGAGCGGATACTGGTCGAAAATCGTGGCGTCAGCCATGCTGATCCTCCGTCCTGTCGGTGAAGCGGCACCGTCGCCGCCATCGTCACAGCGAGCCTATCACAGCCGGCGCGATGATCCGTGCGATTCGTACGCCGGCTGCGAATGTGTGCATTTAGGCGCGCGACTGTGCTACGCGAACCGCAAGCGGCACATCGCGCCGAGTGCCCGGTTCGTGCCGGTTTGTGTCGAATCAGTTGGTGCCGATGCTCATCGTTTCGGGCAGCGTGCTGCCGCCGTCGATGACCATCTGCGCGCCGGTGATGTAGCTTGATTCGTCGCTGCCGAGGAACGCAAACAGTTCACCCACTTCGGTGGGCTTGGCTAGACGCTTCATCGGCACACCGGCCGCAATGTCACGGATCGCCGACTCCGGGTCGGCCGGATTGGATTCGATCGCCATCTTCTCCACCATCGGCGTGCGCGCATAGCCGAGCTGCGAACAGTTGACGCGGATGTGGCGATCCGCGTATTCCACGGCCAGACACTTGGTCAGACCGACCAGCGCGGCCTTGGTCATGGCGTAGGCCGCCTCTCCCGCGTCGGCCACGATGTCGCCGGTGACCGACGAGGCGATGACGATCGAGCCGCCGCCGTTGGCGAGCATGTACGGAATCACCGCCTGGCAGCTGTTCCACACGCCCTTGATATTCACGTCGATGTGGAAGTCGCGCATCTCGTCCGTCATGTCTTCGAACGGGGCGAGCCGGCAGACGCCGGCGTTGCAGCAGGCGATGTCGATGGTGCCGAACGTGTCAGCCGTGCGCTTGGCGGCGTCGATCATCTGCGCCTTGTCGGCCACGTTGGCCGTGATGGTGATGATGCGCGCGTCCGGGTGCAGTCCGCGGATGCGCGCGGCCGTGTGTTCGACGTCGGGGGAGAGGTCGACCATGCAAATGTTCGCGCCGTATTTCGCGTACACTTCGGCGATGCCTTCGCCGAGTCCCGCCGCGGCGCCGGTGATGATGGCGGTTTTGCCTTCGAGCTTGCCTTGAATATGCTGACCCATGATGCGCTCCTTTGCGTAGTTGGCTTCGTCGCGTCGGCTGCGATGGCGGGCGACGGGGGCCGACCGCCGGTGCGGTGTCCGCCGACGACCCGTGACATCCTCATTGTAATGGTTTGGCGGAGGGAGATTCGGGAAGAAACGCGTGCGATGCACCAATCCGAGTCGCTCTGGGCTCTTTCTGGTTGGAGGTTATTGGAGATAGTTTTGTCCGGCATACAGCGACCAGTCGGGCTTGGGCGTGCCGTCGATGTAGCTTTGGCGGATACCCTTGAAGAAGTGCAGTTTGCGTAGGACTTGCTGGTGCGCATCGTGCAATGCCTGCTCCTGCTTGATGATCTCCTGATGACGGTGCTCGAGCAGGTCGACCATGGCGTCGATGTTCTCCCGTTCGCCGTTTTCATAGGCGAAGAAGCGTTGCAGCTCGTCGATGGTCATGCCGGCCCGCTTGAAGCACAGGATGGTGCCGAGCCGGTCGATATGCCAGTCGGTGTAGACGCGGCGTCCGCCGGCATTGCGTTCGACGCCGGGCAGCAGGCCGGAATCCTCGTAGTATCTGAGTGTGGACTGTTCGATGTGGAAGCGGTCCGCCACGTCCTTGATGCCGTATGTTCTGACGTTCATATCGTTCATGACTTCCTTGCCTTTGCGTGTCGGGTCTTGACTGGAAGTGTACTTGAAGAGATTGAATTAACGTTAACCAAACGGTGTTTCGCAAAGGAGTGAGGTCATCATGAAACCGTTGGACGATTACAGTTTCATCAAGGGATTCAACTACGAGTACGACCGGTACGAGCATGACGTCATGGAGCGCGACTTCACGTACGCGCAGCGACTGACGCTGAACAGCTGCCGTCCGTTCTTCCACATGAGCCGCTGGAAGGAGGACCGTGAGGGTTTCCTCGCCGAGATCCGCGATCTGGTGCGCACGGCCTGGTCGAAGGGCATCTCCACGACACCGATTCTGATGATGCCGTATTTCACCGACGACCAGAAGCCGTACTGGTCGGCCCCCGCGCACAGCAACGCGCCGATCCCGGGCTGCTACGATCCGGCGAACTGGGCGATCGGCGACGCGTACGTGGCCGACGTGGTCAACACGCTGAAGGACGAGCCGGGACTCCTGTTCTGGGATGCGTACAACGAGCCGGGCTGGCACGGTTTCCTGCAGAGCGTGGACGATCCGGCCGAACAGGCGCGTCGTTTCGATCTTGTCTGGGCACACGTGCGGCATGTGATCAGTGTGATCCGCGAGAACGATCCGGTCAACGCGATCGGCGTCGGCCATGTGCGCGTTGAGGACAACGAACTGAGCGGTACGGCCGCACTGGCCGACATCATCGTCTACCACGACTATCTGCAGTCCTCCCGGCTTGTCGAGGAATCCTGCCGCAAGGCCGTCGAGATGGGCCGCAAGTACGGCAAGCCGGTCATCAACAACGAGACCGGCTGTATCTGCCGTGCCAACCCGTACGAGCTGGAAATCAGACTGTGCAACAAGTACAGCATCGGCTACTATCTGTTCGAGCTGATGATCCCGGCCGAAACGAACCAGTGGAGCCGCGTGCACGGCATCGTCTACCCCGACGGCACCGTGCGCGACCCGTCGATCGTGGCCGCGATCCAAGGCTTCTTCCGCAACCGCTCCGACAGCGCCATCCTGCCGGATCTCAACCAGGAGCACGAGGTCGACCACACGCTGGCGATCGTCAAGGAACGACTCGAATTGTCGGCGAGAACCGACCGCGAGCATCAGGAGGCCACGGCCGACGACCTGCTTGACGCCGCGGAACGCTGCGCCAACCTGCTGGAGGCCGGCGAAATGGTGCCGATGTATTACCCGCCGACCCGTCGCATCGAGGAGATGCGACGTGACCCGCACAAGGATCTGATGAAGATCCGCAATTTCACCTACGAACTGGCCCGTCAGCTGCAGGCCAAGGGACTGGTGCTCTGAACTATGGAATCCGCTTCCCCCGTGCCGGCGTCCGTGCCGTGGCTTGTCTCGCGCATCGGCGTTCACGGCAAATCGTGGGTGACGGTGCTGTCGTTCGCGTTGGCCGTCGTCAGGCAGGTCGGTTTTCTGATTGCGGGATCGTCTCCGGGCTTCAATGCGATCGGCAAACTGCGCAGTGACCCGTGCGGACGGTCGGCTGGCCGTGCGTCATGATCAATATGAAATAACGTTGTATCAAATATATCGAACGACTTCTTGCTTGGGAAATATGTTGTTTTCAACATCGTATAAGAAACGGATATATCCGATGTGGATGTCACCTCCCATCGCCGGGGTAACGTTGTACCTAATTCACCGGGAAAGATGATTCGATACAGGACTCCGGACTGGACGAACCGACTGCCGTCGGTCCGCCGCACTCCCGGAATCACTCGAATCGTTCCCCGCGTGAAGACTGGACACAACATTGGCAAGGAGTGCGTGGTGAACAAGCGGGAACGGGTGCTGGCGGCGCTGGCGGGCGAGCCGGTCGATCATGTGCCGGCGGGATTCTGGTTCCATTTTTCCGGAGCCGAAGCCCAGGGCGAAGAAAACGTGCGGGCCCACCTGCGCTATTGGCGGCAGACGGACCTGGATTTCGTCAAGGTCATGTGCGACGGGTTCTTCGCGTATCCCGTGCCCGACGAGGTCGTGACCGAAGGCCGTTGGGATCTGGTCCGACCACTGGATGCCAATGATCCGTTCATCGCCGGCCAAGTCGAGCGCGCCAAGCGGATCGTCGAGGGCGTGAACGGCGAATGCTGCGTGTTCTACAACGTGTTCTGCCCGCTTTCCTCGCTGCGCTTCGCGTTCGAGGAGCGCGGCCGCAGCTACGACGACCTGACGGACGCGCTCAAGCGTGATCCGCTGCCGGTGATGCGCGCATTGGACGCGATCGCGCTGACCAACGCGCTGCTGTGCGAACGGCTCGTCGAAGAGGCCGGCGTGGACGGCGTCTACTACTGCGTGCAGGGCGGCGAGGCGACCCGCTTCACACCCGAACAATACCGGAAGCTGGTCCGTCCCAGCGACCTGTACGTGCTCGAACACGCCAACCGGTACTCAGACAACAACATCCTGCACATGTGCGGGTGGGCCGGCGCCACGAACCAGCTGGAACTGTGGCGCGACTATCCGGTACGCGCGGTGAACTGGGCGGTATTCGTAGAAGGACTGTCCCTGATCGAAGGACGTGAATTCTTCGGCGGCAAGACGGTGATGGGCGGCTTCGAAACCCACTGGGACGGCACCACGCGACGCGGCATCATCTACACGGGCACGCACGACGAGATCCGCAACTACACGCGGTCGCTGATTCTCGACCACGGCAAGCGCGGCCTGATTCTGGGCGGCGACTGCACCGTCGACGCCGCGATCGACTGGAACCACATCCGCTGGGTTCTGGAAGCCGCGCGCGAACTGTAAATCACGGTAAACCAAACCGTCATGCTAGCGTGGTGGCCGATACGATCGGAAGACGCGGAGGTATGGCATGGGCTTGCGGGTGACCATCAAGGACGTGGCGAAGGAAGCCGGCACGTCGATCAAGACGGTGTCCAACGTGCTCAACCAGTCCGGCCGCATGCGACCGGAGACCCGGCGGCGCGTCGAGGACGCCATCCGTCGTCTCGGATACACGCCCAACGTATCGGCCCGAGCCATGCGTTCCGGCGGATCGAAGCTCATCGGACTCAACATCGCCGGATTCAGCCAACCGTTCGGCGCGTATCTCGCCGACAGCGTGATCGCGGCGGCCAAACGACGGCAATACGGCGTGATCGTCAACACGTACAGTCGTGATAAAGGAGGTCTTGCCGGCAGCATCGCCGACACGTTGCGTCTTGGAGCCGACGGCTGGATCTTCGCCGCCGACCGGGCGCTGACCGACGGTGGAAGCATGCTTGACCAGCCGTATCCGATAGTGTTGGCTGGCGACTATCTGTCGTACGGGAAATGCGATTCCGTCACGGTCCCCAACGCCGAATCGTTGCGGGCGGTCACGAAACGGTTTCTTGACATGGGCTATACGCGCGTCGCGCTGATCGGCTGTCCGCCGAACGTGTCCAGCGAACAGTACATCAGGCAGTGCCGTGAGGGCGCGCAGTCGCTGCGCATGCAGGGCTATGTGCGAGCGTTCGAGGAGCATGGCATGACGATCGACTGGCGGTACGCGATCGCGACGTTCGGCTGGGACCGGCGATCCGGCGTGCGCGCCGTCGCGGACATGCTCGACCGGCTTCCGCTTCCGCAGGTCATGCTCTGCCTCAACGACGCGATGGCGCTCGGCGCGATCTACGAGCTGCAGGCGCGGGGACTTCGCGTACCGGAGGACGTGCAGGTGGTCGGATTCGACAACGTTCCCGAATCCGAGTATTCGGTGCCTGCCCTGACCACTATCGATCCGAACATCAGGGATTATGCCGAACACGCCGTGGGCATGCTGATCGAACGTGTCGAAGGATACGAGGGGCCGGCCCGATCCTATGTCACCGACTACACGCTGGTGGAACGAGCCACGGCCGAGTTCGGCCACGAATAGTACGCGACCGATGTCATGACTGCGACGCGATCAGTTTCCGGTCGATGCGTGACGCCTGCTGAGTGTGAGCACGCATGCGAGCAGGATGACGGCGAACACGGTGCCTGCAGGAATGCCGGTTTTCAGATCGTCGCCGTTCATGGACGCGACGAGGCCGACCATGGTGCCGCCCGCCGCGCAGCCGAGATCGCCGGCCACGGCGAACAGCGCGAACATGAGCGTACCGCCGCCGGGCATGCGTTCGGCGGCGAGCGAAAACGTGCCGGGCCACATGATGCCGACCGCGAAACCGGTCAACGCGCAGCCGATCAGACCGGCCAGCGGCGACGGCGCGAACGCGGCAAGCAAATACGAGACGACGCACAGCACGGAACTGCCCGCAATGAACGCGCGCAGGTCGATCCGATGCCCGAACACGCCGTAGCCGGTGCGCGACAGGGCCATCATCAGCGCGAACGCGGCGGGGCCGGCCAGATCGCCGACGACCTTGGTCACGCCGAGCGCCGACTCGGCGAACGCGCTGGCCCACTGGCTCATGCCCTGTTCGGCCGCTCCCGCGCACAGCATCATCGCGAACAGCAGCCAGAACACGGGGCGGCGCAGCATACGCCCTCCGTCGAGCCTCTCCACATGCTCCGGCACGATGCTCGGCATGGGGGCGCCGGCGAACATCGCGATGCCAAAGATCGGGACTACGGCCCACAGGCCCGCCAGCATCGGCCATGCGCCTATGCCGAACGCGTGCAGGAACAAGGTGCTGACGGCCACCGTGAGCAGCTGCCCCCATGAGTAGAACGAGTGCAGCAGGCTCATCATCTTCGCCTTGTGCCGCGTCGGGCAGGCCTCGACGATCGGCGACACCATGACTTCGATCAGTCCGCTGCCGAACGCGTACAACATCACGGAGATCAGGATCGCCGCGAACGGATCCGGCAGCACGAACGGCAATACGCCCAACGACAGGAGTCCCGTCGCCGAGACCGCATGCGCGGCGATGATGCACGGCTTGTATCCGATCCGATCCACGTAACGTCCGGCGAGCAGGTCGACGACCAACTGCGTGACGAAATTGACCGTGATGAGCATCGACAGCCGCGCCAGACCGATGTCGAACGTGGACGCGAACGTGACGAACAGAAGCGGCGCGTAATTGTTGATGATGGCCTGCGTGACGTACCCGTTGAAGCACGCGACGATCGTCCGGTCATAGCCGGAGCCGGTTCTCTCTTCGCTCATCGTCATCAACCTCGATTCTTGAGTCCCTTCGCGACCGCGGCGACCGTGACGGCGCCCCGTTCAGTCTATGCGATGCCGAGGAATCGGGAACGGCAAGCGTTTCCACGGATCGACGTCATCGTTCCGCGTCGAACAGCGCCGAACAGGCGTCAAATGTACGCGCGGGCATACGATATTCGGTATGACATTCGAATGGAGGCTCCCATGGCTGATCCGCTGAAGCTGTCCGTCGACGCCGACCTGCCGCTGCCGGATCTGCGCATCGTGTCGGTCGGCTATGAGCGTCGTACCGGCGATTTTGATTTGAGCTCTCCGACGCGTGGATACGCGATCGTCCACGTGGTCGTGTCCGGAACGGGCCACGTCGTCTATGCTGACCGTCAGCTGACGATCGGCGCCGGCCATGCCTTTCTGATACGGGAGGGGGAGCGTGTGCTCTACTATGCGGATCCGAAGGATCCGTGGGTGTACTGCTGGCTTGCGTTCCGAGGCCCGGACAGCGATGACGTGGCTCGCAGAATCGGGTTTGCGGACGGCCCCGCCATCCAGGTCGACGATACTGATGAAGTGCTCAAGATCGTGTCGCGCATCCTGAAGGAACGACGGATCGTCTCGAGGCGACCATTGTTGTTGCAGGGATTATGCATGGAGGCATTGTCCATGATCGGCGAGGGGTCTCATGCGATGTTCGACGCGTCTGGCCGGTCCGGCACTCCACTGGTGCGCGAGGCGATCAATTACATCGACGCGCATTTGGGAGATCCGGCCACTGTGCAGTCAGTGGCCGACCACCTGTTCATCAGTCTGGAGTACTTGTACAAGCTGTTTCTGAGGGACCTGGGCGTCACGCCGAGTGCGTTCATCGCCCGCACGCGTCTGTCGCAGGCTCAGGAGCGGCTCGGCAGGGAAACCACTTCATTGGGGGAGATCGCGCTGGCCTGCGGGTATGGCACCGCGTATGCAATGAGCAAGGCGTTCTCTCGGCATACCGGCATGAGCCCGAGTCGCTGGCGCAAGCTGCATCGTTCCATCTGATCGTGGATACGAATCCGGAACAAGTTCACGATTTCGTCAGGGGAAGTGCGCCGGAGGAGGACCAGCCTGCCGATCCTGATACCCGGTTGCACCTTTTTGCACTCATGTTAACAAACCGTCGATTCGGCCTATGATCGCGTCAGCAAGGGGGATATTCTCGATTGCAAGAGGTCCGGCCACCGGGAAGGGCCTTGGAGCAGTGGCAAGGAAGCAAGTGATTCCAACGTTGGAGTCCGTAGTTAAGGAGTGGAACGGTGTACGCAGGACAACATGGCGGAACCCGCCGCAACAGTAAGACAAGCAGGGCGCGCATCATCACCATAACCGGTGCCGTAATGACATCGGCCATCATGTTAACTGGATGCGGTACCGACACGGCCACGAATGCGGACGTTCCCGTCACCGTCATGGTCGTGCAGTCGTCGGATCAGATGTCGGTCGCGAAGATGGGCTGGACCAAGCAGGTCGAGAAAGCATGCGGATGCGAGATCAAATGGCAGAGTGTCGATGCGAAGTCGTTTGACCAGCAGCGTTCCACGAGTCTGGCTTCCGAAACCGTGCCCGATATCGCAATCAACGCGTTCAGCTATGATGATGCGCAACGATTCCCGTATTTCGAAGACTTCAATCAGCATCTTGACGCCATGCCCAACGTCAAAGCGTATCTGGAACAGATACCGACCGCACGCAAGTTGACTGAAAACGAGAACGGCAACCTGTACGTACTTAAATCCTATGGCGGCAAGGGATTCGCCGTATCCGCGCAGTATCTGATGATCAACAAGACATGGCTTGACAAGCTCGAACTGGATATGCCGACCACATGGGACGAATACATGAACGTGCTCGAAGCGTTCAAAACGCGGGATCCCAACGGCAACGGAAAAGCAGACGAAATTCCGCTGAGCCCCAAGAAACTCGATACCACGTCGTTCGGTTGGGCAAACCCGTTCCTCCTGCTCAACTCCACAGGGATCACTACACACTTCGCCACCGGCGGATGGTCCAACCAAGGTATTTACGTCAAGGACGGCAAAGCCGGCAACTTCATGACCGACAATCGCTTCAAGCAAGTCATTTCCTATTTGCACACGCTCATGGACAAGGGCCTCATTCCCAAGGACGCGCTCACCAAAGATGACTCCAAATACAATGCCGAACTCTACGCGGATGGCAAAACCGCGCTCGTAGGCAGCGCGTTCGGCTGGGGAGCCTCCGACTTCGGCACAGGCCTCGAAGACGAATACGTCGCCATCCCCACGCTCAAACCCACCGCCGACACCCCCGATCCGGAGCTTGTGTGGGATATGAGCCGCGACCAATACGCATTCGCCAGCAGCACCGTCATGAGTGCTAAAGCCGTCAACAAGCAGACCGTGTACAAGATCATCAACAGTTTGTTCTCCGAAAAGCTTGGCGTACAGCAATACCGCGGCACGATCCCCGAATGGGTCACCGACGAGGGCAATCACCGGTACAAGGTCGCAGACAAGTTCTGGGACACCGGCACCATGGGCAAGCGTGAAGCGACCGAAGGCGGATTCGCCGGCTGGATTCCCGACGAGGTCGAATGGGAGGACGAAATCAACATCGATCGCCTGAAGAAAATGGACGCGGCCTATCAGGACATCTACAAGAACATCGATCCAACCAAGGACGTTATGCCTGTCAACGTACGCCCCACTTCCGAACAGATCACCACGTTGTCCAACAACAACACAGCCATCTTCGACTACGCCGTCAACAAAATCGCCACATGGATCGCCAATGGCGGCATCGACGGCGAATGGGACGAATACGCCAAACAGCTTAAGGCATTGGGAATCGACGACAACGTCGCGATCTGGCAGGAAGCATACGACAAGGCAACCAAAAACTAATCAAAACAGCCACGCCGAGTATATGCATGCAGCGCCTCCCTCCACATCAAACAAGCAACATCGCATAACGACACCGGCAATACAATGAATGCGGCCCCGCACCACCGACGCGGGACCGCATTCCGCATACCAAGGAGCATCCCATGCCACAAACCCATGGCCATACGGCACCGTCACCGTTGCCAACCTTCGCCGAACGCCTCGCCGCACAAGGTTCGATGCTGTACGGCGGCGACTACAACCCCGAACAATGGCCGGAGGAGGTGTGGAAGGAAGACATGCGCCTGTTCAAGGAGGCAGGCATCAACGAAGTCACACTCAACGTATTCTCATGGGCACAGCTGCAGCCAAGCGAGAACGAATACGATTTCAGCAAGCTTGACCGGATCGTGCGCACGGTTTCCGACGCGGGCATGTCTATCGTCATGGCCACGTCCACGGGCGCACTGCCGGCATGGATGAGCCTACGGCACCCCGACGTCAACCGCGTCGACGAAAAAGGCCGCAAAATGCGCCACCGCGAACGGCACAACGCCTGCATCAACAGCCCGACATTCCGCACATACTCCGTGGCGCTCGCCGGCAAGCTTGCCGAACGGTACGGCGGTCTGCCCAATCTCGTCGCGTGGCATGTGGGCAACGAATACGGCGGCATGTGCTGGTGCGACACATGCACGGTCAGGTTCCGAGCATGGCTACGCGCCCGCTACGGCACGATCGAGGCCGTGAACGAAGCATGGAACTCGGCGTTCTGGAGCCACACCTACCACAGCTTCGACGAGATCTTCCCGCCGAACGAGCTGGGGGACATGACCGGTTGGAGCGGCAAGGCAATCCTCGGCGGGTATTCGCTCGACTACCAGCGGTTCTACGGCGAGTGCGTGCTGGAGTCGTACAACGAGGAGAAAGCCGCGATCCGCAGGTTCGACCGGGTCAATCCTGTCACGACGAACATGATGGGCACGTATCCGACGTACGACTACTTCCGCTGGCGTGCGGGCTTGGACGGCAACGGTAACGCCCACGGCGTGGACGTGGTGTCGTGGGATTCGTATCCGCGACCGGACACGCCGGCCGCAAGCGTGGCGATGTGCCATGAGCTGATGCGCGGCGTGGGTGGGGGAGGCCCGTGGATGCTGATGGAGCAGACGCCGAGCCGGCAGAATTGGATGCCGTTCAACGCGCAGAAGCGTCCCGGCCAGATGCGCCAGTTGAGCTGGCAGGCCGTGGCGCATGGCGCGGACACGGTGCAGTTCTTCCAGCTGCGGCAGAACCGGGCCGGCTGCGAGAAGTTCCATGGCGCCCTGATCGGCTCCGACGGCACGGACCGCACGCGCGCGTTCCGCGAATGCGCCGCGCTCGGTTCGGAGCTGAAGCGCGTGTCCGGACGGATTCTCGGCAGTCGCATGACGCCGGCGCGCGTGGCGCTGGTGTTCGACTGGCAGTCGCGCTGGGCGATCGACCTGTCGGCCGGTCCCACGATTTCGATGGACTACGTGGCCGAAGTGCAGTGTTGGTATGCGGAACTGCATCGTCGCAACATTCCTGTCGATATCGTCGGTCCGTATGATGAGTATGATTCGTACGACGTGTTGCTCGCGCCCTGTCTGTACATGATGCGCGCATCGCTCGTCACGCGTCTGCGCCGGTTCGTGGACCATGGCGGGCGCCTGCTGTTGACTGCGCTCAGCGCCCTGACCGACGAGCACGACAGCTTGTACCAAGGTGAGATTCCGGTGCCGTTGCGCGACTTGGCGGGCGTGTGGGTCGAAGAGACCGACGCGCTCGATCCGGATACGTCGGTGGTGCCGCTCAGGTTCGCCGATGCGGCGGGCGCGACGGATGCGGCCGATGATGCGCGTGAGGGCTATACTGGGACCACTCCCGTCATTGCAGACAGTGCGAACGACGCAGCGGGCCCGCACGGCCGTGTGCTGTTCGACGTGCTTGAGGCTGATGAAGGTACAGAGGTACTCGCCACCTACGGCAGCGAATACTATGTTGGTACGCCCGCCTTCACGTTCCGCCCGAGTACGGGCAATGGCGGCGTGTTCTATGCGGCCACATTCCCCGACGATGCGGCCATGCCGCTGTTCGTCGACCGTCTGCTTGACGGCACCAATATCGCCGGTCTCACCAACGGACCGTTGACCGGGGTCGTCGACTCGCGTTCGATCGTGCCGGATGCCACCGTGCCGTCTGATCTGCGTGTCGTCGACCTTGAGGTCACGCGCCGCGTCGCCGCCAACGGTACCATGTTCACCTTCGTCATCAACCCGGTCAACGTGCCGGTCACGGTCGACCTGCCGGCCTCGCTGACCGGACGCGACCTGCTGACCGACACGGATGTCACGCCCGGCGAACGCACCGTCGAACCGTTCGGCGTGCTTATCGTCGAATCCTCGACGGCAACGGCCGGACAGACTGCATAAGCGGGTTATAAGCCAAAAGCCGGTGTGCGGGCGAATCGTTCCCCTCGGTTCGCCCGCACACCGGCTTATTTGTTTTCAGGCTTCTTCATGCCAGCGGGGGTTCTGGCCGAACGTGTAGCCTTCGGGATTGTCCATGGCGGCGATGTCGCGCATGTCCTGCTCGTCGAGCGCGAAACCGGTCAGGTCGAGGTTGGCGCGCTGGCGTTCGCGGTGCAGCGACTTGGGGATGGCCACGTCGCCCAGTTGCAGGTGCCAGCGCAGGATCGCGGCGACGGGGGAGACGCCGTGCTTGTCGGCGATGCGCGTGATGGTCGGATCCTTGAGCATCTGGTTGGCTCGTCCCAGCGGGCTCCATGCTTCGGTGATGATGCCATGGGTCTCGTCGTAGGCGCGCTGTGCCGACTGCTGGAAGAACGGGTGCAGTTCGATCTGGTTGACTGCCGGCGTGACGCCGGTGGCGCGGATGAGCAGGTCGATGTGGCCGGACAGGAAGTTGCTCACGCCGATGTGCCTGACGATGCCCTGCTTCTGCGCGTCGACGAGCGCCTGCCATGCCTCGACGAACTGGCCCTGCGACGGGTTCGGCCAGTGGATGAGATACAGATCGATGTAGTCGAGTCCCATGCGCGCGACGGATTCCTCGATGGTCGTACGCGCCTGATCGTACTGGTGGTGACGGCCGGGCAGTTTCGACGCGACGATGATCTGCTCGCGAGGCACATCGGATTCGCGGATCGCCTTGCCGACAATGCCCTCGTTCTCGTAGTTGAACGCGGAATCGATGAGTCGATAGCCGACTTCCAGCGCCGATTTGATCGCCTCGGCTCCGGCGAACCCGTTCACCTTGTACGTGCCGAATCCGATCGCGGGCAATTCCAGCCCGTCGTGCGCGCGGCGCACGGGAATGGCCGGCGGTTCAAGCATGGTCATGATGATCGCTCCTTGTCTCGAAGTATCGGAGAGATGTTGGTATTGCATCATCCACTATAGGGATTTTCCGTTCGGCACGTATGATGAACGGCATGGACGAACGATGGATGAGGGCGTTGCGGGCCAAGGGCATCAATGTCGGCGGGCAAACGAGCGAGACTGGTGGCAACGGTCGACGAGCGAAATCGCACACCGACACGGGCCTGTCCGGAAAGCCCGGAAATGCGCGGCACCAATCGCAACCGGTTTTCGCCGAACGAGCCAAGCCGTTCAAGGCCACCGGCCACAAAGGCGGCATCAGCCGGCAGGGCAACTGATGCACGCAGGCATGCCAGAGGACCATTGACGTAGTATGCGACAGGCGATCACAGCGATCGTACGAACGCGCGAATATCGTCGATCTCCGCGTCGTTGATGGCGTGGGCCATGCCGGCATATTCGCGGAACGTCAGATGACCTGTGGCCTCCAGCACGTTGCGGGCGTTGCGCTGGTCGTCGAGGGGAATCGTGCGGTCCTCGGAACCGTAGGCTAGAAAGCATCGTGTGGGGGAGTCCAGACGGGCGTTTTCCTCGCCCTTGAACGACGGGCTGAGCAGGATCGCCGCATCGAACATTTCGGGATATGCCTGCACCATTCGGTACGACATATATCCGCCCTGCGAGAACCCGATCAGCCCCTTCTTCCGATCGGCAAACAACGGGGAACCGAGCAGTTGCTTCACGGCTTCGCCGACGGCCGCGCATTCACGTTGCCGCTCCTCGACCCCGCAGCCGTCCGGATACCAGTAGTTGCCGCCCATGTACGGCCTCGCGTAAGTGCCGCGGAACGACAGATAACTTGGCTCCGCCGCATATTCGGCGGTCAACTTGGCCGGTATCGCGGCGCCGGACGCGGCATGCGCCGCCCGGTCCGCATACACCGCGTCAATGATCCGTACCATCTCGCTCTCGTCATTGCCATACCCGTGGAACATCACGAACAGCGGATCGGTGCCACCGACATTGATCTGACTGGTCATCTTCAAACGCATGATCATCACCTCTGTCAACGAGTGTAATGGAGGAGCCGGTTCCCGGGATTATCTGGAGCAATCCCGGGAACTGGATACACTGGTATCCGCTTCCACAGGACCGGATACCGGAGAAACAAGGAGAGACAGTCATGCAGGAACGTCGCGGGGCGCTCAGGGCCGGCGAGAAGGTGCAGTTCACCGACCGCAAGGGCAAGAAGATCACCGACCAGTTGGTCGCCGGCGGCTCCACGCAGACCGAGCACGGCCTCATCCTCCATGATGACGTGATCGGCCGTACGGAAGGCATCGTCGTGACCACCGTCACCGCGAAACGCGAGGCGCAGGTCAACCAGGTGCATCCCGAACGCGACCAAAACAAGCCGTGGAAGGCCGCGCGCGCGATCGGCGGCTGGGACTATGTGGTCATGCGTCCGCGCCTGGCCGACTACGTACTGTCGATGCCGCGCGGTGCGCAGATCATGTATCCGAAGGACATCGCGCAGGTCATCCAGCTCGGTGACATCCGCAAAGGCCTGCACGTGCTCGAGTCGGGCGCCGGCTCGGGCGCGATGAGCGTCAACCTGCTCGACGCGGTGGGGGAGACCGGCCACCTGACCACGATCGAGCTGCGCCCCGATTTCGCGCGCGTGGCCGAGGCGAACGCGACCCTGTACTACGGCGAAAAGCCGGCGTGGTGGGATCTGAAGACCGGTGACTTCGACTCGGTCGCGGCGAGTCTGCCGGAGCACGAATACGACCGCATCATGCTCGACATGCTCGACCCGTGGAACCGGCTCGAACAGGCCTACCGCGTGATCGCTCCCGGCGGTGTGCTCGTCTGCTACATCACCACGACCACGCAGATGTCGCGTCTGGTCGAGGCGCTGCGCGATGCCGGCCGCTGGACCGAACCGGACATTCAGGAGACGCTGGAGCGCAGCTGGAAGGCGCAGGGGCTCGCCGTGCGCCCGGACCACCAAATGATTGGCCACACCGGGTTCCTCGTCGTTTCGCGTGCGATGGCGGAGGGATTCACGGCGCTCAAGAAGCGCGACCGCGTCACCAAGGATACGACCACCGACATCGACTCGCTTACGGACGAGGAACGCGCCGCGCAGCTGGAGGATCTCGAACTGCGTGATATCTCCGACCGCAAGCTGCGCAAGGTGCTGCGCGATCTCGACACGCAGGTCGGACATCTTTCCTAAACGATTCACCGCACGGTCCCGGTCCTTGCGGAAGCCGCTTTCCGATTGACTTTCACGAGGACCGACCCGGTCGGCGACGACGTCTTCAGCACAACACGCGGTCCGAAAGTTCACTTTCATCGGCCATAATATAGGGCAGTTTTGAATCGTATCGATTGAGACCAAAAAGAGGGACGAATGGCCGTCAAACCGGGCAAGGCAGCGAAGAAAGCGAAAGCCTACCAGCACATCCTCATCATCATGCGCCACGCGAAGGCCGAACCGTTCGGCGTCAACGGCGACCGCGACCGTCCGCTTGCGGACAAGGGCCTCAAGCAGGCGAAGGCGGTGGCCAAGGGCCTGCTCGACATGAAGCTCGTCCCCGACCGCATCGCCTGCTCGGCCGCGCTGCGCACGCAGCAGACCTGCGAGAAGATGCTCAAGACCTTCGGCGACGCCCCCAAGGTCGACTACCGGCAGAGCCTGTACGACGGCGGCATGCAGGCCGTGCTCGACGAACTCGCCCATACCAAGGACAAGCATCGCGTGCTTATGGTGCTCGGACACGAGCCCACTGTGTCGATCGCCAGCCAGTGGCTCGCCTCCGCGGATTCCGGCCCGGCGACCATCGACCTGCTCAATCTCGGCATGTCCACCGCGTCGGTGGCGATCTTCGGCTCGGACAAGCCGTTCAGTCAATGGCAGCTGCACGAGGCTGATCTGCTCGCCGTCATCACGCCGAAGGACTTCGACTGACGGCGCGGATTCCGTACGGCATCCGCGCATGTTCCGCGACGTGTTTCGCGGCCCGGCTTGCCTGCCATAGGATGCGCGTCGTCCGTGCGAGAATACCGGTATGACTTCGATCGGCATAGTGGACAACGACCGTTTCGCTCTGGCCATGCTGGCGCAGACGATAGGTCGCGCGATGTCTGGAGCGCGTGTGGTCTGGGCCGTCGAGTCGGGCGCGCAGGCGCTGCATCACTGCCTGTACGACAAGGCCACCATGCCCGACGTGCTGTTGCTGGACATGTCGCTCACCGACGTCGACGGCGTCGACGTGTGCCGCCGCATCCGCATGGCGTCGGATCGTCCTCCGATACTGGGCATCACCTCGTATGCGCTCGATCATTACCGTCAGGCCGTGATCGACGCTGGCGCGCAGGGACTCATTCCCAAAAGCTCGACGCCGCGCGAACTGGCCGAAGCCATACGCGTCGTGGCCGCCGGCGGCGTCATCGGGGAGGGGTTCACGGACGCGGTCACGGCGCATCGGTCCGTCGTCTCCGCCTCGCAACCGGCCGAGGCCCTGTCGGAGCGCGAGCGGCAAGTGCTGGACCGGTACGCGGCGAACCGTTCCACTGACGAAATCGCCGAGGAACTTGGCATCAAGACGTCCACCGTGTTCGTGGTCGTCGGCCATGCCAAGGCCAAGCTGAAAGCGGCCACGCGAGCGGAGGCGATCCGCATCTACCTGGCTTCGAGACACGCCGACAGCACCCACTGACCATCCTCGACACGGGTATGCACGTCGACGCCCATGCGCCGGTACCGTTCCAGTCCGCTGCCCAGCCCGTCGGCCGCGTCATGCCGTCGGGGAACGTCCGTCGCCGTGATAATGACGGCCGGGCCAGTGCCGCCGCGGCGGTCCGCGGCAGCGAACGGGTCGTCGGCCTCGGCGATCGACACCGCATAGCCGCACGCCGGATCGCCGTGCTTGGCAATGTTCGTGTAGATTTCCGACAGCAGTCCGGTCAGTTCGTCGAACCTGCGGTCGCTCAGGCTCGGCAGGACGTCCGGCAGCGTCGTCTGCCCGGCAAAGCCGAGCGCGTGCAGCCGGTCCTCCTGCTCGTCGACGCACGCGGCGATGCGCTCGACTATGTCCGTATCATGCGCGAGAGAACGTGACGACGAACCCGACGGCGTTGCCGGCGCATCGTCGAGCGTCGTGATGACCTGATGCGTGCCGTGCAGCGCATGGTCGATGATCGTGCGCAACTCGCGCAGTTCGGCTGTGGCATCAAACGGCGTTGCGTCATCGTGCGTTCCGTATTCGTCGCGATTACCGCGGCTACTACGCGCATCGTCGCGTCCGTCGTCTTCCGTGTCGTCGAGCGACGCGAGATCGCGGTCGATGCGCATGATCGCGTATGCCAGATCGTTCGAAATCCGGTCGTGCAGCACCATGGCGATCCGCTCGCGCTCCGTCTGCCGACGCACCTGCTCGGCCAGGCGCGCACGATCCGCGCTCCAGCGCGACGCGACGCCGATCGTCAACGCGAACACGCAGTACGCGAACGAGACCACCACCGAATCCGACAAACCGAGACCGAACAGCAGCTTGCGATCAACCATCAAAGCAGTGACGCCAAGCACGGCGGACAGACACGCCGCCAGACGACTGTCCGTCCAGATCACCGCCACGACCATCGGCATCGCCAGCGAATACGAGTACGACATCGGAAACGGCGACACCAGACCGACGCAATACAGCGTGACCACCAGCCACGCGCCGGACTGCGGCGCGAACGGCAATACGACCAGCGACGCCAACGCCAGCGTCGGAATCAGCAGATACGACAGCAAATGCCCGTCCGGCCAGCGCAGCACGGTCTCCGCGATCACGCACGCCGCCGTTGCGGCACAGCCGACGGCAAGCCAACGGCGGACGGACGCATCCCGTGAAGCGTACGTGTCCGATCTGGCGTACCCGAACGGTTTTGCGAAGCTGGCGACATGCTTGGTCATGCACCTTATTGTCGCATCATTGCCTCGCCGCGGCGCCCGTCACCCGCCGAACGGCATGGCGAACGGTGATGCCGAGACCATCTCGGGACGATGCGGGAACGGGCCGTGACAATGTGCGGACATGGTTCCTCCCGAATCTTACGAATGCAACCCGGCAAACCTATCACAGATCGGCCTGTCATAAGGCATCAGGACAACTTGGGTGTCGTTATAAGTCCGCTTTATGGCCTTTTGGTCAGC
>NZ_JAHBBH010000049.1 GCF_019331735.1 Bifidobacterium miconis
GCCAGCGTTCATCCTGAGCCAGAATCGAACCCTCCACAAAAAAATCATGAAGAGAACCATTGAATGACTCTCAAAAACATAAATTGACGGAACATCCTATAAGGAAGGACGTTCGCACAAAAACCCCAATCCCCATCACTCCACTCTCATGGACTCCCCAAACAAAGAGAAGCGGGAATTGGACTGGCAATCAAAAAACGACTCTAAAAAGTAGTACAAACACGCTCTTGAGTTCTCAAACCACCACCACACACAAACCAGCCAGGAAACCAACCAGAGGAAGAAACCCAACCGCTCAGCGGCAGCGAATGAATAACTTACACGAACCCAACCACAAACGCAAACCCACCACACCAAACAACCCCAAAACCATTGAAAACACACAACTCCATCGGCGTGTCGAAAAACGCGATTTTCCACGTTCAGACTCATCCTAAGCCCCCAAAACAATCCCGGCGCAACCCAAATTCAGCACTCGGACGGCGTGTCGCGGCGCTTCACCAACACTTCAACAGCCGGACATCCCCTCTTCAGCCCCCGACCAACCCCCCAACAGACGCACGACGGACCGCAATCACGCTCACGCAATCATCCACCGTCGTCATTGGCGCATCCGTCCGAACGCAACGGGCATCCGCAGCAGTCATCGCGACAATCGGCACGGCATCCGTCGGCACGACGCCACAACCGCAACCAACGAAACGCAACAGGCGTATACCTATAGATATGACGAAAAAAATCGCAGTACTGACCGGCGCGGGCATCTCCACCTCCGCAGGCATCCCCGACTTCCGTGGTCCGGACGGCGTCTGGACCAAGCATCCCGAACAAATGAGCGTCTACGACATCGACGCGTTCCTCACCAGCAAGGAGGAGCGCGAATATTCGTGGCGCTGGCAGAAGGAATCCCCCGTCTGGAACGCGCAGCCCGGCACCGCGCACAAGGCGCTCGTCAAGCTGGAACAGGCGGGCCTGCTCACGCTGCTGGCCACGCAGAACTTCGACGCGCTGCACGAGAAGGCCGGCAATTCGGCCGACGTCATCGTCAACCTGCATGGCACCATCGGCACATCGCACTGCATGAAGTGCCACGCGAAATACGACACGGCCGACATCATGGCCAAACTGGACGAGGAACCGGACCCGCACTGCCACCGCAAGCTGCCGTATAACGGCAACATGCCGTGCAACGGACTGATCAAAACCGACGTGGTGTACTTCGGCGAGCAACTGCCCGACGGCGCGATGGAAAAGTCAATGAAGCGCGTCACCGAAGCCGACGAATTCTGGGTCATCGGCTCCACGCTCGAAGTCTTCCCGGCCGCATCGCTCGTGCCGGTCGCCGCGCAGGCCGGCGTGCCGATCACCATCATGAACATGGGCCGCACGCAATACGACCGACTCGCAACGCGCCTCATCCGCGAGGACATCGCCGTCGCGCTCCCCCAGCTCGTCGACGAGACCATCGCGGCAGAACAGTAAGTGCGGTAAGCGATAGCACTGCGCAAGTACCGCACATATCGCCGACTCAATTGACCCGACACTGACCCGACGACACAGCGCCGCATCACGACGCCGCACATATCACAAACAGAGCGGGGGCTTCGGCATTGCGTTTCCGACTGTAGGCTCGGCCAAACGGCCTGGAGTGTGTCGGGAATGCAATGCCGAAGCCCCCGCGGTCGTTGCACTATCGCAACGATTCGCGCATCACATCGACGCGCATCAGCGCATCAGCACATCAGCACATCAGCACAGATCAGTAGATGCGCTTCGGCTGGAAGCCGGCCTCGCGCAGGGCCGCAAGGATGCGGTCGATGTGGTCCGGGCCGTTCGTTTCGACCGTCACGCCGAGCGACACGGCGTTCGTGTAATGGCCGGATGCCTTGAACTGATCGTGGTCGAGCTGGATGACGTTCGCGCGCTCCTTGGCGAGCAGCGTGGCGACTTTGACGAGCTGGCCCGGGGTATCCGGCAGTTCGACCTCGAAGTTCATGATGCGCCCGCGCGCGATCATGCCCTTCTGGATCACCGCGCCCATCGTGACCGTATCGATGTTGCCGCCCGACATGATCGGTACCACCACGTGCGGGCCGTGAGCGGACGCGAACTTGCGCGAGCGCAGGTTCAGATGCTCGAGCGCGGCCAGCGATACCGCACCGGCGGCCTCGACGACCAGCTTGTGCTTTTCGAGCATGAGCAGGATCATCTCGTTGATGTCGCGTTCGGTGACGGTCACCAGATCGTCGAGAAATTCGTTGAGCAGCGCGAACGGCAGGTCGCCCGGGTGCTTGACGGCCACGCCCTCGGCGGAAGTGACCACCTGATCGGCCGGCGAGACGCGGCCGGCGGCGAACGAATCCTTCCACGCGGGAGAGCCTTCCGGAATCGCGCCGATCACGCGCACCTCCGGCTTGAACGTCTTGATCGCCAGAGCCACGCCGGCGCCCAGTCCGCCGCCGCCGAGCGGCACGACCACGTCGGTCACGTCCGGCACGTCTTCGAGGATTTCCAGACCGATCGTGCCCTGGCCGCAGATGACCTCGTAATCGTCGAACGGCGGCACGTAGATCATGCCCTGGGTTTCGGCGAGCTCGGCCGCGTGGGCGGCGGACTCGTCGAACACGTCGCCGTAGAGCACCACGTCGGCGCCGTACGCCTTGGTGGCGTCGACCTTGAGCGGCGGGGTGATGGTCGGCATGCAGATCGTGGCCTTCGCGCCGCGTTCGCGCGCCGCGTAGGCGACGCCCTGCGCGTGGTTGCCGGCGGACGCGGTGACGATGCCGCGGGCCAGCTCCTCGTCGGTGAGGGAGGCGATCTTGTTGTAGGCGCCGCGGATCTTGAACGAACCGGTGACCTGCAGGTTCTCGGGCTTGAGGAGAATCTTGTGGCCGGTCATGTCGGACAGGACCGGGGAGGGGATGATTTCGGTGTGACGGGCGGTCCCCTTCAACCGTTCGGCGGCGAGCTTGAGTTCGGCCGCATGATCACGCTGCAGTGCTTTGAGGACGTCTTTTTGTTCCATGAGGGCTAATTGTAGGCGGCCGGCCGGCCTAAGACGTCGCGGATTCCATCTGCAAAACATTCGATCAGCAATGGTCTTATGCCATTCGCACCGCCCCACTGTCCGTCAGTTCAACGATCGAGAGGCTAATGACGGGCTCTGCAGACATCAGTTTGACGATCGAGAGGCTGCGGACGAGCCGCAGCATTGTTGCGGCAGCCAGAAAATCGGCCTTTTGTAGCAGATGCGTGACAATAGGACCTTAGGCGCCAGCATAAGCAGCCTCTCGATCGTCGAACTGACATGCGCAGAAGTAAAAATCAGCCTCTCGATCGTGGAACTCCCGGTTGAGCCGGGAGTTCCACGACGGTGGGGAGAGGGTGCAACCCGTTACAGGCGGACGACCGCGCCCTCCCATGCGGCGAGCTCGCGCTTGGCGAGCGATGCGGCGGCGTGATCGGCGTCGTCAGTGGAGATCACGATCGCGTCCGCGCTCACGCCCGCATCGCCGGCCGCGGCGTCCAGCAGCGCCGCGGACTCGGCCGGCAGGTCGACCGTGCGGCCGGACAGGTTCACGACCGTCAGCAGTCGCTCGTCGCCGAGCGTGCGCACAAACGCGTACACGTGCTCGTCGTCCGCGTCGATCAGCTGCCAGTCGCCGGCGGAAACGACCGGGTTCTCGTGGCGCAGCGCGATGAGCCGCTTGTAGAACGCGTACACGGAGTCCGGATCGTCGAATTCGGCGGCCGCGTTGATCGCCGCGCAGTTCTCGTTGACGGAGATCCACGGTTCGGTCGCGGCGTCGGGCGCGGTGAATCCGGCGTACTTAGACGCGTCCCATTGCATCGGGGTGCGGGCGTTGTCGCGGCTGCGCGCGGCGAGGCCGGCCATCATCGACTCCGCGTCCTGCACCTTCGCCTCTTCGACGCGCTGGCGGAACGCGTTGAGCGATTCGAGGTCGCGGTACTGGTCGAGGCGGGTGAAGTGCGCGTCGGTCATGCCGAGCTCCTCGCCCTGATACACGTACGGGGTGCCGCGGTGCAGGTGCAGCATGAGCGCGAGCGCCTTGGCGGAGCGCACGCGGCTTTCCTCGGTGGAATCGTCGCCCCAGCGGGAGACGACGCGCGGCTGGTCGTGGTTGCCGTCGAACAGGCTGGCCCAGCCGGCTTTGGCGACGGCGGTCTGATAGCCGGCCATGATGCGCTTGAGCGTGGGCAGGTGCAGCGGCAGCGGCTTCCACTTGGTGCCTTCGCAGTCGCAGTCGACGTGTTCGAACAGGAACAGCATGTCGAGTTCGCCGTTGGCGGGGTCGGTGATGTGCTCGTTGCGCTGCGCGTTGATGCCGGGCGCCTCGCCGACGGTGAGGAAGCCGTCGCGGCCGGCGAAGACCTCACGGCGCATTTCGGCGAGGAATTCGTCCTGCCGCGGGCCGTCGGCGCAGAACGGGCTCGGGTTGGAGTAGCCTTCCTCGCCCACCGGGCCGTCCGCGATCTCGCTGCCGGGCTCGCCGGGCAGGCGTCCGGCGGAGTCGACCTGCTTGGAGATGAGCGTGATCACGTCCATGCGGAAGCCGTCGACGCCGCGATCGAGCCACCAGTTCATCATGTCGTACACGGCGCGGCGCACGGCCGGGTTCTCCCAGTTGAGGTCGGGCTGCTTCTTGGAGAACTGGTGGAAGTAGTATTCGCCGCGCTTCGGGTCGTATTCCCATGCGGAGCCGCCGAAGTAGGAGCCCCACTGGTTCGGTTCGGCGCCGGGCTCTCCCGGGGTCTTGCCGGGGCGGGCCGGACGCCACCAGTACCAGTCCGCGTGCGGGTCGTTCTTGTCCTTCGACGCTTCGAACCATGCGTGCTCGTCGGACGTGTGGTTGACGACGAGGTCCATCACGATCTTGATGCCGCGCTTATGCGCTTCGGCGAGCAGCTCGTCCATGTCGTCGAGCGTGCCGAACAGCGGGTCGATGTCCTGATAGTCGGAGATGTCGTAGCCGTTGTCGTCCTGCGGGGACTTGTACACCGGGGACAGCCACAGCACGTCGACGCCGAGGTCGGCAAGATAGTCGAGCCGGCTCGTGATGCCCTTGAGGTCGCCGAAGCCGTCGCCGTTGGTGTCCTGGAACGAGCGCGGGTAGATCTGGTAGACGACGGCGTTGGCCCACCACGGGTTCGGGGTGGCGCCGTTGGTGCGGACGTTGTCTGGCAGGTTGGCGCGGTTGAACGAGGTCATGGGTTCGGCTCCTTTGCTGATGGGTGCGGTTCGCGTACCTCACAGCATACGATTGCGCGGTTTTCATTCCCATCTGACGGTTCCCCGGGCGAGGCGGAAAGAAAAGAGTATTTTTATGCCGTAGGAATGAAAATAATGGCCGCGCACGGCACGCGTACGGCAACCGCGCACGGCACGCGTACGGCAACCACACACGGCACGATCGCAACACGATCACGGCAAGGAGCGCAAGATGACCGCATCGGAGGCAGCGAACGCGACGGACCCCACAGCATCCGCGTTCCCGCAATGGTTCGCAGGCTCGGAATACATGCACCGGGTCGCGCGCGCAATCGCACAGTATGGCCCAATCGCCCGCACCACGCTCGCCCAGCTGCTCGGCCTGTCGCAGGGCGCGCTGTCGCGCATCACCAGCGATCTGATCTATGCCGGCGTGATCGAGGAACTGCCGGGCGATTCCGTGGCACGCGGGCCGCTGCCGCAGGGGTTCGCGCCGAAGGACAGCGGCGAACGTCGCGGCCGGCCGCAGACCGCGCTCGCGTTGCGTGCGAACGCCCGCACGTTCGTCGGCGTCAAAGTGCACGGCACGTCGGCGATCGCCGCCGCGGTCAACGCGCACGGCGAAGTCGTATCCGACCGTCACGAACTCACGTTTGCCGACCGTTCGCCGCAGCGCGTGACCGACGTCGTCGCACGCCTGTCCGACGAGTGCCGCGCGGACGTCGCCGCGCGCGCACTGCCTGAGCCGACGGCGATCGGCGTCGCGATCGGCGGTCATGTGCGCGACGACGCGACGGTCACGTTCGCACCGTTCCTGCGCTGGAACCAGGACGTGCCGCTGGCCGCGATGGTCGCGGACGCGGCCGGTCTGCCGTGCACGGTCTACAACGACGTCGATTCGCTGCTGCTGGACGCAAGCTGGTTCGGGCCGGGCGTCGGACTGGAGGCGTTCGCCGTGGTGACGATCGGCGTGGGCATCGGCTATTCGCTGGCCGTGCACGGCGAGCCGGTCGACTATCCGGACAAGAGCTACGGACTGCTCGGCCATGTGCTCGTCGACCCGGAGGGGCCGCGCTGCGCGTCCGGGCATATCGGCTGCGCGCAGTGCCTGACGGACGCGTCGCTGGCGAACCAGTATTCGCAGATGATCGGCCGCGCGTGCACGTTCGACGAGTTCGTGGCGGACGCGCGGGCGGGCCGGCCGCAGGCCGAACAGCTGGTCGACCAGACGTGCTTCCGGCTGGGGGCGCTGATTTCGATGGTCGCGAACATCGCGATGCCGTCGCGCGTGATGGTGGCCGGAGAATCGGCGTTTCTCGCGAAGATGAGCATCGACGCGGTGCGCGACGGCATCAACCGCTACCGGCACAGCCAGGCCGCGCCGGTGCGGTTCACGGTCGTCGACCACGACTGGCAGCTGTGGGCCAAGGCCGCCGCCTCCCGCGCCATCTCCCGCTACATCGGATAGCGATCAACCCGTGCCAAGGTTCCGTACGCGCGGTCACGCGATGGAAAATCGAACCATTTTTACCATCGCGTGACGGTGCCATCGGACACGCGGCGGTATCATCACGCGAATATGCCATCGCGTGACCTGTTTGGAAGGTCACGAGTCAGCAAAAGCACGACGGAATTCCATCCCGTGACCAAACCTCCAATCACACGATGGCATCATCACCCAATATGCCATCGTGTGACCGGCAAGCAGTACACGCGATGGAGCGTATCGTTCAGATTCCATCGCGTGACCAGCGTCTACTGCTGAATGGCAGTGAACAGCACCGACTGCGCAGGATGCAGGCTCGGCGGGCGCAGGCCGTAGGTGGCGAGCGCGCGGCCGGTGAGCAGCACGCCGTCTTCCGTCCACCAGCCAAGCGGCGACTGGCCGTTGGCGATGCCGAGCGCGGCGAGATCGAGGTCGAGCCACAGCGGCTGAATGCGGTACGTGGCGTCCGGGTCGAGGCCGGGCAGGCGGATCGGCGCGGCCGGATACGTGGCGGACGTGGTGACCTGCGTGAACCGGTAGAACGCGGCGGAACGGTCGGGTTTGACCATGCCGTCCACGCGCACGGCCGGGTCGGCGCAGTCCGCATGCACGCACGTGTCGACCGCGAACCATTCGCGGTGTTTCTTGAATTCGGCAATCCACTCGCCGAGCTTGGCCACGTCCGCGTCGGACTCCTTGAGCAGGTTCCATTCGACGCCCATGTGCCCGAAGAACGCCATCGCCATGCGCAGCTCCTGGCTGGTGGCGCGCTGCGTGGAGTGCGCGGGGCTGGCGCCGACGTGCTCGCCCATCATGAACGGCGGCACGAGCAGCGACGTGTAACGCTGGATTTCGACGCGTTCGAGCGGGTCGACGCAGTCGGACACCCAGATGCGGTCGGCGAGTTCGAGGATGCCGAGGTCGACGCGGCCGCCGCCGGACGAGCAGCTTTCGATTTCAAGACCCGGATGCGCGGTCTTGAGGTCGCGGAAGATGCGGTAGACGGCAAGCGTCTGCGCGTGCACGGCCGGGCGGCCGGTGCGCGGCGAGACCGCTTCGGTGACGAGCTTGTTGTGATCCCACTTGATGTAGTCGATGCCCAGCTCGCCGACCAGCCGATCCATACAGCCGTACACGTACGCGTACGCGTCCGGGTTGGTCAGGTCGACGACCTGCTGCGTGCGCCCCTGCATCGGCAGGCGGCCCGGCGTCGGGCGCAGCACCCAGTCGGGGTACGCGCGGTACATGTCGGAATCGGGGTTGACCATTTCCGGCTCGAACCACAGGCCGAATTCCATGCCCTTGCCGTGCACGTAATCAGCCAGCGCGCGCAGGCTCTTGTCGCCGTCCGGCCACACGTCCTGCGCGATCTGCCAGTCGCCGAGTCCGCTCGTGTCGTCGCGACGGGAGCCGAACCAGCCGTCGTCGACGACGAACCGTTCGACGCCGGCCGCGGCGGCCTTGTCGGCGAGCGCGGTGAGCGTGTCGTAGTTCTGGTCGAAGTACACGGCCTCCCACGTGTTGAGGATGACCGGCCGCGGCTTGTCGGCGATGCCGAGCGCGCGGCGGGCGACACGGTGCACGTTGCGCAGGTAGGCGTGGAATCGTGCGGCGACTTCGTTCAGGCCGTTGCCGTACGATCCGTAGACCCACGGGGTCGCGTACGCGGCGTCGCCGTTTGCCAGCGTGATTTCGCCGCCGAGCAGGATTTCGCCGCCGCCGATCAGACCTTGCGTGTACGGCGTGCGTTCGGCGGACAGGACGCTGTTGCCGCTCCAGCCGACGTGCACGGAGTACACGTCGCCGCGTTCGAAACCGAAGCCGGGTTCGCCGGCGGACAGCAGCAGGCTGGCGTCGAAGTCGGGACGACCGGTCATGGAGAGTTTTTCGAAGCGGCCGATGGTGAGCGGCTGGCGCTGCGGATGGCGTTCGCGCAGATGATGGCCGGTGGTGGTGAGGATTTCGACGGCGTCGGACGGCACGGGGAAGCCGAGTTCGATGCGGCCGATCTCAAGATTGCCGTCGCCGAGGTTCGCGACTTCGAGCTTTTGGCGGATGAGACCGGATGCGTCGAGCTGGCAGGTCCAGACGATGCCGACGCCCTGTTCGCGATCGGCGGCCTCGACGATGACGGTCGGCGTCGGCTGGGAGTCGTCGTCAACCGTACCGGCCGTCACGGCTTCGACCGCGAACCGGCAGTGCAGTTCGACGCCGTCGCGACGGACCTCGAAGCGGGGCGCGCCGATCCACGATTCGGCCTGCGTGGGCAGGACGGACGGCCACGACGTGTCGTCGAGGCCGCCGGAGACGCGCTGCGGGCGCAACGCATCGTACAGGTTGACGACGGTGGCTGGATCGGCGATCGGGCGCCCCCAGTGCACGAATCGCGGCAGGTCGTCGCCGGGGAAGACCAGCGCGAACGCGACGTTGGCGTCGGACTGTTCGGCGTAGACGGCGGTCAGATCGGTGCCGTCTGCGGCGGCGCCTTGGAATTGTTCGATCAGCGACATTGCTACTCCCTTGCGTTGGCTGGCGTTCGGCCTGCGTGCGGCCTGACTTGCTACGGACGGAAATATTTGGTTGGCGTACCGGTATCGATGGTACGCGAGCGCGTTTTCCTTGTCAGGATGCGGAGTGTTTGTTGCCGCTGGAAAGAAATTCCGCCGGTCCGGGTCAGCGTCGCGCGGCGAAGAAGTCGGCGAGGATACGCGCGCACTCGGCTTCGCGCACGCCGCCGTACACTTCCGGCGCGTGGCCGACGTGCGGATCGCGCGGAATGTCCCAGATCGAACCGCACGCGCCGAGTTTGGCGTCCCACGCGCCGAACACGATGCGTCCGACGTGCGTCTGCAGGCATGCGCCCGCGCACATCGGGCACGGTTCGAGCGTGACCACGAGCGTGCAGTCGGCGAGATTCCACGTGCCGAGCCGGGCGGCGGCCGCGCGCATCGCGAGCACTTCGGCATGCGCGAGCGGATCGGGCTGCGCGTGATCGTCATGCGTCTGTCCGCCGCGCGCGTTGCGTCCCTCGCCAATCACGCGACCGTCCGCGTCCAACACCAGCGCGCCGACCGGCACCTCCCCGTCGGCCGCCGCGTCCGCCGCCAGCGCCAGCGCGCGCTCCATCGCCTCGTCATTCGTCATGGATGCCAGTGTAAACGGGCCCGATCGAAAACCAGCGAAAGCCGGCGAAAACCGACGCGGGCGACGAACGCGCCGCGGGTTTCGTGCCATCGGCAGCGCGTGGCGGCACTTGACGATAACGCAAACACGCCGGCAACCGCTTGCCGAGAAACGTAACGCGGGTAGAAGGTTTGACTGATAGGCTGATGGCGGCAACGGAGGCCATGGAGAGGGAGGACACACTGTGGCGGTATTTCAGCTCATCCTATGCATCATTGCGGTGGTGGTGCTGTCCTCGTTCATCAGCCGCTTCATTCCGAAAGTGTCCACGCCGCTCGTGCAAATCGCGCTCGGCGCCATCGCCTCGCAACTGCCGTTTTTCCCCAACGTCGAACTCGACCCGGAACTGTTCATGGTCCTGTTCATCGCGCCGCTGCTCTACCTCGAAGCGCACGAAATCGACAAGTCGGGTCTGCTGAAAACGCTCAAGCTGTCGCTGTCGCTGGCCATCGGCCTCGCGATCGCGACCATGGTCGCCGTCGGCGTGATCCTGCACGCGATCTGGCCGGCCATTCCGCTGGCCGCAGGCCTGGCGCTCGGTGCGGCGCTCGGTCCGACCGACGCGGTCGCCGTATCGTCGCTCGGCAAGGAGGCGGCGCTGACGCAACGCCAGATGGGCGTGCTCAAAGGCGAATCGCTGTTCAACGACGCATCCGGCATCGTCGGCTTCCAGTTCGCGATCGCGGCGGCCGTCACCGGACAGTTCGAGGTCGGCGAGGCGGCCGGCGAATTCGTGATGTCGTTCATCGGCGGCGGCCTGTTCGGCCTGGCGATCGGCATGATCGCCAACTGGCTGTTCGAAACGATCCGCTCGCTCGGCTGGGAGACGACCACCACGCGCATCCTCATGGAACTGTTCCTGCCGTTCCTGCTGTATCTGGCCGCTGAGGACGTGGCGCACGTGTCCGGCATCCTGTCGGTTGTCGCGTCCGGCCTGTTCATCCGCTTCGACCGTACGGGCGTCGGCCCGAACGTGGCCCGCACGAACATCGTGTCGAACAGCGTGTGGGGCGTGCTCTCGTTCACGCTCAACGGCGCCGTGTTCATCCTGCTCGGCATGCTGCTGCCCGGCGCGATGGGCAACAGCTGGGAGGATCCGGGCGTGAGCAACATGCTGCTCATCATGGTGATCCTGCTCGTGTCGCTCGTCGTGATCACCATGCGGTTCATCTGGGTGTCGGCCATGCTGCGCCTCGCGCGCGACACGGCCACCGGCCACCGTCGCCACATGACGCCGGAACGCTGGCGTTCGGCCGCGGTCATGACGTTCGGCGGCGCGAAGGGCACCATCACGCTGTCGCTGATGTTCACGATCCCGTACGCGATCTCCGGCGGACGCTGGTTCCCGATGCGCGACGAGCTGATCTTCATCGCGTCCGGCGTGATCATCGTGACACTGCTGCTCGCGAACTTCCTGCTTCCCGCAATCGCGCCGAACCGCGGCGGCGACGCGTCGCTGGAAATGACCGAAGTCACGATCGAGGTGCTGCGCCGCACCGTCGAGGAACTGACCGGACGCGTGACGAACGAGAACCGCCGCGCCGTGCTCATGGTGATCGACTCGTACACGAAGCGCATCACGCGACTCAAGCAGCGCACCGGCGAACTCGACCCGCAGGGCTACGCGCAGCTGCAGATCGACGCGCTCAACTGGGAGAAGGACTACGTCAAGCAGCGGCTCATCGACACGAAACGCAGCAAGGAAGGCACACAGGCGAACCGCGATCTGGAAATCGAAGCGTGCGAGCGCCTGCTCGACCAGATCATGAACTCGCTGCGCCACATTTCCACCGACCGCAACTCCGGCCGGGCCATGTGGCAGATCCGCGGCCGCATGCGCGCGCTGCAGCGCCGCACGCTCACGCTGATCCGGCGCACGTCGAGCCGCATCCGCCGCACCACGCCGCTGATCAGCGACGACGAGATCTTCGCGCACACCCGCATGGTGCAGCTGGCCGCGTTCGAGCACGTGATCGACCGGCTGTACGAGGAGATGACGCGCAGCACGTACAACACGGAGCATTGCTCGGCGCTGCTGCTCGACTATCGTCGCGCCGAATCGGCGCTGCGCGCGCGGCCGAACATGACCGGCAGCGCGAAGACGATCGGCATGGCGGAGGACGTGAAGCGCGAAAGCTACGGCATCGAGCTCGGCGTGATCCAGGACATGGTCGAGGCCGGCGAGATCACGCGCGCGCAGGCGAAGACGCTGCGCCGCAACGTGTACGTGATGAGCGTGGACGCGGATTCGAGCCTGTAGTCCAATCCTTGGCCCCCTCGGCTGAGGGGGCTGGCAGCGCAGCTGACTGGGGGAGCGTCATACCCGCACCCGTCAAAGCCGTGACGCTGACAGGAGCGTGGCGCAGGCGTTCAGCGCATTTACTTACAGCACGCCGGACGAGATGTCGTGCAACAGCAGCCACTGGCGCAGGTCGGCGAATTCGTCCATGCTCACCTCGTGGCCGAGGCCGTGATAGCTTTTCGTCGTCAGCCACGTGTGCTCTTCGAGCCACGCGGCCGCCGCGAACAGCTCGTACTTGGGCACGACCCGATCGTTCTTGCCGTACACGTAGAACACGGGCGTCTCGTAGTCGGCGAGCCGATCGTCGGCCGGGGCCGTGCCAGGCACGTTGCCGGGAGCGAGCGTGCCGGACAGGCTGATCGCCGCACGATAGCGTTCGGGATGGATGCGCAGCAGGTGCACGGCCAGCAGGCCGCCCTGCGAGAAGCCGATCGGCACGACGTCGCGTTCGAGCGGCACGTGCTCGTCGACCCAGCGGTCGATCGCGCGGGCGGCCGCGTATGCTTCGCGGTCGAGATCGTCGCCGGACGGGGCCTTGCCGGTGAACCACGAGTATGCGCCGGCGATGGCCGGCAGTCCGTCGCCGCGTTCGCGACGCTCCTGCAGCACGATCGGCGCGCGCAGGGACGCGTAGTCGTTGTACGGCGCGATGTAGCGCATGATGTCGGCCAAGTCCTCCTCGTTGGAGCCCCAGCCGTGCAGGCACAGGAACATGGGCCTGGTGGGCGCGGCCTCTCCCCCGCCGCGCGAGTACTGCACGTGCGTGATGGCCGGCAGGGCCGGCGGGATCGATGGCTCGGGTCCGGCGGTTGCGCCGTATGTTGCGTCTTCGCTCATGCGCCCCAATATACGCGATGGGCGGGTTCTGCGAGGCGCATGGTTCAACGGACAAAAAGAAACCCCGGCGGGGCGTCCGCCGGGGAGAGAAAGGAGAGAGAAGAAGAAAGGGTTCAATTGTCGGGAACTGCTGCTGTTCCTGTTCAGCTCTTGCTGACAGTTATTATGAAACCACCGCTTTCTGGGCGCAATGATGTGGTTGTCTGAGAACAAGCTGAAAGTTTTGGCGCGGAATTGTGCAGGCGGACGGGTCGCGCCGCAAGAGGCCCGCCGCTAGACTGGGGTGCAGTTATTCGTTCCATGAACGCGTTTTCCGAACGCCAAGCCAAGGAGTTGCCATGCTGCTGTCCGATCGCGATATTCTCGCCGCCAAGGAAGACGGTCATATCTCGCTTGATCCGTGGACTCCCGAGATGGTGCAGCCCGCGTCGATCGACGTGCGTCTGGACCGTTACTTCCGCCTGTTCAACAACCATGCGTACACGTACGTCGATCCGGCCGAGAATCAGGGCGCGCTGACCGAGCAGTTCGAGGTCGCGCCGGACGAGCCGTGGATCCTGCATCCGGGCGAATTCGCGCTCGGCTCGACATGGGAGTACGTCAAGCTCGACGCGACGATCGCCGCGCGCCTCGAGGGCAAGAGTTCGCTGGGCCGTCTCGGCATCCTCACGCATTCGACCGCGGGATTCATCGACCCGGGCTTCGAGGGGCACATCACGCTTGAGCTGAGCAATGTGTCGACGTTGCCGGTCAAGCTGTGGCCCGGCATGAAGATCGGCCAGATGTGCTTCTTCCAGCTCAGCTCGCCGGCCGAGCATCCGTACGGCTCCAAGGGCACCGGCTCTCACTATCAGGGCCAGCGCGGGCCGACGCCGAGCCGCTCCTACGTCAACTTCTACAAAGCCGACGTGAGCGACTGACCGGCCTCTGTTCCCGGATGAGGCCAGATGAGACCTTCTGATCCAATCCAAGAGACCAAATACGAGAAGAGGCTCCCTTCTTTGCGGGAAGGGAGCCTCTTTGTGGATTATGGGCGACTACGAGTCGTCGCTGTCAGTTACGCGGTCACGCGGTCACGCCGCGGCGCTTGTCGACGGCGCGCATGATGGCCTTGTAGATTTCAGAGGCCACCAGCACGATCGCGGCAAGGCCGATGCACTCGAACCACGCGACGAAGTCGAGCGGCGTGGTGCCGAACGCGTCGTTGAGGAACGGCACGTAGATCACCACGACCTGCAGCAGGATCGAAATGCCGATCGCGCCCCACAGCCACTTGTTGCTGAACAGGCCCACGAACGCGGACTGGCGTGCTGAGCGCGAGGCGATCGCGTTGAACAGCTGCGCGAACACGAGGATCGTGAAGCCCATGGTGCGGGCCTCGGTCATCTGCGCGTCGTGGCCGAGCGCGTCCACGGAACGGTCGGTGAACAGGCCGCCCGCGAGGTGCATGTCCATGCCGATCAGCGTCACGGCGGCCATGATGATGCCGATGAACGCAATGTCGATCCACATGTCCTTGTCGATCACGCGGTCGGTGAGTTTGCGCGGCTTGCGGGCCATCACGTCGTCGGTCTGCGGGTCGACGCCCATCGCAAGCGCCGGTGCGGCGTCGGTGAGCAGGTTGATCCACAGCAGCTGCGTGGCGAGCAGCGGCACGGTCACGCCCTGCGAGCCGGGCTGGGTGATGCCGAGCACGCCGGCGAGCATGACGCCGCCGAACACGGTGAACACCTCGCCCACGTTGGAGCTCAGGAGGTAGCGCAGGAACTTGCGGATGTTGTCGAAAATCACGCGGCCTTCGCGCACGGCGGCGACGATGGTGGAGAAGTTGTCGTCCGCGAGGATCATCTTCGCGGATTCCTTGGTGACCTCGGTGCCGGTGATGCCCATGGCCACGCCGATGTCGGCGGACTTGACGGCCGGGGCGTCGTTCACGCCGTCGCCGGTCATGGCGGCGATGTTGCCCTGACGCTGCAGCGACTCGACGATCTTGAGCTTGTGTTCCGGCGCGACGCGCGCGTACACGGAGACTTCGGAGGTCGCCTTGTCGAGCGCCTTCTCGTCCATCGCGTCGAGCTGGTCGCCGGTAAGCGCCTTGCCGCCCTTGGCGATGATGCCCAGATCGGAGGCGATGCGCGCCGCGGTGAGCGGGTGGTCGCCGGTGATCATGACGGTGCGGATGCCGGCGCGGTGCGCCTCGGCCACGGAGTCGCGGACCTCGGTGCGCGGCGGGTCGATGATGCCGACCATGCCGGCCCAGATCAGGTCGGATTCGATCACGTCGGACTGTTCGGAGATGTCGGTGATCTGACCGGCCGAGTTCGTCACGATGCCGGGGACTTCGGTCAGCGAGGAGACGCCGAGCGGACGGTACGCCTCGCCCAGCGTGCGGTACGCCTCGCCGGACAGCTTCTCGACGGTCGCGAGGATCGTCTGACGGTCGCCTTCGGTGAGCGGACGGACCGCGCCGCCGACGGCAATGCGCGTGCAGTACGCGAGCAGCACGTCCGGCGCGCCCTTCGCGAAGACGGTCAGGTTGCCGGCGTCGGCGTTGTCCTTGGCGACGATCGCCATGCGCTTGCGTTCGGACGTGAACGGCACTTCGGCCACGCGCTCGAAGTTCGCGTACTTCTTGTCGGCGTGCACCTTGCGGGCGGCGACGATCAGCGAGACTTCGGTCGGGTCACCGATCGCCTCCCACGTGCCGGCCTTGGACTCGCTTTCGCGCAGGTCGCCGTCGTTCGCAAGCGTGCCCGCGCCGAGCGTCGCCATGACTTCGGCTTCGACGCCGGCCGGGACCGACAGGTCGCCGTCCGCGGCGCCGACCATCACCATGCGGCCCTCCGGCGCGTAGCCGGTGCCGGTGATCTGCACTTCGCCGGACGGCGTGACCACGCGTTCGACGGTCATCTCGTTGCGGGTGAGCGTGCCGGTCTTGTCGGAGCAGATCACGGACGCGGAGCCGAGCGTCTCCACGGAGGAGAGCTTCTTGACGATCGCGTTGTGCTTGGCCATGCGCTGCACGCCGAGCGCGAGCACGACGGTCAGGATCGCGGCCAGGCCCTCCGGCACGGCGGCGACGGCCAGCGAGACGGCCAGCAGCAGCGAGTCGATGATGTCGTGCACCGAGTGGAAGCCCTGCGTGAGCGCGAGCGCGGCGAGCACGACCACGGCGATGATGCACACCGCGAGGCCGAGGATCTTGGAGACGTGCGCCATCTCCTTCTGCAGCGGGGTGGCCTCGTCGTCGGTGGCGGCGAGCATGTCGGCGATCTTGCCGACCTGCGTGTTCATGCCGGTGCCGGTGACGATCGCGCGGCCGGTGCCCTGCGTGACGGACGTGCCGTTGAAGATCATGTTCGCGCGGTCGCCGAGCGCCTTGGCTGCGGCGAGCGTTTCCGGCTTCTTGCCGACCGGGACGGACTCGCCGGTCAGGCTCGCTTCGGCGATGCGCAGGGACGCGGCGGCGAACAGTCGGCCGTCGGCGGAGACGGTGTCGCCTTCGCCGAGCACGACGACGTCGCCGGGGACGACGTCGGTGGTGTTGATGTGCACGACCTTGCCGTCGCGCAGGACGGCGGTCTGCGGCGCGGTCATCTGCGCAAGCGCGGCGACGGCCTGTTCGGCGCGGGCCTCCTGGATGTAACCGAGGACGGCGTTGACGATCAGGATGAGCACGATGACGAGCGCGTCGAACGGCACCGGCTCCCCCGCGCCCGGCGTATTCGCGCGTTCGATGAACCATGCGACCACCGAGATCGCGGTGGCGACGAGCAGCAGGTAGACCAGCGGATCCTCGAACTGCGCGAGGAACTTCTTCCACTTCGGCACCGGCGGCGCGCTGGCCAGCTGGTTCGGGCCGAACTTCTCGAGGCGGCGCTTGGCTTCGGCCGAGCTCAGGCCGGTTGCGGTGTCGACGTTCAGCGCTTTGGCGACCTCGCTCGCATCGGTCAGCGACGGGTCGGTGTCGTTGAGCAGCGCCTGCTGGGCGCGCACTTCCTCTGACTGGACGGCGTCCTCTGCCAGCGCGGACGCCTTGGATTGATCTTTCTGGCGATCAACCATGTTGTGTTCTCCTTGGTATAGCCGCGGAGTAGTCAGCCCTCGCGTACGCCGGGATCTCTCCCCCGGCTGGCGCGGCAAGGCTGCGCGGTTATGGGCACCGGCGCGTATGCGGCCGATGCGTACGGATGCCATTATTCCATACACCGCTTAACCGAGCGCGTAACAAAACCCGTTGCAGTGCCCAATTCCCAACGTTTTCGCCGGTGTGTCAGGGGGGGGGCTCGCGTCGCGGCCCGCCGTCCGCAGCCGGCTGCGATTGTGGACAGACACGCCGAGTGTGGATAACTCAGCTCCCAACCGGCGTCTGCCACACGATTCAACAGGCCTGTCGCCCGGCCGGACACCGTCATCGCGAGTTTCACGCCGAGTTTCCCGGACCTTTCGACCACATGCCCCCGGTTTGGCTTGCGAACCCGCGCACCAAGCATGTAGCCTCCACCCCATCGTCCCGGAAATACAGCAACGAAGGAGTTGATACAAATGAATTTGCCAAGTACACTTGTGATCATCGACGGTGAGGATCCGATCATCATCCCTTCGGCGCATCGGGAACGCAAGCACGGCGAACCGCCGATCAGCGACGCCGACATCCTGCACGTGTACCGCCACGGGATCGAAGTCGACATCAACGCCAACCGGGCACCTCCCACGCACGTATTGGTGGGCACGGGCGAATCCGGAGCGGTGCTGTACGAGATCGGCGTCATCGAGCGATCATGGCTGCAAAGCATGCAGGAACACATCATCGTGCATGCCATGCGGGCACGGCTGAGTTACGAAACCAAGTGGCTGACATTGCAATATCGCACGGAAAGGTGACCACAATGGCATTCAACGATCTCGATCCCGCCGTACAGGCACAACTGCTCGCCATCGGCAACGCTGCCGCCGACATGATCGAACACACCGAGACTCCCGCGGACGGCCGACCGGAAGACGACCCGAATTTCTCGCCCGAACTGGAGATCAGCCGGCTACTGAACCGACGCAAAACTGAGTTGGCATTCATCGACGGACGCATCGCCGACATGGTGCTGCTCATGCACCGGCGAGGCCAGTCATGGGAGACGATTGGCCGACTGCTCGGTATTACGGGCGAAGCCACGCGTTTGCGGTACGCCAAACTCGAACGCGCATAGGCGCAACACGCGACTCAGCCGGCGAGGGACTCGCGCAGGTTGCGGGCGACGGCGCGTTCGCGGGCGCCCTTGGTGGCGGCGAGGCCGGCGGCGACGAGCAGGAACATGACCGTGCAGCAGATCCACAGCGTGCGGCTGCCGAACCCGCCGATGATCCAGCCGCCGACCAGCGGCGCGGCGCCGTTCGACAGCGACCAGACGAGGTTGTACAGGCCCTGATACGTGCCGCGCGCGTCGGCCGGCGCGAGACTGGCGACCGTGGTCGCGGCGATCGGGAACGTGCCGAGCTCGCCGAGCGTCCACAGCACGGCAGCGATCGCGAAGCCGTGCCACGAGGTCGCGCCGATCTGGAACGCGTAGCCGACGGCGGTCATCAGCATGCCGAGCACGAGCACGCGCGTGTTGCTCATGCGGTTGAACACGGCCAGCGCCGGGATCTGCAGCAGGCACAGAATGCCGCCGTTGATCGTCAGCAGCACGGAATACTGGTCCGTGCCCATGCCGAGCTGCGTGAGCGCGATCGGCAGGCCGCTGGTGAGCTGGAAGTAGGCGATCGTGTACGCGAACATGAGCACGACCATCGACATGAACGGCCAGTCGGCGAACGCACGGCGATAGTTTGCGATCATCGACACCGGCCGTTCGGGCGCGACCGCACCGTCCGAGACATAGTCCGCGGCACCGTCAGCCCGCACGTCACCGGACGCAACATGATCGGCCGCATCGGTCACGGCGATCGCATCGACGGCATCGGTTCCCGCCGCGACGGCCGCCACGCCTGCGGCAACGTTCGCGGCGGTCAGCTTGCGCGCCTCGTGGAAGAACGCGCCGAGCATGACCGTCGCGACGACGAGAATTACGGCTTCCGCGTAGAACATCAGCGTGTACGAGATCTTGACGAGCTGGTTCGCGATGATCGGGCCGATCGCGAAACCGAAGTTCACGGCCCACGTCTGCAGCGTGTACGCGCGTTTCTGCGCGCGCACCGGCACGACGTCGGCGATGTACGCGGCGACGGCCGGCGTCGGGATCGACGAGATCGCGCCGTAGACAAGCAGCATCGCGCCCATGACGAACGGGTCGCCGATGAACGAGAGGATCACGAGCATGACGGCCGCGCCGATCTC
>NZ_JAHBBH010000005.1 GCF_019331735.1 Bifidobacterium miconis
ACCCACAATCATTACGGGGCCAAGCAACAGCAAGGAAGGACCGCCCCGCGAGAAGCCGCCGCGACACCCCAAACCAAACCACACAACCCATACACACCAAAACACAAAAAGCCGTCAACCCTCGCGCGCACCGCGTCGAACCGGTGATCCACTCGATTATTCGCAAACCGCAGCACCAAAAGACCCTCCAGCTCCAACTCCCGGGTACATTCGGCATTTCTCACCTGTTGCTCCAAGGTGCAGCGGCCGCCGTCGAGTTCGACCACGAGTTTGGCTTTCGCACAGTAGAAATCAACAATGTACCTGCCGACCGGTGTCTGCCGTTGCCAGCGCAAGGAGTGGGTTCTGAGGAATCGGTACCAGAGTTTTCGGAATGATGACGAGGCCCGGTTGCTCACGTGAGCAACCGGGCCTCGTCATCATTCCGTCATGGCACGGGCCGTTTGCGATCAGGAGGCGCAGTGCAGTTCGCCGGAGTCGATGAGCTGCTTGAACAGCGCGTAGTCGGCGTCGTTCTGATCGGCGTAGGCGCTGGCGAACGAGGCGATCGCCTCGTCGAACGACTCGTCCTCGCCCACGTAGGACGCGATCGCGATGCGGTCGCCGGTGCGCGCGTGCGCGTGCGCGAGGCACCGCGCGCACATGCGGCCCAGGTCGGACAGCGCCATGTCGTTGAGATGGTCGATGTCGATCGAGCCCTTGCCGTTCCAGAACTGGCGCACGTAATAGTCGCGCGGGTGCCCGTCCTCGGCCATGAAGCTCGCCCAGCCGAGCAGCACGTCCGCGGTCGACTGGATCAGCTTCTGACCCTGCACCACGCGTTCGCCGTGCGTGGCGTACGGGGAACGCCCCACGAACCGCTCCAGCACGGACTCGTTCGCCTCCTTCATCTGCAGCATGAGCGGATCGTTGATGTCTCGGCCGGTCATGATCGACACCCACGCGCGCGTGCCCACCGAACCGACGCCCACCACCTTGCGGGCCGTGTCGTGATACGTGTAATGGCTGAGCACATGCCGGCGGTCCTCGTACAGCGAATGCCGGTAGCTGTTGAACAGGGTTTCCAGACGTCCCTGCAACGCCTCCAGATCGGCATAGTCGTGCAGCTCGTTGATCGGCGTGAGCTCCGGCGGCTTGGAACGGAAGCGCAGCTTGTCGCCGTCGCGGTACGTGAGCTTTGCGGCGGCGCGGTTGGAATCCTTGACGGCCGCCTTGTCGGCGGCATCGCGCAGCGTGCGGTTGCGCCGGCCGTTCATCGTGCGCTCGTAATGGTCGAGCGCGGCCTCCACGTCGATGTGGTCGTACCACACGTCCAGATAGTCCATCTGCGCGTACTGCATCAAATGGTCGCGGTACGAATGCACGCAGCGCTTGACCGCCGCACGCCGCTCCAGCTTGCGAATGCCGTTCGCACGCCCGCAGATCTCCACCGACACCGCCAGGCGCTTGATGTCCCACTCCCACGGGCCGGTCGTCGTCTCGTCGAAATCGTTGATGTCGAACACCAGGCGGTTCGACGGGGAACGGAACATGCCGAAATTGCCGATGTGCGCGTCGCCGACGGCCTGCACCGGAATGCCCGTGACCGGCGTGCGCGCCAGATCGTTCGCCATGATGAGCGCCGTGCCGCGGTAAAACGTGAACGGCGAGACGCTCATGCGCTGGTAGCGCAACGGGATCAGATCCTGCACGCGCACGCGCGACTGCTCCTCCAGCAGGCCGATCACGTCGCGGCGGCCCTCGCGCACCTGCCACAGCGCGTGGCTTTCCAGCGGCACGCGGAACCGGCGTTCGAGCCCGGCCTGCTCGCGTTCGGCCGGATTGTCGGCCTGACGCCACGACCGCATGTCGATGATGGGCCGGTCGGCGTTGGCCGAGGCCAGGATGTTGCTCTCATTCACGCTCATAATCCACTACCATACCGCGAACGGCTTGTGTTAACGAACGTCGTAACACGGCGATGGAACCATAGGGCGTTATGGATAAACAGCAGGAGTTTGCGCTGCGCACGGTCGAGGAACGCGACGTGCGCTTCATTCGGTTGTGGTTCACCGACGTTCTGGGCACGCTGAAATCCGTGGCCATCGCGCCGGCTGAACTCGAGGCCGCGTTCGAGGAGGGGCTCGGCTTCGACGGTTCGGCGATCGAAGGCATGACGCGCGTTTCGGAGGACGACATGATCGTCCAGCCCGACCCGTCGACCTTCCAGATCCTGCCGTGGCGCGGCGGTCCGCAGGGCACCGCGCGCATGTTCTGCGACATTCTCACCCCGGACGGCGAACCGTCGCTCGGCGACCCGCGCCATGTGCTCAAGCGCGCGCTCGCCAAGGCGAAGGAGAAGGGCTTCACGTTCTACGTGCACCCCGAAATTGAGTTCTACCTGTTCGAATCCCAGGACGACTGGTCCAAGGCCCCGACCCCGATCGACGAGGGCGGCTACTTCGACCACGTGCCGCGCAGCCCCGGCATGGACTTCCGCCGCGCCACCGTGAACATGCTTGAGCAGATGGGCATTTCGGTGGAGTACTCGCACCACGAGGCCGGCCCCGGCCAGAACGAGATCGATCTGCGCTACGCCGACGCGCTGACGACGGCGGACAACATCATGACCTTCCGCACGGTGGTCAAGGAGATTTCGCTGGAGCGCGGCATTCACGCCAGCTTCATGCCCAAGCCCCTCGCCGACGCGCCGGGTTCCGGCATGCACACCCACCTGAGCCTGTTCGAGGGCGACGCCAACGCCTTCTACGAGGCCGGGCAGGAGTTCAACATGTCGATGACGGCCCGCCAGTTCGCGGCCGGCATCCTCTACCACGCGGCCGAAATCTGCGCGGTCACCGACCAGTACGTCAACTCGTACAAGCGCCTGTGGGGCGGCAACGAGGCGCCGAGCTACATCTGCTGGGGCCACAACAACCGCTCCGCCTTGCTGCGCATCCCGCAGTACAAGCCCGGCAAGGGCAATTCCGCCCGCATGGAGTTCCGTGCGCTCGACCCGGTCGCGAACCCGTATCTCGCGTACTCGGTGCTGCTGGCCGCCGGCCTCGACGGCATCGACAAGCAGATGACGCTCGGCGAGCCGACCAGCGACGACGTGTGGGAGCTGACGGACGAGGAACGTCAGGCGATGGGCATCCAGCCGCTGCCGGAGTCCCTCGACGAGGCGCTCAAGATCATGGAGAAGTCCGACTTCGTGGCCGATGTGCTCGGCGAGCACGCCTTCGAGTACTTCATCCGCAACAAGCGGCAGGAGTGGGAGGCGTACCGCAGTCAGGTCACGCCGTACGAGCTCAAGACGTACCTGCCCAAGTTGTAGTATCGTCCTCATGACCTCAACCAAGAACGCGGGTGCCGTCGGCACCCGCTTTTTTACGCTTCCCGTGATCACGCTCGTCGCGATCAGCTTCATGCTGGGCATGAGCGAATTCATCGTCGTCGGCATCCTGCCCGACATCGCCAAGGGCCTGTCCGTGTCCGAAGTGACGGTCGGCAATCTCGTGTCGCTGTTCGCGTTCGTGTACGCGCCGGTCACGCCGCTCGGCTCCGCGCTGTCGGCGCGCTTCCCGCGCTTCGCCACGCACCTGACGCTCATGGGCGTCTTTCTCGCCGGCAACGTGCTGTGCGCGTTCGCGCCGAACTATGCCGTGCTCGTCGTCGCGCGCATCATGATCGCGCTCGTCTCCGGCACGCTGGTCGCGATCGCCATGACGTACGCGCCCGACGTGACGACCGACAAGTACCGCACCAAGTTCATCGCATGGGTGTTCTCCGGTTTTTCGATCGCGTCGGTCGTGGGCGTGCCGGTCGGCACGTGGATTGCGAACACGTTCGGCTGGCGCTGGTCGTTCCATCTCATCGACGCGCTCACCGTCGCGCTCATCGCGATGATGCTCGTCGTGCTGCCGCGCAACAGCCATCTCATGAAGGTCGGTTTCCTCCCGCAGTTCCGTCTGTTCTTCGACGCGCGCATCTGGCTCGGCGTGCTGGCCGTCGTCTTCGGCGCGGGCTCCAGCTACGTGTTCTACACGTATCTGACGCCGATCATGCGCGACGAAATCCACGTTCCGGAACAGTATCTGAGCATCGGCCTCGTCATGTACGGCGTCGCCTGCCTGTGGAGCAACCTGCACGCCGGCAAGCTCGCCGAACGCGGCAGGGGAGTGGAACCGCTCTACCACCTGCGCTGGGTGTTCCTCGCGCACGGCGTGCTCCTGTGCTCGCTCGCGCTGGCCCGCGTGATTCCGGTCTACGGCGCGATCCTGCTCATCGTGCTCGGCATGTTCATGTACCTGTTCAACGCGTCGTCGCAGGTGCTGTACATGGACGTGGCCGCCGAGGCGCACCCCGGTTCGATGAACCTCGCCGCCTCGCTCAACTCCATGTCGTTCAACATCGGCATCGCGATCGGCTCGGCCGTCGGCGGTCTCGTCAACGACCACCTCGGCCTGACGTGGCTCGGCCCGTTCGGCGCGGTCTTCTCGCTGTGCGCGATCGCGACCACGCTGGCGATGGGACGCTATCTCAAGAAGGACTGACCGAACGGTCCGGAGAAGGAACGGCTGGAACGACCAATCCGGAACGGGCCGGAACGGGCCGGAACCGTCTTTCGCGTCAGCGCATCGCGCCGAACCAGCTCTGGTAGATGATCGCGAAATTGCGGTTGCCGTAGCTCGAACACGTGTCGCCCTCGCCGGCCCCGGCCGCGAGCGCGGCGTCGTTCGGCTGGTACGGCGTGTAGATGTACAGCAACGCGGTCGCCTTGTTGCGGATATACACGTTCGTGCCGCCGCAGCTCGCGTTCGGATGGTACTGGATGTAGTTGAGCGCGTTCGCATGGTAGCCGTACCGGTCCTCGTGCGCGACGTAGTACCGGTAGCGCGCGGCCGAACCGTACACCTGATTGAAGAAGCCCGCGTACTTCGGGTCGCAGCTGTCGTCGTCCGGACAGCTCAAGCCCATCGCGGCCTTGTACTGGAACGCGGTCGGCTTGGCTGCGGTGACGAGCTGCTGCTCCTTCTGCAAGACGGTGAGCAGCACCTTGGGGCTGATGCCGCAGGCCTGCGCCGACTTGGCGATGATCGCGGCCGCGGTCTCCTTCTTCGCTCCCGTGTAGGCCGAGCAGTACTCGTCGTCCGGCTTGCCGGACGTGTCGAAGGTTTTGCTTTTGAGACACTGGTCGCCGGAGCAGCCGGTGCCGTGCTCGTCGAGGAACGACTGGATTTCGGCCTCGCTCATCGCGTTCGCGTTGAAGAACTGACCGTCGGAGATGATGTCGCCCGGGTCGAAGTCGTAGGTCTGCGTCAGCGCCAGCTGCCTCGCTTCGGCCGTGCGCACGGCGATGCGCCACTGGACGAAGCGCACGGAGAGCACGGACAGTGCGATGACGCAGATGGCGGCCGTCAGCGTCACGACTACGGTTTTGATGCGTTGCGCTGGCCTGAGCGTATGCCAGCGGCGCTTCCATCGCACGATGGGGGAGCGTTTGGAACGTTTGGACTGTCTGCGATAGCGGCTGTTGCCGGTCGCCTTGTCTGTTGTGCCTGCCTTTGTCTGTTGTGTCTGTGCTGTTTGTGCGGGCCGTGTTGATTGGGCTGCTGAATGTGGCCGACGGCTGCCGCCTCGCTTTGCGGACGTCTTGCCGGTGGCGTTTTTTCGGGATGTTCCGGTTTTCTTGGTTGCGTTGCTGCGATTCTTACCCGTTGTACTGCCGTCGTTGTTGCGCCGGTATGCGCTTTTGCCTGTCGTATCGTCGTGCGATGTGTGATCCGTATGCTTCTGCTGTGTCATCGCAGCGACATTGTAGTCGTCTCGGTTCGGCTGGCGGCGATACGCTCCAAGACAAGACGAAACCGTCACGTCGATGGTTCGACGTGACGGTTTCGTCTTCGGCAAGGCGCTAGGCGAGCGCCTTCTTGATGCGGTTGAGGCTCACCGGCTTGGCGGTGCCGAGCTCCTGCGCCCACAGGGACACGTAGAACTCCTCGAGCATCCAGCGCGCGGCGGTCGCCTTCTTGTCAAGCTCCTCGTGCCGTGGGCCGGCCGGCTCGGCCTTGGCGCGGGCCTTGGCCTTGTCGACCAGCTGCCTCGCCTCGTCGGCCTCCCACGCCCAGCGCACGTCGCGGTTCTTGTCCGCCTTCGCCTTGGCCAGACGCAGCATGTCCGCCTGCAGATAACGGGGAATGTTCGTCAGCGCGTCCGGGGGAGCGGCCCCGACGAAGCCGGGGAACACGAGCGTCGCGATGTGCTCGCGCACCGACTGCAGCACCGACAGCATCGGCAGATCGGCTTTGCCGGACACGGCCTTGTCGACCTCCGCGTAGCGTTTGAGAATCGCGATCACGTCGTGCGCCACCGCGTACACGGTATCCTCGAAGATTTCCGTGACGCCGAGCACCGCGTCGGCGAGCGCATCGTCGTTCGGCAGCGTGTCCACCTTCGGCAGCAGTCGCTTGACCGCAGCCAGCTGCAGGTCCTCCACCAGATCCTTGGTGGACCGGTACGGGGCCGAGGCGAGCATGAGCGCCTCCGTGCCGAGCCAGCGCGACGAGACGCGTTCGGACGGCAGCCGCAGCGCGTCGAGCGCGCCGTGCCAGAGCATATCGGCGCGCGATTCGGTGGTCGCGCCCGCTTTGTGCAGCAGGTTCGCCTGTTCGACGAGCTTGCCCTGATCGGCGGCGCGGTCGGCCTGCTTCTTGACCATCTGCCGCGCCGACGCCTCCGCTTCGGCCGCGAACCGGCGCTGCAGCTCGACCAGCGACTTGCCCGAGCCGAGCACCTTGACCGGGCCGCGCCCGCCGCGGCGCCCTCGCGCGTTCTTCGGCGCGGGCAGCTGCTGTTCGACCGCGAACGTCATGCGCAGATACGGCGACAGCTTCTCCCACAGATCGCCGGTGAGCACTTCGGGATGGATCTGCGCGCCGACAGTCGCGATCGCCGCCTGCGTGAACACGTGCGGCAGGTCGGGCCATGAGGCGGTTCCCGTCTCGTCCTCCGGCGGCAGGTTCGGCTTGCTGCGCTCGCCCGAACCGGGCAGGTCGGGATAATGCTCGTCGATCCACGCGCGGATCTTGCAGGCCGTGTCCGGCGCGGGCACGAACTGCACGCGCAGCGCCTTCGGCAGCGACTTGATAAGCCCCACGATCAGCTCGTCGAGCAGACCGGGCACGTTCCAGCTGAACTGCGCGGGCGTGAGCCGCGAGAGCGCCTTGAGCGGGATATGCACGGTCACGCCGTCGTGCGGATCGTGCGGATCATACACGTAGCTCAGGCGCAGGTCGATCGGCTGGCCGTCCGTGCCGAGCGTATGCCAGTGGTCGGGATAGTCGGCAAGGCTCACCGATTCGGCCGCGGCGAGACGCTCGACCTTGTCCGGGTCGAAGTCGAGCAGATGCGGATGCTCGTCATGCTCCTTCTTCCACCATTTCGCCAGATCCGCCACGCACGTCACGTCGTTCGGAATGACGGACTGGTAGAAGTCGAACAGGTCCTCGTCGCTCACCGTTTCGGCCAACTGGCGCGTGCGGCTCGCATCGTCGGCCGCCTCGTCGAGAATGTCGCGGTTGCGACCCACGAACTCGTCGTAGCTGAACCGCTGCTGGATATCGCCCTCGACCAGGCCCTGCCGCAGCAGGAAGTCGCGCGCCTCGAGCGGGTTGATGCGACCCCACTGCACGGTGCGGTCCTGCACGATCGGCAGGCCGTACAGCAGCACCTTCGCGCTCGCGACGGCGGAGCCGCGCGAACCCGACCAGTGCGGCTCCGCGTACGTGGTGCGCGTGAGCTGGCCGGCCAGCGGCTCCGCCCATGCCGGGTCGATCGCCGCCGAGTAGCGCGCCCAAAGCCTGCTCGTCTCCACGAGTTCCGTGCTCATCACCCACGCGGGCGTGCTCTTGGCCACGCTCGAGGCCGGGAACAGGGCGAAATGCGTGCCGCGCGCGCCCTGATAGTCGTTCTTCGCCATCTTCTGCGCGCGCTTGATCGCCTTCGCGCGCGCCGCGCCCTTGAGCCCGGTGAAATCCGACGCCTTCGGCTCGCGGATGATCTGCATGCCCATCATCGAGAGCAGGCCGGCGAGCATCGACGTGTGGATGCCGCGGTCGTCCCACGAGCAGCGCAGCGAGCCGGCCGCCTGCTGGTTGATCGGCAGCTGGCGGATCTCCAGACCCGGCCTTGACGCGGGCTGCGGCGAGCCGACGGTGAATTTCAGCTCATGGCACATGTCGGTGAGCTGGTTGACCAGATCCTTCCACTGGCGCACGCGCATCCAGCTGAAATACTCGGTTTTGCAGATGCGGCGCAGCGCCGAATTGCTCGGCTCGCCGTCCGCCTGGAAAATGCGGTCCCAAATGTTCAGGGCGGTCAGATAGTCGCTGGTCGGATCGGCGTAGCGGTTGTGGATGCGATCGGCCTCGTCGCGCGCCTCGTCCGGGCGTTCGCGCGGGTCCTGCAGGCTTAAAAACGCCACGATCACGAGCACCGCGGCCAGCGTGTCCGGCGTGGTCGACTTCGCGGCCTCGATCACCATGCGTCCCAGACGTACGTCGATCGGGATGCGCGCCAGCTGGCGGCCAACGTGCGTGAGCACCACCTCGCCGCGCTTGCGGGCCACGGCCTTGAGCTCGGTCAGCTCGTTGAAGCCGTCGGAGACGGCCTTCATGTCCGGCGGGTCGATGAAGCCGAAGTTCGTCACGTCCTCCGCCGTGCGCGCGACGCCCACCGACAGCATGTGCAGCACGACCGCGCCCAGCGACGTGCGTAGGATTTCCGGTTCGGTGAAGCGCGGCCGCGTCTCGTAGTCCTCGCGCGAATACAGGCGGATCGCGATGCCGTCGGCGATGCGGCCGCATCGACCGGACCGCTGGTCGGCGCTCGCCTGCGAGATCGGCTCGATCGGAAGCCGCTGCACCTTCGCGGTCTTCGAATAGCGGCTGATGCGCGCGGTGCCCGGGTCGACCACGTAGCGGATGCCCGGCACCGTCAGCGACGTCTCGGCCACGTTCGTGGCGATCACGATGCGCTGATGGACATGCGGCTCGAACACGCGATGCTGGTCCTTGGCCGAGAGCCTCGCGAACAGCGGCATGATCTCGATCGCGTCCGGCCGGCGCATGTCGTCGGCGCGCGGGCCGTAATGGCGGCGCAGCGCGTTCTCGAACTCGTGGATGTCGCGTTCGCCCGACGCGAACACAAGGATGTCGCGGGCGCCGCGCTCGTGGCTCGAATGGATGACCAGCTCGGCGCAGGCGCGCGCCACGGCCGTCGGCATGTCCATGTCGGTGTCGCGGTCGGCGCCGCGTCCGCCGCCGTTGCCGTTGCGTTCGGCCGCGGACGGTGCGGCGGAGAGCTCCGCATACGCCTCCTCGCCGGGCATCGCGCCGGTTTCGAAGCCGGGCACGTTGCGCATGAGCGCCGGTGCGGTGCCGAGCGGCTCGTACACGATCTGTACGGGGAACGTGCGGCCCGACACCTCGATCACCGGCACCTTCTCGTGCAGCGCGTGCTCGAAATGCTCCTTGAACTTCACCGAATCGATCGTCGCCGACGTGATCACGAGCTTCAGATCGCGCCGCTGCGGCAGGAGCGCCGTCAGATAGCCGAGCAGAAAGTCGATGTTGAGGCTGCGCTCGTGCGCCTCGTCGATGACGATCGTGTCGTACTGGTTCAATTTCGGATCACGCTGGATCTGCGCGAGCAGGATGCCGTCGGTGACGACGCGCAGGCGCGTCTTCGGCGAGCTCTCGTCCGTGAACCGCACCTGATAGCCGACCTCGTCGCCCAATCGCACGCCCATTTCCGCGGCGATGCGTTCGGCGACCGTGCGCGCGGCCAGACGACGCGGCTGCGTGTGCACGATCTGCCGCCCGTGGGATCCGCGGCCCAGTTCCAGCAGGATCTTCGGCAGCTGCGTGGTCTTGCCCGAACCGGTCTGGCCGGACACGATCACGACCTGACTGTGACGGACGGCCTCGGCGATCTCGTCGCGTGCGGCCGACACCGGCAGTTCGGACGGATATTCGAATTTCATATGTTCCTGACTACTGAATGTCTCGTTGTGTCCTGTTGCTTGCGTTACTCGTTGCCGCGCGCCACCTCGATGATGCGGTACCCCTTGGCCGAATGGTACTTGGACACCGCAAAACCGTCGCCCAGCTCGCCGGCCAGCCACGGAATCAGCGAATCCGCGCCAAGGTTCTTCTGCACCACCAGATACGCGACGCCGCCGTTGGGCTTCAGCCGCGGCAGCCACGTCATGAGCAGCGTGTGCAGCGCGTCCTTGCCGATGCGGATCGGCGGATTCGACCAGATCACGTCGAAGGCCAGATCGTCCGGCATCGCCTCGCACACGGCCGGCGACTGCTCGGCCAGAGGCGCGCCCGATTCGTCGGTGCGCGTCACATGCACGTTCGCGCGGTCGTTGCGCTTCGCGTTCGCGGCCGTCAGCTCCAGCGCGCGCTCGTTCACGTCCACCGCCCACACGTCGGCGTCCGGCGCGGCGAACGCCAGGGACAGCGCCACCGGACCCCAGCCGCAGCCCAGATCGAGGAAAGTTCCCGACGACGGCGGTTCGGGCACCTCGCGCAGCAGCACCGACGTGCCCAGATCAAGCCGGGAGCCGGAAAACACGCCGTTCGACGTTTCGACCGGCACCTCGCGCCCCTGCAGCGTCACGTTCAGCGTGCGGCGCACGTCCTTCGAAGTGGGTTCGGCGGAAAAATACTGCTCGGCCATGCCTCTCCTTGCCTGCGCGCGCCGCGCGCCGACCGGCCCAATCCGGCGGCGAAGCCCGGCGCGAACTCCATGTCGTCCAAAACGATGATAATAAAGACCACCATAGTTCAATCGTGAGTCAAGAGAACCAGTCGAGAGGTGCCATTGAGCGAGCAAAGCCAGCAGTCCGCCAACGAGAAGACCGTCGTGAACCAGCCCGTCGTCGAGGACGGGCCCGCGCTGACCGGCGTGCTGGCCGACCAGTCGGACGTGCTGCTCGACGACCACGACCGCGGCGTCGCCTCCTTCGAGCAGACCAACGAGGAATGGGAGGAACGCGAGTCCCGCAACCAGCTCAAGCACGTCGCCGGCCTCGGCGAATTGCAGGACGTCACCGAAGTCGAATACCGCAAGGTGCGCCTCGAACGCGTCGTGCTCGTCGGCGTCTGGTCGTCGGCCGTGACCACCGCGGCCGCCGCCGAGGAATCCCTGCGCGAATTGGCCGCGCTCGCCGAAACCGCGGGCGCGGTCGTGTGCGACGGCCTGCTGCAGCATCGTTACCGTCCGGACGCGGCCACGTACGTCGGCTCCGGCAAGGCGAAGGAGATCGCCGACATCGTCGCGCGCGAGGAAGCCGACACGATCATCGTCGACGACGATCTGCCGCCGAGCCAGCGACGTGCGCTCGAGGACGCGACCAAGGTCAAGGTCGTCGACCGCACGGCCGTGATCCTCGACATCTTCGCCCAGCATGCGACGTCGCGCGAAGGCAAGGCGCAGGTGGAGCTCGCCCAGCTCGAATACATGCTGCCGCGACTGCGCGGCTGGGGCGGTTCGCTGTCACGGCAGGCCGGCGGCCGCGCGGCCGGCGCGGACGCGGGCATCGGCTCGCGAGGCCCGGGCGAAACGAAAATCGAAATGGACCGCCGCGTCATCCGCACGCGCATCGCGCGTCTGCGCAAGCAGATCCGCGACATGGCCCCGGCGCGCGAGGTCAAGCGCGGCTCCCGCCGGCGCTACGGGCTGCCGACCGTCGCCGTCGTCGGCTACACGAATGCCGGCAAGTCGTCCCTGACCAACCGGCTGACCGGTTCCGCCGAACTGGTCGAAAACGCGCTGTTCGCCACGCTGGACACGGCCGTGCGCCGCGCGCGTGCCAAGGACGGGCGTCTCTACGCGTACGTCGACACGGTCGGCTTCGTGCGCCGACTGCCCACACAGCTCATCGAGGCGTTCAAATCCACGCTGGAGGAGGTCGCCGAATCGGATCTCATCGTGCACGTGGTCGACGGCTCGCACCCCGACCCGTTCTCGCAGATCGACGCGGTCAACGACGTGCTCGCCGACATCGACGGCGCGGCCGACATTCCGCGCATCCTCGTGTTCAACAAGGCCGACCGCATGGACGAGGCGGCGCGCGAACGCATCCTCGCGCTCGAACCCGACGCGCACGTCGTCTCCGCGTTCAGCGGGGAGGGCATCGACGCGCTGCGCGACAAGGTCGAGTCCATGCTGCCCGTGCCCAACGTGCACGTGCAGGCGCTGCTGCCGTATTCCGCCGGGGCGCTGCTGTCGAAGATCCGCGAATACGGTCACGTGATCAACGTCGAATACCGCGACGACGGCATGATGGTCGAGGCCGAGGTCGGCAGCCGACTCGCCGCGCAGGTGGTCGATCAGGCCATCGACTGAGCGTTCGGGATGTGTCCGGGAGTGTCGCCGCGGCGTGCCGGATGCGGTCGGCCGGCGGCTGCCGGCATATCGACTCGGGTTATGGCTGGCCATCGGCGATGCCGATAGCCGTTGTGAGCAAGATCACAAAATACGGCGACAGCGTGATTTTAGAAACGTCACCGTGTGTGGATAAAGTGAATGTGTTGTTTGGAGAATAAGCCGACACAATCGGCAGATTTTTAAGAGAGGTCGCTAACAACATGGCTGAATCACTCATCAAGCCCACCAAGCTCGCCGTCGTCGGAGCGGGCGCCGTCGGCTCCACGCTCGCCTTCGCCGCCGCCAACCGCGGTGTGGCCCGCGAGATCGTCCTCGAGGACATCGCCAAGGAGCGCGTCGAGGCTGAGGTGCTCGACATGCAGCACGGCTCCAGCTTCTACCCGACCGTCTCCATCGACGGCTCCGATGATCCGGAGATCTGCCGCGACGCCGACATGATCGTCATCACCGCCGGCCCGCGCCAGAAGCCCGGCCAGTCCCGTCTTGAGCTCGTCGGCGCGACCGTCAAGATCCTCGAGGCCATCATGCCGAACCTCGTCAAGGTCGCCCCGAACGCCATCTACATGCTCATCACCAACCCGGTCGACATCGCCACGCACGTCGCCCAGAAGATCACCGGCCTGCCGCAGAACCAGATCTTCGGCTCCGGCACCAACCTCGACTCCGCCCGCCTGCGCTTCCTGATCGCGCAGCAGACCGGCGTCAACGTCAAGAACGTCCACGCCTACATCGCCGGCGAGCACGGCGACTCCGAAGTCCCGCTGTGGGCCTCCGCCACCATCGGCGGCGTCCCGATGTGCGACTGGACCCCGCTGCCGGGCCACGAGCCGCTCGACGCCGAGAAGCGCGAGGCCATCCACCAGGAAGTCAAGAACGCCGCCTACAAGATCATCAACGGCAAGGGCGCGACCAACTACGCCATCGGCATGTCCGGCGTCGACATCATCGAGGCCGTCCTGCACGACACCAACCGCATCCTGCCGGTGTCCTCCATGCTCAAGGACTTCCACGGCATCTCCGACGTGTGCATGTCCGTGCCGACCCTCCTCAACCGTCAGGGCGTCAACACCGCCATCAACACCCCGGTCTCCGACAAGGAGCTCGCGGCCCTCAAGCGCTCCGCGGAGACGCTGAAGGAAACCGCCGCCCAGTTCGGCTTCTGACGAATATCCGACTGACGGAGCGCCTTCCGCGTTGCTCCTCGGTCGCGGTACTGAGTACCGCTTCCCTCGGTGCGCCTTGAAGTCGCACGCGTCAGTCGAATATTCGTTCCGATGTGGCGCCTACAATGCGCCTGACCGAATAATTGCATGGAAACCCCGGCCTTGTGCCGGGGTTTCCTGCGTTGTAGGGCAAATGAGAATGGTTGTGAGAAGCGGTCTCATCTGATCGCCGCCGAAGACGACGCCCCATGCGGCGTCAGGTGGACGGTCGGATCGACGCGCGGGCGACACGAGCGAAAGGACGGGCGATTATGGCACATGACCATCATCACGGGTTAGGGGCTGACGTGGCGAACGGAGTGTCCGGCGAGGACGCGTCGCGCGCGCATCAGCGGCGGCTGACCATGACGCTGGCGCTGACGGGCACCGTGTTCGCGGCCGAAGTCGCCGGAGCGATCATCACCGGATCATTGGCGCTGCTCGTGGACGCCGGCCACATGCTCACGGACATGTCCGTGCTGATCGCCTCCACGGTGACGGCGATGCTCATGCGCCGCAAGCCGAGCAGCATCCGCACGTGGGGCTGGGCGCGGCTCGAGGTGCTCACGGCGGCATGCGGGGCGGTCGTGCTGCTCGTCGTCGGCGTATACGCGCTTGCGGAGGCGGGCATGCGCCTGTTCGCAGGTCGCGCCGAAGGCGTACGGGACATTGGACTGCTGCTGTTCTTCGGCATCCTCGGCTTGGCCGCGAATGTGGGCTCGATCGCCATCCTCGCCGTGCAGCGGGCCGACAACATGAACATGAAGGCCGCGTTCCTTGAAGTCATGAACGATGCGCTCGGTTCGGTGGCCGTGGTGATCTCGGCGGTGGTGATGATGACGACCGGCTGGGACGGCTTCGATGCCGTGGCCGGCGGTCTGATCGCGCTGATGATGATTCCCCGGGCCATTCTGCTGCTGCGCAATGCGGTGCGCGTGCTGCTCGAGGAAACCCCCGAAGGACTGGACCTTGACGCGGTGCGCCGGCATATGGAGCACATCCCGCGTGTGGTGGCCGTGCACGACCTGCACGCCAGCACCGTGTCCACCGGCATGCCGATCCTCATGGCGCATGTGGTGGTGGAACGCGGCACCACCATGGAGCAGGCCACGGATGTCCTGCGCCAGTTGCAGGACTGTCTGCGCGAGCATTTCCCCGTCTCGGTGCCGCACACCACCTTCCAAATCGAACCGGAGGGGTACAGCACGCCCAGCGCCGAGCAGCTCCACCGATAACCGGCATCGAGGCAAAGCCGCAGGCGCAGGTTATCGGCGATGCGCGGCCGGCGTCCCCGGCTCCGGTCGTCCGGGAGCGTGGCGCTACAGTTTGCGCAGTACGGTGACCACCCGGCCCATGATCTGCGCGTGGGTGCCGTCGATGGGGGAGTAGGCCGGATTGTGCGGGATGAGCCACACATGGCCGTTGTCGTTGCGGAAGGTCTTCACCGTTGCCTCGTCGCCCAGCAACGCGGCCACGATGTCGCCGTTTTCGGCGGACTGCTGTTCGCGCACCACCACGAAGTCGCCGTCGCAGATGGCGGCGTCCACCATCGAATCGCCATGCACCTCGAGCATGAACAGGTTGCCGGTGCCCGTCAGGCGTTCCGGAAGCCGCATCACATCGTCCACATGCTGCTCGGCGGTGATCGGCACGCCGGCGGCGATGCGTCCCACCAGCGGCACGTCGCGGGACTGGAGGATGGAGACGCTCGCGCCTCCGGCCTCCTGTACGCTCGGGAACGGCAGCACCGTCGCCGAGCCGTCCGCGGCCGACGGGACGGTCGGCGAGGGGGAATCCGCCACCAGCTCGATGGCCCGCCCCTTGTTCGCGTTCATGCGGATGAATCCCTTCTCCTCCAGCACCTGCAGCTGGTGCTTGACCGAGGAGGGGCTTTTGAGGCCCGCGGCCTCGCCGATCTCGCGGAAGGACGGGACGAATCCCTTGTCAGCGACATGGGTGCGGATCGCGTCCAGCACCTTGCGCTGGCGGTCGGTAAGGGCCTGTTCCTGCGGCCGCTTGGGGGTAAAGGGAATGGTGCTCACGGTCGGCTCCTTTCGTATTGGTCTCAGCATACCGTGAACTTCACATGAAATCAAACATCTGTTCGACGTGTCGCGTTGCGTTTTTCGAACAGTTGTGCCACAATCGGAACAACTGTTCGATAGAACGACTGTTCGAAAGGATGTGACCGCTATGCATGCCATCGCAGGAACCGCCCGTGCGACCAAGACGGCCGGCACCCCCTCCAAACTGCTGCGCGCCGTGGCGACGTTCGGCCTCGCCGCGATGATGACCGCGGCCGTGCTGCTGTCCGTGGCTCCTTGGAACGCCGGGCCGTCGTCGGCATCCGAAGTGGTCAGCTACACGGTACGCCCGGGGGACACGCTGTGGTTGTATGCCGAGCGCATCACGCCGGAGGGCGGGGACGTCGCGGAGAACGTCGACCTGATCATGCGGCTGAACCATATGGACAGCGCGCGTCTGGAGCCCGGGCAGCGGATACGGGTGCCCAAGGAATGACGAGCCGCGGCGTTTCCATGCACGACAACTTCGCCGCACCCGCAATCGGGGGCTCGCAGCGCCGCGAAACCCCGTGCGTGAATGTTTTTCGCATGTTTCACGCTATTGTGGGGAACATGCATTGTCCTTTTTGTCAGCAACCGGATACCAAAGTCGTTGATACCCGCATCAGTGATGACGGGCATTCGATCCGCCGGCGGCGCGAATGCCTGAAATGCCACAGGCGCTTCACCACGGTGGAAAGCACCATGCTGCTGGTGACGAAACGGTCGGGCAACATGGAGCCGTTCGACCGCAACAAGGTGATCTCCGGCGTGCGCAAGGCCTGTCAGGGGCGCCCCATCAACGAGGACGACCTCAAGACGCTCGGCCAGCGCGTGGAGGAGGATCTGCGCTCGCGCGGCCTCGCCGAAGTGCGTTCCGAAGACGTGGGCAAGGCCATCCTCGCCCCGCTCAAGGAGCTTGACGAGGTGGCCTACCTGCGGTTCGCCAGCGTGTACCAGAATTTCAACGGCCTCGAGGACTTCCAACACGCCATCGACGAACTCAGGGACGAAAAAGCCGCGGCCGCGGCCGAATAATGCGGCAATGACTGCCGGGGGCTGCCGGGACCGCGGCGATTGCGGACCGTGGTCCGGTACGGGTGCCGGGACCACGGTGGGCGTGCCAGGTCAGCTGATGACCCGCATGCGGATCGTGCCCTCGATGTTGCGCAGCGCCTCGAGCGCCTCGCGGCTCGGGGACTGGGAGACGTCGGTCACCACATAACCGAGCTCGCCCTCGGTGCCGAGCGCCTGCGCGGCGATGTTGATGTTCTCCTCGCCGAGAACGCGGTTCACGCGGGCGAGCACGCCCGGCAGGTTCGCGTGCAGGTGCGCGATGCGCGCGGTGCCCGGCAGCGAGTTGAGCGTGATCTGCGGCATGTTCACCGACAACATCGTGGAACCCTTGAACCAGTAGTCCTCCAGACGCTGGGCGACGAAGTGGCCGATGGCCTCCTGCGCCTCGAGGGTGGAGCCGCCGATGTGCGGGGTGAGGATCACGTTGTCCTCCTCGGCCAGCGGCGTGGAGAACGGGTCGCCGGTTTTCTTCGGCTCGACGGGGAACACGTCCACGGCGGCGCCGGACAGGTGGCCGGAATCCAGATGCTGCTTGAGCGCGTCCAGATCGGTCACGAAGCCGCGCGACAGGTTGATGAAGATCGCTCCCTGCTTCATGTGCGCGAACTGGTCCTCGCCGAAGAACCCGGTGTTCGACTTGCGGCCGTCGACGTGCAGCGTGACCGCGTCCGACTGCTCGAGCAGCTCGTCGAGCGTCTCGCAGCGCTGGGCGTTGCCCATGGCCAGCTTCTCCTCGATGTCGTAGAACACCACGCGCATGCCGAGCGCCTCGGCGAGCACGGACAGCTGCGAGCCGATGTTGCCGTAGCCGATGATGCCGAGCGTCTTGCCGCGCACTTCGTGCGAACCGGTGGCCGTCTTGTCCCACGTGCCGTGGCGCATGTGGTGCGTGTGCGCGGGAATGCGGCGCAGCAGGCAGATGATGTCGCAGATCACCAGCTCCACCACGGAGCGGGTGTTCGAATACGGCGCGTTGAAGACGGCGATGCCTTTCTTGCCGGCGTAGGGCAGGTCCACCTGGTTGGTGCCGATGCAGAAGCAGCCGACGGCCGTCAGGTTCGGGCGCGCGTCGATCACCTTGCGGGTCACGCTGGTCTTGGAGCGGACGCCGAGCAGGTCGACGCCGTCGAGCGCCTCGATCAGCTCGTCCTCGCCCAGCGCGCCCTTGAGCGTCTCGACCTCGAAGCCGTGGTCGCGCAGCGATTTCGCGGCGAACGGATGAATGTTTTCCAGTAACAGTGCTTTGGGCATATTCCCCACCTTAGATGGTCAGATCGTTTTCGTCACCAGCGGTCCGCACTATAAGCAGACGCTGGGTGGGACGGGTCATCGCCACGTACAGGTCCGAGGCGGCGACCAGACGGGAGGGGGCCTCCTGCTCGATCGCGCCAGGTTCCACCACGACGACCGCGTCGTATTCGAGTCCCTTGACCTCCTGCGTGTCGCAGACGGTCACCTGTTCGTCCCACGCGCTCTGCTCCGCAAGGCGCGTGAACTCGGCCGCGTCCAGCGCGTCGCGCAATGCCGCGCGAATGCGGGCGCGCACGTCGCCGCGCAGCGAATCGGGGGCGATCACCGCCACCCGGCCGGTGCCGTCACGGCCGACGAACTCGCGGGTCAGCTCCACGGTGCGGGCCGCCACGTCGTCGATCAGCGCCACGCGGTCCTGAACCACCGTGCGGCGCACCGAATCGGGAATCCTGCGCACGGCCTTGACCGTGGAGATGTACAGGCCCTCGCGCTCGGCGAATTCCGAGGCCAGATCCGACACTTCCTGAGGGTTGCGGTAGTCGATGGTCAGCTCGTTGAGATCCCATCGTCCTTCGCCGAACACGCGGTTCATCGTGCGGGGCCATGCGCGCGTGCCTCCGAGCGCGGAGGTCTGCGCCACGTCGCCCACGATCGTGAACGAGCGCGAAGGGCAGCGGCGCACCAGCATCCGCCAGTCCATCGCGGTGAGCTCCTGCGCCTCGTCCACGACGATGTGCCCGTACGTCCATTCGCGGTCGTTCGCCGCGCGCTGCGCCGTCAGCTCCACGTCGCCGCCGTTGATGTTGTCCACCAGCATCTGCGCGGTGACGATGCCCGAACCGATGCCGGCCTGCGCGAGCGTGTCCCGGGCGAACTGCTCCTCCTCGGCGCGCGCCGCGTCCTTGTCGCTCGAGCGGTTCGCGGCTTTCGGATCGGGGCCGAGCAGCTCCATCGCCTCGTCGAGCAGCGGCACGTCCGAACGGGTCATCGGGGAGCCCTTCGGCCTGCCGAGCGCGGCGGCCTGCTCTTCGGTCAGCCACGGAGCGAGCCGGCGCAGGCGTTCGGGATGCGCCCACAGCTGGTCGACGAGCCACGTGGCCGTCATGGGCAGCCATGCGAGATTGAGCGTCTTGCGCACCTTGTCGTTCATGCGCAGCAGCGACGTGACGCGCGACATTTCGGATTCGTCCGGCGTGTAGTCCAGCTGCTCGGCGTAGCGGGCGCGCAGCGACGACAGCATGCTCTTGACGAACGTTTCCCGGGCCTTGTTGTGGGGCTGGTGCGTGCGGCGCGCGTCGGCCTGCGCCTGTTCGATGTCCACCGCCTTCATCGGCACGGGGAACCCGTTGACGTTGACGGTGGGCAGATCGGCGGGCACGCGCACGCGCGCGGCGATCGCGTCGGCGACGAGCCGGGCCATGCGCCGGTCGCCCTTGAGCTGGGCCGCGAACGGCTCGTCCACGGCCGTCACGGACAGGCCGGGCAGCAGGTCGGCGATGGTGCGGCTGACCACGCCGGTTTCGCCCAGCGAGGGCAGCACCTGATCGATGTAGCGCAGGAACGTCGGGCTCGGACCGACCACCAGCACGCCGGAACGCTCGAGCATGCGCCGGTGCGTGTAGAGCAGGTATGCGGCGCGGTGCAGCGCCACGGCCGTCTTGCCGGTGCCCGGTCCGCCCTGCACGACGACCGCGCGGTTGAGGTCGGAGCGGATGATGCGGTCCTGCTCGGCCTGAATGGTGGCGACGATGTCGGTCATCTTGCCGGTGCGGCGTGAACTGAGCGAGGCGAGCAGCGCGCCCTCGCCGGTGAGCGTGCCTGACGCGGCTGCGTCGTCGACCTGGCTCGAATCGACGTCGAGCACCTCGTCCTCGATGCCGACCACTTCACGGAAACGCAGGGTCAGGTGGCGGCGCATCACGATGTCGCCGTGGTGGGAGGGCGTCGCCTCGTAGAACGGGCGGGCGGCCTCCGCGCGCCAATCGGTGAGAATCGGCTCGTGGCTCTCGTTGGACAGGCCGATGCGCCCGATGTAGCGTCGGTTGCCGTCCACGTCGTCCAAGCGGCCGAAGACGAGGCGATCCTCCACGGCGCGCATTTGGGCCAGACGGTCCTCGTACATGGTGGCAAAGGAGTCGCGCTCGGTGCGCTGGGTGGGCGAGCCGTGCGATCCCGCGGCCCTCACCGTGTCAAGACGCGCCTTGACCTGCGCGCGAAGCGCATCGAGACGCCCGTAGGCGCGATCGACGGCGCGCTGCTCCTCTTGGATCTGCGACGAGTAACCCGACATGACCCTCCGTTCAGTATGTCAATGTGCGTGTGCCGAAAAACTCAGGCATTCCAATTTACTCCGAACCCCATACCGCAAAGGGGATCACGCGCGGCGCCGACGTGAACTTCAGATGAACGTGCCGCCCCGCTGGCCCGTCGTCGTCCGCCGATGCGGAGCAAGGGTGAAGGATCGGCCAAAAAGGCGCGGAAAATGTAGAGAAGTGGGTTTTCATGGTGAACGGTGGGGTAGAGTGGTGAATCAGTTGTGGCCGGAGGCATCGCATGACCGCAAAAGGAGGTGGGTGCATGGACGATCAGCTTGCCGCGGACGTTCAGGCCCCCTCCACGGAACCACAGAACGGTCAACCGCAGGCCGTACGGGGGACGGCCGCGCCCTCGATGCCCCCGCTGCTGCTGGGTACCTACACTCCGAAGATCGACGCGAAAGGACGGTTGGCGTTGCCCGCGAAACTGCGCAACCAGCTCGGCCCCGGCCTCATCATGGCCAGGGGGCAGGAGCGTTGCGTGTATCTGCTGCCGCAGCACGAGTTCCGTCGCATCGCGATGCAGATCCAGCGCACGTCGATGGGGGACAAGACGGCGCGCGACTACCTGCGCGTGTTCCTGTCCGGCGCGGTCGACCAGGAGCCCGACAAGCAGGGGCGCATTCTGGTGCCGCAGATGCTGCGCGACTACGCGAACCTCGGCACGGATGTGGTGGTGATCGGCGTGGGCACCCGCGCGGAGATTTGGAACAGCAAGGCTTGGGAGGAATATCTGGCTGCCCAGGAGCAGGGATATGCCGACATGGCCGACGACGTACTACCGGCGGTGGGATTCTGATGACCGATATCGCAACCATTCACCGGCCCGTGCTGCTTGAGCAGTGCGTGGCCCTCGTCTCGCCCGCGCTCGCGGAGCCCGGCTCCGTGGCGGTGGACTGCACGCTTGGACTGGCGGGGCACGCCACCAATTTCCTCAAGGCCGCGCCCCGGGCGCGGTTGATCGGCATCGACCGCGACACCGAGGCGCTGGGTCTGGCGACCGAGCGCATGGAGCGCGAGGGGCTGGCGGACCGGTTCACGCCTGTGCACGCCGCCTTCGACGAATTCTCCGCCGTGCTGGCCGACCAGCGCGTGGACAAGGTGCAGGCCGTGTTCATGGATCTCGGCCTGTCCAGCCTGCAGATCGACGAAACCGATCGCGGCTTCTCGTATTCCCATGACGCGCCGCTGGACATGCGCATGGACGTGACTCAGCCGCTGACCGCCGAGCGCGTGCTGGCGACTTACGACGCTGAGTCGCTCGCCCGCATCTTCAGGGACTACGGCGAGGAGCGCTTCGCGCGGCAGATCGCACGCGAGATCGTCGCGCGCCGCGCCCACGAGCCGCTGACCACTTCCGCGCAGCTCAACCGTCTGGTCGACGAGGTCGTCCCGCAGGCTCATCGTCCGGCGGGCAATCCGGCCAAGCGCGTGTTCCAGGCGCTGCGCATCGAGGTCAACGGCGAACTGGACAAGCTCGCGCGCACCCTGCCGCAGATCGCCGCGCATCTGGCCGTCGGCGGCCGGCTGGTCGTCGAGTCCTACCATTCGCTTGAGGACAAGACGGTCAAGTCGTTCATGAATCAGGGCCTCAAGGTGGACGCTCCGGCGGGCCTGCCGATGATTCCCCCCGAAGCCCAGCCGTTCTTCCGCGAACTCACCCGGGGCGCGGTGAAGGCCGACGAGGCCGAAATCGCGGACAATCCGCGTTCGGCCTCGGTGCGGCTGCGCGCCGTCGAACTGACCCGCCCGATCCCCGAGGCGCGCATGAGGCAACTCGAACCGAACACGAACCGCCGTCGCGGCGCGGCAAACCGCCGCCGCGGCGGATATCAGGGCCAGCAGGGCCGACAGGGAAGGAATCGCTGATGGCAAGCCGTGGACGAACCGTACGCTCCAATGCGGTACCGGAGAGCCGGCGTCCCCGATCCGCGGAACCTTCCACGCGCCCGAGCCTGCACGTGGTCGAGGGCGGCGCCAAGCCGGCCGGCCAGAACGGCGGGCTGGCCCGTCTGATCGTGTGGACGCGTTCGCGCAGCACGTCGCTGTTCCACATCGCGGCATCGGCGATCTTCCTCGCGGCAACGCTGATCGGCGCGCTGCTCCTGCGCACGCAGATGGTGGAGAATTCGTTCGAGGCTGCCGAAGTGCAGGCCAACATCACCACGCTCACGCAGGACGTGGAGGAGGAGCAGGCCAAGCTCGACGAACTGCAGACCTCGTTGCCGCAGCGGGCCGAGAAGATGGGCATGACATTGCAAAAAGGCTCGCTGACCATTGATCTGAGCGGATACAAGAACGGCAAGGACGGCAAGCGGTGAGCAACGGCATTCGCAGAACCGACAAGGCGCGCGCGTTCGCCGTGCGCTGCATCGCCGTCGCGTTGGTGCTGGCCTTCGTCGCCTCCGCCTGCGTGGCGAAGATGGCGTTCGTCCAGCTGCTCGGACGCAGCACCGCGATCGCGGCCGAACAGGAACGCACCAGCCGGATCACGCTCAACGCGAAGCGCGGCCGCATTCTCGACGTCAACGGCACCGTGCTCGCGCAGAGCCTCGAACGGTACAACATCGTGGCCGACCCGATGCTGGCCAACGAGTTCAAGCCGATCGCCTGCACGAAACGCACCGAAAGCTACTGCCACCAGATCGACGGCAAGTCGCTCGACGTCACCGGCGCGGCAGCCGTCGCGCGGCTGCTCGCCAGCGTGCTCAAAGGCACGAACGCGATGGAGCTCGGCGCCAAGATGAGCGACTCGAATCGGCGCTACGTGGTGCTCGCCAAGGACGTGACGCCCGAGGTCAAACGCAAGATCACCGCGCTCAATCTCGGCGGCATCGTCTACGGCGAGCTGACCAACGAGCGCGTCTATTCGGGCGGCACGCTGCTCGGCCCGATTCTCGGCGGCATCGACGACGAAGGCAAGGGCGTCGCCGGCCTCGAGGCGTCGCTCGACGACGTGCTCAACGGCACCGACGGCTATCAGGTCTACCAGCGCGGCAACAACGTCGGCGCGCAGATCCCCGGCACGCTCACCGAGTCGAAGGACGCGGTCAATGGCTCCGACGTGACGCTCACCACCGACGGCGACGTGGACTGGTACGTCAAGAAGGCGCTGCTCGACGGCATCAAGAAGTACAACGCGAGCTGGGCGCTCGGCGTGGTCTACGACCTGAAGACCGGCGGCATCCTCGCGCTCGAGGACACCGACCAGTACGAGGCCGGCTCCGACGCGGCCAAGCTCAACACGTCGCGCGTGGTCAGCTCCACCTTCGAGCCCGGCTCGATCGGCAAGGTGTTCTCCATGGCCGGCGAACTGCAGGAGGGCCTGCACAAGGCCACGGACCGGTTCACCGTGCCCGACACGATCACCACGTCCGACGGCCAGACCTACAAGGACGCCGAAACGCACGGCGGCGAACGCTGGACGTACGCGGGCATCCTCAAGAACTCGTCGAACGTGGGCATGATCATGGCCGCCACGAACTACAGCGACGAGAAGCGGTACGAATACCTGAGGAAGTTCGGCGTCGGCACCGCGAGCGGGCTCGACCTCGCCGGCGAATCGGACGGCATGCTCGCCAACTGGCAGGACTGGGACCTGCGCACGCGCAACACGGTGCTGTTCGGCCAGGGCTACACGATGAGCGCGCTGCAGATCACGCGCGCGATCGCCACCATCGCCAACGGCGGCGTCATGCCGTCGCTCAAGCTCGTCCAGTCCGTCACCGACGCGCAGGGTCACGTCACCGAAACCAAGACGGGCGCCTCGACCCGCGTGGTCGACGAAGACGTGGCCAAGCAGGTGCTCAACGCGATGGAATCCGTCTCCGACCTGTACAGCAACATGGTCTCCGTGCCCGGCTACCGCATCGCGGCGAAGTCCGGCACCGCCGAGGTCGCCGGCGACGACGGCACGCTCTCGTCGATCATCTCCGACTGGTCGGGCATCATCCCGGCCGACAATCCGCGCTTCGTGATCACCGTGGTGATGAAGGACGCCAAGGTCGGCTCGTTCGGCGGCCTGACGGCCGGCCCGGTCTTCGCCGACATCGGTGAATTCCTTATGCAGAAATACAACGTGCCGACTTCGTCCAAGCGCACCGATGCTATCCCGGTGGAATGGTGAGCGAAGCGTGGAAGGGAAAGGACAGGTGACGACATGAGCTCGGTGAGCGAGGCCGTGGCGCGGCGCATGACGCTGGGATACATGACGGACCATTACGGCTGCGAACTGGAACCGCCGTTCGCCGCGAACGTCACCGTCACGTCGCTGGCGGACGACGTGGATTCCGTGTCTCCCGGGGCGCTGTTCGTACCGCGCGGGGACGCGGAGGGCGATCCCGCGAACATGATGGTGCAGGCGCTGGAGCGCGGCGCGTACGCGGCGCTCGTGCCGACCTCGATGCGCGACGCGCTCGCCGGATGCGAGCTGCCGCTGCTGTTCGGCGACCTGACCGACGCGCAGCTGGGCGAGCTGGCCACGGAGATGTCGGGGGCGCCCGCGAGCATGCTGGCCGTGTTCGCCGTGGCGGGGCCCGCCGGAGGCGACGTGGCGGCCAACGTGCGCCAGCTGTCGCGTCTGTTGCACATGCTGGGCAATCCAGTCAGCGTGATCGGCTCGTTCGGCTCGCAGTCGCTGGAGCGCCAGCTGCAGCTCGACTATCCACTCGGCATCTTCGACGTGCAGCGCACGCTCGGCGTGTGCCAGGAGGACGGCGCGGCGGCGGTGATCGTCGCGCTCGACGACGGGACGTTCCGCGACGGCGCGCTCGGCGGAGTCAACATCGACGTGCTCGGCGTCGACGGCATGGACAGCGATCCGCGCAAGGGCGCGATCGCGCGCGCCGATCAGACGAAGTACGGCTTCGTGATGGACGACCAGACGCATCTGATCGGCCGGACCGGCGAGTCGGACCAGATCGCCATGCAGTTCTCGCCGCTGGCCGATGCGGACATGGCCGACGTCAAGCGCTCGTCGCTGGCGATCGCGATGGTGATGGCGGCCGGCGTGCGCAAGAACAACATCAGGAACGCGCTGCGGGTCAACCACGACCTGAGCCGGTAGCGGGCGGCCCCGCACGGCGGTCCGCCGGGCGGGATGCAGGACGGTAACGAACGACAACCAACGGATTTGTGTGCAAGGAAAGGTGCTGACAGTGACGAGCGAAGCGGCCATGATGCCGATGACCCCCAACGAGATAGCCGAGGCGACGGGAGGCGCGCTGATCCATGCCCAGCCCGGATTCGACCCGGAACGGCCGGCCGCGACCTCGGCCGTGAGCGACTCGCGCGAGGCGGGGAACGGCTCCGTGTTCGTCGCGATCGCCGGCGAGCGCGTCGACGGCCATGACTTCCTCGCCGATGTGGCCGCCCGCGGCGCCGTGTGTGCGCTGGTCGACCACGAGGTCGACGCGCCGATCGCGCAGATCCTCGTGCCGGACACGGTGGAGGCGCTGGGCCTGCTCGCCCGGCACAATCTCGAGCGTCGCCGCGCCGAGGCCGCGCCGTTCACGATCGTCGGCATCACCGGTTCGGTCGGCAAGACCACCACGAAGGACCTGCTCAAGGCGCTGCTGGGCGAACTGGGTCCGACCGTCGCCCCGTTCGGCTCGTTCAACAACGAGATCGGCCTGCCGCTGACCGCGCTCAAGGTGGGCCCCTCCACGCGCTTCCTCGTGGCCGAAATGGGAGCCAACCACGTCGGCGAGATCGCCCGGCTGACCACCATCGCGCCGCCCGACGTCGCCGTGGTGCTCAAGGTCGGCTGCGCGCATCTGGGCGAATTCGGCTCGGTCGAACGCATCGCGCAGGCCAAGAGCGAAATCGTGCGCGGACTCGTGCCGGACGGCGCCGGCGTGCTCAACGCCGACGACGCGCACGTGGCCGCGATGGAGCCGATCGTGCCCGGCGACGTGTTGTGGTTCGGCATCGACCCGGAGCATGTCCGTCCGGGCGAGCTGACGGCCCGGGGCATCGGCCAGGACGCCACCGACCACCCGTATTTCGACATGACCGACGGCGCGGAAACCGTGCATGTCACACTCGGCATCCGCGGCGCGCACAACGTGATGAACGCGCTCGCCGCGGCAAGCGTCGCCCGCCGCTGCGGCCTGGGCCTTGCGGACATCGCCCGCGTGCTGGGCGAGCAGACGCGCATCAGCGCGCATCGCATGGCCGTCTCCACGGTGACGCGCGACGGCGTGTCGTTCACGCTCATCGACGACTCGTTCAATGCGAACCCCGATTCGATGCGCGCCGGCATCAACGCGCTGGCGGCATGGGGCAAGGCCGGCCGCGACGCGCAGCCGGAAGGCGGCGAGCCGTACCGCATCGCCGTGCTGGGCGCGATGCTCGAGCTCGGCGGCGACGAGGGCGAGCTGCACCGCAGCATCGGCGCGGACGCCGTGCGCGCCGGCGTCGACGCGGTCATCGCGGTCGGATCGGCGTCCGACCCGCATCTCGACGCGCTGGCCGCCGACCTCGCGCAGGGCGCGCGCGACGAGGCCGCCGCAAGTGGCTCGCACGTGACGGTCGATCTGGCGCACGGCGCCGACGAGGCCGATCGTCTGGCCGTGGATCTGGCACGCGACCACGCCGGCGCGCTCGTGCTGCTCAAGGGATCGCACGCGTCCGGGCTGAGCGCGCTCGCGTCGCGGTGGAATCCGGCGGCGTAGCGCCGCGGCACAACCGATACGTCAACCGATACGGAAACGAGAGTGGAGAGGCAATCGTGATTTCGCTCATCATTGGCATCCTGGTGTCGCTGGTCGTCACCATGGTCGGCACCCCGATGCTGATCAGACTGGTCCACAAGCTGCATTACGGGCAGTACATCCGGCAGGACGGTCCCAAGTCCCATCAGATCAAGCGCGGCACGCCGACGCTCGGCGGCGTGGTGATCAACTTCGCCATCGTGTTCGGCTGGGGCGCCTCGGCGCTGTACCGCTTCTGCGCGCGCGGCGAGGTGCCCTCGTGGTCGGCCGTGCTCGTGCTGTTCGCCATGCTGTCGATGGGCGTGCTCGGCTTCATCGACGACTTCGCCAAGGTGCGCAAGAAGCAGAACGAGGGCCTGACCGTCGAGGGCAAGTTCATCGGCCAGTTCATCTTCGGCACGATCTACGCGGTGCTCGCGCTGCTGGTGCCCACCAAGTCGGGATTCCCGAGCGCCCAGCCGGGCATCAGCTTCATCGAGAAGCCGTTCATCAGCTTCGACTTCGCCGGACGGGCCCTCGCGATCGTGCTGTTCGTGATCTGGGTGAACTTCCTGATGACCGCGTGGACCAACGCGGTCAACCTGACCGACGGCCTCGACGGTCTGGCCGCGGGCTCCTCGATGATCTCCTTCGCCGGATACGCGATCATCGCGTTCTGGGAAAGCTACCACATCAAGGGCGGCGACCATCAGGGCTACTCGTACGCGGTGTCCGATCCGCTCGACCTGACCATCATCGCCGTGTGTGCGGCCGTCGCGTGCTTCGCGTTCCTGTGGTACAACTCGAACCCGGCCACGATCTTCATGGGCGACACCGGCTCGCTCGCGCTCGGCGGCCTGTTCGCGGCGCTGTCGATCGCCACGCACACCGAGTTCCTCGCCGTGATCGTCGGCGGCCTGTACGTGATCGAGGTCATGAGCGACGTCATCCAAGTCGGCTATTTCAAGGCCACGCACAAGCGCGTGTTCAAGATGGCCCCCATCCACCACCACTTCGAACTGTGCGGCTGGAGCGAAACGAAGGTCGTGGTGCGCTTCTGGATGGTCGAGCTCCTGTTCGTGCTGTGCGGCCTCATGGTCTTCTACGCGGACTGGGCCGCGCGCTCGGGCCTGCTGTGACGGTCGGGGCCGCGACGCCGGCGCCGCGAGAGGCGCGGCCGCGACGACACAAAGCGGATATACGATAGGGAACCGTTTGCGGTTCCGATTGTTCGGTAAGGAGCGGATATGGACGTTAACGGCAAGACCGCGCTGGTCGCGGGACTCGGCATTTCCGGGCGCAGCATGATGGACGTGCTGCGCGCGCATGGCGCGAAGGCGATCGGCGTGGACGAGCGGCGCGAGGACGCCGACCTGCAATCTTTCGACGACGTCGACTGGGACGCGATCGATCTGGTGTGCACCTCGCCGGTGTTCAACCCGCGCACCCCGTTCATCCTCGAGGCGCAGCGCCGCGGCATCCCCGTGATCAGCGAGGTGGAGCTCGCGTGGTGGCTGCGCGCCGACCGCGACGGCAAGGGCGCGCACGCCGGATGGATCGGCATCACCGGCACCAACGGCAAGACGTCCACCACCGAAATGACCTCCGAAATGCTCACCGCCTGCGGCCTCAAGGCCCCGGCGGTCGGCAACATCGGCAAGGCCGTCTCCCACGCGGCCGTCGACGCAGCCGACGACGTGCTGTGCGTCGAGCTGAGCTCCTTCCAGTTGCATTTCACGTATTCGCTGGCGCTCGACTGCGCGGCGATCACCAACATCGCCGACGACCATCTCGACTGGCACGGCGGCATCGACAACTATGCGGCCGACAAGTCCAAGGTGTTCCACGGAGTGAAGAAAACGCTCGTGTACAACGCCGACGACGCGCGCGTGACCGGTCTGGCCGAGAAGGCCGAGACCGCCGAGGGCTGCCGCAAGGTCGGCTTCACGCTCGGCGCGCCGAAGGCCGGCCAGATCGGCGTGGAAGACGGCTGGATCGTCGACATGAGCGGCGTCGCCGGCGGCACGCCGGGGGAGGCGACCAAGGTCGCGCCGGTCGCCGAATTCACGCATCTGACCGAGCCGGACGGCACGGTCTACCCGCATCTGCTCGCCGACGCGCTCACCGCGCTCGCACTGGCGCTCGGCTACGGCGCGGACCGCGACACGGCCGTGCGCGCGCTGCAGGCGTTCGCCCCCGGCGGCCACCGCATCCAGACCGTCGCCACGGCCAAGACGCCGGCCGGCGACATCCGCTTCGTCGACGACTCCAAGGCCACCAACGCGCACGCGGCCAACGCGTCGCTGAGCAGCTTCGGCGCCAAGTCCGTCGTGTGGATCGCCGGCGGCCTCGCCAAGGGCAGCCGCTTCGAAAAGCTCGTCGCCGATCAGGCGCACACGATCAAGGCCGCCGTCATCATCGGCCGCGACCAGCAGCCCATGCTTGACGCGTTCGCCGCCAGCGCGCCGCAGATCCCGCTCACCGTCATCGACCCGGCCGACAACGCCACAGTCATGGCGCGCGCCGTCGAGGCGGCCGGAGCGTACGCCAAGGCCGGCGACGTGGTGCTCATGGCCCCCGCCTGCGCCTCGATGGACCAGTTCAAGTCGTACGCGGACCGCGGCGACCAGTTCGCGGCAGCATCGCGCCGCTGGGTGAGCGAGCATGCCGAAGGCTAGACGCATCGCCTCCTCAGACAAGACGTCCCCCGCATCCGCCAAGGGATCGGGGGACGCGGCCGGGAGCCGTCGGGAGCCGGCCGGCGAACGCGGGGAACGCAAGTTCCCGTCCCGGCCCCTGCGCGAGCCGGCGCGCGACGATTTCGCCGGGTTCTCCGGTCCCGCCAGCCTGCTCAATCCGCTGTGGTGCTACCACGGGTTCGTGGTGGCGGTGCTGGCGCTTTCCGTCTTCGGCGTCATCATGGTCTTTTCCAGCTCTTCGGTGAGCATGGTCGCCAGCGGCCATGCGCCGTGGAAGCAGGCCCTCAGCCAGGGCGTGTACTGCGTCGGTGGTTTCCTGTGCGCGTTCGCGCTGTCCCGCTGCAGCGTGAAGCTGTACCGCAGGATCGGCATATGGACCGTGTTCGCGGCCATGTTCCTGCAGTTCCTCACGCTCACGCCGCTCGGCATCGACGTGTACGGCAACCGCGGCTGGATCGGCATCCCGAACGTGTTCACGTTTCAGCCGGCCGAGCTGATCAAGCTGTCGGTGTGCATATGGCTGCCCGGCGCGCTGCAGCTGGCCGCCCGCCGATTCCGCCGCGAGGGCCTGAAGGCGTATGCCGCCCCGGGCGGCGTGTACGCGTCCTCCCTCGGACTCGTTCTGCTCGGCAGGGATCTGGGCACCGCCATGATCATCGTGTTCATCGGCGTGGTCGCGTTCATGATCAGCGGCTTCCCGCTCAAATACATGGCCATGCTGGCCGGCGCCCTCTCGGTGCTGGTGCTCGTGCTGGTCATCACCAGCCCGAACCGCCTCAAACGCGTGTTCGCCGCATACTCGTGCTCCGACACGGACACGCAGGTCACGCTGTGCTTCCAGTCGGTCCACGCCCGGTACGCGCTGTCCTCGGGCGGACTGCTCGGGGTCGGGCTCGGCAACTCGCGCGAAAAGTGGAACTATCTGCCGGCCGCGCACAACGACTTCATCTTCGCGATCATCGGCGAGGAGACCGGATTCGTCGGCACGATGATCGTCGTGCTGCTGTTCGTGACGATCGGCTGGTGCCTGCTGGTCGTGGCGTTGCAGATCACCGACCGGTACGTGTCGATGGTGCTGATGTGCGTGATGATCTGGATCGTCGGTCAGGCGCTGGTCAACATCGGCGTCGTCGTCGGGCTGTTCCCGGTACTCGGCGTGCCGATGCCGTTCGTCTCCGCGGGCGGCTCGTCGATGCTCATGTGCCTGTCCGCGGCGGGCGTCGCCGCCGGCATGATGCGCAGCCAGCCGCAGATCAGGGCCGAGGCGCGGCGTTCGTGAGACGCCCGTCCGCACGGAAGGACGATCCGGGACGGACGGACCATATGGGTATAAGGGAACGTAGACTGGCAGGCGATGAATATGAGCAAGAACACCGTGAACGTCGTACTCGCCGGCGGAGGCACCGCCGGGCACGTCAACCCGCTGCTGTCGGTGGCCGACGCCATCCGACGCATCGACCCGAACGCCAACGTGAGCGTCATCGGCACCGCCGTCGGCCTTGAGCATGACCTCGTGCCCCAGGCCGGCTACGAACTGGACACCATCGACAAGGTGCCCTTCCCGCGCAGGCCCAATCTCGACGCGCTGCGCTTCCCCATGCGCTGGAAGCGCGAAGGGGACAAGGTGCGCGCGATCCTCGAGGCCCGTCACGCCGACGTGGTGGTCGGCTTCGGCGGCTACGCGTCCGCCCCCGTGTACGCCGCGGCGCACCGCATGGGCATCCCGATCGTCATCCACGAGCAGAACGCGCGTGCCGGCATGGCCAACAAGCTCGGCGCGCGTTGGGCGGCCTACATCGGCACCGCGTACGCCGGCACCGGCCTCAAGCCGGCCTCCGGCGCGACGGTCGAACGCGTCGGCCTGCCGCTGCGCCCCGCCATCGCCTCGCTGTGCGGCAAGCTGGAGGCCGACCGCGTCGCCGTGCGCGACGAGGCGGCGGCCAGTCTCGGCATCGATCCGAAGCGTCCGCTCGTGCTCGTCACCGGAGGCTCCCTCGGCGCGCTCAGCCTCAACCGGGCCGTGTCCGAGGCATCCGCCGATCTGCTCGAATCGGCGCAGGTGATCCACTTGACCGGCCGGGGCAAAATCGACGAAGTGCGCGCCACCGTCGCCCGCGAGGCCGGCGAAGGCGCGCTGTCCGGACTGTTCGACGATGCGAGGACGGGCGGCGACTACCATGTCGCCGAATATCTCGAACGCATCGATCTCGCGTTCGCATGCGCCGCGCTCGTGATCTGCCGCGCCGGCGCCGGATCCGTGTCCGAACTCGCCGCGCTCGGCCTGCCCGCCGTCTACGTGCCGCTGCCCATCGGCAACGGCGAGCAGCGGTTCAACGCGCAGCCGGTCGTCGAGGCCGGCGGCGGGCTCATGGTCGCCGACCGCGACTTCACGGCCGACTGGGTGCGCGGGCACGTGCCGAACCTGCTGGACGATCCGATCCGCCTGCGCCAGTTCGGCGAAAAGGCCTGGGGATACGGCATCCGCGACGCCGCCGACAGGATGGCGCGCACCGTGCTCGACATCGCGCGCTGACGGACGCGGCCGATTCCACGCGTATGACCACGCCCATGACAGAAACCATCAAGGAGAAAACGTTGTCAGACACCACCACGGACGACACGATCGTCCTGAACCCCACCCTTGCCGCGTTCGGCGACACGCAGACGCCGGCCGACCTCGGCCGTACCCACTTCATCGGCATCGGCGGGGCCGGCATGAGCGTGCTCGCCGAAATGCTGCACGAGCAGGGCGTCGACGTCGACGGCTCCGACCGCGAGCGCGGCGCCAAAACCGACCGTCTCGAATCGCTCGGCATCCGCGTCGAAATCGGCCAAAAGGCCGACAACGTGAACGGCGCGCGCACGGTCGTCTACTCGAGCGCGATCAAGCCGGACAATCCGGAGATCGTCGCTGCGCACGCCGCCGGCGCGCATATCGTGCACCGCAGCGACATCCTCGCACTGCTCATGAACGGCCGCCGGGCCGTGACCGTGGCCGGCGCGCACGGCAAGACCACCACCAGCTCGCTGCTCGCGCACATCCTCGTGCATGCGGGCGAAGGCGAGCTCGCCGATCCGAGCTACGCGATCGGCGGCTCCATCCAGGGCCCCGACGGCTCCACGCTCGACGGCGGCCATGCCGGTCGAGGCGGCGTGCTCGTCGCCGAGGCGGACGAGTCGGACGGCAGCTTCGAAAAGTACCGTCCGGCCATCGCGATCATCACCAACGCCGAGCCCGACCATCTCGACCACTATGGCGACGCGGCGCACTACCACGCCGCGTTCGCCGAACACGCGGGCCACGCGCGCGAGCACGTGATCGTCTGCGTCGACGACGAGGGCGCGCTCGGCGTGCTGCGCTCGCTCGACCCGGCCGTCGCCGCGCGCGCGATCGCCTATTCGACGCAACCCCGCGAAGCGTTCGGCGACCTCAACGGCGCGACGTTCGTGCGCATCGAATCGGAGACCGAAGCCAGCGGCAACGGCGCCGAACGGTTCACGATCGTGCTGCCGGGCGCGCTGCTCGGCGGCGACGACCTGCGCCTGCCGGTCGCGCTCATCGTGCCGGGCATCCACAACGCGCGCAACGCGACCGCGGCCATCGCCGCCGCCGCACTGCTCGGCATGGACCCGCATCGCGCGGCCGAGGCCGCCGGCACGTTCCTCGGCGCGGCGCGTCGCTTTCAGGTGCGCGGCACCGTGGGCGACGTGACCGTGGTGGACGACTACGCGCACCATCCGACCGAAATCGCCGCGCTGCTCGACGCCGCGCGCCGCCGCTACCCGGAGTCGGTGATCCGCGTGCTGTTCCAGCCGCACCTGTTCTCGCGCACCAGGTTCTTCGCCGGCGAGTTCGCGGCGGCGCTCGCCAAGGCCGACGACGTGATCGTCACCGGCATCTTCCCCGCGCGCGAAAAGCAGGAGGATTTCCCCGACGTCGGCCCGCAGACCATCGTCGACGCGGCCGCGGGACTCGCGCACGAGCCCGGCGGACAGTGGATCCGCGCCGTCGACGACATGCGCGTCGCCGCGCAGATGCTCGCCATGCGAGCGCATCACGGCGACGTGATCTTCACCGTGGGAGCCGGCGACGTCACGCAGATGGACGACGTGCTGCTGCACGCGCTGGAGGCGCATCGCGTGGCGGACGGGCGCTGATGGCGCGACAGGTCGTCAGTTCCACGGGCGAGGACGGGGGAGCGGCCGGCTCGGGCCGGCGCGTCGCCCGTTCCGTTTCCGGCGAAGCCTCGAAGCCGAAGGGCGGACTGCCGCGTGGCTCGGGCCGGACGTCGTCCTCGTCGGGCGCGTCGGGCGCGACGGGACGTGGTCGGTTCGGCGGGGTCGCGCGCAGCGCCCGTTCGGCGTCCGGTTCGTCCGGCTCCGGCAAGTCGCCCGCAACCGGCTCGATGCCGGTCAGCAGGGCCGCATCCGGCCGTGTGTCGCGCGGCGACGGCGAAACGTCGCAATCCATCCGCAAGTCGTTGCCGGCAAAGCATCGGACCGCGGCCGCGCGGGCTGCGGCGTCGGCTTCCGGACGCAAGACGACGGGAGCCGGACGGGCGAACGGCGGGAGAACCGTCGCCGCAAAGGCCTCCAAGTCCAACGGCGTTCGGCGGGACGGCCGGGGGTTCGTCGACGCGCGGCGCATGCCCAGCGAGGACATGGTCACCAAGACGCTGCGGGAAACGTCCGGCATGCTCGGCATTCCCACGCGTCCGAAGGTCATCGACTTCAGCGCCCGTCTCAAGGAGAAGCGCAAGGCCGGCGTCCGCGTGATCGCCCTGCGCGTGGCCGCGGCCGTCGCCGCGCTTGCCGTGGTCTGCTCGCTGGTCTGGCTGCTGTTCTTCTCACCGGTGCTGCGGCTGGAGACCGGGGACATCAGCGTGACCGGCGGCAACGAGTGGGTGAGCCGCGACGAGATCCTCGCCATCGCGGACAAGCAGTCCGGCAAGTCGCTGCTGCTGGTTTCCGCGAAGGACGTCAGGGCGCAGCTGACGAACATTCCGGGCGTCACCGAAGCGGACGTGACCAAACGCTACCCGCACGGCATGGCCGTCAAGGTGAGCGCGCAGCAGCCCGCGGCCATGCTCAAGGCGTCCGACTCGCAGATGGTGGCCGTGGACAGCAAGGCGCGCGTGCTCAACACGGTGGGCCACACCTCCACCAAGGGCATACCGGTGATCGAGGTGAAGGACGTCACCGCCTCGCTGGAGAACAAGTCGGTCAAGGAGGCGCTCAAGGTGCTTGGCGGCCTGCCTGATGCCATGCGCAAGACGATCACCAAGGTGACCGCGGGCACGCAGGATTCGATCACCACCGAACTCAACGGCGGCGAGCACGTGGTGGTGTGGGGCGACTCGTCCGATCTTGAGCTCAAGATGGCGATCGTCGACAAGATCCTGTCCGATCCCAAGGTGATCGGCGACAAGACGCAGATCGACGTGTCCGCGCCGTCGCGCCCGATCATCAAGTGAGCGGGCGGCGTCGCGCAGGACGCCGTCGGCCTTGCGGCGGCCGCGTGCGACACGCTATGCCGTGCGCGAAAACTTGCCGTTTCGCCGGCGCGGACGTATATTGAAAAGTCCGCGCAAGCGGAAGCTTGATAATTCAAGATTGGGGTCGATCGGTTTCGACGGTGACCTGTTCGTCGCAGGGAAGCGTGCCGAGAACGCCGGGTCCGCTCGTGGATGCCCCCGGCAAAAGAATAAGTGCTAAATCTAACCGCACTGAGTTCGCTCTCGCTGCCTGAGCTTTGCGCCAGGATTAACCAGTGAGCAGCCGCTCCGTTCACTCCTCCTCGTCTTTGGGAGGATGCTGAGCGTCGTTAAGAAGACTTGCTGATGCAGCTGCGTTGCAGGGCTGTGTCGGGACTTTAACTGCGAATATGCCCGCCGTCCGTTGTCTGCGACATAGACGGGGGCAGAGAAGCTGCCAAACGGCCAGCAGACTACGCACGTAGAAGACTGCGGGCTCGGTCACCGGACCGGGGTTCAATTCCCCGCGACTCCACCAACACAAGCGCTATTCCTGAATGGGGATAGCGCTTTTTTGTATCCGTCGGCATGCCGGCGGGACCCGAAACACGCGCGGCGACGAGGAACTTGACAGGCCGCCGCTCCTTGGACAGAATGGTACTAAAGCGCTTTAGTTACGGCGGCGGCGATGCGCCTCGCACGATCGAAGCGCGGCAGCCCAGCCCTCGCACAGGGGACACAACGACGTGGCCGAACGGCCTGCGACACCAGCAACCAAGGGGAGTGAAGACAGCCCATCATGTTTCTGAAACCCGAACAGCAGCTCGAACGCTGCAAGCGCGTCCTGCGCCAGCGCGTCAACCCGCACATCCACCCGCCGGTCGCGCGCCTTACGGTCGAGGCGTTCGACATTCCCGGCGAGCCCATGCCGTCCGGCGAATTCTTCGCCAAGCTCGAGCGCGGCGAGATCGCGTTCAAACCGTTCGAACTCGGCCATGAATGGGGCACCACCTGGGGCACCGTCTGGTTCCGTCTGACCGGCCGGGTGCCCGCCGGCTACCCGAAGCACGGCGAGGCGCTCGAACTCATCCTCGACCTCGGCTGGTACGAGCACTCCTGCGGCGGCCACATCGAAGGCCTCGTCTACCGGCCCGACGGCACCGCGCTCAAGGCCGTGCACCCGCTCAACATCTGGGTGCCGTTCATGGACGCCGACGGCACCGCGCACACGCCCGTCGCCGAAGACGGCACGTTCACCCTCTACCTCGAGGCGGCCAGCAACCCGCTGCTGCTCGGCGTGCCGCCGTTCATCGAGACCGAACTCGGCGAGAAGGCCACCGGCGAGCCCGACGAACCGTACGTGTTCCGCGCCGCCGACCTGACCTCGTTCAACCGCGAACTCGACGAATACCGCATCGACCTCGACGTCGCCTGCCAGCTCATGGAACTCGCCGACAAGTCGTCGCCGCGCTACTGGCAGCTCGCCAAGGCGCTCCAGCGCTCGCTCAACGCCTACGACGAGCGCGACATCGACGGCACCGTCGAGACGGCCCGCGCCGAACTCGCCGGCGTGCTCGCCAAGCCGGCCAACGCGTCCGCCATGCAGGTGAGCGCCGTCGGCCACGCGCACATCGACTCCGCCTGGCTGTGGCCGGTGCGCGAGACGCGCCGCAAGGTCGCCCGCACGGTCTCCAATGCGCTCGCGCTCATGGACGCCGATCCCGACTTCAAGTACGCGATGAGCTCCGCCCAGCAGTACACATGGCTCGAAGAGGACCATCCGGACATCTTCGCCCGCATGCTCGAACGCATCCGGGAGGGCCGGTTCATTCCGGTCGGTGGCATGTGGGTCGAGGCCGACGGCATGCTGCCCGGCGGCGAGTCGCTCATCCGCCAGGTCTCCTATGGCAAGCGCTACTTCAGGGAGAAGCTCGGCGTCGAGCCCAAGGGCATCTGGCTGCCCGACAGCTTCGGCTACACGGGCGCCTGGCCGCAGATCGCCCGCCGCGCCGGCTACGAGTGGTTCCTGACCCAAAAGATCTCGTGGAACGACACCACCAAGTTCCCGCACCACTCGTTCCTGTGGCGCGGCATCGACGGCACGCCGATCTTCACGCACTTCCCGCCGTCCGACACGTACGCCGCATGGTGCAAGGTGCAGGAGCTCGACTATGCGGAGAAGAACTTCCAGGACAAGGACCTCGCCGACCGTTCGCTGCTGCTCTTCGGCTTCGGCGACGGCGGCGGCGGCCCCACGCGCGACATGATGGACCACCTGCACCGCTACGAGAACCTCGAAGGCGTCTCGCGCGTGAGCGTCGAAGGCCCGAACGAGTTCTTCTCCAAGGCGCGCACGCAGCTCGAGGCGAACGCCGGCGAGGAAATGCCCGAATACCAGGGCGAGCTGTACCTCGAACTGCACCGCGGCACGCTCACCTCGCAGCAGGACATGAAGCGCGGCTGCCGCGCGGAGGAATCGCTGCTGCGCACGGTCGAATACCTCGGCGCCGCCGCGTCGCTCGCCGATCCCGCCTACGAGTATCCGCGCGAGGAGATGGACCGCATCTGGAAGACGCTGCTGCTCAACCAGTTCCACGACATCCTGCCCGGCTCCGGCATCTCGTGGGTGCACCGCGAAGCCCGCGAGGACTACGCGCGCGACCTGAAGCGTCTCGCCGAGATCGCCGCCGACGCGTGCGCCGCCCTGCGCCGCGCCGATCCGAACGCCGACGTGCTGCGCGAGGCGCGCATCAGCCAGTATCGCGCCGACGGCTCGTCATGGCGCGTGCTGCCGGCCGACCGCGTCGCCTCCCGCGCCGACGGCACGGACGCCGCGCTCGGCCCGGCGACGGTCGAAACGCTCGCCGACGGCCGCGTGCGCATCGCCAACGGACGTCTGAGCGCGACGATCGAAGCGGACGGCACCGTCTCGTCGCTGACCGACGAGGCGCACGGCCGCGAGCTCGTGCCGGCCGGCGCCGCGCTCGGCCGCTACGAGCTCATGAAGGACGAGCCGGCCGTGTGGGACGCATGGGAGATCGAACGCGAGTCGCTGCTCATGGGCCGCGGGCTGTGCGGCCGTCTGGCCGGCGCGCGCGTCGACGAATCCGGCGCCGCGATCGTCGACGTGCAGACCGCCGACGGCGAGACCGTGATCGACACGACGATCACGCTCCGTCCGGGCGCCGCGCAGCTCGACTTCCACGCGGACATCGACTGGCACGAGCGCGAACGCTTCCTCAAGGTCGACCTGCCGCTCGCCGTCACCGCCGAACGCGCCACCTACGACTGCCAGTACGGTCTGGTCACGCGCCCGATCGTCAAGAACAGCGCGTCCGACGAAGCCAAGTTCGAAAGCTGCACCAACCGGTTCGCGATCATCGCCGAACCGAACTACGCGGCCGCCGTCGTCAACGGCTCGATCTACGGCTCCGACGCCGCGCCGATCGCCGGCAACGGTCCGCTCGGCGCAGGACGCGGCACCATGTTCCGCCTGTCGCTGCTGTCCGCGCCCACCTATCCCGACCCGCGCACCGACATCGGCCGCCACGCGTTCGACTGGGCCGTCGTGCCCGGCGCGACGCTCGACGGCACGATCGACGCGGCCTGCGCGATGAACGCGCCCGTGCTGCACGACGCGCCCGCGATCGACCCGCTCGTCTCGATCGACGCGACCGACGGCACCGCGGTGCTCGACTGGGTCAAGCTCGCCGACGACGGATCGGGCGACCTGATCGCGCGCGTGTACGAAACCGCCGGCGGACACGCGACCGCGCGGCTGCATGTCGCCGACGGGCTGCGCGGCGCGACCGTGCGCGAAACCGGCGTGCTCGAGGACAACGCGCTCGCCGACGACCTGCCCGTCGCGCTTGCCGGCGAGGCAGAACAGCAGGCCGACGGGGCGACGCTCAGGCTCGGCCCGTTCCAGCTGGCCACGTTGCGCATCGCGCGATAGACGGCACGCCGTCCGCCCGCACGACGGGCGGCATCAACCCGACGTCGTCCCGACTTCCCGAACCGGGGGAGCGGGACGATGGCCGCCCCCAGCCGGGCATCAACCAACGTCAACCAACACAACACCATCAGCAAAGGAGCCGAAACTCAATGTTTCTCCTGCCCAACCAGCAGCTCGACCGCTGCGACCGCGTGATGTGGCAGCGCGTCGAACCGCACATCCACACCACCCTGTCGTCCTGCACGCTGCGCTCGCACGACAACCCCGGCGAACCCGTGCCCTCCGGCGAATTCCTCGCGAAAGTGCGCGCCGGCGAAGTCGAATTCAAGCCGTTCGCCATCCCCGGCACGTGGGGTACCACCTGGGGCACCACGTGGTTCGAAGTGACCGGTCGCATCGACCGCGAGGCCACCAAGGGCCGCAAGGTCGAACTCATGGTCGACCTCGGCTGGCTCGGCCATCGCGGCCCGGGCTTCCAGTCCGAAGGCCTCGTCTACCGCGCCGACGGCACCGCCATCAAGTCCGCCAACCCGAAGAACCACTGGATCCCGCTCGTCTACGCCGACGGCACCAGCACCGTCGACCTCGACGGGGACGGCAACTTCACCGTCTACATCGAAGCGGCCGCCAACCCGTTCGTCGAAGGCCCCACCCCGTTCTCGCCCACCGAGCTCGGCGAAGGCCCGACCGGCAAGGTCGACTTCCCGTACACGCTGAGCCGCATGGACGTCACCGTGTTCAACGAGGACGTGTTCGCCTACTACATGGACCTCGAAACCGTCGAGTCGCTCATGCGCGAGCTCAAGGACGACGACCCGCGCTACTGGCAGCTCGCCAAGGCGCTCCAGCGTTCGCTCAACGCCTACGAGGAGCGCGACATCGACGGCACGCTTCCCGCGGCCCGCGGGGAACTGGCCGGCGTGCTGGCGGAACACGCGTCGTCCAGCGCGATCAACCACATCGCCATCGGCCACGCGCACATCGACTCCGCATGGCTGTGGCCGGTGCGCGAGACGCGCCGCAAGGTCGCCCGCACCGTCTCCAACGTGCTCGCGCTCATGGACGAGGATCCGGACTTCAAGTACGCGATGAGCTCCGCCCAGCAGTACGAGTGGCTCGAAGCCGAGCATCCGGACCTGTTCCGCCGCATGATGGAACGGGTCAAGGAAGGCCGGTTCATTCCGGTCGGCGGCATGTGGGTCGAATCCGACAACATGATCCCCGCCGGCGAATCGCTCGTGCGCCAGATCACGTTCGGCCGCCGCTACTTCAAGGAGCACCTCGGCGTCGAGCCCCGCGGCGTGTGGCTGCCCGACAGCTTCGGCTACACCGGCTCGTGGCCGCAGATCGCCCGCCGCGCCGGCTTCGACTGGTTCCTCACGCAGAAGATCTCGTGGAACGACTGCACCAAGTTCCCGCACCACTCGTTCATGTGGGAGGGTGTCGACGGCACGCGCATCCTCACGCACTTCCCGCCGTCCGACACGTACTGCTCGTCCATGAGCATGCACGAGCTCATGTACTCGCAGCGCAACTTCCTCGACAAGGACCTGTCGCGCAACGCGATCCTGCTCTACGGCTTCGGCGACGGCGGTGGCGGCCCCACCCGCGAGATGACCGCGCGCATCCGCCGCGACCGCGACCTCGCCGGTGCCCCGAAGATCGACTTCGGCACCCCGGACGAGCTGTTCGACCGCGTGCGCAAGGACATCGTCGACGACGCGCGCGGCGAAACCCCGGTGTTCAAGGGCGAGCTGTACCTCGAACTGCACCGCGGCACGCTCACCGCCCAGCAGGACATGAAGCGTGGTTGCCGGGGCGAGGAAGCCATGCTGCGCGTCACGGAATACCTGTGCGCCGCGGCCCGCATCAAGAATCCGGACTACGTCTACCCGCGCGAGGAGATGGACCGGATCTGGAAGACGCTGCTGCTCAACCAGTTCCACGACATCCTGCCCGGCTCCGCGATCGCATGGGTGCACCGCCAGGCGCGCGCCGAATACGCGCGCGACATCGCCCGGCTGCGCGAGATCGCCCTCGAGGCCGGCGCGGCGATCGCCGCCGTCGAACCGGGCGATGGGACCGTTGCGGACGCGGTGATCACCCCGTACTCGCGTGAGGCGTGCGACGCGTGGACCGTGCGCTCCGCGGCCGTCGTTTCCGGACTCGCCGATGCGAATGCGATGACCGCCGCGGCGAACGCCGCGGTAAGCGTGACGCGCGACGGCGAGGCGACCGTGCTCGACAACGGCCTGCTGCGCGTGCGCGTCGAGGCCGACGGCACCGTCTCGTCGATGGTCGACCTCGCCTCGCGGCGCGAACTTGTGCCCGCCGGCACGCGACTCGGCCGCTACGAGCTGCTCAAGGACGAACCGTTCCACTGGGACGCCTGGGACATCCAGCGCGACGCGTTCCTCACCGCGAACGGACTCGACGACGCCGCGGTCGAAGGCGCGGAGACCACGGCCGACGGCAGCGCGATCGTCAGCGTCCTCACCAAGGCGCCGAACGTCGCGATCCGCACGCGCATCACGCTGCGTCCCGGCGCGAACACGCTCGACTTCAACGCCGACGTGGACTGGCGCACCGCCGAACAGTTCCTCAAGGTCGACGTGCCCGTCTCGGTGCAGGCCGTCAACGCGCAGTACGAATGCCAGTACGGCATGGTCGAGCGCCCGATCAACAAGAACACGCGCTCCGACGACGCCAAGTTTGAAAGCTGCACGCACCGCTTCGTGCGCATCGCCGACTCCGGCTACGCGGCCGCCGTCGTCAACGCGTCCACGTACGGCTCCGACGTGAGCCCCATCCACGAGGACGCGGCCCGCGGCACCGGCCGCGGCACGATGGTCCGTCTGTCGCTGCTCTCCGCGCCGCTCTACCCGGACCCGCGCACCGATCAGGGCGAGCATGCGTTCGCGTGGAGCGTGGTCGCCGACGCGCGCATGGACGCCGTGCTCGCCGAGGCGTCGCGCCTCAACAGCCCGGTCGTGGGCGAACTGCCCGCGGTCGCGCCGCTCGTGTCGCTGGCCGACGTGACCGGCGCGCCGGTGCTCGATTGGGTCAAGCTTGCCGACGACGGCTCCGACGATATCGTCGTGCGCCTGTACGAGGCCGCCGGCGGCAACGCCACGGCCACGCTGCGGCTTGACGGCGCGCTCGCCGGCGCGAGCGTCGAGGAAGTGACGCTGATGGAGGAACCGGGTCTGCCGGCCGAGCTGCCGCGCGCGCTCGCCGCCGGCGACGGTCCGGTGCCGGCCGAGGGCGCGGCGATCGCGCTCGCCCCGTTCCAGCTGGCCACGCTGCGCCTCCGCCGCTAGTTTTGCAGTGGATGGTCTTTAGGGCTCTCCCTCTCGAACTGAAGAGAGAGGGAGAGCCCTTGGCGTATTGGAGAGAGAGGAGAGAGCGGGTTCCCGCGCAGGCATGGCGGTTTTCGCTCGCCGATGGTCGTGTCGGCGAGCGAAAACCGCCATCGGCGTGGATGGGACCGATCGCGTGGCGGAAATGGCTCGCTGAGGGTACCCTCAGCGAGCCATTTCCGCCACGCGGGGAACGACACGCCGTAGGACGACACGCGGGGGAGCTGGTTTGCAAACGCGCAACGGTCGTGTTATTCTCTAACTAAATCGCTTTAGTAACCGGCGATAGACCACGATGGTCTACTAAATCGCTTTAGTCTCAGCGAAGAGCAGAACCACAACAGAGGAGAGCCATGCTGCTGAAAGTCAATCGCGAGATCGACCGCTGCAAGCGCGTCATGCGCGAACGCGTCTGGCCGCACATCCACCGCACGCTGGCGCAGTGCACCGTCGGCGCCGTCATGAACCCGGGCGAGCCGGAGATGCCGGCCGCGTTCATCACCCGCGCCGTGTCCGGACAGGTCGACTTCAAGCCGCTCGCCGTCGGCGAGCCGTGGGGCACCTCCTGGGGCACCACGTGGATGCGCGTCGAGGGCCAGCTGCCCACCGACCTGCCGGAAGGCCTGGCCATCGAACTCGTCTTCAACCTCGGCTGGCTCGAATGGCCGGTCGGCGGCCACATCGAGGCGCTGGCCTACCGCGCCGACGGCACCGTCATCAAGGCCCTGCACCCGCGCAACCACTGGATGCCGCTCGTCAAGGCCGACGGCACGCGCGACGCGGTCGTCAACCCGGACGGCTCCTTCGTCATCTACGTCGAGGGCGCGTACAACCCGAACGTCCCGTCGTTCACCGTCACCGAACTGGGCACCAAGCCCACCGGCAAGGCCGACGAACGCTACGAGTTCGGCTCCATCGACATCGCCGCGCTCGACCAGGACATGTTCGACTACTGGGCCGACCTCGACGTGATCACCGGATCGCTCGAGAACATGAGCGACGCCGACCCGCGCTACTGGAAGCTCGCCAAGGCCATGCAGCGCTCCATCAACCTGTGGGACGAGAAGGACTACGCCACGCTCGCCCCGGCCCGCAAGGCCCTCGACAAGGTGATGGCCTCCCCGGCCAACGCCTCCGCGATGACCCTGACCGCGATGGGCCACTCCCACATCGACTCCGCATGGCTGTGGCCGGTGCGCGAAACCGAACGCAAGGTCGGCCGCACCGTCTCCAACGCCCTCGCCCTGATGGACATCGACCCGAACTTCACCTACGTGATGAGCGCCGCCCAGCACTTCGCCTGGCTCGAGGAACGCCACCCCGACCTGTTCGAGCGCGTCAAGGCCCGCATCAAGGAAGGCCGCTTCATCCCGGTCGGCGGCATGTGGGTCGAATCCGACGGCACCATGCCGTGCGGCGAATCCCTCATCCGCCAGATCTCCTACGGCAAGCGCTACTTCAAGGAGAAGCTCGGCGTCGTCCCGAACGGCATCTGGCTGCCCGACAGCTTCGGCTACACCGGCGCCTGGCCGCAGATCGCCAAGCGCTCCGGCTATTCGTGGTTCCTCACCCAGAAGCTGTGCTGGAACGACACCACCCGCCTGCCGCACCACTCGTTCATGTGGGAGGGCGTCGACGGCTCGCAGATCTTCACGCACTTCCCGCCGGCCGACAAGTACGATTCCGACATGTCCGGCCACGACATGGCGTACGTGCAGCGCAATTACAAGGACAAGGACACCTCCGACCGCGGCATCCTGCTGTTCGGCTACGGCGACGGCGGCGGCGGCCCGATCCGCGAGATGGCGATGCGCGAGCACCGCTTCGAGAACTTCGAAGGCATGCCGAAGGTCGAGTACGGTACCCCGGACGACTTCTTCGCCAAGGCCGAATCCGAGATGAAGGCCGAGGCCGGCGACGAAATGCCGCGATGGAAGGGCGAGTTCTACTTCGAGCTGCACCGCAAGACCCTCACCTCCCAGCAGGAGATGAAGCGCGGCTGCCGCAAGACCGAATCCGCGCTGCGCGCCGTCGAATACCTCGGCACGCTCGCCACCCTCGAGAACAAGGACTACACGTTCCCGCAGGCCGAGATCGACCGCATCTGGAAGACGCTGCTGCTCAACCAGTTCCACGACATCCTGCCCGGCTCCGCGATCGAATGGGCGCACCGCGTCGCCCGCGAGGACTACGCCCGCGACCTCAAGCGCCTGCACGAGATCGCGCAGGAGGCCGTCGAGGCGCTCGCCGCCGCCAACCCGGACGCCGCGCGCATCGCCAAGGCCCGCATCAGCCAGTTCGCCGAGGTCGGCTCGTGGACGCCGGCCAGCGTGGACGCCGAAGGCGAGCCGGTCGCGATCGAGCGCCACGACGACGGCACGGTCACGCTCGACAACGGCCTGCTACGCGCGCACGTCGCCGCCAACGGCACCGTCGACTCGCTCGTGGACCTCAAGACCGGCCGCGAAATGGTCGCCAAGGACGCCTCGCTCGGCCGCTACGAGATCCTCAAGGACGAGCCCGGCGTGTTCGACGCCTGGGACGTGGAGCGCGACGCGTTCCTGTGCGCCACCCCGCTCGAGGACGGCACGATCGAATCGGTCGAGACCGCCGCCGACGGCTCCGCCGTGATCCGCACCGCGAACGCCTTCCGCACCGACCGCATCGCCACGACGATCACCCTGCGCCCGGGCAAGAGCCAGCTCGACTTCCACGCGGACGTCGACTGGAACGTGCCCGAGAAGCTGCTCAAGGTCGACGTGCCGATGGCCCTGACCGCCACCCGCGCCCAGTACGAGTGCCAATACGGCCTCATCGAACGCCCGATCGTCAAGAACACCGAAGGCGACGAGGCGATGTTCGAAAGCTGCTCGCACCGCTTCGTGCGCATCCACGACTCGTCCTACGGCATCGGCGTGGCCAACGGCTCGACCTACGGCTCCGACGTGAACTCGCTGCGCGACCACGACGGCGCGATCGCCGGCACGATGGTCCGCCTCTCGCTCGTCGCCGCGCCGACCGCACCGGACCCGCGCACCGACATCGGCCGCCACGAGTTCGACTGGACCGTGCTGCCGTGCGCCGAAGTCGCGCCGCTCGTCGCCGCGGCCGGGGAGATCAACGCCCCGTTGATCGACGACATGCCCGCCATCGGCTCGCCGGTCACGATCGAGGCGACGGAAGGCACGCCGGTCATCGACTGGATCAAGCTCGCCGACGACGGCTCGGGCGACGTGATCGTCCGCCTGTACGAGGCGGCCGGAGCCAAGGCCGAAGCCACGCTGCACGCCGACGGCCCGCTCGCCGGCTGGCAGGTGCGCGAGACCAACACGCTCGAGCAGGACGAATCCTACGCGGACGAACCCGCCGGACTCGTCGGCGGCAAGCAGGAGGCCGAAGGCGCCAAGCTCGCGCTCAAGCCGTTCCAGCTGACCACGCTGCGCCTGTCCCGCGACTAGTCCGCAGTATCCAAGATTTCGGTTCCGGGCCGCACACCGCCGGCCCGGAACCGGCACAACCAACCAATCCAACCAACAACCACATAACTCAACATCAACCCGATCCGCGGCGCGTTTCGCCGCGGGTTTCACCCAACGCGGCCGTTTTCGGCCGCATCGCAACAAGCGTTTCGACGAAGAAACATCCAAAACAGGACAAAGGAGAACACCCCATGAAGGGAACCATCAAGAAGGCCGTGGCACTCGGCGCGGCGATCGCCATGATGGGCGGTCTGGCCGCCTGCGGCACCAGCTCGTCGAGCGGCACCACCGAACTGAAGTTCCAGACCTGGAACCTCAAGAACGACAAGTTCACCTCCTACTTCGAGGATCTCATCGCCCAGTTCGAGAAGGACAACCCGGGCGTCAAGATCAAGTGGGTCGACCAGCCGGCCGACAACTACGAGGACAAGCTGTCCACCGACGCCGCCGCGGGCGAGTTGCCCGACGTGGTCGACATGGGCCCGGAGCCGGCCTACACGCTGGCCAAGGCCGGCGTGCTGCTCAACCTTGCCGACGCCGCTCCGGAAGCCGAGAAGGACTTCCTGCCGGCCGCATGGTCCGCCGCCACCTTCAAGGGCACCGACCTCGAGGAGGGCACCTACGGCTTCCCGTGGTACCTCAACTCTGGCCCGACCTTCTACAACAAGGCCGTGCTGTCCGAATGCGGCATCACCGTCGATCCGAACAACCCGCCGACCAAGCAGGACGACATCTTCGCCATGGCCGACACCTTCGGCAAGAAGTGCGGCGGCAAGTACGCGCTGACCTCCGGCATCCCGTCCATCCAGGACTTCGGCATGTACGGCGTGCAGCTCATGAACGACGACCGCACCGAGTTCACGTTCAACAACGAGAAGGGTGTCGAGTTCGTCCAGCACTACATCGACATGTACAAGGCCGGCGCATTCACCGACGACATGCTCAACAGCTCCACCTCCGGCGAGTCCAAGAGCTTCAACGGCGGCTCGCAGGCGTTCATGAACGGCAACGCGTACAGTGTCGACGACATCCGCAAGAACGCCCCGAAGGTGTTCGAGAACCTCGCCATCACCGACTTCATCGCCAACACCAAGCCGAACATGTTCATGGAGATGCTCACCGTGAACGCCACCAGCAAGCACCAGGACCTGGCCATCAAGTTCGCCCGCTTCGTGACCAACTCCGACAACCAGCTCGCGTTCGACAAGAAGGCCAACGTGTTCCCGTCCTCCACCGGCACCATCGACGACGACTTCTTCAACCCGTCCGACGACACGATGGACGCCGAAGCCATGCGCATGTCCGCCGACCAGATCCGCAATGGCGAGATCTGGGGCCCTCCGCAGTTCACCTCCGCCTGCTCCACCATGCTGCGCGAGGAGATCGCCCAGGCGCTGCAGGGCAAGATCACCGCGAAGGAAGCCCTCGACGCGACCGTCAAGTACTGCAACGAGCGCATCTAGCGACAAGCGCGATAAGCGAAATCCGTAAGGAACCCCCATCATGGCAAAGACCAAGACCAAGAAGCGCGGCGGCGACGCCGCCGCGCAGGGGGTCGATCCCCGCTCCAGCGGCCGCATCGTCCCCTGGCTGTTCGTCCTCCCCCCGATCCTGTGGATCTGCACCTTCTCGCTGATCCCGTTCTTCAACACGATCCGCCTGTCGTTCACCGACTCCACGCTGCTCAAGCCCGGCAAGTTCGTAGGGCTCCAGAACTACGTGAACATGTTCACCGACCGGCGCTTCCAGACCGCGTTCTTCAACTCGTCCCTGTACGTGGTGTGCATCGTCCCGTTCATGGTGATCCTGCCGCTCATGCTCGCCGCGCTCGTCGCCGAGAAGACGCGCATCATGAACTTCTTCCGCACCGCCTTCTACACGCCGGTCATCATGTCCAGCGTCGTCGTCGGCCTCCTGTGGACCAACATCCTCGACAAGGACGGCCTGCTCAACGGCACGTTCAAGGCCCTCAAGTGGATCAGCACCCCGATCCCGTTCCTCACCGACCGCTGGCTGCTGCTGTTCAGCGCCATGGCCGTGACCATCTGGAGCGGCCTCGGCTACTACATGCTCATCTACTTGGCCAACATCGCCAACATCGACGGCACCCTGTACGAAGCGGCCTCCATCGACGGCTGCGGCGGCATCCGCCAGTTCTTCCACGTGACCCTTCCCGGCTGCCGCGTGACGATGATCCTCGTCATGCTCCTGAGCTCCATGTCCGCGTTCCGCGTCTTCGGCGAGATCTACATGCTCTCCGGCGGCTCGGGCGGCGTGGGCGGCGCCGACCTGACGATGACCATGCTCATCAAGCAGGAAGGCACCGGCATCAACGCCCGCACCGGCTACTCCGGCGCGCTCGGCATGGTCATGTTCGTGGTCCTCGGCTGCATCATCGGCATCGAATGGATCGTCCAGCGTAGGAGCGAAGACTGATGGCAACCAAAGCAGTGATGGAAAACAAGTACAACCACTACACGCCCGGCAAGGTAGTGCGCATCATCGTGCTGCTCGCCCTGCTGCTCTTCCTCGCGGCCCCGCTGCTGTGGCAGATCTCGCTCGCGTTCAAGGGCCCCAAGGACGACATGTACGCCGCGCCGTACCTGATCCCCGTCGACCCGACCGTCGACAACTTCGTTCAGGTGTTCAAGCGCCTGCCGATCCTGTTCTACGTGGGCAACACGCTCATCGTAGCGGCCCTGAACATCGGCGGCAACATCATCTCCGGATGCTTCGCCGGCTACTCGCTGGCCCTCCTGCGCTTCAAGGGCAAGGGGCTGGTCATCGGCCTGCTGTTCCTGTCCATGCTGGTGCCCGGCGAGACGATCCTCATCTCGCAGTTCCTCATCATCCGCAACCTCGACCTGCAGAACAACCTGATCGGCGTGGCCCTGCCCGGCCTGGTCAGCTCCATGAACATCCTCCTGTTCATGAATGCGTTCAACGCGATCCCGCGCGAAATGATCGAGGCGGCCGAAGTGGACGGCGCGAACATCTGGCAGCGCTTCTGGCGCATCTGCGTCCCGCAGGTCAAGGGCACGATGGCGCTCGTCGGCATCTTCTCCTTCATGGGCTCGTGGAACGACTTCCTCTGGCCGCTCATCGTGCTCACCGACGACTCGCACTACACGCTCACGCTCGGCATGAGCCGCCTGCAGGGCACCTTCGTGTCCGACCCGCGCGTCGTCGCCGCCGGCACCATCGTCGCCCTCATCCCGATCATGATCTTCTTCCTGGTCTTCCAGCGCTACATCTTCAACGGCCTGGAAGCCGGATCGGTCAAGGAATAACCACGGAGCACACACCATGAAATTCGGAGTCAACTACACGCCCTCCGGCGAATGGTTCTACTCATGGCTCAACCCCGACTGGAACGCGATCCGCCGCGACCTCGAGCAGATCGCCGACCTCGGCGCCGACCACGTGCGCGTCTTCCCGCTGTGGACCCTGCTGCAGCCGAACCGCACGTGGATCAACCCCAAGGCCCTCGCCGACCTCCGCCGCATGGTGGAGATCGGCGGCGAAGCCGGGCTCGACGTCTACGTGGACGTCATCCAGGGACACCTGTCGAGCTTCGACTTCGTGCCCTCCTGGCTCGTCTCCTGGCACGACGCGAGCATGTTCGCCGACGAGCCGTCCATCGAGGCCCAGTGCGATCTGGTGAAGGCCATCTACGGCGCGCTCGCCGACGTCAAGGCGTTCGCCGGACTCACGCTCGGCAACGAGTGCAACCAGTTCACCGACCGCACGCACCCGCGCCGCATGTTCGCCATGCCCGACCAGATCGGCGCATGGCTCGACCGGCTCATCGGCTCGGTCGAAAGCCGTGCCCACGAGGACGGCCGCGTGATCCTGCACAGCGAAAACGACGCCGTCTGGTACATGGACGGCCACGCGTTCCGCCCGCAGTACGCCTCCCGCAAGGGCGACATCACCACCGTGCACTCGTGGGTGTTCAACGGCACCGGCCAGCATTACGGCCCGATGTCGCTCGAAAGCACGCACCATGCCGCATGGCTCGTCGAACTGTCGAAGGCGTTCGCCTCGGATCCGCACCGCCCGGTGTGGGTGCAGGAGATCGGCGCCCCCGGCAACGTGGTCGCCCCCGAGGACGCGCCCGCGTTCTGCCGCGAATCGGTCGAGGCCATCGAGGACTGCCCGGACGTGTACGGCATCACCTGGTGGTGCTCGCACCGCATCCCGAAGACGTTCTCGGACTTCCCGTTCTTCGAGCACGAACTCGGCCTGTTCGACGTGGACGGCACGCTCACCGACGTGGGGGAGGCGTTCCGCGACGCCATCCGCTCCGCGAAGGAGGCCGCGCCGGCCCCCGCGCCGCGCACCACGGCCATCGCCATCCCCGTCGACGAGCAGGGCGACCCGACCCTGCGCGCCGCGCTCGCCCCGGCCGGCTCCGTGTTCGAGGCGTGGATGGGTCTGACCCGTCAGGGCGAACGCCCGTGCCTGATCACGTCCGCCGACGCCGACGACCCGGACAAGCTCGCCGCGCGCGGCATCACCCGCGTCGAGAAGGTCGAAGCCGTGGCCGGCAACGCGTACAGCGCGGTCTCCGACCCGGCGTTCGCCGACAAGGGCGAATAGCGGCGAAACGACGGCAACAGCGGCGCATAGAATAGGCGGCGGGCGGGTGCGCCACAGCACCCGCAGGCCCCACGCACCCAAACAGGAAAGGCGGTCGTCATGGTCGACGCGGCACGGTTCACGGCAGAATCACAAGCAGGCAATCCCCGCATGAACCCCCAATGCGTCGTTCAGGGCGACCGCTGGCGCATCGGCATCCTCACCGACTCGCTGGTACGCCTCGAATGGTCCGACAGCGGCGCATTCGTCGACGACCGCACGCAAACCGTCGTCAACCGCGACTTCGGCAGCGTGCCGCGCTTCGACGTGCGCCGCGACGCGGACGGCTGGATCGACATCGAAACCGACCATCTGCGCATCTCGTACAACGGCGAGCCGTTCAGCGCGGAAGGCCTTGCGGTCACCGTCAAGGATTCGCCGTCGCAGCACGGCACGTGGCGATACGGCGACGCGCAGTCCGCCAACCGCGGCGGCACCACGCGCACGCTCGACCAGGTCGACGGCCCCGCGTCGCTTGAACCGGGCCTGCTGTCCGGCGACGGCTGGGCGATCATCGACGATTCGGCCGACAACCTCGTGCGCGACATGCCCGAGGTCAACGGCCGGACCAACCCGTTCGGCGAATGGGTCAAGGCCAAGCCGCACGCCACGCGCGACCTGTACGTCTTCGGCCATGCGGGCCGCATCCGCGAGGCGCTGCGCGACTACTACCGCCTCACCGGCCCCGTCCCGCTGCTGCCCCGATGGGCGTTCGGCAACTGGTGGAGCCGCTACCACCGCTACTCGGACACCGAATACCGCACGCTCGTCGAACGCTTCGAACGCGAGGGACTGCCGTTCACCGTCGCCGTGATCGACATGGACTGGCACGTCACCGACGTGGACCCGAAATACGGCTCCGGCTGGACCGGCTTCACCTGGAACCGCGACCTGTTCGCGCATCCGTCCGAATTCCTCGGCTGGCTGCACGACCACGGCATGCGCACCACGCTCAACCTGCACCCGCGCGACGGCATCCGCGCGTTCGAGGAATCCTACGGACGCGTCTGCACGGCGCTCGGCAAGGACCCGGCGCAGGGCAGCGCGATCGAATTCGACGCGGCCGACCCCGCGTTCATGAACGCCTACTTCGAGCAGGTGCTCCACCCGCTCGAAGACGAAGGCGTCGACTTCTGGTGGATCGACTGGCAACAGGACGGCGTCACGCGCGTCAAGGGCCTCGACCCGCTGTGGATGCTCAACCATCTGCACTATCTCGACTCGGCCCGCGGCGGCAAGCGGCCGATCACGTTCTCCCGCTACTCCGGATACGGCTCGCACCGCTATCCGGTCGGCTTCTCGGGCGACACGGTCGTCACGTGGGAGTCGCTCAAATTCCAGCCGTACTTCACCGCCATGGCTTCCAACATCGGCTACGGCTGGTGGAGCCACGACATCGGCGGCCACATGTTCGGCTACCGCGACGAGGAACTCGAGGCCCGCTGGTACCAGCTCGGCGCGTTCAGCCCGATCAACCGCCTGCACTCGACCGACTCGCCGTTCAACGGCAAGGAACCGTGGAACTTCCACTCCGAGGCCCGCACGGCCATGACGGACGCGCTCAGGCTTCGCCACCGGTTCATCCCGTACCTGTACTCGATGAACCACCGCGCCGCCGTCGACGGCGAGCCGCTCGTCGAGCCCATGTACTGGCAGTATTCGGGCGGCAACGTGCCCACCGAATTCCGTTTCGGCACCGAACTCATCGTCTCGCCGATCCTCGAGCCCGGCAGCCGCGAGACGCAGCGCGCCAAGGCCGACGTGTGGTTCCCGCACGGCGACTGGTTCGACTTCTTCGACGGACGCCGCTACGCATCCCGGCCGGACAACGGCCGCACGATGCAGGCGTGGCGCGGACTCGACCGCATGCCCGTGTTCGCCAAGGCCGGCGGCATCGTGCCGATGCAGCGTCTCGCCGACAGTACGGCCGCTACGCATGACGGGCCGATCAACTCGACCGACAATCCGGCCGCGCTCGACGTGCTCGTCTTCCCCGGAGCGGACGGCTTGTTCGCGCTGTGGGAGGACGACGGCGGCGTCGGCGACGGCAATCACTGGACGCGCACCGATCTCGCGCTCGACTGGACGCACGGAACGTTCACCGTCACCGCGGCGGCGGGGGAGCGGATCGCCATCCCCGAACGCCGGTCGTGGCGCATCGTGTTCCGCGGCGTCGCCGATCCGGCCGTCGGCCGTGCGCACGATCGCGGCGACGGTCTCACGAACGATCCCGCGAACGACGCAGCCGACGACCGCACGCGCGACCTGTCCCGCATCGTCACGGCGACGATCGGCGGCCGCACGGTCGATTGCCTCGCGATGTACGACGAGGCGACGCTCAGCCTGACCGTCGACGTCGCCGACGCGCCGATCACGGACGACCTGCGCATCAGCGTCGACGGCGGACTCGCGATCGCCCCGCAGCCGACCGAACGCGACGCGTTCGCCGTGCTGCGCGACGCGCAGATGCTCTACTTCACCAAGGAGCGCGCGTGGGATCTCGTGCGGCGCGAGGGTGCGAACGCGCTCGCCTCGCTGCACACGCTCGAAATGCCCGCGGGTGACTACGGGGAACCGCAGTGGTTCTCCTCGCACATGCCGCAAAGCGTCGTCGAAGCGCTCGCGGAAGTGCTGCTGCGCGGCTGACACGGCCGCCGGCACAACGACCTGCGACCGCAGCCACGGTCGCACGCGCGGCCGGTGCGGGGACTCCTCCTCCCGCACCTGGTCGCCATCATCAACCCGCGTGACCGGTGAGTCACGCATTTTCCCAACAACCATTTCCCGATAACGCCCCATACCACAGCCGTCCCATGCGGCCGGCCGGGCGCAAGCATGCCCGAAAACGGGCGCGAGACCAAGACGGTCCGGGAAACACCGCAGATGTGTCGGCGCAAGGCAGAGCCGACGACAGGAAAGGAAACCGATGAACAAGAAGACACTCATGTCCGTGTCACGCCGATTCATGGCGGCGGCGCTCGCGGGCGCCATGCTCGCCTCGCTGGCGGCGTGCTCGGCCACGGGCGCGTCCGGCGTGAAGTACACGGTCACGCCCGAAAACGAGAACGAGGAGCTCATCCTCAAGAACCAGCCCGAATCCTCCTACTGGTTCCCCGACAGCCTGCTTGAGTGGAACGCCAAGGACGACCCGGATCTCGCCTACAACGTGAGCACCGTGCCGCTCGCCAAGCGCGTCGACAAGAAGGACCTCAAGACCGTCAACGACACGCAGAACACGGACACCAAGGTGATGGCCATCTCCATCATGAACTCGTCCACGTCGGGCAACGCGCCGCACGGCCTGAACAACGCGAACGCCAACACGTTCTCCTACTGGCAGTACGTCGACCAGCTCGTCTACTGGGGCGGCTCCTCCGGCGAGGGCATCATCGTGCCTCCCAGCCCGGACGTCACCGACATGGCACACACCAACGGCGTGCCCGTGCTCGGCACCGTGTTCTTCCCGCAGAACGTGTCCGGCGGCAAGGTCGAATGGCTCGACCAGACGCTCCAGCAGAACGGGGACGGCTCCTTCCCGGTGGCCGACAAGCTCATCGAGGTCGCCCAGACGTACGGCTTCGACGGCTGGTTCATCAACCAGGAGACCGAAGGCGAGAATGAGACCTCGCTCGGCGCCGAGTACGCCGAGAAGATGCAGGCGTTCATCAAGTACCTGAAGGAACAGGCGCCCGATCTGCGCGTCGTCTACTACGATTCGATGACCAAGGACGGCACGATCGACTGGCAGAACGCGCTCACCGACGAGAACAAGATGTTCATGACCGACGGCTCGAACAAGGTCGCCGACGACATGTTCCTCAACTTCTGGTGGACCGAGGACGAGCTGGCCGACAAGAACCTACTCGAGGCGTCCGCCGACAAGGCCGCGGAAATCGGCGTCGACCCGTACTCGCTGTACGCGGGCGTCGACGTGCAGGCCAACGGCTACGACACGCCGGTCAAGTGGAACCTGCTCGCCGGCTCCGACGGCAAGACCCACACGTCGCTCGGCCTGTATTGCCCGAGCTGGGCCTACTGGGCCGCCGGCAACCCGACCACGTTCCGTGCCAACGAAAGCCGCCTGTGGGTCAACAAGGCCGGCGACCCGAGCCAGACCGACTCGTACGACGGCGACGAGGCGTGGCAGGGCGTGTCCAACTACGTGGTCGAGCAGTCGGCCATCACGTCGCTGCCGTTCGTCACGAACTTCAACAACGGCTCCGGCTACGGCTTCTCCCGCGACGGCAAGCAGATCTCCAAGATGGACTGGAACAACCGCTCCGTCTCCGACATCCAGCCGACCTACCGCTGGATCGTCTCCGACGAGGGCGGCAACAAGACCAAGGCCGACTACTCCGACGCCGAGGCGTGGTACGGCGGCTCGTCGCTCAAGTTCTCCGGCGTGGCCAAGAAGGGCGGCTCCACCGACGTGCGCCTGTATTCGGCCGACGTCAAGCTTGCCGGCAAGACCGAACTGTCGATGACGGCCAAGGCGAACGCCGCCACCGAACTCGACGCCGTGCTCACGTTCGCCGACGGCTCGAGCGAGACCGTCGCGCCGAAGTCGAACAAGAAGATCGGCGAGGACTGGACGACGGTCACGTACGACGTGTCCAAGTACGCCGGCAAGTCGATGACCGGTTTCGACATTCAGTACAAGAGCGACGAGGACAAGGCCGGCTACCAGCTGCTGCTCGGCAACATCACGCTCAAGGACGGCGCCGAGAAGACGTCGGCCGGCAAGGTCACGTCGGTCAGCGTCGACGACAAGCAGTTCGACGACGACGCGATCTACGCCGGCGTGCGTCTGTCGTGGAAGGCCGACGGCGACGCGGCCGCCTACGAGGTGTACAAGATCAACGAGGACAAGTCCCGCTCCTTCCTCGGTATCTCCAATGTCGAGAACTTCTACGCCGCGTCCCTGACCCGCACCGGAGACACGAACAACACCACGTTCGAGGTCGTGCCCGTCGACCGCTACGGCAACCAGGGCACGTCCGCCAAGGCTGACATGGACTGGCCGGACAACAGCAAGCCGAAGGCCGCCGCCACCGTCTCCCGTACGCTCATCGGCGTGGGAGACGAGGTCACGTTCACCTCCGCCAGCTCCAAGAACACCAAGAGCGTCTCGTGGTCGCTGCCTGGCTCCAGCAAGGAGAAGGCCGACGGCGACAAGGTCACCGTCACCTACGACAAGGAAGGCGTGTACGACGTGGAGATCACCGCGAAGAACGACAGCGGCACGGCCACGACCAAGCTCGCCGGCGAGATCGTCGTCTCCTCGAAGATCAAGTCCGGCGGCGCGCTGACGCTGCTGTCGCAGGGCAAGGCGACCGAGGCCGACGGTTTCACCAACGGCAACGAGAAGCCCGACTTCGCGGTCGACGGCGACACGTCCAAGAAGTGGTGCGTCACCGGTCCGGCCCCGCACGAGATCACGATCGATCTGGGCGACGTGAAGACCGTCAGCCAGGTCGACATCGCCCACGCGCAGGCCGGCGGCGAGGACGCGAGCATGAACACGCAGGCGTACTCGATCGCCGTGAGCGAGGACGGCAAGGAGTTCACCGCCGTGGCGACCGTCAAGGGCAACACGGCCGGCAACACGTCCGACGCGTTCGCCCCGGTCAACGCCCGCTACGTCAAGCTCGTGGTGGACAAGCCGACGCAGGGCAGCGACACCGCGGCCCGCATCTACGAGATGCAGGTGCTCGGCGCGGACGGCGCGATCCTGTAATGGTCCTGTAGTGTCCTGCAGCGCCGGTTCCGGCGTGAGACAAGGTCCCGTGGAACGATTGTTGATGAACGATCGTTCCACGGGATCGTCCCATATGTTGTCAGCGTGTCAATGATTGACCCGGTGTTGCGCTAGACTGAGATAAACCGGTTTAGTTAATCCTGTCAAAAGTCTGACGGGGAGCAACGCCGCTGTACGAATGGAAGTGAATCAATGGTGACGAAAAGCCCCGACGAGGCCGGGGGCGGCGCCGGCCGAACCCCGGGAGCCGCGGCGAGACCCCGCCGTGTGGGCCTCAAAGACATCGCCGACGAGCTCGGCATCTCCCAGACCGCCGTGTCGTTCGCGATCAACGACCGTCCCGGCGTATCCGAAGAGACCAAGCGCAAGGTCAAGCAGGCCGCGGCCAAGCTCGGCTGGAGCCCGGTATACGCCGCGCAGGCGCTCGGCTCGTCCAAAACCATGACCGTCGGCTTCGCCCCGACCCGCTCGACCGACGGACTGCAGGACGAAACCTTCATGCTGCACTTCATGTCCGGCCTGCACGAATCGTTCAGCCGCAAGGGTTATGGCCTGCTATACCGTCCCTGCTCGTCGCAGCGCGAGGAACTGTCCGTCTACAAGGACTGGGCGCGGCGCAAGCGCGTCGACGGTGTGGTGCTCGTCGACCTGCGCGCCGACGACCCGCGACCGGCCCTGCTCGCCAACCTCGGCGTTCCCGCCGTGCTCGCCGGCGGCCCCGATCCGAGCGGACTCATGCCGTCCCTGTCGATCGACGACTCGGGCACCATGGAAACAGTGCTCAAGCACTTGCTTGACCAGGGTCACCGGCGCATCGCCTACCTGTCTGGCGACCCGACGCTCGACTACAGCAAGGACCGCGAGGCGTCGTTCCGCGCGTTCGCCAAGAAAAAGCGGCTCGAATCCATCCACGTGGCCTTCACCGACTTCGACACGGCCAAGGCCGCCGAACTGACGCTGCAGATGCTGCGCCTGCCCGTGCCGCCCACCGCGTTCATCTATGAAAGCGAAACGCTCGCCGCCGCCAGCCTGCACGCCGTCACCGAACGGCTCGTCGACGAGGACCTCGCCGGCCTGTCGGGGGAGCGGCGCTATCCGGAGGGCCTTCCCGCCATCGTCAGCTTCGAGGACGGCTTCGTGTGCGAGGCGGCCTACCCGTCCATCACGTCGGTGCACCGCGACGCCGGCGAATACGGCGCGAAAGTGGCCAAACTGTTGCTCAAGGTGCTCTCCGGCGAGCAGGTGAGCGGCAACCGCAAGATCCTCACCCCTACGCTCGTCGTGCGCGACAGCACGCTCAAGTCCATCTGAGCCGGTACCGGCCGAAGAGGTGTATATGCAAATGTGGGGATGGAACCACCATGAACGGCCATGAGGACCGTTGTTCATGGTGGTTCCATCCCCACATTTAACGGAAACGGCCGTTCAGTCGGCCCGGATCACGCCCTTGGCGAGCATCACGTTCGCGTACTGCGCGCGCTCCGACGTGGCGATGATCGCATAGGCCGACTTCGCCCGTTCGTAGAAGTCGAATCGTCCGACGGTTCCGAACGCGTCCGCCCCGCGTTCGTCATGGGCGCCGACGATGCGCCGGTAGTCGTCCCAAATCGGCGTGGCGACCGGGTCTCCCGGCACCACGCCCATCAGCGTCACCGGCCGGTCGACGTATTGGTCGAGCGGCATGAGCGCGAGCACCGCCTCCAAGAGTTCCGGCACGCCATGACCGTCGCAGCGGACGACGATCGCGTCGCGTCCCACCGATTCGACGGGAAAATTGCCGTCCGCAATGACCAGACGGTCGCCGTGGCCCATTTCGCACAGCACTTTGAGCAGTTCGGGAGAGATGATCGGCGGAATGCCCAGCAGCATGTCCGGCTCCTTTCCAAGTGGCTTTCGGTCTTGAGCGTTCGGTCTTGAGCGTTCGGTCTTGCACGTTCAGTCTTGAGCGAGGATGCGGTCTATGGCGTCGCGCTGAGACTGCGTGAGCGGCACCATCGGTTCGCGGATCGCCGCGTCGATCGGCAGGCCCTTGGCCCGCACCGCCTGCTTGATCGCCGTGATAAACAGGTCCGCCTGATCATAGACGGCCATGAGCCGGCTGACGCGCCGCGCGCACGCGATCGCCTCGTCGTATCGGCCGTCCTGCCACGCGCGGTGCATGCGCACGAACGTTTCCGGTTCGACATTGGTCAGTCCGCACAGCACGCCGTCGCCGCCGGCGATGCGGTTGGCGCAGTAATACTCGTCGAACCCGGACAGCACGGCGAAATCCGGGTTGACGGCGCGCGCCGCCGCGATGACCTTGCGCGTATGGCTGATCGTGTCGACGGTGTCCTTGATACCGACGATGTTGCGGTGCGCGGCCGCGAGTGCGGCGACCAGCCGCGGATTCAAATCGCTGCCGGTGCGCGCGGGGAAGTTGTACAGCAGGACCGGCAGTCGCGTCGAGTCCGCGACACGACCGAAATAGCGTTCGGCGGCCGCGTCGCTCGGTCCGAAGTAGTACGGGGACACCGCGACGATGCCGTCCGCGCCGCAGCGCTCGCTGAATTCGGTCACATCCAGCACGTTGTCGAGATCGGTGTCGCCCACGCCCACAAGCACCTTGGTTCGTCCGGCGATCCGATTCACCGCGAATTCGACCGCATGCTTCTTGAATGATGTCGGATACGCGTAGAATTCGCCGATGCTGCCGAACAGCAGGATGCCGTTCACGCCGGCTTCGACAAGATGATCGAGATGACGCCCCCAGAGTGTCTCGTCCGGTTCCCCGTTGCCGTCGGCGATGGTGATGGACGGGCAAAGGATGCCCGAAAACGGTGTGGTCATTGGTGTTGCTCCTGTTGGATTGATGCGTTGTGTTGCGTGGTATGCGATGACGGTCGCCGGCCGATGCCGTAGACGTGCGCCGCGGTGTCGTGGTACAGCCGCTCGTCGTCGCCGTCCTCGTCGAGCAGCGTCGACAGATGCGCTTCGAGGCTGGAGTACGAGTCGACGACGGGCCAGTTCGACGCGGCCATGCGCCGTCCGTCGAACAGCTCACGTGACAGGGCGAGCAGGTCGCGCACGAATCGCCGATCGTCGGTCGGATATCCGGACACTTTGACGACGACGTTCGGACAGGCCGCAAGTCGGCGCATCGCCGCGACGTAGCGTTCGTCGAGCGTGCCGGGCGTGACGTTGCCCATATGATCGACGACGATCGTCGTATCGGGCGCGCGTTCGGCGGTTTCGGCCAAGTCGTCGAGTTCGTCGCGGCGCACGCACGCGTCGAACGGCAGTCCGGCCTGTCCGAGCAGCCGCAGTCCGGCGACGAATCCGTCGTCGAGACAGCGGCCGCGCTCCGATCCCGGCACGTGCAGCGGATCGCGCACGCCCGCGGCGAACAACGGCACGCGCATGGCCGGATCGAGCGTCGAGCGCATGACCTTCGCCAATACGCGCGGATCCCGGTTTGTGGCCAGCTGTCGGTCCTCGTCCAGCGGATCCGCGCAGTCGACTTCGACGTATACGCCGCCGTCGAACGCGCAGTCGGCCGGCAGTGCGGCGGCGTATCGCGCGGACAGATCGTCCGCCGTGAACCGGCCGAGCAGTCGCGGGTCGGCGTCGGGTCCGTCAAGCCACGGCAGATGCTGCCGTGACGTGTCCCATAGGTGGATATGGGCGTCGATGATGCGCATGGACTGCCTCCTTGCAGTGCGTTGCGTGACGGAGTCGGGCGGGGGCGTCAGCGCAGCGCGCGGTCGAGATGCACGTAGCCGCCGTCGACGACGACCCACTGTCCGGTGGTGTGCGAGGCACGGTCGGACAGCAGGAACGCGGCCGTGTCCGCCAGTTCCTCGACCGTGGTCATGCGGTGTCCGAGCGGAATGCGGGAGGTGATCTCCTCCAGACGGGCCCGTTGCGCGTCCTCGTCGCCGAACGTGGTGATCCACTGCTCGTACAGCGGCGTCCATGCCTCGGCGACCACCAGCGCGTTGACGCGCACGCCGTCCGGGGCGAGCGCGGCCGCCCATTCGCGGGTGAGCCCGAGGATCGCGCCCTTGGCCGCCGCGTATGCGCTGGTCTTGCCCTGCCCGGTGAGCGCGGTTTTGGACGAGATGTTGAGGATGGAGCCCTTGGACTTGCGCAGATGCGGCGCGCACCGGTGCGCGAGCTCGTAGTAGTGGGTGAGATTGCCGTGCAATGACTGCTCGAACTCGCGCCACGTGGTCGAGTCGAGGTCGAGATTGTCGTTGCGTCCGGCGTTGTTGACCAGTCCGTCGATATGTCCGTAGTCGCGCGCAACCTCGTCGACGAGCGGCGCGATGCGGTCCGTGTCGTTGAGATCAAGCAGATAGGTGCGGTATTGGTCGGTGACCTTTTCGATGTCGACGCGGAACGCGTCCAGCACCGTGTCGGAGCGGTTGATGACCACGGGGATGGCGCCTTCGCGCGCCAGCTGCATGGCGATGCCCTTGCCGATGCCCTTGAAGCCGCCGGTGACGATGACGACCTTGCCGTTCAGATGCAGGTCCATGATTGACTTGTGCCCTTTCCTGCGAAATGTTCTTGTCGTTGACGATTCGTGCCGCTGATGCTGATAGTTCGTGCGGTGTCGCGGTCAGCCGCGGTACAGGTAGCGTTCGGCCATGTCGAGCTTCATGTCGACGCCCGATCCCGGTGCGGTGGGCGCCTGATAGTTGCCGTTGACGATGCGCGTGGGATTGACGAAGTACTCGTGCTGGTTGTCGACGTATTCGATCATGCGGCCGTCGAGCGTGCCACTGACCGTGAGATAGTCGAACATGGCGAAGTGGCAGACCGCCTCGCACAGGCCGACACCGCCCGCATGCGGGCAGACGCGTACGCCGAACTTGTTGGCGAGCAGGTATTCGAGGACGATCTCCTGCGGTCCGGCCACGCGCGTCGCGTCGATCTGCATGACCCTGAATGCGCCGGCCTGCAGATACTGCTTGTAGAGGATGCGGTTCTGCATCTGTTCTCCGGTGGCGACGGGAATCGGGTCGATGGCCCGCTGGATGGCCGCGTGGCCGAGCACATCGTCGGGGCTGGTCGGTTCCTCGACCCAGGCGAGGTCGAAATCATGGAAGTGGTTGATCCAATCGATGGCCTGCGGCACGTCCCATACCTGATTGGCGTCCACGGCGAGCTTGACGTCCGGGCCGATGGCCTCGCGGGCGAGCGCGAGGCGGCGCAGGTCGTCATCGAGGTTCTGCCCGACCTTGAGTTTGATCTGGCGGAAGCCTTTGTCCTGGGTCTCCTCCTTGGCGATGGACGTCATCTTGTCGTCCGCATAGCCGAGCCATCCGGCCGCGGTCGAATAGCCCGGGTAGCCAGATGCGAGCAGCGTGGCCTCGCGTTCGGCCATGCCGGCCCTGCCGCGGCGCAGCATGTCGATGGCCTCGTCCGGGGTGAGCGCGTCGGTCAGATAGCGGAAGTCCAGCGTGGAGACCAGCTCTTCGGGCGTCATGTAGGCAAGCAGGCGCCACAACGGCATGCCTGCGCGCTTGGCCTTGAGATCCCACAGTGCGGAAAGCACCGCGCCGATGGCCATGTGCTCCACGCCCTTTTCGGGGCCGAGCCAGCGCAGCTGCGAGTCGTGCACGAACATGTCCCATGCGGTGCGCATGTCGTCGAGCAGATTCTCGACATTGCGTCCGACCAGCGGTCGGGCCAGCGATTCGATGGCAGCCACGACCACGTCGTTGCCGCGGCCGATGGTGAAGACGAATCCGTGTCCTTCGAGCCCGTCGTCGGCGTTCGTGGCGATGGCGACATATGCAGAGGAATAATCGGGGTCCTTGTTCATCGCGTCCGAGCCGGACAGCGTGGAGGACGTGGGGAAGCGCAGGTCGTAGGTGTTCACTGCGGTGATGGTGCTCATCGGGGCTCCTTTGCTGGTGGCGCGCCTCGTTGTGCGCGTCGTGATGATGCCAGCATACATCAGAATTTATAAAACTTCTACTCAATAAGAGAAATTTTCTAAAACAGTGGCATGTCGACTGGCGGCGACACAGCAGGTATTTCCTCTGTATGTGGGGGAAGAACATCGACATGAGGAATGCGTTGTTTGGCAGAAAATTTCTGATACCATACGGTAGATGCGACAAGTCGGTCAGCACGACGACGAAAGGGGTCCGCGATGGCAAGGAACGCCGAAGGCAAGATCAAGGTCGGCGAAATCGCCCGTCTGGCCGGGGTGTCCATCGCCACGGTATCCAAGGTCGTCAACGGACGTGCCGGAGTCGCGGCCGATACGCGAGAACGCATCGAGCGCATCATGGCGGAAACCGGCTACTCCAAGCCGCTGGTCTCCACGAAAACGTCGCAGACCATCGAACTGGTGCTCACCGAAGTCGCGGCGAACGGCACCATGGCTATGATCAACGAGGCGACACGATACGCGCAGTCGATGTCCATCGGCGTCACGGTCACGCAGACCGGCCGCGGCGAGCGCAGCGACGAGTGCTTCCAGTCGATTCTCGCGCGCAACCCGCTGGGTGCGATTCTGGTGCTGTCCACGGTCGCAGAACGCGAACGGGCGCTGCTCCAGTCGCGCGACATCCCGTTCGTGATCATCGATCCCGTCGGCGAAGTGCCCGCTGGCGCCTTGGGCGTCGGCATCGACAACTGGACCGGCGGACTTGTGGCCACCGAGCATCTCATCGCGCTGGGGCACCGGCGCATCGGCATCGTCGTGGGCCCGTCGTGGGCGGAATCATCGCAGGCCCGCTACAGCGGCTATCTAGCGGCCATGCTCAAGGCCGGCATCGACATCGACCCGGCCTGGGCCACGCACGGCGACTACGACATGTCCGATCGTGGGTATCAGGCGGTCTGCGAACTGCTCGACCTGCCGGCCGAACGCCGTCCGACGGCGATCTTCTGCTGCAACGACATCACCGCGGTGAGCGCGTACCGGGCCGCGGGCGAGCGTGGCCTGACGCTGCCGCGCGACCTGTCCGTCGTCGGGTTCGACAACGTCTATCCTTCGCAGTGTCTGTATCCGGCGCTGACCACCGTCGACCAGCCGTTCGGGCTGATGGCCCGCAAGGCCATCGACATGATCCTCGACGCGCGCAACGGCTCCGTCGAAGAGCGACACGCCGTGTTCCCCACGCGCCTCGTGGTGCGCGAAAGCACCGCAAAGCCGCGCGCCTGATTCCGTTTGCCTTCGATCTGGTCAGTCGGTCTTGTTGTCGTTAAAGAAAATTTCTAAAAATAATTTGACATTTTATTTCCGTCCTGATATCGTAACTATCACAACTCAACAACGAAGTGGTTGCCCCGAAGTCGCAGCTGACCGAGGGAAACGATAAGAAAGGCGAACATGATGAACAAGCGAACGATGCTCAAGACGGCCGCAGCGGTCTCCTCCGTGGCGATGCTGGCCGCCGTGGGGGCGTGCGGCAACAGCGACGCGGGCGCGACCAAGGACGGCAAGCCGGCGGTCTCGGTGCTGGTGGTGATGCCTGACAATCGTCTGCCGTTCAAGACGATGCAGTGGGCCAAGGATGTGGAAAAGGACTGTGGTTGCGCCATCACGTGGAAGACGGTGTCGAACGCCGCATGGAACAATCAGAAGAACGTCACGCTGGCCTCCGGCGAGATCCCGGATCTCACCATCCGCGGCTTCTTCAAGAGCGATACCGCCAACAATGCCTCCATGTTCGAGAATCTCGCCGACGATCTCGACAAGATGCCCAACGTCAAGAAGTATCTTGAGACGAAGCAGGACGCGAAGAACATGTCGTCCACCATTGACGGCGAAATTTTCTCCCTTGTCTCGGATCGCGGATCCGCTTACCATGCCTCCGGCCAGCACATGATGATCAACAAGACTTGGCTTGACAAGCTCGGGCTCAAGATGCCGACCACGTGGGACGAGCTCGAAAACGTGCTCGAGGCGTTCAAGACGCAGGATCCGAACGGCAACGGCAAGGCCGACGAGATTCCGATGCAGATCAGGAAGCTGAACACCACCGGCTTCGGCTGGTACGATCCGTTCCTGCTGCTGAACTCCACCGGCATCGTCACCCACTTCAACGGCGGCCCGTCCACCACCGGCATATATGCCAAGGACGGCAAGGTCGCCAGCTTCCTGATCTCCGACGAATTCAAGAGCGTCATCTCCTACTACCACGAGCTCATCTCCAAAGGCCTGGTTCCTACGGAATCGCTGACCATGGATGACTCCACGTATACAGCCAACCTGCAGGGCGACGGCAAGACCGCCAAGGTCGGCGTCGCGTTCGGGTGGGATATCCCGACCACGTTCGGCGACGGCTTGGCGGACCAGTACGTCGCCATGCCGGCTCCGGCGGCGCCCGGCGTCTCTCAGGACGAAGTCGTATGGGACGGCTCGCAGGTGGAGAACGAATTCGTCAACTCCACCACCGTGTCCAGCGCGGCCAAGAACAAGGACGCCGTGTTCAAGCTCCTCAACCTGCTGTTCAGTGAGAAGTACTCCGTGCAGCAGTTCAAGGGCGACCTTTCCAAGTGGGTCGAGAAAACCGGCGACCACGAGTACACGGTTTCCGACAAGTACTACCAGCAGTCCCCGAGCGAGATCCCCGCGCTCGAAGACGGTCTGTCCGGTTGGATTCCTGACGACGTCACCATCAAGGGCGACAAGAACGCCGACCGCCTGCAGGAGGTCGATCAAGTGTACGCCGAGCAGTACCAGCACTTCGATCCGACCAAGGACATCATCCCCGAGTACGTGAACCCCAGCTCGGACGACAACATTACGCTGTCCAACAACAACACCGCGATGTTCGACTACGCGATGCCGAAGATCGGCGGATGGATGCGCGATGGCGGCATCGACAACGACTGGGCCGACTACGTCGCCTCCATGAAGAAGTTCGGTCTTGACCAGAACGTCCAGATCTGGCAGAAGTGGTACGACCAGTACACCAAGTGACCGACTGATCACGGTGGCCCGCAGGCGCAGCGCGCCGCGGGCCTCCGTCGTGCGATCACCGGCAATCGTCGGGCCGATACTGGCGCGGCAATCGACACGGATACAACGGCAAACCTTCCCAACGAACCATCTCACGCAACCGCAAAGGAGCAATCATCATGGCCGAACACATCATGCAGGGCGCCGAACTCGCCTCGAAGATGAAGGCGTCGTCGCTGCTCGTCGAACCACGGGACGACGAACGCGACCTCGAACTGTCTGCAAACGACATCACATGGTGGCATGACGCGAAAATCGGCATGTTCGTGCACTGGGGCGTGTACTCGGTGATCGGTAAGGGGGAATGGGCGTACTTCAACGAGCACTACGCGCCGGAGGAATACCGCCGCATCGCGCGCGAGGAATTCCATCCGGCGCTCGAACCCGACGAAATCGCGCAGGGATGGATGGACGTCGCGCAATCCATGGGCGCGCGCTACACGGTGATGGTGACCCGTCACCACGACGGCTACGCGATGTGGGACAGCAAGGCCAGCTGGCAGGACTTCACGTCGGTGGACTGCGGTCCGGGCAAGGATTACGTGGCCGCGTACGCGAAGGCGAGCCGCGACGCCGGCATGGGGCTCGGCCTGTACTATTCGCCGATGGACTGGCGGTTCCCCGGCTACTTCGACCCGGCCGGGCAGCCCGAAAGCGCGCAGGCGATGAAGCGTCAGGCGTGGGGGCAGATCCGCGAACTGTGCTCGCAGTACCAGCCGGACATCCTCTGGTATGACGGCGGCTGGCTGGCGCATCAGGGCGGCGACCGCGATCAGGTCGACTTCTGGGATGCGGTGAACATCGCGCGCATGGTCCGCTCGTTCAACCCGAAGACGCTGATGACTCCGCGTTCCGGCTATCGCGGCGACTTCGCCTGCGACGAGGGACCGGACGCCGCGCGCGGGCCGATCCTGCCGAACCCGTGGGAGAAATGCTTCTCGTCCACCGCAGCATGGGGCTATATTCCGGGCAGCCGAGTCATGGAACCGGCCGAGATCGTGCGCTTGATCGTCGACTCGGTCACGCGCGGCGGCAACGTGCTCATCAACGTCGGCCCCGACGCGGACGGACGTATCCCCGAGGCGGTCAAGAACTCGCTGTCGCAGGTCGGCCAATGGCTGGAACGCAACGGCCAGGCCGTCTACGGCACTCAGGCCGGTCCGTGGCAGCCGGTCGACGGCGTGTACGGCTCCGTCACCGCCAAGGACGGCACCATCTATCTGCACGTGCTCGACCGCGCCGCCGTGAACGCGACTATCCTGCCGCCGGTCGGCCGGATCGTCCGCGGCGCAAGCCTGTTCGACGGCACGCCGGTCGCCTGCGAACAGGACGACCGCGGCATTCGTCTTGCACTGCCGGATGCCGCTCCCGACGATCTCGGCGACATCGTTGTACGGTTGTATGCGTGACGTTAGCTGGATGCGTGAGGGAAAGGGCCCGGGCATGGAAAGCAATGAGGACATGAAGCGTGATCTCGCGGCGATCGACGAGGTGATCGCGCGCGGGCGGTTCAAGGACGATTGGGCGTCGCTGCAGCAGCATCGGACGCCGCAATGGTTCGAGGACGCGAAGTTCGGCATCTTCATCCACTGGGGTGTCTACTCGGTGCCGGCGTTCGGCAGCGAATGGTATTCGCGCAACATGTACATTCAGGGGTCGAAGGAGTTCGAACACCACGTCGCGACCTACGGGCCGCAGAAGGAGTTCGGCTACAAGGACTTCATCCCGATGTTCAAGGCTGAGCGCTTCGACCCGGACGCATGGGCGGATCTGTTCAAGCGCACCGGCGCCCGGTACGTGGTGCCGGTCGCCGAGCACCATGACGGGTTCCAGATGTACCGGAGCCGCCTGTCGCACTGGAACGCGGTGGAGATGGGGCCGAAGCGCGACGTGCTCGGCGAGCTGACGCAGGCGTTCCACGAGCGTGGGCTGGTGAACGGCGCATCGTCGCACCGCGTCGAGCATTGGTTCTTCATGGGCCACGGCAAGGAGTTCGACAGCGACATCCACGAGCCGCTCAAACGCGGTGACTTCTACTGGCCGGCCATGCCCGAGCCGAACCACATGGACCAGCACAGCAAGCCGGCTCCGACCGCGGAGTTCCTTGAGGACTGGCTGCTGCGCGCGTGCGAGATCGTCGACGAATACCGGCCGAAGGTGCTGTACTTCGACTGGTGGATCCTGCACGAGGCCGTCCAGCCGTACCTGAAGAAGTTCGCCGCGTACTACTACGACCGCGCGGACGAATGGGGCGAGGAGGTTACGATCTGCTACAAGCAGGACTCGTTCATGTTCGGCACCGCCACGCCCGACGTGGAACGCGGCCAGCTCGCCGAGGCGAAGCCGTACCATTGGCAGACCGACACGGCGATCGCGCTGAACTCGTGGTGCTACACCGAACACAACCGGTACCGTCCGTACGAGGAGATCCTGCAGGATCTGGTCGACATCGTCTCCAAGAATGGCAACCTGCTGCTCAACGTCGGCCCGAAGCCGGACGGCACGATCGGCGACGAGGATCTCGCCGTGCTCAACGGCATCGGCGACTGGATGCGCGTCAACGGCGAGGCGATCTACGGTTCCAAGCCGTGGAAGCGGTTCGGCGAGGGGCCGACCCGGATCATCGAAGGACAGTTCTCCGATGCGGTCAAGAAGAACTTCACCTCGCGCGACGTGCGGTACACGGTCAACGGCTCCAACCTGTACGCCATCGCCATGCGTCCGGCGGCGGACGGCGTGTACCGATTCGAACGGCTCAAGGAAGGCGACGCCGAGCACAACGCCGACTTCCACGGGCTCATCGACCATGTCGACGTGCTCGGCGTCGCGGATCATGTCGCATGGAAGCGCGACGACACCGCGCTCGAAGTGCACGCACCGACGATCTCCGGCGATGCCCCGGTCGTCTTCCGCATCACCGTCGCCTGATCTCCTTGCCCATACGAAAGAGGCTTCCCGTAAATGTGCGGGAAGCCTCTTTCGCGTGATGATGAGTTAAGGAGATGGACACGGCATGCGTTGCGTGCCGAAGTCAGGATCGGCGCGCAACGCTACGGCAGGTTCACTCCGCGTTCTTCACGGCCGTGGCGATGGACACCGACGGGTCGAGGAACGGGATGAGCGTGGACTGGAACGCGTGGTACAGGTCGGACTTGCCCGGCCACACGGTGCCGATCACGTGGTTGTCCTTGTCGAGCTGGTGGAACCAGGAGCCGCCCTGGTGGTCGATGACGTGCTCGTCGACGTACTGCGCGAAGGTGGCGTACCACTGCGCGTACTCGTCCTTGCCGGTCGCCGCGTACAGCGAGGCGGAGGTGTTGAGCGCCTCGGCCAGCGTCCAGTGCATGCGGTCGGTGACCACCGGCTTGCCGTTCCAGTCGGTCGTGTAGGCGAGGCCAACGGTGCCGTCCGCGTTCCACGCGTCGGCGACGGCGCGCGCGAACAGATGCTCGGCGGCCTCGACGTACGGGGCGGCCACGTCCGCGTTCGGGAAGGAGCTGAGCGCCCACTGGGTGATCAGGCGCGCCCATTCGATGCCGTGGCCCGGGGTGGCGCCGTACGGCTTGAACTGGTCGTCCTTCTTGTCGGCGTTGAATTCGAGTTCGACGGTCCAGTCGGAGCCGAAATGCTCCGGGATGCGCCACTCGTTGTTCTCGGCCCAGCCGAGCACGTGCTTGATGATGCGGCCGGCGCGCACGCGGTAGGAGTTGTCGCCGGTGGCATCGGCCACGGCGAGGAACGCCTCGACGGTGTGCATGTTCGCGTTGAGGCCGCGGTACGGGTCGAGTTCGGTGAACTCGGTGTTCCACGTGTCCACCGCGAGGCCGGTCTCCTCGTCCCAGAAGTGCTTGTCGTAGGTGGCGAGCGCCTCGTCGAGCAGCTCCTTGGCGCCCGGGCGGCCGGCGAGCAGCGCGGAGGACGCGGCGAGGATCACGAACGCGTGCGCGTAGCAGACCTTGCCCGGCTCCGGGGTGCCGTCCTCGTGCACCTGCGGGTACCAGCCGCCGTTCTTGTCGTCGTGCAGGACGCCGGTCAGGCCCGCGAGCGCTTTGTCGGCCAGTTCGCCGGCGCCCGGATAGCCGAGCATCTCGCCGATGGAGTAGACGTGCGCCATGCGGCTGGTGATCCAGGTCTCCTCGCCGTGCGACGGGTCGATGGTGCCGTCGGAGTTCAGCCAGCCGGAACCGCCGACGGCGGCCGGAAAGCCCTTGCCGAAGTTCAGCAGCTCATAGGTTTCCGAGGCCATGAAGATGCGGTTGGCCTCGGTGCCGAGCACATACTTGGGATTGGTGGTCATAGTGTTCCTTCCTTGGGTTTTGTCGGCCGTGGCCGAAGGATTGTGTTGTCTGGAAAGTGTAGGGAAAGCGCTTACCGTTCTGGGTTCATTATACGCACATTTCGTCAGCGCTTGACGCGAATGTCGAAGTAGTCCATCACCAGTTCGCAGAACATCATGTTCGACCAGCTGAACCATTCGCGCGTGTACTTCGTCGGGTCGTTCACGTCGATGCCCTCGTGCATCAGGTGCGTGCCCGCGTCGGTGGCGACGAGCCGGTCGAGCACCTGCGCCTTGTAATCGTGGTCGTCGCTGGTCATCGCCTCGACGGCGAGCGCGATCGGCCACACGTAGTTCTCCGGCGTGTGCGGCGAGCCGATGCCGCGCAGGTGCTCGCCCTCGTAGTAGTACGGATTCTCGCGGCTGAGCAGCGTGCGGCGCGTCGCCAGATACGTCGGGTCGTCCGGCTCGCAGAAGCCGAGGTACGGCGCGGCCATCAGGCTCGGCACGTTGCTGTCGTCCATGACGTTGAAGTGGCCGAGGCCGTCCGTCTCGTACGCCCAGATCGTCTCGCCCTGGGCGTTGGTCGTCGTCGCGTGGCGCGCGATGCCGTCCGTGATCGACGCGCGCAGGTCGGCCGCGCGGCCGGCGATCGCCGGATCGTCCAGCACGTCGCCGCCGAAGATGCGCTCCAGATAGCCCATGACCACGGCCGCGAACATGTTCGACGGCACGAGATAGTGATACGTGCACGCGTCGTCGCTCGGGCGGAAGCCGGACCACGTCATGCCGGTGACGGCGACGGGGGAGCCCTTGCCGTCGTTGACGAGCGACTCGGTGGGGATGTCGCAGTCGCGCACGAAGAAGTACGGCGAGCGCGCCGCATGGTCCTGTTCCGTTTCGAACACGTCGAGGATGCGCTTCACGCCGGCGACGAACTCGTCGTCGAACTGCGAGGTGCGGCCGGTGTTCGCGTAGAGCAGCCATGCGAGCTGGATCGGATAGCACAGCGAGTCCACCTCGTACTTGCGCTCCCACAGCCACGGGCTGGAGAAGTCGGAGCGGTCGTCCTTGTCCCAGCTGGCGCCGGACGGCGTCTCGTTGAACGCGTTCGCGTACGGGTCGATGTTGATGAAGCGGAACTGCTGGCGCACCAGCCCCTCGATCATCGCGGCCAGATCGTCGTCTTCGGCGGCGATGGGCAGGTACGGGCGCAGCTGGGCGGTCGAATCGCGCAACCACATCGCGGGAATGTCGCCGGTGAGCAGGAACGTGGTGCCGTCCTCGTGGCGGTTCACGGTGGTGGTGAGCGTGTTCGCAAAGCACGCGTTGAAGTTCTCCGCCCATCCGGCGTGCTCCTCGCCGCACAGGTCGGTGATGCGCTGCATGAACGCCGCCACGCTGGAGGGGATCTCGGTGTATGCCATGGTGGTCCGCCTAACTTCTTTGTTAACGATGTTAATCAATGTTGTCGGGACTATTCTAAATCGGTTTAGTTCCCGACACGCCATCATGCGCGAAAAGGCGGTGATCCACTGACCGGGGGAGATGGAAACCATGCGTGAGCGCCGTAAGGCAGGCGGTGGGCGGGCCATAGAACAGGAGACACGAAAAGGCCCCGCCGAAGCGGGGCCCGTGTCCCTGGAAAGAAAGAGTGGGAATCGGTTCCGAAAAAGGAGCCGTCAGTTGGCGATCTCGCCCTTCTCGGTCATGGCCTTGAGCTGGGCCGGGGTGTACTTGTCACGCTTGAACTCGGAGACGAAGTACAGGCCCACGATGAGCAGCTCGATGGCCGGCAGGATGAACGAGAACTGCATGTTCACCGCGTCGGAGAGCGCGCCCTGCGCCATCGGCAGGATCGCGCCGCCGACCAGCGCCATCACGATGATCGCGCCGGCGGTCTCGGTGTGGCGGCGGTCCTCGACGGTCTTGAGCGTGCGCGAGTAGATCGTCGGCCAGCCCGGTCCGAGGAAGAGGGAGACGAGCACGGCCAGCCAGACGGACGCCATGCCGGGCACGAACGCCGTGCCGACGAGCACCACGCAGCCGACGATCATGTAGACCGCCAGCACGCGCGTCTCGCGGAACTTCGACAGCAGGTAGGAGGCGGAGATACGGCCGACAAAGAAGATGATGTAGCTGATCATCATGTAGTTCGCCGACTCGCGGTCGGAGATCGGGGCGCCGGCCTGCTCGGACACGTTGAGTGCCAGTCGCATGGTGAACGACCAGATGCCGGTCTGCGCGCCGATGTAGATGAACTGGATCGCGATGCCCTGCCAGAAGCGGCCGTTGTGGCCGAGGTAGTTCATCGTCTCGCCGAGCGTGGCCTTGGCCACGTCGCCTTCCTTGGTCTGCGGGCGGCACTTCGGGAACTTCACGATCGCGAACAGCACGATGAACACAAGCATGACGATCATGACCACGATGTACGGCTGCAGCGTGCGACCGAGCTGTTCGGAGGCGAGGTCGAGCGCGCCCTGCGGGTCGGTCTTGCGCAGCTTCTCCATCTCGGTGTGCAGGTTGGAGTCCTGGAACACGAAGTACTTGCCGAGCAGCACGCCGGTGAGCAGGCCGAGCGCGTTCATGGTCTGCGCGACGTTCAGGCGCAGCGTGCTCAGGCGCTTCGGGCCGAGCAGCGTGGCGTACGTGTCGGCCGAGGTTTCGAGGAAGCTCAGGCCGATCGCCTCGACGAAGATGGCGAACAGGAAGATCTCGTACGTGATCAGGCGCGAGGCCGGGAAGAAGATGAAGCAGCCGAGCGCGAAGAACGCGAGGCCGGTCATGATACCCACCTTGTAGCTGGTCTTCTTGATGAACAGCGAGGCGGGGATGGCGATGATGAAGTATCCGGCGTAGAACGCGCTCTGCACGAGCGCGGTCTGCATGTCGGTCAGCTCGAACACCGGCTTGAACTGGGTGATGAGCACGTCGTTCAGGCTCGAGGCGATCGCCCAGAAGGCGAACAGCACCGAAGTCATCGCGAACTGGAGCACCGGCGTGCGGTCGAGATATCCGTCGGGGCTTTCCACCCACGGCGTGGTCTTGTCAGCGGTCTTGCCCATGATAAAAGTCCCCCTTTTTCGAATATGCAGGCAATGGTTTCTGATGGCTGACGTCGGCGGCCTGTGACCTTCTGGCCGCCCGGAAAGCTACATGATCTGGCAGAACTCGATGACCTCATGGTTGGGGCCGAGCACGTTGAAGTAGCGGATGCCGTGCTCCCAGAACGTGTCGATGTGCTGGATGGAGCCCTCGACGAAGTTCAGGCCGAGCTTCTGCGCCTCGGCGAACGAGGCCTCGATGTCGGTCGAGTCGAGCGCGAAGTGGTTGATGGCGCCGTTTTCCAGCGGCGTCGGGTTCATGGTCCACACCTCGAGCGTGAGGTTGTTCAGGCGCAGGAACGTGCAGCGGTCCTCGCCGTTCGGGTAGATGCCGAGGCATTCGAATCCGAGCTTCTCGTAATAGGCGATGGTGCCCTCGAGATCGGTGGTGGGGATGCCGACGTGCTGCACGCCGGTGACGGTGTCGCGAATGCTCATGGGAGTCCTCCTTCGGAAAATGAGCCCTGTCGGCCGGCCTTCGGGCCGCGCGGCGATGCGGGCTGGAGGCACAACCTCGTCCAGTATATGTCGAACCGGTTCTATGGGCGGAATTCGGCGGATTTTTCCCGCGTGCCCGGCATGTCGTTAGCGCGCACATGCGCCTGCCCGCATATGCGAAAACGCCGCCTTTCCCATTCCCGGACAATATGTCCCGGGGGCGGGAAAGACGGCGTTCGACGATCTGATCGGTCAGACGGTCAACGTGTCGGTCGTGCGGCCGGTCACTCGCCGGCTTCGGCGAGGTAGTCCGGCATGACCTCCGGGTACTTCGGCCACGCGCCGGCCTGCGTGCACACGTAGGCGGCGGTGTTCACGGCGGCGCGGTGGGCCTCGGCCAGCGTGGCGCCGGTAAGGATCTTGCCGGTGAACGTGCCGGAGAAGGAGTCGCCGGCGCCCACGGTGTCGTTGACCTCGACGTGCGGGGTGTTCAGCGTGGAGGACTCGCCGTTCTTGGAGATGATGGTGGAGAAGGTCGAACCGCCGGTCAGGATGATGTAATCCAGGCCGTACTCGTTCATGAACCAGCGGCAGGCCTCGTCGTCCGAGGTGCCGCGGATGTCGAACATGTCGCGCAGCAGCAGCAGTTCGGCGTCGTTGATCTTGAACACGGTGGCGTAGCCGAGCAGCTCTTCGATGAGCTCCTTGGAGTAGTGGTCGCCGCGCAGGTTGATGTCGAAGAAGCGCATCGCGGACGGCTTGGTGTGCTTGAGCAGCTCGACGATGGTGTCGTGCGACTCGGGGGAGCGCAGGGCCAGCGTGCCGAAGCAGACGGCGTCGGCCTTCTCGGCGACCTCGATGAGCTGGCGGGTGAGCAGGATGTGGTCCCATGCCACGCCCTTGACGATGGTGTACTCCGGGATGCCGTTCTTCAGGGCCACCTCGACGGTGGAGGTTGGCCAGGCGTTGCGCTGGATGATGGTGTGGATGCCGGCCTTCTCGGCCTCCACAAGCAGCTCGTCGCCGAGTTCGTCCTCGCCGACCGCGCTGATGGACCAGCCTTCGGTGCCGTTCATCATCGCGTGGTACGCGAAGTTGACGGGGGCGCCGCCTGCGCGCTTGCCTCCGGGCAGCATGTCCCACAGCAGTTCTCCAAGGGACAGGACGATGGGCTTGGCCATGATGGTTCCTTTCTTGTTTGTGGCCCGCGACCGTGCGGACGCGGGCACTTGCACTTTCGATTGTAGTTGCAAATCTTGTTGGCGCGCCGGTCAGGCGGGCTCGAGGAACGCCGAGGGGCGTTCGAGGAAACGGTCGATCGCCACCGCCGCCGCGCCGCCGAGCGCCGCGTCGGAGGGCAGCGACGACAACGTGATGACGGTCGACTCATTGAGCTCGGGCAGCACGTGCCGGTCGACGGTTTCTCGCACGACGTCGAGCAGCAGCGGTCCGGCCGCCGCGCCGATGTCGCCGATGACGATCCGTTCCGGATTGAACATGTTGATGATGGTCACGCAGCCGAACGCGATGTAGCGTGCGGCCTTGCGCACGATCGCCGCCGCGCGTTCGTCGCCGTCCGCGGCCTTGGCGAACAGCTCGCGGCACGCCTGCGCGTGCGTAAGCCGGTCCGCGCCGTCGATCAGGTCGCCCGCCTCGACGATCATGCGGTGGATGGCGGTGGCCGAGCAGTAGCGTTCGAGGCAGCCGACGTTGCCGCATTCGCACGGCAGGCCGTTGACGACGTCGACGCTGACGTGGCCGAGTTCGGTGGCCGCGCCGAGATGGCCGTCGATGATGCGGCCGCGTTCGACGACGCCGAGCCCCACGCCCTCGCCGATCAGGTAGTAGGCGAGCGAGTCGGCGCCGGCGTTGACCGGGTCGAACAGGCACTGGGCGAGCGCGCCGGCGCGGGCGTCCTGCTCGACGAACACGGGCACGCGGAAGGCGTGCGAGAATTCGTCGAGGAAGTTGACCCGCTTCCAGCCCTGCATCGAGGAGACGACCGCGGTGCGGCCGGAATCCTTGAGATACGGGCCTGGCACGGCCATGCCGACGGCCACGATCGACGGGTCGGCGTCAAGCATGCCGCCCACTGTCTCATGGATGTCGGCGAGCGTGGCGGGGATCGTGTCCTCGGTGACCTTGTCCAGCTCGCGCACGTCGAGCGGTGTGCCGGCAAGGTCGAACAGGCCGATCTGGACGATGCTGCGGGCGAACTTGACGCCGACGACGTGGAACGAGCCGACGTTGAGCTCGAGGCCAATGGAACGGCGGTTCTTGCGCCCCTCCATGCCTCCGGTCTCGCGGATCACGCCGGTTTCGATGAGCCGCGCGGTGATTTTGGTGATGGCGGCCGGGGTGAGTCCCAGCGCCTCGGCGATCTGCGCGCGGGAGCACACGCCGTTGCGGTACAGGTGACGCATGATGCGCGAGCGGTTGGCTTCGGAGACGGATGCGATGGACGTTGCGGTGATGCCGTTGTCTGCCATGTCCTGCTCCTTTGCTGGCTCGTTGCGTCGTCGCGTGGCGCGTGCGGTTGTGGTGCGGTATCGTCGTGCTTGGATCGGCGGTGATGTGTTCGTCGTTGAAGCTGAACGATGTTTATATATTAACGCCGTTAATCAATGTCTGCAAATCGATTGACGAACGGCGTGTCGCCGATTTGCCACGGTCGCGTCGATGCGACAATCTGGAACGTGACGCGCTCGGTTCCGTCCCGTGCGTGGGCAGTTGAAACGCGGGAGAGAGCATCGAAGGAGATGGCATGACACTGGAAATCGCGGTACAGGACGTCGACGGCGCGATCATCGCGCTCGAGGAGGGCGCGGATCGCGTCGAGCTGTGCATGGCGCTCGGAGCCACCGGGGGAGTGACCCCGAGTTTCGGACTGATCCAATCGTGCGCGCACGTCGGCGTGCCGCAAGGGGTGCAGGCGCTGATCCGACCGCGCGGCGGCGCGTTCGTGTTCGATGCGGGGGAGTTGCACGTCATGGCCGTGGACGTGCGTTCGGCCATTCTCGCCGGGGCGTCCGGCGTGGTGATCGGGGCGCTCAAGCCGGACGGCACCGTCGACGTGGCTGCCGCCGAGCGCTTGGCCGACGAGGCCCGGGCGGAGGCGGAGCGCTGCAACCGCAGGGTGCAGATCACCTTCCACCGCGCCTTCGACGTGGTGCCCGACCAGTTCGCCGCGCTCGACACGCTCATCGAACTCGGCTATACGCGCGTGCTCACCTCCGGCGGGGCTCCCACCGCCCCGCAGGCGCTGGATCGTCTGCGCGATCTCGTCGCGCATGCGGCGGGGCGCATTCAGATCGAAGCCGGCGGCGGCGTGACGGTCCCTTCGATCCCCGCGCTGCGCGCCACCGGCGTCGACGCCGTGCACATGAGCGCCAAAACGACCGTTCCGTCCCCCGGCGGCCCGGGCGGCGGCGGTGCGGACGCCCGCATAGAAAAGACGGACCGTGCCGTCGTACGCGCCGCGGTCGCCGCCATGCGCTGACGGTTCTGCGTGTTTTTCCGTTCCGCTCTCGATTCCTCGGAATCGGGGTTTTGATTCTTCGGGCTTTGCTGTGCTTGGGCGTTGTCTGGTGGTGTCGGGATCACGTTGCCGTGTGATGCTGTGTTGCCGTGGGATTGCGCGGTGGCGCAATCTCGGCATCGCGTTGGAATGCGATGAAATCGGCATTGCGCTCGCGCGCAATACCATGTTCCCGGCGGCGGCCCAGCCGCCGCGCTTGCCATTGTTCAACGCACTATGATGCTGGCGGAGCCTTGGTCCCCTCAGCCGAGGTGGCCGAGGCTGCCGCCAGCATCAGAGGCGCTTCTGGGCATGGAGCGAGCGGCAGCGAGCCAATGGCACGGTCAGCCGAAGGCTGTCCATCATTGCAGGATACCGAAGCTCCGCCAGCATCGCGGCGCGTTGAACATTTGCTCGGGCGGCAGCTTCCGCTGCCGCTGGCAACATTGCATCACGCGACAGCGCGATTCCGAAACGACGGGCACGTCGGCGCATGCGCACCGCAATATGGAAAGCCGAAGTTTTTGTTAAGAAGATTTACTAAATGTGGTACGTAAGGGTAGTTGCGCAAGGAGAGATGGCGCAATTCCAATGGTTGTCATGGGAACACGCAGTTAATGTAAAGATAGTTGACATTTAAGAGCGGGGGATGTAATCTAAATCCAGTTGTCACAGTGAAGTGGCAGCCAGACAACTCGAAGAGGAGTGGAATCATGATGAACAAGAAGAGGCTACTGGCTGGATTTTCGGCCGTCGCGGCACTGTCGATGGGACTTGCGGGCTGCGGCTCCGACACCAGCACCAACAACAACGCGTCCGGCGGCGGTTCGTCCGACGGCGGCGTGGTGAACATCACCTACATGCACCGCCTGCCCGACAACGACGGCATGGTGCTCGTCAACGACATCGTAGCCAAGTGGAACAAGGAGCATCCCGAGATCCAGGTCAAGGCCACCAAGTTCGACGGCAAGGCCTCCGAAATGATCAAGAAGCTCGAGACCGACGTCAAGAACGACAATGCGCCCGATCTGGCGCAGGTCGGCTACGCCGAGCTGCCGGAGGTCTTCACCAAGGACATGCTGCAGGACGTCACCGAATACGCCGAGCAGTACAAGGACCACTTCGCATCCGGACCGTATTCCCTGATGCAGGTCGGCGGCAAGTACTTCGGCCTGCCGCAGGACACCGGCCCGCTCGTCTACTTCTACAACAAGGCCGAGTTCGACAAGCTCGGCATCACCGTGCCGAAGACCGCCGACGAGATGATCGCGTCCGCCAAGAAGGCCGCGGCCGCGGGCAAGTACATCATGTCCTACCAGCCCGATGAGGCCGGCAACATGATCTCCGGCCTGGCCGGCGCCTCCGGCGGCTGGTACAAGGTCGTGGACGACGCGTGGGTCGTCAACACCGAAACCGACGGTTCCAAGGCCGTCGCCGACCTCTACCAGCAGCTCATCGACGCGAAGGCCGCCACCACCAACGCCCGTTGGGACGCCTCCTTCGACGCCTCGCTGCAGGACGGCTCGCTGATCGGCACCGTGGCCGCCGCATGGGAGGCCCCGCTGTTCATGGCTTCCGCCGGCGATACCGGCGCCGGTGACTGGCAGGTCACCCAGCTCGGCGACTGGTTCGGCAACGCCGGCAAGACCGGCCCCGACGGCGGCTCCGGCGTGGCCGTGCTCAAGACCTCCAAGCACCCGAAGGAAGCCATGGAGTTCCTCGACTGGTTCAACACGCAGATCTCCGACCTCGTCTCCCAGGGCCTCGTGCCGGCCGCCACCACCGCCGACGCCAAGGCCCCCGAGAAGTGGGCCGAGTTCTTCGGCGGCCAGGACATCATGGCCGAGTTCAAGACCGCGAACAACAACATGGGCGACTTCACCTACATGCCGGGCTTCTCCGCCGTCGCCGCCGCGATGAACACGACCGCGGCCAAGGCGGTCGACGGTTCCGGCAAGGTCGAGGACATCTTCTCCGAGGCACAGAAGACCTCCATCGACACGCTGAAGAACCTCAACCTGTCCGTCAAGGAGTGACGCACGGGTTGCTGACCGGGCCTTTTCCGGCAGATGACAGCCGTTCCCACACCATCTGAAGAAAGGCCGGAGTCCAACGCTCCGGCCTTTCCTTATGAATCGCATCGTATCTTCCCATCCGAAAGCAAAGGTCGTTCCCATGACTGACACCACGCATGCGGCGAACGCGACCAAGGCCGGATCCTCCAAGCCGAAGCGTTCCGACGCCGCCAAGCGCGAGAACCGCACCGGCTGGGCCTTCATGGCCCCGTTCGCCATCCTGTTCGCGCTCGTCTTCATCCTGCCCATCGTCTGGGCCATCTACTCCAGCTTCTTCCGCCAGGTCGCCGAAGGGGGCGGCGCGTACGGCGGAGGCAAGCTCGTCAACAAGTTCGTCGGCCTGCAGAACTTCCAGTACGTCGTCACGTCCGCCGCGTTCTGGTCCGGCATCGGCCGCGTGCTGCTCTACACGCTCATTCAGGTGCCGTTCATGATCATCGCCGCACTGGCGCTCGCCATGCTGCTCGACTCGTTCATCGTCAAGCGCGTCACCGTGTTCCGCCTCGGCTACTTCCTGCCGTACGCCATCCCCGGCGTCGTCGCCTCGATCATCTGGGTGTTCCTGTACAACGGCCAGATCTCGCCGATCGTCAAGGGGCTCGCGGCCATCGGCATCAACGTCGACTTCTTCGCCAAGAACATCGTGATCGGCTCGATGGCCAACATCACCACCTGGACGTTCACCGGCTACAACATGCTGATCTTCCTCGCCGCGCTGCAGGCCATCCCTCACGACCTGTACGAGGCCGCCCGCATCGACGGCGCGAACGGATTCCAGATCGCCATGCGCATCAAGCTGCCCAACGTGCGCGCCGCGGCCCTGCTCGCCATGCTGCTGTCGATCGTCGGCACCATCCAGCTGTTCAACGAGCCGGAGATCATGTCCGTGTCCGACCCGAGCATCTCCAAGTCGTTCACGCCGATGATGATGGCCCTCTACACCTCGCGCGGCACCCTCACCCCGAGCGGTGACGGCCCCGCCTCGGCCATCGCCATCGTCATGGCGCTGATCGCCGGCATTCTCGCTGCGCTGTACGCCCTCGCCGAAAGGAAGGTGAACCAGGAATGAGCAGCATGACCCAGAAGGAACGCGCCGCCCTGCGCGCGCGCAAAAAGGCCGATCGCATCCGCGACCTGCACGCCAACGACCTGCCGCGTTCCATGCAGCCGTCCGCGGCCGTCAAGACCGTCACCATCGTCGTGCTGGTGCTGACGCTCATCTACTTCCTGTTCCCGATCTACTGGGCGATCATCGCGTCCACCAAGACGCCCAGCCAGATGACCGGCAGCAACGGCCTGTGGTTCGCCGTCGGGCTCGACCAGCTGCCGAACGCGATCGCCACCAACTACGGCAAGCTGCTGGGCTGGACTCGCGGCAACTTCTGGCGCTGGGTGCTCAACTCGCTGATCTACTCGGGCGTCTCGGCCGCCGTCGGCACGCTCGTCGCCGTCATGGCCGGCTACGCCACCGCCAAGTTCAACTTCCGCGGCAAGAACCTCGCCATCGGCGTCATCATGGGCTGCATGCTCATGCCGGCCGCTCTGCTGACCATCCCGCAGTATTCGATCTTCCACGCGATGCACCTGACCGACACGATGCTCGCCGTCATCATCCCGTGCTGCGTCTCGCCGTTCGGCTTCTTCCTCGGCCGCGTGTACGCGCAGACCTCGGTGCCGAACGAACTGCTCGAGGCCGCGCGCATCGACGGGGCCAGCGAGGCGAGGATCTTCTTCACCATCGTGCTGCGCATCCTCGCGCCGGCCATGGTGACGATCTTCCTGTTCCTGTTCGTCGCGACGTGGAACAACTTCCTGCTGCCGCTCATGATGATCTCGGCGGATACGCTCAAGCCCGTCACGCTCGGCCTGTACGGCATGGTCTCGCTCGCCACGTTCAACGAGCGCGGCGCCCTCATGATGGGCGCGCTGCTCGGCGTGCTGCCCGTGATCGTGCTCTTCCTCGGCCTCCAGCGCTACTGGCAGGCCGGCCTCGCCGCAGGTGCCGTCAAAGGATAAAGGAGAAAGATTTCATGACCACCGGACGCTTCACCCTTCCGAGCGAATCGAACTTCGCCGAGAAGACCAAGGAACTCGCCGAACTATGGGGCGCGGACGCGATCCGCAACTCGGACGGCACCCAACTCGACGACGCCGTGCGCAAGCTCGGCAAAAAGATCTACAGCGCGTACTTCCCGACCCGCGCGCACAACGAGTGGATCACCCTGCACATGGACGAGACCCCTCAGGTCTACCTGCTCACCCAGCGCGTGCTCGCCGAAACCGACCACGTGTCGATTGACCTGATGGAGGGCTTCTTCGCCGAGCAGCTGACCCCGAACTACGATGCGAACCCCGCCAAATACTGGGAGGTCATCGACCGCACCACGGGCGCGGTGGTCGATCCGGAGCAGTGGGAGGTGCACATCGACACGCACACGGTGAGCGTCACCGGCGCGACGCCGATGCACGAGTACACCGTCTCGTTCCTCGCCTACATCATCTGGGACCCGGTCGAAATGTACAATCACCTCACCAACGACTGGGGCGACAAGGAACACGAGATCCCGTTCGACATCTACCATCCGGCCACCCGCAGGTTCGTGTTCGACACGTTCGCCAAATGGCTCGAGGAGAATCCGGACACCGATGTCGTGCGCTTCACCACGTTCTTCTACCAGTTCACGCTGATCTTCGATCCCAAGCACCGGGAAAAGATCGTCGACTGGTTCGGCTGCTCGTGCACGGTCTCGCCGCGCGCGCTCGACGACTTCGAGGAACGATACGGCTACCGCCTGCGCGCGGAGGACTTCGTGGACGAAGGCTGCTACAACTCGGCGTGGCGCGTGCCGGGCAGGGCGCAGCGCGACTGGATCGACTTCCTGTCCGGTTTTGTGCGCGAAAACGTGAAGAAGCTGGCGGACATGTCGCATGCGGCCGGCAAGGAAGCCATGATGTTTTTGGGCGACCAGTGGATCGGCACCGAACCGTACAAGGACGGCTTCGGCGACCTCGGCCTCGACACCGTGGTCGGTTCGATCGGCGACGGCACCACCACGCGCATGATCGCCGACATCAAAGGCGTCAAGTACACCGAAGGCCGCTTCCTGCCGTACTTCTTCCCCGACACGTTCTACGAGGGCAACGACCCGAGCATCGAGGCGTGGGACAACTGGCGCAAGGCCCGCCGCGCGATCCTGAGAAGCCCGATCGCGCGCATGGGCTACGGCGGCTACCTGTCGCTCGCCGCGAAATTCCCCAAGTTCGTGGACGCGGTCACGCACATCGCCGACGAATTCCGCGACATCCACGAGAGGACCGGGGGAGAGGCCGCCGAGGGCGAGCTCAACGTCGCCATTCTCAACAGCTGGGGCAAAATGCGCTCGTGGATGGCGTACACGGTCGCGCACGCGCTGCCCAACAAGCAGACGGCCTCGTACTACGGCATCCTCGAATCATTGTCCGGCATGCGCGTCAACGTGCGGTTCGTCAGCTTCGACGACGTGCTCGAACACGGCGTGGACGACGATATCGACGTGATCATCACCGGCGGCCCGGTCGACACCGCGTACTCGGGCGGCGACATCTGGGCAAAGGATCCGCGGCTTGCGGAAACATTGCGCGCGTGGGTGCGTTCCGGCGGCGCGCTCGTCGGCGTGGGCGAACCGAGCTCGCAATGGCATCAGGGCCGCTTCTTCCAGCTCGCCGACGTCTTCGGCGTGGACGAGGAGCGGTTCCAGACCCTGTCGGTGGACAAGTACTTCCCGCCCGTCGTGGCCGACCATTTCATCACCGCCGACGTGCACGTCGATCCGGCCGCGCGCGAGGCGTGGGAGCGGGCCGGCTACCGCATCCCGCTGTCGGGCTGCGGCGGAGGTCAGGGCAAGGCGCCGCTCGGCGGCATCGACTTCGGCGAGCCGATCCCGAACACGTTCCCGGTCAACGAACGCGTGACCCTGCTGCGCGCGGACGGCGGACAGGTACAGCTCGCGGTCAACGACTATGGCAAGGGACGCGGCGTATACGTGTCCGGCCTGCCGTATTCGGCCGCGAACGCGCGACTGCTCGAACGCATCCTGTTCCATGCGAGCCGGCACGAGGACCGGTATGCGGCCTACAGCTCGACCAACCCCGAATGCGAGGTCGCGCGCTTCCCCAAGTCCGGCTGGTACTGTGTGATCAACAACACCGACCGTCCTCAGACCACCGAAGTGGCACTGCCAAACGGCGAGAGCGAATGCTTCGACCTTGATGCCAGCGCCATCGCCTGGCGGCGCATCTGACGACGGGACCAGCCGACCCGCCAACCAAGACCGGCCCGTCGCGCGCCGACCCACTCCCGACGCGTGACGGGCCATACGCTTCGGCTGCACCTGCAGTCCGTCGCCATGATGTCAATGGTCTTTACCATGATCGTCTGCGGCAATGAAGCCGTACGAACGAAACGCGACGTACTGCGGCAATATGAAATGTATATATACTTAACAAATAGGCACGGCGATCCGCGGCGCGGCCGATCGCGATCAGCCCGCGCCCATCAGCACACGGAAAAGAGGACATCATGACGGACCACGACGCCATGCTCGCCGACATCGCCGCACGATTCGCGCTCGTCGGGGATGCCGAACGCATCGAACCGTACGGCGACGGCCACATCAACACCACGTATCTGGTGGTCACCGACCGGCGACGCTACATTCTGCAGAAGATGAACACGTCCATCTTCCCCGACACCGTGCATCTCATGCGCAACATCGAACTCGTCACCGCGTTCCTGCGCGAACGGGGACAGGAAACGCTCGACATCGTCCCCACGCGCGACGGCGCGACATGGTTCGAAGCGGACGACGGGGGAGCGTGGCGCGTCTTCGACTTCATCGAACGCACCGTCTCCTACAACCTCGTGCCCAACGCCGACGTGTTCCGCGAATCCGGCGCCGCGTTCGGAGCATTCCAGAACAGCTTGGCCGACTTCGACGCGTCCGAGCTGACCGAAACCATCGCGCACTTCCACGACACCCCTCACCGCTTCGAGGACTTCAAGGCCGCCGTCGCCGCCGACGCCAGCGGACGGGCTGCGACCTGCCCCGACGAAATCGCGTTCTACCTGAACCACGCCGGCATGGTCGCGACCATCACCGACGGCCTCGCCGACGGCACGATCCCGCTGCGCGTGACGCACAACGACACCAAGCTCAACAACATCCTCATGGACGAAACCACCGGCAAGGCACGCGCCATCATCGACCTCGACACCGTCATGCCCGGCTCCATGCTCTACGACTTCGGCGACTCGATCCGCTTCGGCGCCTCCACCGCGCTCGAGGACGAGCCCGACCTCGACAAGGTGCATTTCAGCCCCGAACTGTTCCGCGCCTACACGGAAGGGTTCGTCGGCGAACTGCGCGCCAGCATCACGCCGCGCGAAGCCGAACTCCTGCCCATGGGCGCGATGATGATGACGCTCGAATGCGGCATGCGCTTCCTCGCCGACTACATCGCCGGCGACGTGTACTTCGCCACCAAATACCCCGAACACAACCTCGTCCGCTCGCGCACGCAGATCAAGCTCGTGCAGGAGATGGAAGCACGCGCCGACGAGATGCGCGCCATCGTCGCCGACGTGATGGAAGGCGGCGATCACCGATGAGCGACGCACGGGACACCGCGGCGCACGACGTCGCGCACGGCGCCGTGTACGCGGCGATCGACGCGCTCGTCGACCACGCGCGGCTCAAGCTCGAACTGGACGCGCGCGACGCCGACTGGACGCGCAACCGCATCTTCGCGCGGTTCGGCTTGTCCTCCTACCGGCCAACCGGGGCGGGCGCGAACGGCCGCGACGTGGACGACCTGCTCGCCGTGCTGCGCAACGCGCTGCTCTCGGCCGGGCTGCTCGACGCCGACGACTGGGGCGACGACGCCGACGCGGTCATGGGCGCGCTGTGCGCCGCGCCGTCCGCGATCCAGCGCCGGTTCGCCGCGATCGAACGCTCCGGCAACACCGTGACGGACGACGACGAACCCGCGGACGCCGCCCCGCGCGGCGGCATGGACGCGATGCGCTGGTTCTACGACTACTGCGTGGCCGGCGACTACGTCAAACGCGCCGCGCTCGCGCGCAACCCGCGCTTCGACTCGCACGGCCTGACCGTGACCATCAACCTCGCCAAACCCGAGTTCAAGAACATGAAGAAGGCCGCGGCCGGCAATGCCGTCGCCGGCGGATACCCGGCATGCACGATCTGCCACGAGAACGAGGGCTTCGCCGGACGAGCCAAGCGCACGCTGCGCACCATCCCCGTCACGCTCGGCGGCGAGCCGTGGTTCTGGCAGTTCTCGCCGTACGGTTACTTCGACCAGCATGGTATCTGCGTGAACATGCGGCACACGCCCATGCACGTCGACCGCGACACGTTCGGGCACCTGCTCGACTTCGTCGACCGGTTCCCCGGCTACTTCCTCGGCTGCAACGCCGCCCTGCCGCGCATCGGCGGCTCCGTGCTCGCCCACGACCACTATCAGGGCGGCGGCGAGATCCTGCCCATGTTCAAGGCCGCGGCATGGGCGACGCTCGCGCCGCCGAATCGCACGGACGCGACCGTCGACATCCTCGACTGGCCGGGTACCGCCGTGCGCGTCGTCTCGCGCTCGCGCGACGCGATCGTCGACGTCGCTGACCGGATCCGCGAGGCATGGGTCGACTACGACGACGCAGCGGCCGGCATTGCCAGCCACGACGCGGACGGCAACCGCCAGTCCGCGCTCTCGCCCAGCGTGATCCGCACCGCGCGCGGCTACGAAATGAGCCTCATCTTCCGCAACAACGCGGTCAGCGACGAATACCCGGAAGGCGTCTTCCATGCGCATCCCGAATTCTGGCCGGTCAAGCAGGAGCCGATCGGGCTCATCGAGGCGATGGGCCTGTTCATTCTGCCCGGCCGGCTCGTCGGCCAGCTCGCGGCGATCGAGGACGCGCTCGCCGAAGGCCGTTCGCTGCCGGACGAAGTGGGCGAATTCACGCTGGTGTGGGACGAACTGAACGCGGCGCTGCACGGCTCGCGCGACCGCGACGCGATCCGGGCCGCCGTGCGCGACGAACTCGGGAGCGTCTGCGAACGCATCCTCGGCAACACGGCCGTGTTCAAGCGCAGGGAGCAGACGCTGGCATTCCTCGCGTCGCTCGGGTTCCGTCAATCGGAGTCCGGCGGTTCCGATGCCGGCGATGCGGATTCCGACAACGGCAAGGGGGCATGATCATGACCGAACGGCAATATCTGGTCGGCGTCGACATCGGCGGCACGAAAATCGAGGCGGTGCTGCTCGACTCGTCGCATGCCGTCGTCGCGTCGCATCGCGTGCCGGCCCGTCGCGGCGGCGACAACGTCGTCGCGGACGTCGTGGGTCTGGTGCGCGAGGTCGCCGGCGAACGGCTCGGCGACGTGGCCCGCGTGGGCATGGGCACGCCCGGACGGGTGGATTCGGCGACCGGACGCATCGCCAACGTCGTCAATCTCGACATCGACACGCTCGACTTGGGTCCGCTGGTGAGCGAACGGCTCGGCGGGGTGCCGGTGCATGTCGACAACGACGTGAACGCGGCGGCCGTCGGCGCGGCGCGCGTGCTGTGCGGCGACGATACGGCCGGCACCGTCGTCTTTCTCAATTTCGGCACCGGGCTTGCCGCCGGCGTGCTCGTCGACGGCGTGCTGCAGCACGGCTACAGTGGCGCGGCGGGCGAAGTCGGCCACGTGCCGGTCGATCCGAACCGATTCGACTGTCCGTGCGGGCAGCAGGGATGCCTGGAAACGGTGTGCTCCGGCGCGTCCGTGGCGCGGCTGTGGCCGACCGCCGACGGCAGGCCGCCGATGCCCGATCTCATCGGCAAGGCGCGGTCCGGCGACGCCGACGCGCGACGCGTGCTCGCCATGGTGACGCACGCGATCGGCGACACGCTGCAGATCGTCGCCCAGTCCGTCGACCCGCGGCTCATCATCATCGGCGGCGGCATGGCGAAAACCGGTGCGCCGCTGCTCGAGGTGATCCTCGACGAACTGCACGGACGCGAGACGTCCTGCCCGTTCCTCAAGGGGTTGGAGCTCGGCGCGCGTCTGCGTCTCGTGCCGGCCGACGCCCCGCTCGGCGCGATCGGTGCGGCATACGCCGCATAGCGGTTCCGCAGTCGCATGCACGAAGTCGCCGCCCGTGGTCTTGGTGACCGCGGGCGGCGACTTCGTGCCGGGTCCTAGTGCAGTTCGATGTGGTCGCGCACCACGGCGATCGCGCCGCCGCGCAAGGTGATGTCCGCGCCGCACTGGCAGCGGCGGATGACGGTGTGCGCGTGGAACGACGACGCCGTGGTCAGGTCGAACCGCTGCTGCGCGGCCTCAAGGAACGTGGTGTTGATGATGTCCGGCGGGCCGTACACGCACACGTCGGCGATGTCGAGCAGTCCGACCGGCATCGCCAGCGCCGAGGCGAAACGCTCCGCCGCCTGCCGGATGATCATCGGACGCTCGTCCTTGGATGCCTCGCGCATGAGCTCGCGCAGCACGTCGGGGGTCATCATCATTTCCAGGCAGCCGCGCTTGCCGCACGGGCAGAGCGGTCCCCGCTCCGGGTCGATGGAGATGTGGCCGATCTCGCCGCCCGCATGGTGCTCGCCGACCACCGTCACGTCGTCGATGAGCGTGGCCGAACCGATGCCGCGGCCGAACTTGACGAACAGCAGGTTTGGTCCGGCCTGTCCGAAGAACCGTTCCGTGAGCATGGAGCTGGTCACGTCGTTGGTGATGACGACCGGCACATCGAAACGCGATTCCAGCATGCCGCGCAGGTCGACGTCGTGCCATCCGAGCGCCGTGGAATCGCGGATCACGCCGGACTGGATGACGCCCGGCGCGGCGATGCCGATGCCGATGACCGCTTCGAGCGTGTCGGCGGCCAGCTGGTCGACGAGCTGGACGATCGCGTCCGTGCTGACGGGACTGTCCGGGCCGAGCGCGATTTCCATGCGCCGTTGCGGGCGCCCCAGCAGGTCGGTGACCGCTCCCTGGATCAGATGCGCCTGCGACAGATCGATGCTGATGACGCGCAGGCGCGTCGTGTCGACGCTGAGCAGCGTGCCGCGCTTGCCCTTGCCGGTGGAGGACTCATGCCCGTTTTCGCAGATCAGCCCCTCGTCGAGCATGTCGTTGACCACGTCGGAGACGGCCACGCGGGACAGGCCGGTGAGACGGCCGAGCTCGGCGCGCGAATAGCTGCTGTCGGGGAACAGCAGGCCGAACATGAGCGAACGGTTGTTGCGCCGCACGTCGGAGGGACTGGCCTTGGCGGTCTTGCCCGGGGTATGCAGCGGGAATGCCGCGCGGATGTGGTCGTTCATGGTCGCTGCTCCCTGTTCTCGTATGCGTGTGGCTGCGTCTTGGCGCGCCCGTCTGGGCCGGCATGTCGCGGTGGCTGTCCGTCCCGCGTCGGGCCGTTCGGCCCGGCTTCGTGCTGCGTGTTGCATTATACGATGCGGTGTTTGTGCCCGTACGCGGCGCCAAGAGCGGTCATCTTTGACAAACTGTCTTTCTATTGTACCGTTCGCAAGCGTTGCGACAGTCCGATAAACGCCGATAGATGGCGGATTTTCAATTATGTAAGTATTATTAACAATTAAGGATGCCGATGGGTTGGCCCATGCCGGCAAACTTCATGCAAAACAGCGGATATCACAGGCGCCGCACGATCCCGTACGGTTCATGGCCGGGATGCGGCAACAGCAAGGAAAGGATGCTCCAATGACGGAAGTCATCATCGTCAAGAACGAGGCCGAGGCCGGCGCGATCTACGGCCGCTGCGTCGCGGATCTCATCAAGGCCAAGCCGAACGCGGTGCTGGGCCTCGCCACCGGTTCCAGCCCGCTGGCCGCCTATCAGGCGCTCGCCAAGATCGTGCACGAGGAGTCCATCGACGTGAGCCAGGTGCGCGGATTCGCGCTGGACGAATATCTCGGCCTGCCGCTGACCCACCCGGAGTCCTACCACTCCACCATCCACCGCACGGTCGTCGAGCCCCTCGGCCTCGATCCGGCCAAGGTGCATGTGCCCGGCGACGTGCTCGACGGCGCGCCGCTGGAGGACGGTGACAAGATCGCCGCCGCCGGCCCCGCGTATGACGCGGCGATCGAGGCCGCGGGCGGCATCGACGTGCAGATCCTCGGCATCGGCACCGACGGTCACATCGGCTTCAACGAGCCTGGCTCCTCGCTTGCTTCCGGCACGCGCGTGAAGACCCTCGCCGAGCAGACCCGCATCGACAACGCGCGCTTCTTCGACAACGACATCAACCAGGTGCCGACCCACTGCATCACGCAGGGCATCGGCACGGTCCTCAGGGCTCGTCACCTCGTGCTGCTCGCGTTCGGCGCGGGCAAGGCCGAGGCCATCGAGGAGACCATCGAGGGCGGCGTGTCCGCGTTCTGCCCGGCCTCCGCGCTCCAGCTGCACCCGCACGCGACCGTCATCATCGACGAGGAGGCCGCCAGCCGCCTGCGTCACAAGGACTACTACCGCTACGCGTTCGAGCACAAGCCGGCGTGGCAGGGCATCTGATCTGATCCGATTCGTCAAACGGGCTCCTTTGCCGGGAGCCCGTTTGACGTCCATGGAAGGGAATCCGCATGACTGAATCTCGTGAACAGACCGTCGCCCGCGTCACGGCCGCGCTGACCGGCAAGCCGTCGCCCGTCGCCATCCACCGCGCGCGCAAAATCGACGCGCGTGGCGTGCAAGACCACTTCTGGGCCGTTTCCGACGCGCAGGGCGTGATCGTCGCCACCGGCACCGACGAGGAATCGTTCGAATCCGCCTGCCGCTCGGTCGGCATCGATCCGGCCGACGACAACGCGATCATCGACGCGGGTGGGCGCGTGCTCACGCCGGGCTATGTCGACATCCACGCGCACGGCGCATGGGAGAAGTCGTTCGACGACGGTCCGGACGGCATCGACGTCGCGCGCGCCGGTCACGCCGTGCACGGTACGACCCGTCAGGTGCTCTCACTCATCACCAACCCGGTCGACGTGATCGAACGCAACGTGCGCAACGTGCGCGCCAAGATGGACGAGCGTCCGGACATTCTCGGCGCGCATCTGGAAGGCCCGTTCCTCGCGCTCGCCCGCAAGGGCGCGCACGATCCCGAGTGCCTCAAGGACCCGGTGCCCGAACTCGTCGACGAACTGCTCGAGGCGGCCGACGGCTGCATCCGGCAGATCACCATCGCGCCCGAACTGCCGCACGGCATCGGCGCGATCAGGCAGTTCGCCGCGGCCGGCGTCGTGCCGGCGGTCGGCCACTGCGACGCCGACTACGAGACCGCCAAGCGCGGTTTCGACGCGGGCGCCGGCATCATGACGCACATGTTCAACGCGATGAACGGCCTGCACCACCGCAAGCCGGGTCCGATCCCGGCGGCCGTGGAAGACCCGCGCGTCACCATCGAACTCATCAACGACGGCTTCCACGCGCAGAACCCGATGGTCAAGCTCGGCTTCGGGTTCGCGCCGCATCGCATCGCGTTCGTCACCGACGCGATGGCCGCCACCGACTGCCCGGACGGCGCGTACAAGCTCGGCGCGCTCGACGTGAACGTGGTGGACGGCCACGCGAGGCTCGTCTCCAACGGCGCGATCGCCGGTTCGACGCTGCTGCTGGAGGTCGCCGTGCGCCGCGCCGTGATCGAACTCGGCTTCGACGCATCCGCCGCCGTGGAGGCCGCGACGCTCACTCCGGCCCGCGCGTTCGGCTTCGACAAGCCGAACAAGGTCACCGGAGCGCCGCTCGGCCTGATCGCCCCCGGCTACGCCGCCGATCTGCTGCTCACCGATCCGGCAACCTGGCGGGTCGAAGAGGTCTGGTGCGCCGGACGCAAGCTCAAGTAGCCGGTTTGCGTACGGTGTGAGATGGCGTCGGATCGTGACATCCGACGCCATTTTCGTTTATTTGGTCGCGAGGCGGAAGGCAAGATCCACGGATCCGACGTTGTAGCCGGTGGAGGCGTAGGTGCCGATGATGCGGTCTCCTTCCTTGCGCGCGACGAGGATCATCGGCAGCTTGTCGGGGTCGACGTACATGCCGCGCGTCAGCCGCTCGTAGGTCGTCGCGTCGCACCGCCACACGGCGGGGGAGCCGTCGCCGAGCCGGTCGAACATCGAACGCAGCGTGGCGCTCAGCGGCGCGTCGACCGGGCATGCGGCGAACACGACCGGAATGTCAGCCGCGTCGTCGCCGGCGGAACCGTCGTCGTGCGCATCGCGGCGCAGACGCGCGACGAGCTCGTCGAGCACATGGATGCTCGGCTCCGAACCGTGCGCGTCGAGGATCGCGACGATCGCGCGGTCGGGCAGCAGCTGCGACAGACGACGTGTCTCATCCGAACCGGCGTGGCCATCGTGTCGATCGCATGCCGTCTCGGTTCCGTCATCGGCCGTGTTCGTGTCATCACATACCGCCGCGTGGAATGTCACGTCATCGACGACGATATGTTCCAGCAACTCGTCCTCGCTCGGCTCGCGCATCGTCAACGTCACCGCCAGCTCGCCGCCGGCGCTCAGCCGGAACGTCGTCTCGTTGGTCTGCTGGCCGCCGTTCGGCAGCCGCACCGTGGTGATCAGCCGGTACAGTCCCGCTTCAACCGTCAACGGCATGCGATCGCCGTCCCACGCGCGCTCCCACAGGTCAAGCGACGCGAAATCGGTGCCGTGCGCGTCGCTGACCAGTCGGCCGATGCTCCAATCCGTGCCGTATGCGGGGTGCTCGCCAGTCGGCGCGACGACGGTAAGCGTCGCCATCCGTTCAGCCGTTGCGGCTGCATCATCAGTTGCGTGCGTCGCCGGCAGATGATGGAACGCATTGCCTTGGAAATACTCGGGTTCGCCGGTCTGCGGATCGAACCGCGCCGGCACGCCCAACGCGCGGCAGACGGTCACGAACGCGGTATCCAACGAACGCGGCGTGCCGATGCCGGCCGTCAGCATGCCGGTGGGGGAGATCGGCTCCGGCGTCTCCTCCCCGGACTGCGCGGCGTCGACATGATCGAGCAGATACTGACGGATGAGCTGTGGCCGGGCGCGTAGTTCATCCGTGTCGGCCGTGCGTTCGAGCATGGCTTGCAGCCGCGTGCGGTCGCCGGTCAGCGGTTCGTTGCCGATGCGCGGACCCAGCACGTAGCGCGCGTACAGATCGTACCGGTCGGCTTGCGCGATGTCGGACAGGGCGACGTCCAGCGCATAGTCGCGCACCTTGGAGGCGGAATGAATGGCATCATTGAGTGCGGGGGCAGACACGTCGCACAGGTCCTTGACGCTCAGCACCGACAGCAGTGCGAGACGGTCACGGTCGGCGATGCCAGGATCGTCGTCGGTGTCAGCGAGCAGGAACGACACGATGACGGGCGCGTTGGCTCCGGCAGTGGTCAGCAGAGATGAGATGGTATCGGCGGCGTTGGGCGATACGGATTGGTATCGATCGGCCAGTGTCCGACGGGTTGACTGATCGACAAGATCGACGAACGCTGCCACTCGTGCGGCGCGCATCGACTCGGCCTGTGCACGGCGTTCGATCGTGCGACGCTGCTGCTCGTCGGTCAATGGCAGGCTGCGCGGCGTGCCGCTTGGGGGAGCGACAAGATCGATGGGTGCCCATGATGGGGAATTGTACGCGATGGGTGACAGGATCTCTCCGCTCGCTGCGCTCGGTCGAGATGACAGTGAGGAGTCGCTCGATTGAGAGGACAGAGAGGTTTCGTCCGGTCGAGAGGACGAGGAGGATGTGTTCGGCTGGGACGGCAGTGCGACGGTGACGGCATCGGTGTCGGCGGTATTGACGATGACGTCGGCGAACGCGCCGTCGTGGCTGACGTGCACGCGGATGCTGCCCTTGCCGAGCGTCATACAGGCACGTCCCTGACCGTCGCTGACCGCGGTCGCGATCGGATAGTATTCGGCCATGTTCAGCAATTCGAACGCCACGTTCGCGCCTAAGATTGGTTGCCCATCGTCATCCGTCACAGTGACGACAAGATCGGTCGTCGGCGCGTAATCCGAGGTCAGATTACACAGCAGCATCGTGCCGTCGCCGCCTGCGCTCGCCGACGCGTCGACGTTGCCCTCGGAGAAATCGCAGAACACACGTGCATGCACGAGCATCGCACGCGTCGACGCCTTGTCGAACCAGCCGCGGTCCGGCACCTCCTCCGGCTCGCACGCGCCGAGGAACCGCCAACGGCCGTCCACATACGCCTCCACCCACGCATGGTTGTCGTCGCAGTGCGCCCAGCGCGGCGTGTACACCTGCCGGGCCGGAATGCCGATCGCGCGCAGCGCGGTGACCAGCAGCGTCGACTCCTCGCCGCAGCGGCCAAGACCGAGGTTCAATGCGCCGATCGCGTTGAGCGTGCGGTTGTCGGACGGATGATAGGTGACGTGCTCGGCGCACCAGTAGTTTGTCTCGAGCATCGCACGGGTGGCGTCAAGACCCCGCACGCGGTCGGCCAGCTCGCGGTGGCATAGCGGGCGGCAGTCGGCCAGCGCCTCGTTGTTGATGCGCGGCCAGAACACGTAATGGACGAACAGGTCGACCGGCAGATTCCGCGTCCACGGCATCGTGCGGCGCAGCATCAGCGCATGGTCCGCGAACGAGAGCAGCACGGCCGGATCGCAGTCGATCACGTCGTTGGCCGGCAGCGTGCCGTAGGCGAGCCGCATCAACGTCAGCCGGTCGCCGGACAACGTATCCATCAGCGACGATGCCGCAGGAAGCTTGGCGATCAGATCGGCTCGTTCGGCGAAACGGCGGTCGGCATACTCGCGCAGCTCGCCGTCGAGAAGGGAGGAGACACTCATAAACCACCATCATACGGGGAGCGGATGTCTCGGCGTTGCCGTGCCCGCGTTCGGGAGTGGGAATAAGCCCAAGTGCGATGCATCGCAATGTTCCGTTAATCTGTCAGTAAGTATTGTGTTTCCTTGCTAACATTATTTAACTTTAATGTTGCTGTATATAATGTTACTGTATGAACATTACATAAGACACATTGCGAATAAGAAGGCAGCATATGGAATTCGTTGGCAGGGATGAGGAGCTTGACACGCTGGGCTACCACTATTCGTTGGACAAGTTCCAGATGATCGTGGTGTACGGTCGGCGCCGTGTGGGCAAGACCGCGTTGCTGTCCAGGTTCTGCGAGGATCGTCCGACGCTGTGGTTCACGGCCAAGGAGCAAAGCGCGGCGATGAACCTGCGCGGCTTTTCCACGGAGGTCCGCCGGTTCTTCGGGGAGACCGAGGACAGCGGGGCGTTCAGGACATGGGAGGACGCGTTCTCGTATGTCGCGAGGAAAGCCGGCGAGGATGGGCGGCGGTTCGTGTTCGTGTTCGACGAGTTCCCGTACGCGGCCGCCGTGGAGCCGAGTCTGCCGTCCGCTCTGCAGATAGCCATCGACCACCAGTTCAAGGGCACCCGGGTCATGATGGTGTTGTGTGGCAGCAACGAGGGATTTATGGAAGGCAAGGTCCTTGGCTATCACAGTCCCTTGTACGGCCGGCGTAACGCGCAGATCCAGCTCAAGCCGTTCGGCCTGTTCGACGCGTGCCGCATGATGCCCGGAAACGCCGATTGGAAGGATCTCATCCAATATTATGCGGTGTTCGGCGGCACGCCCTATTATCTCGAGCAGATCGACCCGACGAAGTCGTTCCGGGAGAATGTCATGGCACAGTGCTTCAGCCAGTCCGGCTTGCTCTATCAGGAGCCCGTGATGCTGTTGCGCCAGGAGCTGCGCGAGCCGGCCGCGTACAGTTCCGTGCTTGATGCGATCGGATCCGGCCGAACCCGCCCGAAGGAGATCGCCGAATATGCCGGCATCGAGCAGAATGCGATCGGCGCCTACTTGCGCACGCTCGAACAGTTGAAGATCGTTGAACGGCAGGTCCCGTTCGGCGAGGACCCGGCCCATTCCCGCAAGGGACTGTGGAAGATGCGCGACCCGTTCTTCGCGTATTGGTACCGGTTCGTCGCGCCGGCCACGCAGATGATCGACGCGCAGCGTGGGCGCGCGGCCGGCCGTGTCGGCACCGAGGGGCCGGCGTTCGACACGTATGTCGGCCAGCAGTTTGAGACCATGTGCCAGCAGTGGCTGCTGAGGCATTACGGCGACGATCAGGACGAGTTCATTCCGACCAACATGGGTAAATGGTGGGGCAACGACCCGATGCGCCGTGAACAGGCCGACATCGACATCGTCATGGCCGACTCGTTCAACCACAGAGTGCTGTTGGGCGAATGCAAATGGCGTGAGAGCGTGAACGAGACCGAAACCATCGACACGCTCAAAAGCAGATCGCCATTGGTCAAGGAGCCTGGAGATCGGATCTACTACCTGTTCACCAAACACCCTGCAAGCGAAACCACCCGACGCAAGGCCGAACTGGAGGACAACCTGCACCTGATCGACGCCGAACACATGCTGCCATAGCACTCCTCCATTCGAACGAAGGAAAAGCGCGGTACACAAGCCGGACCTGAAGAAGGGGATGCAGGATTAGATCGAGAGAGCTTCGGAGGTACTGTCCAGCATGATGTCACGTATCTCGCCGTAATTGGGGTCCATCGACATGATGCTGACTACGGTTTCCTGGTCGGGGATGACGAGACAATATTGGCCGTATCTGCCGTCGCAGAGAAAGGCTCCCGGCCACGGCGCCATCCAGAACTGGTACCCGTATCCGTATGAGTGACTCGCTTTTTCCTTATGGTCTGGGTCGGTGTCGATGTGTTTGGTCGTCGCATCCCGCACATATCGTTCGTCGACGAGATGCAGACCGTTGAAGACACCGTTCTGGCAGAGCATCTGTCCGAAATTGCCGAGTTCGTCGATGGTGAGGTATAGGCCGTTGGCGGCGTGGACGTGACCCTGCGGGCAGAGTGTCCAGTCCGGATTGCCGATGCCTAGAGGCTCGAACAGACGGTTGCGCAGGTAGTTCAGTAGATTCTGTCCTGCCCGTCGTTCCACGATGCAGCTGGCGATGTAGGTGTTGAAATTGCTGTACAGGAACCGTGTACCCGGCTGGTTCGCGAAATCGGCATGGAAGAAGTACGAGATCCAGTCATGAACCCGGTATCGGTTCTCGTCCTCCGAGAAGAACAGCGGATCGCGAAGCCCGGAGCTCATGGTGAGCAGGTCTCGCACGGTGACCGCTTGAAGATTGGTGCTGGGGTTGTCTGGAACGTATTCGGGAAGAGCGTCGCATATGTGTTCGTCGAGTTCGGTCAATCCTTCCTGAATGGCCAGTCCTACGCCGATGGATGTGACGCTTTTGCTGACGGAGTACATGTTCAGTCGGGTTTTGCGTGGAAGTCGGTGCAAGTCGGCGGTGATTTTTCCGGCTCGTCGTGTTTGTATGTAGTACACGTTCAGGTGTCGTTCCTGTGTGCGGGTCGCGATGAGATCGGCGATGTGTGCTGTTTCGTCCATGATTGGTTTCCTTTCGTTGATGTGCTGATGTGTGATGGTGGCCGGAGCGGTGATGAAGGCTCCGCTGAATCGTCGGCTTTCGCTGTTGATTCAGCCCAGTTCGAATGCCTTGGTGGCGTATTCGTCGAGAAGCTGCTCCAGTCGTGAGGATTCCTTGACATGACCCTGTATGCCATCGCCCAGATCGATGTAGCCCAGCGAGTCGTCGGCTTTAGGCCATGCAGGCAATGGGATTCCCTCGGATTGACCATTGGGAACGCCGGTCCTGATGAAGTTGGACCAATAGGCGTTGACTTGCTTGGCCAGAATTCGGTCGTAGGCGGTCCATTGACGTGTCGGCGGCACGCCGGCATCCAGCGAGTCGAAGGTGTACCACAGTTCGCTGGAATGCCATGCCCAGTTTGCTGCTCGGGACCGGACGGTGCCGATGTCACCAATGCTTTGCGGGGTGATATGCGAAAACACATAGGCGTATGTGGCCTGTTTGCTGCCGATGCGTCTGTTCATCATCCTGCCGAAGGCGCGGGCGACCATCAAATTCCTGCCGCCGTTGGTGCCGAGCCCGTATGTTTCCAATTCACGCGCAGTATACGCTGCGGTCTGGTCGGTGACGGTGACAAGGTTTCTGAAGTCATATTCGTCGTATAGGTCTCCAAGTAGTTGCCGATAGTGGGCGTAGAAATCCTGCGCCGTGATGATTCCGTGGTTGTCACCTTCGCCGTAGTTGGTGCCCGTGAGTATGTTGATCGAGTCGAGTGCCCCGGCGCGTATCGCATCGGCCGCCGATGCATGGACAATGTAATTGTCATCCTGCGTTATATGGCCCGTCCAGCCTGCACTGTCGGTATCCATGAGCTGTTCGGCGCTCATGGAGCGTAGCTTATCCAGCGGTATGTCTGGGGTGAGGCCGAGATCGTGGAGATAGATGGCTCCTCGTTGTTCGGCAGCTGATTGGGATTGATAGGTATCGGTCCATTTCAGCCCGCTTTCGAGAATCATGCCCCGTATTGGTGCGGACAGCTTGGGAGAGGTCGCCATCGCCATGCATTTGGTAGTGCCGCCCGATTGTCCGCCGATGGTGATGCTGGATGGATCTCCGCCAAAGGCCGCGATATTGTCGACTATCCATTGCATGGCCTTGATCTGATCCATCAGACCGTAGTTGCCGCTATGGCCCTGTTCATTTGATAATTGCTCTAGGGCGAGATAGCCGAAAGCTCCAAGTCGTTGCTCGACGCTGACGACGACTATTCCGTGGGCTGCAAAAGCCGCGGCGTTTGTTTCCTGCTCGTATGCATACGCCTTGTCGAGGCTTCCTCCGTGGAACCATACGTAAACCGGCCGTTTGATCGTGTCGATCAACGCGGACTGTGTGGTGGTGATGTTGAGGTAGAGGCAGTCCTCGCTCGTCTGCGGAACGGTTCCGTAGTAAAAGTCGGAGCACCACGGTTCAATGTCGGATTCGAGGTCCTGCATGGGCATGGGTTGGTAGTGATAGGCTTCGCGCACGCCTTTCCAGGGTTTGAGATCCTGCGGTGGTCTCCAGCGCAACGCTCCTACCGGCGGTTCGGCATAGGGTATGCCTCGGTATTCGACGAGGTCCTCCGGCCCCTTGTTGTTGACCGTGCAAAGGCCTTTCAGCAGGCCGTATCGCGTGGATACAACGGTTGGGTCCTCAGAGGTTGTCGGCTTGTGGCGTGCCCGCCGTGCAGCTGCTGGGCGCATGGTTTCCTCCTTTGGTCTGCGATTGTTCCGCCCGTTGCCGTATGTGGGCATGGCAAGGAACAACTAATATTGAGTTACTGACAGTAAGTTTAACGTGTTTTTTGCGGCGTGGGTGTATATATGACTAAAAAGCTGAAATTTCAACGAAAAATAGTGACAATCTGCCGCGATTCATGGATTTGACTTCGATTACTCTGAGTAATATACTTCAGATGTCGAAGCGCAGTGGATTCCCTCAATGCAGAGAAAGCCAGGGACGGCACCGCTGTCGCGCATCCACGAGACAAGGAAAGGAACAGGCATGGCTGTTGCAGGGCAACGCGCGTCGTTGGGCGTGCGGTTCGCGCGCTGGTGGCAGGGCTTCTTCTACCAGTGGCAGTTGCAGATCATGGTGTTGCCAGGTATCATTTTCATGATCATCTTCAACTACATCCCGATCTACGGATTGGTGCTGGCGTTCAAGAACTACACCGTTGTGGACACGATTGGCGACGCCCCATGGGTGGGTCTCGACAACTTCAAAATCATCCTCGGTGACTCCTATTTCTGGGATTCCGTCGTCAACACGCTGGGCATCAGCGTCATCAAGCTGATTCTCGGATTCATTCTGCCGATCATCCTCGCCGTGATGATCTACGAGGTGCCATGGGGCCCGTTCAAGAAGATCGTGCAGACCCTTACCTATCTGCCGCACTTCTTCTCTTGGATCATCCTTGGCGGTATGCTGATCAGCTGGCTGTCTTCCAACGGTTTGCTGAACTCGACGTTACATGTCTTCGGCATTAATGCCGGCGCGAACTACCTGCTTGACGCCGACAAGTACTGGGGAATCGCATCGCTGTCCGACGTGTGGAAGGAAGCCGGTTGGGGCACGATTCTCTATCTGGCCACCATGGCCGGCATCGACCAGAGCCTGTATGAGGCGGCAGAACTCGACGGTGCGTCGAAAATCAAGCGCATCTGGCACATCACCCTGCCCGGTATCAGCAACATGATTACGCTCAACCTGATTCTGTCGGTCTCGGGCATCCTCAACTCGAACCTCGACCAGACCCTCGTGCTTATGAACTCTCAGAACCAGGCCAAGGCCGAGGTCATTAACTCGTACGTCTACCGCATGGGCATGACGCAAGGCGACTTCTCCTACGCCACTGCGGTCGGACTTGGCATCTCGGTCATTTCCGCGATTCTGTTGGTCATCACCAATATGGTCACCAAGAAAATCAACGACAACCAGTCGGTACTGTAAGGAAGCAGCATCATGGTACAAGACAAATCGCTCGCGCTTGATCCCAAGCGTCGCATCCGCCACTCCTCCCGTGCATTTGACATGGTCAACTGCACACTATTGGTCATCTTCACGCTGCTGATTGCCGTGCCTGTGTGGAATATCGTCGTCGCATCGTTCTCCGCGTCTGGCTCGACCGGTGGGCTCGCGCTGGTGCCTGACAAGTTCACGCTCGACAACTACAAGGCCGTGTTCACCAACAACGGCATGTGGAACGCTCTGTTCATTTCCGTGGCGAAGACCACAGTTGGTGTCATCGCGCATACACTGTTCTGCGCGCTGTTTGCCTACCCGATGAGCAAGGCGTATCTCAGGGGGCGCAAGTTCTATTCGGCGATGGGCATCATCACCATGTTCTTCGGCGGCGGCATGATTCCTACATTCCTGCTCATCAAGTCGCTCGGCCTGCTTGACACGTTCTGGGTGTACATCATTCCCGCGCTGTTCAGCTACTACGATGTGATCATTCTGATGAACTTCTTCCGTCAGATCCCCGAATCTCTCATCGAGTCGGCGAAGATCGACGGTGCGAGCGAATGGCGTATCTTCACGTCAATCATCCTGCCGCTGTCGATGCCGGGTCTGGCCACAATCGGCTTGTTCCACGGAGTCGCTCAGTGGAACGACTTCATGACCACGAAACTGTACGTCAACAACGAGCAACTGTACCCGCTGCAGATGCGCCTATACAACATCATCATGCAGTCGCAGGCTGCGTCGGAGAACGGCAATATGGCTTCGGCCATTCTGGATACCACCACGCGAGGTGTGCGTCTGTCGACCATCATCATCACGATCGTGCCGATTCTCGTGCTCTACCCGCTGGTGCAGCGCTACTTCGTCGGCGGCACGATGCTCGGCGCAGTCAAGGGTTGAAACGGCAATGAACTCAAGGAACACAGCAATGAAGCACACTCGCATCATACGGAACGTAATTATCGGCCTGTCCTCTATCGCTCTGGTTGCCCCGCTGGCCGCCTGCGGCGTCGACAACGCCTACACCACGAACACGGTCGACGCCCTGCCCGACCCCACGTACACGCTCTCCGCGGACAAGCCGGCCTGGCAGTCGGACACGTCCAAGGACAACACGCTCACCTGGTACGTGAACGCCGACTGGTGGAACAAGTCGTTCGGACAGGACCTGATCACCAAGAAGATCAAGGAGGACCTCAACGTCGACATCAAGTTCGTCACGGGCGACGACACCAAGCTCAACACGTACTTCGCCGGCGGCGACCTGCCCGACGTAATCACCGTGTTCGATAGTACGTCGCGCGTTGCCAAGGCCGCGAAGAATTGGTCGTACCCGTTGCAGGACCTTGCTGCGAAATACGACCCGTACTTCATGAAGGTCGCCAAGAAGGAGACGCTTGACTGGTTCAAGCTCTCCGACGGCAAGACACACGGATACCCTTCGTACTCCAACACGTCCGAGGACTACAAGTCAGGCATGATCCACACCTCGCAGGCGTTCGTCATTCGCAAGGACGTGCTCGCGGCCATCGGCGACCAGGACTTCACCACGCCCGAAGGGTTCATCGCCGGCATGAAGGCCATCAAGGAGAAGTTCCCCGACCTCGTGCCGTTTGGATTCAACGACTTCAGCGGCGGCAACAGCTCGCTCGACACCGTGCTGCAGAACATGCTCGGCGTGCCCACGCTGAGCAAGGACGGCACGTTCTACGACCGGCAGATGGACGACGATTACCTGACCTGGCTCAAGACGCTACGGCAGGTGCACGAGGACGGCAACATCTCCGACGACAGCTTCGCCGATGATGGCGATACCTTCAAGGAGAAGGAGAGCACCGGCAAATACGCCACCATGCTGGTAACCAGCTTCGTCGGCCAGAGCGCGCCCCTGCAGCAGTGGGCTTCAACCGACCCGGACGGCCAGTACGTCGCCATCGACGGCATTCGCAGCACCAAGGGGCGCAAGCCCACGCTCAGTGAGACCGGCCTGAGCGGCTGGACCGTCAGCTACATCACCAAACAGTGCAAGAACCCGTCCAAGGCCATCCAGGTCTTCACCTACCTGCTGTCCGATTACGGTGAAATGCTCGTCAACTACGGCATCGAGGGCAAGACCTACACCAAAAACGCGGATGGCACCGTCTCCTGGACACCCGCCGCCGATAAGATCCGCCTGAACGACTCCGAGAAGTGGCAGAAGGAATACCGCATGGGCGAGTTCGTGCTCTTCGGTCACGACCGGTACAAGGCGCTCAACAAGGACTCCTTCGCCGACGCCATCAAGCAGTTCCAGGAACACAACCAGCAGTACCTAGCCCCGCAGTATGAGATCGAGAACATCGCACCGGACGCCGGCACGCTGGAGGCGCGCTCATATACGGCCATCACGACCAAATGGTCCTCCACGCTAGTCTCGCTCATCCGGGCCGGTTCGGATAAGCAGTTCGACAGGATCGTCAGCCAGTACAAGACGTTCCTGAAGAACAACGACATCGATGCCATCAACAAGGTGCGCAACGAGAAGATTAAGAGCAACGAGAAGCTGCTCAGCGAGTAAGCCAGCGTTTCCGGTCTGCCCCGTGACGGGACAGACCGGAAACGTCTCGCGTCCAGACACGTATGAATAAGGAAACCACGTTCATGAACACCATGTATATGACCGACGGCCCGGAACATATGTTCACGCCGATCGAAGGGGATACGGCCGGCACCGTCGACGTGACGATAACCATCGACCCCGGACACCGACATCAGAGTATCGACGGATTCGGCGCGTCGTTCACTGATGCGTCCGCCCACCTGATCGGACAGGTGCTCGACGATGAGGATCGCACGTACGCGATGTCTAAATTGTTCGATCCCGCACTCGGCATCGGCTTGTCCCTGTTGCGCAACCCGATGGGAGCTTCGGATTACGCGCGCACGATCTACAGCTACGACGACATGCCCAACGGGTACGAGGACATGGAACTTGAGCACTTCTCGATCTATCACGACGAGAACGGCATCATCCCGCTGACCAAATGGGCCATGGAACTCAACCCGCAGCTCAAACTCATCGCCTCGCCTTGGAGCGCACCGGGATGGATGAAGACCAGCGGTTCCATGATCGGCGGAGAGCTCAAGGAAGACCGCTACGAGGTATACGCCCGGTACTTTGTGCGGTTCCTTCAGGCGTACGCCGAACAGGGGGTTCCGGTCTTCGCCGTCACGCCTCAGAACGAGCCGCTGTTCGTGCCCGGCCACTATCCGGGCATGCTGATGCCGGCGGATCGGGAGGTGCGTTTCGTGCGCGACTTCCTGCGTCCCACCCTGCGCAAGGCGGGACTCGACACACGCGTGTTCGGCTACGACCACAACTGGGATCGCATCGACTATCCGCTGAACCTGCTCGACGACGCGTTCGACGCGTTTGACGGCATCGCATGGCACTGGTATGGCGGCCGGCCTGTCAGCCAGTCACGCGTCGCGGCGATCTTCCCCGACAAGGACGTATACTTCACCGAGGGGTCCGGCGGCGAATGGATCCCTGAATTCGAGCCGGCATTCAGCAATCTCATGCGCACGGGTATCGACATCCTGCGCAACGGATCGAAGTCGTTCATCTTGTGGAACCTTGCGCTCGACGAGCACAACGGACCGGTCGTCCCCGGTTTCGGTCGCAGCACCTGTCGTGGCCTGCTGCGCGTCAATCAGGCCGACCGAACCGTGGAATACACGCTGGACTATTACGGTCTGGCCCATTTCAGCAAGTTCATCCGGCCCAATGCGGTGCGTATCGACAGCGATCAGACCGCCGGCGTGCGTTCTCTGGCCTGCCGCAATACGGATGGTTCGACGGTCGCAGTGCTGTTCAACGACACGGATCATGCCGTGCGAGTCGGCGTGGAAATGCGCGGCGTGGACGGTTCGTCGCGCACGGCGACGATGCCGACAAGGGCCGCGCTGACCGTGGTCTGGAACGACGAGAATAATGGTATGCGATGAAACTGTTTTCCATTGACTGCAAGCTGTACCGCACGCTTGAACTGGTCTGGCAGGTGATGGAACTGAGCCTGCTGTTCCTGTTCGGCTCCGTGCCGATCGTCACGATCGGGGCGAGTGCGGCGGCGATGTTCCGCGTGCGGTTCGACATGATCGAAGAGGGTTCCGTGCCGGTCGCGTCCCGTTTCTGGTCGGCCTACCTGCGTGCCTTGAGGCGTGCAGTGCCGGCGTGGCTGATCGTGGTCGCCGGATTCGTCTTGTTGCTTGCCGTATACTGGGGCGTCTCCATGCTGACGGGCGGCAGCCAGTACGTGCTGATGCCGCTGAACGTGGTCGGAGCCGTATGGATGCTAACATGCGTCAACGTATTTCCTCTGCTTGCGTCTCGGCCGGCGTTGGACGTTCCGGTGGCGGTGCTGTTCCGTGAGGCCGCCCGTGCCGGACTGGGACATGTGCTGCAATCCGCGCTGATGGTGTGTGTGCTGCTGACGGCCGTGCTGTCGGTGGTGTTCGTGCCGTGGCTGCTGTTCGTGGCGCTGTTTTTCTTCCCCGGGCTGGCATGCTATGTGAGGACGTGGCTCGTCCGGTGGGCGTGCGCGGGAACGGTTCGGCCGTGACGACCTGATCGGGCCGTCAAACGCCGCATGGGAAACCCTGATCGTAGTAGGTAGGTCAATTATGCAGGACAATGCGCAGCACAATGAACGTGACCGCGGGGGCAAACCCCGCAAGCACCGCCCGGAAACCGAGCAGAAGCGACGCGAGATCATCGCCGCCGCGTCGCAGGTGTTCGCGGAAAAGGGATTCAACGACGGGACGCTGGAAGAGATCGCCGAACGTACCGGTCTCACGCGGGCCGGCGTGCTCCACCACTTCGGATCCAAAAGCGCCCTGCTGATGGAAGTGGTGAAGAACCGCGACGTTTCTGGCGGCCAGCGGCGTGAGCAGACGCACATCGACCACGGCGAGGACTGGTTCCGCCATCTTGCCGCCACGGCCGACGACAATGCCAAGCATCCGGGCATGGTACGCCTGTTCACCATGATGTCCGGGGAATCGGTCGTCAAGAAGAACACCAGTATGCCGTACTTCCGGGACCGCTACCGCGATCTGCGCAACGACCTCATGGCCTCGTTCGTCCAGATGGCCAAGGAACGCAAGGCCACCATCAATATGGCCGAGGCCGAGATGGCGAGCTCGGCCATCATTGCGGTCATGGACGGCCTGCAATATCAGTGGCTGCTGCAGCAGGGAGATGAGAACGACGAGACCGAAACGTCCGAAGACGACAGCCCTGTCGATCTCGCGGAGTACACGCGCTACGCCATCAACGTGATCGTCGCGGCCGTGCTCGAACACCATGACGATCCGCCACTGATCCAATAACCGGCGCCGGCCGATAGGGGAAGTCGGGCCGATCCATACGGAGGTCTGCGTGGGATACCTGATACGGCCTGTGTCTCGTCAGTGGAGCTGGCCTTCGGTGATGAAGAACGCGTGAGTGTCGCCGTGGCGTTTGTTGTCGATGTAGCGGCGGAACAGGGCGAGGCGTTCGACGGTGCTCGTGGCGAGCGGCTGGGGGAGCGCGTCGAGGTCGAACCAGCCGACGTTGAGGCTTTCCTCATCGCCGACGAACGGGTCGGCGTTGCCGCCCGGCTTGACCGTGCACAGGAACGAATGGTCCATGTACATGGTGTTGTCGCCGTTCGCGTACGTGATGACCTTGTCCGAGGAGACGACCGCGACCAGATCGGTGACGACCGCGTCCACGCCGGTCTCCTCCTTGATCTCGCGCACCACCGTGTCCGCAGGCTGCTCGCCCGGCTCGTTGATGCCGTAAACCATCGCCCACTCGCCCGTGTCGGAGCGGCGGCCGAGCAGGATGCGGCCGGAATCGTCCAGCACGCAGCCGGTCACGCCCATGAGCCACAGGAGATCATGGCCGATCTTTTTGCGGAGTTTCAGTACGAAATCAGGGGTTGGCATAGATAAGTCCTTTCGTGTCTATACACAAGCTCCCCTTGCTAGGGGAGCTGTCGGCGAAGCCGACTGAGGGGTAGTCGGAAGGATGTGCGTCATGGCGCTTGACTACCCCTCAGTCTCACTGCGTTCGACAGCTCCCTTGACAAGGGGAGCCGAGGAAAGAGGGAACGGTCAGACCAGCGCAGCGGTCGCGCGGTCAGACATCCACTGCTCGACCTCGTCGATCTGCTTCGGAATGCCGGCGGAGAGCCATTCGGGGCCGTGCTCAGTCATGAGCACGTCGTCCTCGATGCGGATGCCGATGCCGCGCATCTCCGGCGGCAGCAGCAGGTCGTTCTTCGCGAAGTACAGGCCCGGTTCGATGGTGAAGATCATGCCCGGCGTGATCTTCGCGCCCTGATACGACTCGTAGCGGGCCTGCGCGCAGTCGTGCACGTCCAGGCCGAGGTGATGCGCCACGCCGCAGGCGAGCCAACGGCGGTGCTGCTGGCCTTCGGGGGAGAGCGACTCCTCCACGCCGACCGGCAGGATGCCCCACTCGTGCAGGCGCTCCGCGATCACGCGCATGCACGCGTGGTGGATGTCGGAATAGGTCGCGCCCGGCTTGGCCGCCTCGAAACCGGCCTGCTGGGAGTCCAGCACCGCCTGGTACAGGCGCTTCTGCAGGTCGGTGAACTTGCCGCCGACCGGGAACGTACGCGTGATGTCGGCCGTGTACAGGCTGTTGACCTCCACGCCTGCGTCGATGAGCAGCATGTCGCCATGGCGCACCACGCCCGTGTTGCGCATCCAGTGCAGGATCGGCGCGTGCTCGCCCGACGCGATGATCGTGTCGTAGCCCAGGCCATTGCCCTCCTCGCGCGCGTTCGAATTGAACGCGCCTTCCAGCATGCGCTCCGAACGCGGCTGGTCGACGACCTTCGGCAGCGTCGTCAGAATACGGTCGAAACCGTCCTTCGTCGCGGCGATCGCCTTGCGCATCTCGCCGATCTCATAAGAGTCCTTGATCATGCGGGCTTCGGCGGAAAACTCGTGCAGCTTGTCGTCGGCCGCGGAATTTGCGTCCGGATCGTCGAAGCCGTTCGCCTCGCGCACCGACTCGACCATCGACGTGACCTGCGGGTCGGCGTCGGCGATCACGCGCACGCGTACGGCGCCCGCCTCCGAACCGACGTCCTTGCCGAGCGCGTCCGCGAGCTGCGCGATGTCGTGCGTCTCCAGACCGGTCATCGCGGCCAGTTCCTTGAGTCCGGCGCGCGGGCCGACCCAGTACTCGCCGTAATGCGGGTCGCGGTAGTAGTCTTCGGTCGAATTGTCGGCGCGCGGCGCCACGAACAGTTCGGCCACATGGGTCTTGCCGGCCTTGGCCTCCTCGGAATCCGGGTCGACCGGGTTGAGCACGAGCACGGCGCCCGCCTCGTAGTCCTCGCCAAGACCCGTGTAGTAGGCGAACGACGTGTCCGGACGGAACATGTAGTCGCAGTCGTTGTTGCGCACCTTCGGCTGGCCGGCCGGAATCACCAGACGCTCGCCCGGGAACGCCTTGCCGAGCGCCTCGAGACGCGCCGGCGTGAACTTCGAGGACTCGAGCGGCTCGACGGCCGGCTCCTGATTGTCCCAGCCGGTCGTCATGAACTCCTTGAACGAGCTGCTGTTCGGACGCAGCGAACGGTTGTTCACGCGGTCGTTCATCGGCTGGTTCGGACCGGGCGCGGACTTGCTCTCCTCGGCCTCGTACTCCTTGTCCTTTTCGGTGATGACTTCGCTCATCGGCACTCCCTTGATGCAAAGGATCGATTGTTACCGCTCCCATCCTAGTTCGTCCTCGGCGCACTCGGGACCACGGCCGCGCCGCATGGCCGCAAGATCGCTAGAATGGAGTGGTTTGAGCCGGGACAAGGCCGATACGGGCCGATCCGCACCGATACGAGAACCGATACGACAAGCAGAACGAGGGTAAGGCAAGCATGTCATTCGAGCATCCGAACCGCAACAACGAGACCATGCGCGAGGTGGAGCGCGACATCATGAACCGTCCGCCGGAGCACAACGTCACGAACATGGACCTCGACCGGATGAACCTGATCCTCGACCTGTTCGGCCATCCCGAGGAGTCGTTCCGCGTCATCCACGTCACCGGCACCAACGGCAAGGGCTCCACCGCGCGCATGGCCGAGGCGATCTGCCGCGCGTACGGCATGCGCACCGGCCTGTACACGTCGCCGCACCTCGAACGCATCAACGAGCGCATCGCCATCGACGGCCAGGAGCTGTCCGACGACGACTTCATCGACACGTGGGACCAGGTCAAGGACCTCGTCGCGCTCGTGGACGCGAAGATGGTCGAGCAGGGCAAGCCGAAGATGAGCTTCTTCGAGGTGCTCACCGCCATGGCCATCTGGAAGTTCGCCGACGCGCCGGTCGACGTGGCGATCGTCGAGGTCGGCATGGGCGGCCTACAGGACGCCACCAACGTGCTCGACGCCGACGCGGCCATCATCGGCCCGGTCGACATGGACCACATGCAGTGGCTCGGCGGCACCGTCGAAAAGATCGCCGAACAGAAGGCCGGCATTATCAAGCCCGGCTGCACGGCGATCATCGGCGCCCAGCCGCACGAGGACGAGGTGATGCCGATCCTCGAGGAGGCCGCGCGCCGCAACGACGCCACGCTCGTGCGCGACGGCTACGAGATGGAGGTCGTCTCGCGCGCCCCCGCCGTCGGCGGCCAAGTCGCCACGCTCGTCACCCCGCGCGGCCGCTACGAGGAAGTGCCGATCGCCAAGTTCGGCGAACATCAGGCGCATAACGCGCTCGCCGCGCTCGCCGCCGCCGAGGTCGTCCTGCCCGTCTCCGGCGTGCTCGACGGCGATCTGGTCGGCGAGGCCCTGAGCGGCGTCAAGGTGCCGGGGCGCATCGAGCAGGTGCGCACCTCGCCGACCATCATCGTCGACGGCGGCCACAACGTGAACGCCGCCGAGGCGCTGCGCGCGGCCATCGAGGAAAGCTACGACTTCCAGCAGCTCGTCGGCGTGATCGCCATGATGGGCGACAAGCAGGTCGAGGAGTACCTCGGCGTGCTCGAACCGATCCTCGACAAGGTGGTCGTGACCGAAAACTCGTGGCGCGAGCGCGTCATGCCCGCCGAGGAACTGGAGAAGGTCGCCGTGCGCGTGTTCGGCCGCGACCGCGTCGAACGCGAGGATTTGCTGCCCGACGCGATCCAGAAGGCCGTCGACATGGTCGACGCCGAAGACGAGACGGGCGTCGGCTACGGCCACGGCGTACTCATCTGCGGCAGCTTCGTCACCGCCGGCGACGCGCGCGTCCTGCTCAAGGAACGCATGAATCCCGATCTGGCCAAGCCGAAGCACGAGCGCGTCGAGCCGAATCTCGGCGGCGATAACGCGCATGCCGCGACCGGCACGGATGATGCCGCGACCGATGCGATCGATCAAGACGCCGCCGACCGCGACTTCGAAACGGACGCGAACCCGGACTTCGACAACGACGACTTCGGCGATTTCGGCCTGAACAAGATCGCGCGCGAGGCCGCGGAGGACGACGAGCGCGGCGACGATCAGGACGCCGAATAACGCGTTCGTCGCGAGCACAGGCGCCGCAGGCCGGCGCCTGAACGGCCGCGACGGACCGTGACAGGTCGCCATAGACCGACAGACCGCATCCACATCAGACAGGCAGCAACCAGCACAAGCATATGTATCTCAAGGAACTGACCCTGCGCGGCTTCAAATCGTTCGCTTCGGCGACCACGCTGCGCTTCGAGCCGGGCATCACCGCCGTGGTGGGACCGAACGGCTCCGGAAAATCGAACATCGTCGACGCGCTCGCCTGGGTGATGGGCGAGCAGGGCGCGCGCAACCTGCGCGGCACCTCCATGGAGGACGTGATCTTCGCCGGCACGTCGTCGCGCCCCGCGCTCGGCCGCGCGCAGGTCTCGCTCACCATCGACAACACCGACCACGCGCTCGACATCGACTACACGGAAGTCACGATTTCGCGCACCATCTTCCGCAACGGCGGATCCGAATACGCGATCAACGGCAGCCCGTGCCGCCTGCTCGACATTCAGGAACTGCTCAGCGACACCGGTCTCGGCCAGCAGATGCACGTCATCGTCGGCCAGGGCCGGCTCGACCAGATTCTCAGGGCCGACCCGAGCGGCCACCGCGCGTTCATCGAGGAGGCCGCCGGCATCCTCAAGCACCGCAAGCGCAAGGAGCGCGCGCTGCGCAAGCTCGCCAACACGGAAACCAACCTGAACCGGCTCGACGACCTGCTGGCGGAAATCCACCGCCAGCTCGGTCCGCTCGGCCGTCAGGCGCGCATCTCCCGCCGCGCCGACGCCATCCAGATCACCCTGCGCGACGCGCGCTCGCGACTGTACGCGGACGACGCGAAACGCGCGATGGAGCAGCGCGACGCCGCCCGGACGGAACTCACGGCCGTGCGCGGCGAACTCAACGGCCTGCGCCGCGACCTCGCGCACGCCAAGGTGCGCATCGAACAGGTCGAAACGATGAGCGCCCAAGCCTCACCGGCCATCGCGCAGGCGAGCAGGCAGTGGCAGGAACTGTCCGAAGTGCGCGAACGGCTGCGTTCGCTCGCCTCGCTTGCCGCCGAACGCGAACGTTCGCTGCTGGCACAGGTCACCGACGATGCCGGCGACGATCCCGACTTGCTCGAACACCGCGCGCAGGAGATGGACGACCAGACCGCGCGGCAGCGCGAGCTTGAGCGCGACGCGCGCGCCGCGCTCGACCAGGCCACGGAACAGCGCGCCGGCGACGAGCGCCGACTCGCCTCGCTGAGGCAGACGATCGGCGAACTGCGCCGCACCGCGCAGCAACGCGACGCGAACATCGCCCGACTGCGCGAAATGATCGCCCGCGAGGAATCCTCCGTGCAGCTCGCGGACACCCGCGCCCGCGACTTCGCCGAACAACGGGCCGCTACGGAACGCCAACTGGCCGAGGCGGCGGCGCAGCGCGACGCATTGGAGCGCGCCGCGGACGCCGACGCGGCCGACGACGGCACCGCCGCGCTCGACGAAGCCCGCCGGCGCCTCGCCGCCGCGCAGGACGCGCTCGACGCGGCGCAGGAACGCCAGCGCGACGTCAACGGTCGCATCATCTCGCTCAAGGCCAAGGCCGAAGCATTGAGCGACACGCTCGACAACCGCAACGCGTCCGGCGCGCTCGAACGCGACGCCGACGTGGATGCCATGGGACGCCTCACCGACTTCATCCGCGTGGCCGACGGTTGGGAGGACGCCGTGGCCCGCGCGCTCGACGTGTTCGCCGGCGCGCTCGTCGTGCCGTCGCGCGGCAACCTCGCGCATGCGCTCGACCGGGCCCGCGAAGACCGGCTCGGCAAAGCCGTCGTACTCACGCCGCTCGCCGGCGCGCTGGCCGGGGGAGACGGGCACGGGGCCGGCGACGACGGGCCGTCCGGTGAGCATGACGAACGGGAGCGCATGTGCGCCTCCCACCTGATCGCCGCGAACACGGACGCGCAGGACGCCGCACAGGCCGCCGGCGTGGCCCGCGCCGTGCGCGTGCTGCTCGCCGACGTGGCCGCCGTCGACACGCTCGATGAAGCCATCGCCGCCGTCACGCTCGACCCCGACGCCGCCGACGATCCGAACAGCCTGAACGGCCGTGACACGCCCCGCTTCGCGCAGGCCGTCACCAAAGCCGGCGAAATCGTCAACGCGGTCGGCGCGGTCGGCGGCTCATCCCTGTCGCAAAGCGACCTGTCGCTGGCCGCCCGGCGCGACAAGGCGCTCCAGCAGGTGCGCGAACTGACCGCCCAGGCCGAAACCCTCGGCGCCGATGTCGAACGCGCCCGCGCCGAACGGGACCGCATGAGAACCGCCGTCGACCAAACGTCGGCGGCATGCACCGAACGTCGCGTCAAAGCGCGCCAGACCGCCGAATCGTTGCAGGCCTCCGCGAACCGCGCCGCCGGACTCGAACGGCAGCTGCACGATCTGGACGGCCGTCTCGCCGCGGCCAACGACGACGGCGAAACGCACCGGCTCAAAGTCGACGATCTGAACCGTGCGCTCGCCGCAGCGCAGTCGTCCGCCGACGGCACCGCCGATGCGGACGAACTCGACGCGCGCGAGCACGAACTGGAAACCGCGCTCGGCATCACGCGAGATCACGAGGTCGCCGCCACCATCGCATGGACCGAAGCGCAGCGCAAGGCCGAATCATATGCGCGGCAGGCCGGACTACTGCACGATCAGGCCAAGCAGGCCGCCGAACGACGCGCCCGCATCGCGCAGGCCAACGAGCGCCGCCGCGGTCAGGCCGCGCACGCCGGCCGCGTGTCTTCCGACGCGATCGCCGTCGCCGTACTGGCCGGCAAGGCGATCGACGACGCCGCCGCCCGACGCGACGCCCTGCAGGCGGCCGCATCCGGCCATGACGAGGAGCTCAGGACGCTGCGCGCGCAGCGGGATGAACTCGAACCGCGGGTCACCGACCTGACCGCGCGCGAGCACGTGCTCGACGTGAATCGGGAACGGTACGCCGCCGAATGCGAGCAGATCGAACGGCGCGTGTCCGACGAGCTGGGCCTCGGCATCGACGAGCTGATCAGGGATTACGGGCCGGACGTGCCCGTGCCGGTGATCGATACCGGAGGCAACGTCGGCAAGAACGACGACGAACGCGACGACGACAGCGATGCCGCGGTCAACACCGTCCCGTATGTGCGCGAGGAACAGGCCAGGCGGCTCGAACAGGCCAAGCGCGACCTCGCCGCCCTCGGCAAGGTCAACCCGCTGGCCACCGAGGAGTACGAGGCGCTGGAGACGCGCAACCGCTACCTCAAGGGGCAGCGCGACGACGTGGCCAAGTCGCGCGACGACCTCATGCGGCTCATTACGGACATCGACGGCACGATGGTCGACGTGTTCCGCAGCGCGTTCGAGGACACCGCCGCCGCGTTCGAGCGGGTGTTCGCCACGCTGTTCCCGGGCGGCACCGGCCATCTGCGCCTCGACAATCCCGCCGACATGCTTTCCACGGGCGTGATCGTCGAGGCGAGCCCGGCCGGCAAGCGCGTCAAGCAGCTGAGCCTCCTGTCCGGCGGCGAACGCTCGCTCACCGCGCTCGCGCTGCTGTTCGCGATCTTCACCGCGCGCCCCAGCCCGTTCTACGTGATGGACGAGGTCGAAGCCGCGCTCGACGACGTGAACCTGACGCGCCTGCTCAACGCGCTCGACCAGCTGCGCGAGCACGCGCAACTCATCGTCATCACGCATCAGCAGCGCACGATGAGCATCGCCGACGCACTGTACGGCGTGACCATGCGCGCGGACGGCGTCACGGCGGTCGTCAGCCAGAAGCTCGCCGACCGCGGCTGATCGCCGCCGGTATGACGAAGGGCGGACGGATCCGATACCGGGATCCGTCCGCCCTTCGTCATATGCGCGTACGTCACTCTGCGCACGCGCTGCGTCCGAGCGCAGCGCTACTTGCGCAGCGACTTGCGCACCTTCTGCACCGTGCTCAGCGTCGCGTAGAACGCCTTCTTGATCGGCACGTCACGGCCCGGCGCCACCGGGGTGACCTCCTCGGTGAACTTGGTCTTGAACTCGTTGAGGCCCATGAGCGACGGCGCGAAATCGGATCCGATGCCCATCAGATCGTACGCGGTGATGCCCTGCGAGCCGAGCAGGCAGCACTCCTGATACAGCAGCTTGTCGGTCACATGCAAACGCATCACCTCGCTGCGCATGCCGGCGTAATAACGCACGGCGCGCGTGCCGTTCACCGTCACGATCGACCACGCCACCACGCGGCCGTCGATGCGGGCGGCGAACACGCGGCAATGATCCGCGCCCAGCGCGCCGATCATATCCGAATAGTCGCTCATCGGCGCGGGAATGAACCCGTCGCGCTTGCCGGTTTCGACCATCACGTCGTAGTATTCGCTGAAATCGGCCAGCGCCTGCGCCGTCTCGTCCGCGCACTCGGCCGGGCATTCGCGCAACGCCTTGCGCACGTCGCGGCGGCCGCGGCGCTTCATGCGCGCGAGCACCGCATCGTCGCCGCCGGTCACGTCGATCACGACGGTCTGATCGTACGGCACGGTCGACAGCACCGGCTTCGTGTCGCCTTCGTACCACAGGTCGATGCGCAGGAACGCGACCTTGCCGTCCTTCTCGTGCACGGCCTTGGCCAGCGCCTCGACGACTTCGCGCTCCTCGGCCTCGCTCGGCTTGGCGATCCACGTCGGGCCGTGCAGCGAGCGCAGGTAATGGTAGCCGTGCGTTTCGAAATCGATGAGCGACAGGAACGCGACCGTTGCGCCGTCCCGCTTGACCAGATACGCGCCCCACGGCGTGCGGCCCGGAATCTCCGACTGGTACGACGCCCAGACGGCGGTCTGCTCGATCGGCAGTTCGACGCCGCATGCGGCGGCCTCCCGTTCCAGTTCATCGGGGGTGACGGATTCCAACGTGATCATAAGCTGTGTGTTTCCTTCCTGCTAATTCCTGCGTAATGCACGCCTTGCTGTTGCGCTCAGTCCCCGTTCAGGCCGAACATGCGGGCCACCACGCGATCGTCGCCCTCGTACGGCACGTGCTTGTTGAGCACCTTGATCCAACGTTCCTCGCCCTTGCCGATGACCAGGATCACGTCGAGCCGGCCGTCGTCGCAGCGGGCGTGCGCGCGGGCCTCCTCGACCGTGTCCTCGATGGCCTGCGTGCGGTCGAGGATGATCGCCGCGTCCAGATGCGGATCGGTCACATGCGAGCGCATGTCGCGGCAGATCGCCTCGACGGATTCAGTGTCGGTGTCCTCGTGGGTGAGCACGAGACGGTCGATGCGGTGCTGTGCGGCCTCGACGATCTCCCGGCGCCGGTCGTACGCCTTGTTGCCGGCCGAACCGGTGACCAGCGTGATGCGCGGATTGCGGCTGCCGTACCGTTCGTTCACATAGTCGATCAGTGCGGTGACGGACGCGTAGTTGTGCGCGTAGTCGACGATCGCGACCGTGCCGGAATGCGGGTCGACGAAGCGTTCCATGCGTCCGGCGATGCGCACCGGTTCCATCGCGCGCAGCGCGGCCGCGGACGCGTCGTCGGCCGCATCGTGCAGCACGCCGGCGGCGCGCGCGATCGCCACGGCGGCGGCCGCGTTCAGATAGTTGAAGTCGCCGTCGAGCGCGAGCCGGACCTCGCCCAGATCGACGCCGTCGGACGCGATGCGGAACGCGTCGTGCGCGTCGTCGGCCGGCCAGACGACCGTATCCGCGCGATCGGCGGACGGCATGCCGGCGGCCGACGCGTCGGGGGAGAGCGGCGCCTGATCGGACAGCGCGAACGACGACGCCGGCACGCCATGCCGCGCCGCGTCCTCGAGGATCAGGTCGGCGTGCGCCATGCCCTTGCCGTAGACGAGCGTCTTCGCGTTCGCGACGATCTGCCGCTTGCAGTACAGGTAGTCCTCGAACGTCGGGTGCTCGATCGGGCTGATGTGGTCGGGGGAGATGTTGAGGAACGCGGCCACATCGAACGTGAGCCCGTAGACGCGGTCGACCTTGTACGCCTGCGAGGAGACCTCCATGACGAGGTACTGCATGCCGTTGCTCGCGGCCTCGCGCATCATGCGGAACGCGTCGAGGCTTTCCGGCGTGGTCAGGTCCGATTCGGCGTATGTGTGCCCGTCGAGGCAGTTGTCGACCGAGGAGAACAGCGCGCAGCGGCCGCCGGAGAGCGCGTTGAGGATGGCCTGCGTGAAGTACGCGGTGGTGGTCTTGCCCTTGGTGCCGGTGATGCCGATCACCGTCAGCTCGTCCTGCGGGCGGCCGAAGAATTCGGCGGCCAGCAGGCTCATCGCCTTGCGCGCGTCGGTCACGATCAGGCCCGGGGCTTTGGTGACGGAGGAGAAATCGGCGTCAGCCACATACGCGGCCAGTCCGCGTCCGTCGATGCCGTCGAGATATTCGGCCTTGAAGCGGCCCTTGCAGCACAGCAGCGATCCCGCCGCCACGGTGCGCGTGTCGTACGTGATGCCGGCGAACGGTTCGTCGCACCCGTCGACCCGCGCCGCGTCGAGCGTCCACAGGTCGCCGGCGATGATTTCGCGCAGCAGATGATGTTCGTCGAGCAGCCGGGCGGCCGATCGCAGCGTCAAAGCCATGTGATTCTCCCTTTGTCGTTACCGACTAGCCATTCTACCGTCGCACATGTGCATGTTCGGTGGCGGTCGGCGCGTGGCGGTTGCCGTGTTGCTGCCGGTGCGCGGCGACCGGTGAGCGACGGCCATCGCGTGGCATCGCCGCGGAACGCGGGGCCGCCGCTACAATGGGAAGGCGTGACAGACGAGCAACACGAGCAGCATGAGACGATGGCGGAACGACGCGCACGATTCGAACGGCTCGCCATGCCCGCGGTCGACGCCCTCTACCGGCAGGCCATGAAGCTCACCAACAACACCGACGACGCGCAGGACCTCGTGCAGGACACGTTCGAACGCGGCTTCAAGGCATTCGACTCGTTCGATCCGAATTCGAATTTCGAAGCGTGGATGACCACCATCGAACGCAACGCCTACTTCAACCAGTACGCGAAGGCCAAGCGCCGTCCGCAGCGGGCCAACGACTCCACCGGCGAATACGACGACTGGGACATCTACTCCGCGTCCGAGCATTCGTCCGAAGGGCTCAAATCCGCCGAACAGGAGTACCTCGACACGTTCGCGCCCGAGGAGATCATGAAGGCGCTCTCGCACCTGTCTCCCGAACGCCGGCAGGTGTTCATCGACACGGCGATCGACGGCAAGACCTACCAGCAGGTCGCCGACGAGCAGGGCGTGAAGATCGGCACCGTGATGAGCCGACTCAACCGCGCGCGCACGCAGCTCAAACGCGAACTGGCCGTATACGCGCGCGAACGCGGATACGGCGCGGCGGAGGGCGGTTCACTGTCCGCGAATCGCAATAGTGGCGGCGATAATGGAACCGGGAAGAAGACGGAACGGAAGGAGCGGTCATGAGCGAGCGTATCGAGCGTCACAGCCACATTGCAGTGACCCGGCAAACCGTCGACGGTACGATCGTGCGCACCGATGTGCACGTCGCCGAAACCGGCATCAGCCCGGACGCGCTTGCCGGCGCCGGCGATCCGGGAGAGCCGACCGCATCCCCGGCATCAGGCGACGCATGCTTCGACCCGAACACCTGCTGCGACGAGCGCGAGCGTGCGATCATCATGTCCCTGCGCGCCTATCTGCGCCCGGACGTCGCGCCCGAATGCCTGATGCGCCGTCTGCGCGAGACCTTGGACCACTGCTGCTGCGATCAGGACGAATGAGCGCCGAAGCCGAACGTGCCCGGACATGCGAAAAGCCCCCGCGGGGTTCATTCCCGCGGGGGCTTTTCTGGCGTTATTCACGCAGCCTGAACCAGACTTGGATCAGGCGTTCGGGCGCTTGCCGTGGTTGGCGGCCTTCTTGCGGCGATCCTTGCGCTTGCGTCCGCGCATACCCATGATGGACTCCTTTGCTGACGATTGATTAAGCCTACGGGATTATCGCACACCCGCGCGACGTTCGCAACCCGGACGTTGCCGTCCGGTCGCCTGCAGGCCACTTGGGAGACTACTTGAGCGAGGCCTTGATGAACAGCTTGGTCGTGCTCGTCTCGCCCGGCTTGATCACGATCAGCTCGTTGCCGGTGTTGAACGCGTTCGCGTACGCGGTCTGCGGTTCGACGGCGGTGCCGGCCGGGTGCATGTACGCCGGGAAGCCGGTGCCGGTGCACACCTGGAACGAGGTGATCGTCTCGTCGCCGCCGACCTTGATCTCCAGTCCGTCCGGACGGGTGAACGTGGCGGTCACGGTGCCGTCGGCGTCGTGGTGCACGTCGGTCCACGCGTCGTCGAACGGCTGGCCGGTCAGCAGCGGGTTGTCGCGCAGATCGTACTTGGTGCCGTCCACCGGCTCGGTGCCGGTCGGGATGAGGTTCTCGTCCACGGTCACGTGCGTGTCGGCCGGAACGGTCAGATGGCACTGCGCGTTGTGGCCGTCGATCTCGTCGCCGTAGCCGTTGAAGCCGTTGTCGAGCCACGGGTGGATCGCGAGGGCCCACGGGGCGTTCGCGTCGCCGTTGTTGTAGGCGTTCACGGTGATGTGCAGGCCGTCGGCGTCCAGCTCGTGCTTGGCGGTGACGATCAGGTCGAACGGGTAGCCGAGCATGTTCGGCACGCGCCACGACTGGGTGACGGAGGATTCGGTGAGCTCCTCGAGCTTCCAGTAGGAGCGGTAGCCGTAGCCGTGGATGGCGGTGTTGCGGTCGTGCTCGTCGATCGGCAGCGTGTAGGTCTTGCCTTCGAACGTGTATTCGCCGCCCTTGATGCGGTTCGGGAACGGGATGAGCAGCTGGCCGTGGCAGCAGGTGACCGGATCGTCCGGGCCGAGCGGCACGATCACGTTCTTGCCTTGGTAGGTGACCTTGCGCATCGTCGCGCCGAGCTCGGTGATCACTGCATCCCAGTCGCCGTAATGGATCGAGTACTGCTGGCCGGTGCGCGGCGGGAAGTTCTTCGTCATATTGCATCACTCCATAGTGAGAATTGCGTGTTCGGCAACGGATGTTACCGCTAACAACACAGTGTACCGCGCCTGTGGCGGCAAGAATCCGTATGTCGTGCGGAATATATGGAGAAAATTGCGGTTCGTCGCCCGGCCGCGAACGTTTTCGACGGGGAACGGGTAAGGTATGGACGGAACACGGCTAGGAAAGGCGGACGTGATGGCGAAACGAATCGTATTGGCTGACCCGCGCGGCTTTTGCGCGGGCGTGGATCGGGCGATTCTCACCGTGCAGACGATTCTCAAGGCCGCCGGCGCGCCGCGCGAGGACGGCCTGCCGCCCGTGTACGTGCGCCGCCAGATCGTGCACAACAAGCACGTCGTCGAGGACTTGGCCGAACAGGGCGCCGTGTTCGTGCAGGAACTCGCCGAAATCCCGGACGAGGCCGCCGCCGCGGGCATTCCGATCGTGTTCTCCGCGCACGGCGTGTCGCCCGCGGTCAAGGCCGAGGCCGCCGCGCGCGGCATGCACGTCGTGGACGCCACCTGCCCGCTGGTGAGCAAGGTGCACCGCGAAGTGCTGCGCTTCGTGCGCGAAGGATACGAGATCGTCTACATCGGCCACAAGGGCCACGACGAGGCCGTCGGCGTGGTGGGGGAGAGCCCCGAGCACGTGCATCTGATCGAACACGCCGGCGACGTGGACTCGCTTGATTTCACGCCGGACACGAAGCTCGTGCTGCTGAGCCAGACCACGCTGAGCATCGACGAGACGGCCGGCACGATCGCCGCGCTCAAGGCCCGCTTCCCGTGGATCAAGGAACCGCCCAGCTCCGACATCTGCTACGCGACGTCGAACCGGCAGGCCGCGGTCAAGCTCGTCGCCGAACAGTCCGATTGCGTGGTGATCGTCGGCTCCGCGAACTCGTCGAACTCGGTGCGACTGATGGAGGTCGCGCAGGACGCGCTCGGCTTGCGCGGCACCGCGCACCGCGTCGACGACGCGAGTGAAATGGACGCGGCATGGTTCGACGGCGTCGAAGCCGTGGGCGTCTCGTCCGGCGCGTCCGTGCCCGACGAACTCGTCTCCGGCGTGATCGACGCACTGCGCGGCCGCGGATTCACCGAGGTCACCGCCGTCGAAACCATCAAGGAAAACATGCACTTCGTGTTGCCGGCTGAGCTTCGCAGCCGGCAGCCTTCGCGTGCGCAATAGCGCGCACGCTCACTTCGCCTACGGGAAGCACACTGTGCTTCCCTCTTAACGGCTCAGCTGGCGGAAATCCGCCGGCAACCTTCGCGTGCGCAATAGCGCGCACAAGTGTCACAGGAGCTCCCTCTGACGAGGGAGCTGTCACGGCTTCAGCCGTGACTGAGGGAGAGACCGGAGCCGCATACGCTGTTGACCTGTTTACCACGTGCCGATGGGCGCGGCGACCGCGTCGAGCACCTTGAGCAGGTCCTCGGGCGCGATGCCGATCGAAAAGCCGCGCTTGCCGCCCGACAGCAGGATTCGGTCGTACTGCAGCGCGCTCTCGTCGAGCACGGTCTTGTGATGCACCTTCTGGCCGAGCGGCGAAATGCCGCCGACCACATACCCCGATTCACGCATGGCGACCTTCGGATCGGCCATCGCCGCCTTCTTGGCGCCCACCGCCGCGGCCAAAGCCTTCAGATCCATGTGCCCGCTGACCGGCACCACGCCCACCACGCGTTCGGAACCCGTGTCGGCCATAAGCGTCTTGAACACCTGATGCTCGTCGAATCCAAGCTTCGTGGCCGCCTCCACGCCGTACCCGTCATCCATGTGATCGTTGGAATGCTCGTACTCGTACGTTTCGAACGGCACGCCCGCCTTCTCCAGCTGCACGGTCGCCGGAGTCGAGCCCTTGCCTTTCTCGTTCTTCGATTTCTTGCCCATGTCGCCCCATCATACGACGCCGTCCCGGCTTGCGCGGGCTGAGGGCCGCAAACGCATCGTCAATACGGTTCGATGCGGCCCTCAACCCAAGCTCGCCGGTCAGCGGACACGCAGCATGTGGAAGGAATGGGGGCCGACGGTCAAAGACACCGTGCCGTCCGCGTCGATGCCGACGAGACGGGTGTGCGGGCGCACCCGTTCCGGCGCGTCGAAGTCGTTTTCGGCGTCAAGCGGCACGTCCGCGATCGATTCGACCACGGCCTGCCGTGCGCCGGCGCAACGATGGCCGTCCGCCGGGGAATCGCCGTCCGCGGCCGTGTCATCGGCGTGCGGGAAACGGACAGCCACCGGCTGCGACGCGTCGGTCACGTTGACGAGCTTGACGATCGTCTCGCCGGTCGTCTCGTCACGCACCGCCGAATAGTAGAGCGGTCGCGGGTCGGAGCGCTTGAACGTGTGGTCGAAGATCGGCGTGTCGTCGATCCAGCCGCGCACGCGCGAGCCGTCGACCGACAGTCGGCAGCGGTAGGCGACGCCCCGCTCGGTGACGACGTGCGAGTTCGTCGTGCACAGGCCGCCGTTGGTGACGCCGTGCAGTCCGCACAGCCGCTGCCAGCCGTTGATGTAGAACCGCAGCAGGTTCCGGTCGTCGTGCATGGCGAAGTCGAGGCCGAACCCGTACTTGCCGTTCAGCTCGTCGCGCAGTTCGCCGTTGCGGCGCGTGAACGTAAACTCGACCGTGTACGAGTCGGCGGGCACGCTGCCGCAGTCGCGTATCGCATGATCGGCGTCGATCGTGAAATCGTCGTCGCGCAGCAGCACGTCGCCGTTCTCGTCGCGCACCGTGAACCCGGCGACGTCGACGCGCGCGTGCGTCGTGGTCATGCGCAGCAATCCTGCCAGCGACAGTGGTTCCGGCTCGGTCGTTGGCGTCGGCATGTCGTCGCTCGCGGCGAGCAGCTGCGTGCCCTGACCGGTCATGAACATGCGTTGCACCCAATAGCTCGGCGTGCCGAACGCGCGCGTGCCGTCGAAGTAGATCATGTCCGGATCCCAGTTGCGGTAGGCGACGTTGCACAGCATCGGCGCATAGCAGGCGAGCCCGATGCCGGGCGCCTTTTCCACGCCGGTCAGGAACGCGGCCTCCGCCAACGCGTTCCGCCACGCCTTGCCGCACGACGCGTATTCGCCGAGGAACGCGCGCGGCCAGCCCTCGTCCGCGCGGTAGGAGGCGTAGCGGTCGACGTTCGCGACGAACCATTCGGGCGAGTGATAGAAATGTTCGTCCATGAACGAAGTGCCGGTCTTCGCTGCATCGGCCCAAATTTGGGCCTCCTGCTCGCCTCCGATCGAGGGGCCGGCCGAACCAATGAGCCGGATGTCGGGGTACCGTTCGCGCACGGCCTTGGCCATGATGTCGTAGCGTTCGTAGAATTCGCTGCCCGTCTCCTCGTTGCCGATGCCGAGGTACTTCAGGCGGAAGCTGCCCGGGTGACCCATGCTCGCGCGCACGGAACCCCAACGCGAATCGGCCGGCCCGTTGGCGAATTCGATCAGGTCGAGCACCTCGTCGACCCACTCCTGCATGTCCTCGATCGGCGTGGCCTCGAGATTGTGCGGATCCCAGCCGCCGGCGATCACCGGCAGCGGCTCCGCGCCGATGTCCTCGCAGAACTGGAAGAACTCGAAGTAGCCGAGCCCGAACGTGCTGTTGTAGTTCCAGCTGTTGCGCCGAGCCGGACGCTGTTCGACCGGTCCGACCGTGTTTTTCCAACGGTAGATGCTGTCGCGGTCGTCCGCGTCCAGCGATCCGATGTGCATGACGCACCCGCCGGGGAAGCGCATGAACTTCGGCTTCATGTCGGCGATGAGCTGCGCGACGTCGCGGCGCATGCCGTTCGGGCGGTTCCTGAACGTGCGCGCGGGGAACAGGGAGACCATGTCGAGCGAGACGTGGCACGGCGCGTCGAACATCAGCGTGAGCCGGCCAGCCGGATCGACGCGGTCGTCGGCATCGGCGTTCGCGCGGCGTCGATCGTCACCGTCGTTCTGCATGCCGGCGCCCGCGCGTTCTCCGTCGCGTCCGCTGATGAACGCGGTGACGGTGCCCTCGACGCGCGTCCACGCGCCGTACGCTTCGGCCGGGATCGGCAGCACGGTTTCGCCGTACGTTTCCGTGCCGTCCGCGTTCTCCAGCCAGACGATGATCGAAATCGGCTCGTCGTTGTTGTTGCGGTCGGTGCGTGCATTGCCGTGCGCGGGGGAGCCGTCAAGCCGCACTTGGCAGGAGAACCGGTATTTCTCGCCGTCGCGCACGGGGATGCCGTCGCCGTAGCCGAGGTTGGAGATGCCGGCGCCGTCGCCGCAGCGGATGACGTCGAGCCGTGCGTAGTGACGGTTGCGTTCGTTGAGCGGATGCGCGTCGTCGACGTGCAGGCCGACGATCGCGTCGCCGCGCTGCACCTTGCGCCATGCGGTGAGCGCCGTATAGGACGCGTTGTCGATTGGATCGAATTCGAACGACCTGTTGCGCACGAGCTCGCCGTACAGGCCGCCGTCGGCCGCGTGGTTGAGGTCCTCGAAGAATACGCCGAACAGGTCGCCCTGGTTTTTGATCGGCGTGTCGCGCACGTCGACGGTGATCGGGACGCGCTCGGTTGCGGCCTGTTTGCTGGGTTCGGGCGCCGCGTTGCGCTGGGTCATGGTGTGGTCTCCTTTGCTTGGCCGGCGGGTTGACTCGTGTCACGATTTGCGTTTCGCCGACCGTCGGTTTATGATATCGATATGAATTTTATATCGATATGAACGCGATGCAAAATTCACAACACGCCGGACCGGCTCGACGGAGGAGCCGGCGCGACGCCCAACGACGAACAAAGGACACATGATGAGGAAGTCATATTCGACGGCGAAGAAAACCATCGCGGCCATCAGCGCGGCCGCCTGCCTGACCGGACTCGCGGCCTGCGGCGAAGACAGCAAGACCGACGCCAACGGCAAGCCGATCGTCACCGTGCAGATCATCAAGCGATCGCCCATGATCGCGATCAGCAAAATGAAGTATGCCAAGGACCTCGAGAAAGCCTGCGATTGCACAATCCAATGGCGCGAGGCATCCGAAAACGCGTGGAGTCAGCAGAAGACGGCGTCCCTTGCGGCCAGCGAGGTCGCGGACCTGACCATCTGGGGCTACAGCAACCAGGATCTGGCGAAGTACCCGCTGTTCGAAGATCTGTCGGATGATCTCGACAAGATGCCCAATGTTCAGGAATACTTCAAGGAATCCGAAGCATCGCGTCGCTTCGCCACTGATCTCAATGGCCATATCTGGCAGATCCCCTCCAATGCGGGCAATTCTCCGGCCGCCCTTGCCGGAGGCCAGTTCATGCGCATCAACAAGACATGGCTCGACAAGCTCGGCCTTGAAGTACCCCGCACCTGGGACGAACTGACCGCCGTGCTCAAGGCGTTCAAGACGCAGGATCCGAACGGCAACGGCGAAGCCGACGAGATTCCGTTCAGCCCGCACGCGCTCGGCACCACCGGTTTTGGCTGGTACGACAGCTTCCTGTTGCTCAACTCCACCGGCATCACCACTCAGTTCTTCAGCACCGGCACGCAGGGCCTGTACTCCAAGGACGGCAAGGTCGGCAACTTCATGCAGACCGACAACTTCCGTCGCGTCATCGAGTATTACCACTCGCTCGTCGAGCAGGGACTGGTCCCGCAGAACGCCATGACCAAGGACGATTCCACGTGGAGCGGCGAAGTTGGCGGCGACACTGCCCGCGTCGGTGTCTCCTTCGGTTGGGAGGTGTCCGACTTCGGCAAGAACATCGACCAGTACATCACCATGCGCGTGCCCAAGGAAAGCGCCTCCACGCCGGATTCCGATGTCACGTGGGAGGCGCCGGTCGCCGACGTGTACAACGGCGCCGCCGTGTCGGCCAACGCCAAGAACAAGGACGCCGCGTTCAAGATCATCAACGCCATGCTTGACCCGGATCTGACCATCGAAGGCTACTACGGCGACATGGGCACCTACGTCACCAAGGAAGGGGAGAACAAGTACTCCGTTCCGGAGAAAACCTTCGCCGACACGTCCGTCACCTATGGTCTGGCCGATCGCACCCTGGCATGGATGCGTCCCGACTTCACCGTTGGCGGCCCGGGCATGGCCTCCAGCGAACGTGCGATCAAGGCCGCCGAGGTGTATGCCCCCGACCAGAAGAACATCGGCGAGGGCGATACCATCCCGCAGTGGGTCACCCCGAGCTCCGACGATCAGACCACCATCTCCAACATCAACACGCCGCTGTTCTCGTACGCCATGCCGGTCATCGCCAAGTGGATCTCGCAGGGAGGTCTCGACGACGCTTCGTGGAATGAGTTCCAGAAGAATCTGAAGACGCTGCAGATCGACGATGTTGTCAAGATCTACCAGAAGTGGGTCGACACGTACGCCAAGCAGAACTGACGACGTGGTCCGGTTTATCGGTCACCCTCTCAACCGGTAATCCGGACTATAACGAACGCAAACAGACTCGGCCTTCCGACCCGGGAGGTGCACCTGCCGGAATGCCGTGGACGATTCCGTTCCTTTCTCGTTCACGGCGATTCCGGAGCTGTGCCGTCACAGGTCGGAAGGCCCTTACAATAGGGGATTGTTTGCCGAAAGCAAGCCCCGATCACACAAAGGCGGTACTCATGGTCACGTTCAAGGATGTCGCAAAAGAAGCCGGAGTCTCTCCGGCGACCGTGTCCTACGCATTGCGCGGCGGAGAACATGTCTCCAAGCACACCATGGACAAGGTCGTGGCCGCCGCGCAGAAGCTCGGCTACGTCGCCAATCCGTCCGCTCGGTCCCTGCGCCGCGGCCGCACCAACGTGATCGACATCGTCGTGCATGAGCTCGACGTGCCGTACTTCTACTCGCGTCTGTCCGACGTGGCGTCCGACGTGATCCGCGAAGCCGGCTATCAGGCCGTTGTATTGAAAACCGGCATGGATACGGACAACGTGAGCGCCGCCGTCAGCTCCATCTCCAACCAGTACTGTGACGGCGTGATCCTCAACCCGTCCGGACTGCCCGCGCAGGAGATCAAGCGGCTGAGCGTGAACCGACCCGTCGTGTTGCTCGACGAAGCACACGCCAAGCCCGTGCTTGATACGGTGATGACGCCGAACGAGGAAGGCGTCACGGCCGCGACCCGGCACATGATCGAACGCGGATGCCGCAATCTGCTATTCGTCGGCGGAGGACGGGCCGAGCTCGATAGTTATGCGGAAGGCTCACGCGACACCGGCCCGGCCCGCACGCACGCGTTCCGGCAGACGCTGCTGGACGCCGGACTGCCATGCGACGATGCGCGCCTGATTCCCGCCGGCTGGTGGACCGATCCCGGACTTGACGCCGCGCATCACATCGTCGATTCCGGCATCTCGTTCGACGGCGTGGTATGCGCGACCGACTCGATTGCGCTGGGCCTGATCCGCGGATTCGCCGACCGCGGCGTGCACGTGCCCGACGATGCGCTCGTCATCGGCTTCGACGGCATTTCCGTGGGCCGGTGGACTGTGCCGAGCATCAGCACCGTCGAGGTCGACATGACCGATCTCGTGCACAAGGCCATGAACATGCTCGTCTCGCGCATCGAAGGCACCTACGACGGCGAACCGCGCCGCCAAACCGCCTCCTTCCGTCTCCTCGAACGAGAATCCACCCGATAAGCACTTTTCCGCCATCGAGATACGGCCTTCGTCCGGCTCGGCAAGGTCGTGAATCAATGGGGCTCTTCGCATTTTGGTGTGTACGGGCGTTGTCCCGGTGGTGTTGGAATCACGCTGTCGCGTGATGCTGTATTGTCATGGGATTGCGCGATAGCGCAATCCCAGCATCGCGCTGCCGCGCGATGAACACGGCATTGCGCTCGCGCGCAATACCATATTCCCAGCGGCGGCTCGGCCGCCGCGCTTGCCAGTGTTCAACGCACTATGATGCTGGCGGAGCCTCGGCCCCCTCAGCTGAGGGGGCTGTCAGCCGCAGGCTGACTGGGGGAGCGTCGCGGCGCTACGCGCCGCCAACAACACAGTATCGCGCGCAGCGCGATTCCGATACCTCGGACCGCACGACTTATACACAGCAAAATGCGAAGAGCCATCAATGGCTGATGAACGTGTGCCGCGGATGCAAAAAAAGGGAGCCCTTCCAATTGCGGAAGGGCTCCCTTTCAGTGGTCCTTATGAACCTAGCGGCCTAGCCGCGGCGGTTCACTCGGAGATCTCGGCGAAGTACTCGAGGGTGCGGACCATGTTGGAGGTGAAGCCGTACTCGTTGTCGTAGAAGGCGACGGTACGAGCCATGGTCACGCCGTCAACGGTGTTGACGTCGGTCTGGGTCGGATCGAAGACGCCACCGTGGGTGTCGCCGATGATGTCGCCGGAGACGATGCCATCCTCGTTGTAGCCGTAGTACGGGGTGTCGGAGAAGGCGGCCTTGAACGCGGCGTTGATCTCGTCGACGGTGGTCTCTTTCTCAAGCACGGTGGTCAGCTCGGTGATGGAGCCGTCCGGGACCTGAACGCGCTGGGCGTGGCCCTGCAGCTTGCCGTTGACCTCCGGCACGACCTTGCCGATGGCCTTGGCGGCACCGGTGGAGTGCGGGATGGTGTTGATCGTGGCGGCGCGCAGGTCGCGGCCGGACTTCTTGCCGCGCGGGCCGTCGAGGATCATCTGGGTGCCGGTGAAGGCGTGCACGGTGGTCATGAAGCCAACCTTGATGCCCCACTTGTCGTTGAGCAGCTTGACCATGGCGGCCATGGAGTTGGTGGTGCAGGAGCCGGCGGACACGATGTTGTCGGAGGCCTTCAGGATCTCGTGGTTCACGCCGAACACGACGGTCGGGGTGGTGGCGTCCTTGGCCGGAGCGGAGATGAGGACCTTCTTGGCACCGGCGTTCAGGTGGGCCTGGGACTTCTCAGCGGAGGTGTAGAAGCCGGTGCACTCGAGGACGAACTCGACGCCGTCATTCTTGACCCACGGGATGTTGTTCGCATCCGGCTCGGCGTACACCGGGTACTCCTTGCCATCAACCACGATGGCGGAGTCGGTGGCCTTGACGTCGACCGGGGTGCCGTCGGCGTGCTTGAAGGTGCCGTGAGTGGAGTCGTACTTCAGCAGGTAGGCGAGAGCGGACGGGGAAGTCAGATCGTTGATGGCGGTGACTTCGATGTCGGCGGCCTCGCCGCCCTTCTGCTGCAGGTCAAAGATGCGGCGGAAGGCAAGACGACCGATACGACCGAAACCGTTGATACCAATCTTAACTGTCATGTAATTCTCCCTTGTAGGGTGACCCCGCGCATGCCTAGACATGTTGGGGCCATTGTTTACCAACATGTCCCACTCTAATGCGTCGCCTGTACCTTTCGCAACGATTCGCGGGTGTGTTTTCGCGTATTGGGCAAACTTTGTGTGAACGCTCACACATGCGCGATCCGGTCCAGTCCGCCGTGTTGCGAGGCGCGTCATGAGGCGCCTCGACGAATACGGTCCGGACATGGCCGTTCGCGCCGGATGGAGGGAACGGTCTACCGCACGAGAATGGGGGAGACGTGCGTGTCGAGCGCGCCCAGATCGCCTCCGAACTCGCGGTATCGCGTCACGCGCGGCGTCGGCGACTCGGCCGGGAACGTGACGATCAGCGTGCCGTCGTGCACGTTGATCTCCGACGCGACGCCGGAACGGAACTCGTTGCTGACGCCCTGCACCACGTCGCTCGTCAGCGTCCCGTCGACCAGCTCGTACTTGAGTCCCGGCTCGTTCACGCCGCGCGACACGTCCGAATGCGAGAACACCGACACCATGCGCCCGGGCGTCGCCTCATGTGCCGCGAACGCGAGCGCACCGTCGCGGATCGCCGTGACGATCGTGCCGTCGCCGTGCAGGAAACCGATGCCGCCGTGCCGCGCGAGCAGCGCTGTGAGCTGAATCGCCGAAATCGTGTGGTCGATGCGCCCTCCCAACGCGCCGTAGACGTGGAACGTGCGGCAGCCGCGCGACCAGCCGACCTTGAGCGCGCTCAGTAGATCCGGATCGTCCTTCTCGCTCGGCAGCGCGATCGTATGCTCCGTATCCGTCGGACGCGCGCCGTGCAGCGAATCGAAATCGCCGATCACCACGTCCGCGCGCACGCCGAGCGCGCGCGTATGGTCCAATCCTCCGTCCGCCGCGATCACGAACGCGCCGTCCGGCACGTCGATCGGATCATCGTAGTATTCGCCCGCCGCGAAAATCACGCAAGTCTGTTCGCTCATGCGCCTCACTGTACGCCACGTTCCGGGCGTGCGGCGGCAGTGCGCCGAAACGCGCGGTGGTGTAGGCTCGCGAGAGGTATCGGAGCGGCATGCGGAACGACGCGTGCGCGCCCGACGCGCGCACGACAATGAGAATGTGGGAGGGCACATGGCGAAGGCGGATGCGAAGACGGAACGGCCGATCCTGAAGTCGAAGATCTTCCTGTACGTCACCGAATTCTTCTCCGGCATGGCCGTCATGGCCGCCGAACTCGGCGCGTCGCGGCTGCTCGCGCCCTACTTCTCCAGCTCGCAGATCGTATGGACCATCATCATCGGCACCATCATGATCGCGCTCGCGCTCGGCGCCGTGTTCGGCGGGCGCTGGGCCGACCGCGACCCCAACCCCGACAAGCTCTACTTCCGCATTCTCGTCGCCGCCGTGTGGATTGCGCTCATCCCGCTCGTCGGCAAGTACCTCATCATCGCGATCTCCGGACTGCTCATCGTCACCGTCTCCACGAACTTCCTTGTCATCGCCGCGTTCGTCAGCTGCATGATCATCTTCGTGCCGCCGCTGTTCCTGCTCGGCACCGTCACGCCCGGCCTCAACAAGTTCGCCACCGACTCGCTCGAAGACAACGCGTCCGTCGTCGGGCGCCTGTCCGCATGCAACACGGTCGGCTCCATCCTCGGCACGTTCCTGCCGACGTTCGTGACGATCCCCGCCGTCGGCACATTCGTCACCTTCCTCATCTTCTCCGGACTGCTCCTGTGCCTGCCGGTCGTCTACTTCCTCGCCGCGCGCATCCGCCGCGTCGCGTGCGCCGTCTCCGCCGCGGTCTTCGTGGCCTCCGGCGTGTTCTCGCCGATGAGCGGCTTCGCGTTCTGGGAAAACCAGTCGGTCGTCGCCTACGAGGGCGAGTCGATCTACAACTACCTGCAGGTCAAGAACCTGGCCGACCGGACGATCCTGTCCACCAACGTGCTCTTCGGCGTGCAGTCCGTCACCATGAAGCGCCCCGGCCTGACCGGCATGTACTACGACACCGCGCTCGCCGCCCCCTCGCTCGCCGACAAGGCCGACTCCGCGCTCATCCTCGGCATGGGCACCGGCACGTACGCGCGCCAGCTGCGCCAGTACTATCCCGATATGGCGATCACCGGCGTGGAGATCGACGGCAAGATCACGCGGCTGGCCGGGGAGTACTTCGACGAACCCTCCGACATCGACGTGTCGACCTACGACGGGCGCGCGTGGCTCGCCGCCAGCCATGACACGTACGACGTGATCATGGTCGACGCGTATCAGGACATCACCATCCCGTTCCAGATGAGCTCGACCGAATTCTTCTCCATGGTAAAGCGGCACCTCAACCCGGGCGGCGTGATGGTCGTGAACATGAACATGATCTCCGATGGGCGCGGCTCGATCAACGAGGCGCTCACCGACACGATCTCGACCGTGTTCGGCTCGGCCAACGTGCGCACGGCCGACGTGCCCGGCACCACGAACCGCGAACTGTTCGCCAAGACCATGGACATCGGCGGTGCGACCACCGCGATGAAGGACGGCGAGGACATGGACTCGCTGTCCGATCCCGGAACATTGGAAACGCGCGCGTACGACCGCACGCACAGCCACGAGCTCGCCGCGACGATGCACGACGTCGCCGACCGCATGGAGACGGTCGACGATCCGCGCGAGAAGACGGACGCGACGATCCTGACCGACGACAAGGCGCCCGTCGAGGTGCTCGGCATGCGCGCGATCGACAACATCATCGCCGAACAGGCCGGACCGTACCGCGAACTGCTGAAGCGGGAGGGGATCGCCGGACTGCTCAAGGCCGTGCGGTGACGGCGGGGCGTGCGCCCGCGCGCCTGCGTCTCGGCGCGTCCGCCGCCGACGCGACACGCCGGTGGCGGCGATGTGGTAGTATCTACAAGGCTTGAGAAATCAAGAAAGCGGGGCAACCCCACCTGGAAGCCTTTCATGGCCTCGGGTTCAAGGCAACAGCCTGCCGATCGCGGCGAGAATGGTCACGGTCGGGCGCGAGCGACGGTTATCGGTCGCCGCGCAACGCACGATATTCACGATATCGATGACGTGCGAGTCATGATCGGTGCCGCGAAGGCATTGGTCCGGTTGTGCCATGAATCCGCATGCCGTGCGGGAATCCAGCGGGTCCGCTTCGGAGAACATGAGGATTGGAGTCATCATCAGCGACGAACCACGCATTAACGACGAGATTCGCGTCTCCCAGGTGCGTCTGATCGGCCCGAACGGCGAGCAGGTGGGAGTCATCGCGACTTCCGTCGCACTGAACCTGGCCAAGGAAGCGAACCTCGATCTCGTCGAGGTGGCGCCCAACGCGAAGCCTCCGGTCGCCAAGCTCATCGATTACGGCAAGTTCAAGTACAACGAGAAGATCAAGGCCCGTGAAGCCCGCCGCAATCAGAGCACCGCGGAGATCAAGGAAATCCGCTTCCGCCTGAAGATCGACGAGCACGACTTTCAGGTCAAGAAGGGCCACGTCACCCGCTTCCTGAGCGGCGGCGACAAGGTCAAGGTCACGATCATGCTGCGCGGCCGCGAGCAGTCCCGCCCGATCGGCGGCGTGGAGCTGCTGCAGCGACTGGCCGACGAGGTGCAGGAGTACGGCACCATCGAGTCCGCCCCCAAGCAGGAGGGACGCAACATCATCATGACGCTTGCGCCCAAGGGCAAGAAGGTGCACACCCAGTCCGAACAGCGTCGTCGCGGCGACCAGTCGCGCGCCGAGCGTCAGGCCCGTCAGGCGGCACGTCTGGCGGCCAAGCAGGAGGCGACGGCAGCGGCCGCAGCCGAGGCGCAGGCATCGGTGTCCGGTGCCGAAGACAACCAGACTTCCGAAACGAAGTAACCAACAAGGAGGGCAGCAATGCCGAAGATGAAAACCAATTCCGCCGCGTCCAAGCGCGTCCGCGTCACCGGCAAGGGCAAGCTGATGCAGGCCGGCAGCGCCATGCGCCACAACCTGGAGCACAAGTCCGCCCGCAAGCGCCGCGCGCTCAAGGCCGACGCCGTGCTCGCCAACGGCCAGACCAAGGTCATGAAGAAGCTGCTGGGCCTCTGACGCCGAGCCGATTCGAAACAAAACGTCATTAGAAAGCTGAGGAATAGAATATGGCACGTGTCAAGCGCGCAGTGAACGCCCACAAGAAGCGTCGCGTCGTTCTCGAGAGGGCCTCCGGCTACCGCGGCCAGCGCTCCCGTCTCTACCGCAAGGCCAAGGAGCAGCTGCTTCACTCCTTTACCTACAACTTCCGCGACCGCAAGGCTCGCAAGGGCGACTTCCGCAAGCTGTGGATCCAGCGCATCAACGCCGCCGTCCGCGCTGAGGGCATCACCTACAACCGCTTCATCCAGGGCCTGCACCTCGCCGGCATCGAGCTGGATCGCCGCGCCCTCGCCGAGATCGCTGTCTCCGATCCGGAGTCCTTCAAGGCCATCGTCGAGGCCGCCAAGGCCGCTCTGCCGGAGGACGTGAACGCTCCGGTCGAGGCCTGAGCCTGACTGGTGAGCTTCGCTCAATGCGTTGATCGGCTCGGCATGCACGCCGGCCGGCAATGATCATGAAAACCCCGCCATCGCGCGGGGTTTTCCTGTTTCCACTGCTGTTTCGTCGTGGCGGAAATCGCTCGCTAAGCGGAGCGTCAGCGAGCGATTTCCGCCACGATATGATGGGAGAATGATGGGGGAATCGGAGAGCACGTCGGCGCTGGCGCGGCTGCGCGAGCGGTTCGTCGCGCACATCGCGGTGGAGCGCGGCCTGTCGGCGGCGACGGTCACGGCATACGAGTCCGATCTCGGCAAGTACTTCGCGTGGCTGGGGGAACGGGGCATCGACGATCCGGCCCGCATCGACCGGCGCGACGTGGAGGACTATGTCGCCCATCTCGACGCCGCCGGCGACAGCGCGCGCAGCAAGGCGCGCCGGCTCGCCAGCGTGCACATGTTCCACCGGTTCGCGCTGGCCGAGCACGCCGTGGCCGACGACGTGTCCGCCGCGGTCAAACCTCCCAAGGGCGCGAGCACGCTGCCCGACGTGCTCACCGTGGACGAGGTCGCGCGCCTGCTCGACGCGGTGCCGGCGCCGTCGCTGCCCGCAACAACTCCGGAAACCGCATCGACTTCGGCGGAGACGGGATCCTCGGCGGCGTCCCCCGCACCGGCCGCCTCGATCGAAGACGCGGTGCTGCTGCGCGACAAGGCGCTGCTCGAATTCATGTACGCCACCGGCTCACGCGTCTCCGAAGCGGTGGGCGCGGACCTCGCCGACGTCGATCTCGACGAACACGTCGCGCGCCTGACCGGCAAGGGATCAAAGCAGCGGCTCGTGCCGCTCGGCACCTACGCATGCGCCGCGCTGCGCCACTACATCGCCGCAGGCCGGCCAGTGCTCGAGTCCGCGGCGAAAACCAAGCCGGAACGCCGCGCGATCTTCCTCAACAAACGCGGCAAACGGCTGTCACGCCAATCCGTGTGGGAGATCGTCCGGCTCGCCGGCGAACGCGCGCACATCGACAAGCCGCTCCATCCGCACACGCTGCGCCACTCGTTCGCCACGCATCTCATCCAGGGCGGCGCCGACGTGCGCACCGTGCAGGAACTGCTCGGCCACGCCTCCGTGACCACCACGCAGATCTACACGCACGTCAGTCCGGAAAACCTGATCGAAACCTATCTCACCGCCCATCCGCGGGCGCGGTGACATACGTGACACGCGGAAGATGCGCTCACGGCCGATTCGTACAAACGTGCGACCATAATAAGCAAGGATTTTTCAGCGGAACACGCCGGCAGCGCCGCGTTCGGGCCCCACGGGGCGAACGCTCGGCGCGACGGGGTTCCCTCGATGACGGAGATGATAAGGTAACTAGTATGCCTACCGATCTGCTTGGACGTGAATACGAGACCTTCCCCGCACCCGAACCGCTGCGACAGCACGGTCCGGCGCGGGTCATCGCCATGTGCAACCAGAAGGGCGGCGTCGGCAAAACCACCAGTTCCATCAACATCGCCGGCGCGCTCAGCCAGTACGGCCGCCGCGTGCTCATCGTCGACTTCGACCCGCAGGGCGCGGCCAGCGTCGGCCTTGGCATCAACGCGAACCTCGTCGACAACACGATCTACACGGCGCTGTTCAACCCGCGCATGGACGTGCACGAGGTCATCCAGCACACCGAATTCGAGAACCTCGACATCATTCCGGCCAACATCGACCTGTCCGCGGCCGAAGTGCAGCTCGTCACCGAAGTCGGCCGCGAGCAGATCCTCGCCAGCGTGCTGCGCCCGATCAAGGACGAGTACGACGTGATCATCGTCGACTGCCAGCCGTCCCTCGGCCTGCTCACCGTCAACGCGCTCACCGCGGCCGACGGCGTGATCATCCCCGTGGCGGCCGAATTCTTCGCGCTGCGCGGCGTCGCCCTGCTCATGCAGTCCATCGAAAAGGTGCAGTCGCGCATCAACCCCGGACTGCAGGTGTACGGCGTGCTCGTCACCATGTACATGAAGACGCTGCACTGCGAGGAGGTCCTCCAGCGCATCTACGAGGCGTTCCAGGACAAGGTGTTCCACACGGTCATCTCCCGTTCCATCAAACTGCCCGACTCCACGGTCGCCGCCGCGCCGATCACCATTTTCGCGCCCGGCCACAAGACCAGCAAGGAATACCGGGAAGTTGCCCGCGAACTCGTCGCCCGCGGGGTGATCGCCTGAACGCGGCAATCGCGGCGATGACCGAACCCGAAACCACGCTTGACAACACCGTGCCTGACGAGACCGCCGCAATGCCTGCGGAAACCGTTTCGGCCGGGGGAGACGGCCTGTCGCATGATTCTCCGGTGTCCGCCACCGCCTCGGCGACGGCATTGACGACGGTCGGACAGTCCGATCACGGCTTCCAAGTGAACCTCGACGTCTATTCCGGTCCGTTCGACGCGATGCTTGGCATGATCGCCAACCACCGCCTCGACCTGACCGAAGTGTCGCTGTCGGCGATCACCGAGGAATTCCTCGCCTACGTGCGCGGCATGGACTTCGCGCGCAACATGGACGAGGCGAGCGGATTCGTCGACGTCGCCTCGATTCTTATCGAAGCGAAAAGCGCCGCGCTGCTGCCCGGCACCGACGAGGGGCCGCGTGACGAGGCGAGCATGGAGGCGCTGCGCGAACGCGACCTGCTGTTCGCGCGCCTGCTGCAGTACCGCGCGTTCAAACAGGCCGCCGCCGACTTCCGCGCGCGGTTCGCCGCAAACGCCGGACGATACCCGCATCCGGCGGCGATCGACCCGGCCGTGGCGTCCATCCTGCCCGAACTCGCGCTCACCGCGACACCGCTCGACCTTGCCCGGCTCGCGGCACGGGCCATCGCCAACCGGCCGCCGGAGGAAGTGGCCACGCATCAGCTGCATGTGCCGCCCGCCGACCTCAAGGAACAGGCGGCGCTGGTGCGCGACCGGCTGCGCGCGCTGGGGGAGGGCGAATCGCTCACCTTCGACGAACTCGCCGAAGACGCGGCCTCGCAGGCGCAGGTCGTCGCACGCTTCCTCGCCGTGCTCGCCTTCTTCAAGCAGGGTGTCGTCCAGTTCCGGCAGGACGGCCCGTACGAGACGCTGCACCTGCGTTGGGCGCTGGGCGCTACCGGTGCGGACGACGGCGACGATCATGACGACACGATGACGGACATCAGCGAAAAGGATTTTGCATGACGGCAACGGAACTAACTGGCACGACAGCCCGCTTGGCAGCAGATGAGGCTGCCGGCCCGGCGGCCAATGCGACGCGCGGCGCGATATCGGACGCTGCGACGTCAAATGATGCGATGTCAAATGCTGCGGCGTCGAACACCGCGCCGACGCAGCCTGCGGACGACTACGAGGGCGGCCTTCGCGCCTGCCTCGAGGCGGTGCTCATGGCCGCCGACGAACCGCAGCGGGAAGCCGATCTGGCCCGTGTTCTCGGACGCAGCGCGGCCGTGATCGGAGAGACGCTTGAACTGATGCGCGCCGACTACGACGCCGAACAGCGCGGATTCGAACTGCGCCGCACCACGCGCGGATGGCAGTACGCGAGCCGCGCCGCGTTCGAGCCGGTCGTCGCCGCGTTCGTGACCGACGGACAGACCGCGCGACTGTCGCAGGCCGCGATGGAGGCGCTCGCGATCATCGCCTACCAGCAGCCGGTCACGCGCGCTCAGGTCGCGGCGATCCGCGGCGTGAACTCGGACGGCGTGATCCGCTCGCTCACCGTGCGTGGACTCGTGCGCGAGGACGGCGCGGACCCCGAATCGCGCGCCGCACGGCTCGTCACCACCGAACTGTTCCTCGACAAGATGGGCTTGGACAGCCTCGCCGGGCTGCCCGAACTCGCGCCGTTCCTGCCGGCGGCCGACACGGTCGCGGAGCTGTGACCGATGGGATACGGCAACGTCAGCGAACGCAGGATGCAGCCGCCGCAGGTCGGCGTCTCCATCGTGATCCTCGCGCTCGGACCCGCCGCGGATGAGGCTGATCGCAGTCGGCTGTGGCTGCCGCTCGTCAGGCGCGTGCGCCAGCCGTTCCAAGGCTGCTGGGCGTTGCCTGGCGGCGATCTGCGCGCCGACCGGTCGCTCGAGCAGTCCGCGTACCTCGCGCTCGAATCGACCACCAGCCTGCATCCGAAATATCTCGAGCAGCTGCACACGTTCGGCGACCCCGACCGGTCGCGCGGCGGGCTGCCCATGGTGTCGATCGTCTATTGGGCGCTCGTCGGGCAGGCCGAAACGCGCGACTTTGCCGAAGCGGACAACGTGCGCTGGTTTCCGGAAAACGAGCTGCCGGAACTCGCGTTCGACCATCGCCAGATCATCGGCCACGCGCTGCGGCAGCTGCGCGAGCGCATCGCCTATCCCGAACTCGTGGCCCGTCTTGTCGGTCCCGAATTCACGCTGCGTCAGCTGCACGGCCTGACCGAGGCGATCACCGGCGAGAGCGTCGATCTGGCGAACTTCCGGCGCAAGATGCTCGCCAGCGGCAGCATCGTCGAAACGGGGGAGAAGATCCGCGAAGGGCGGCAGCGGCCGGCCGCCGTCTACCGGTACGTGTCGGACGAGCAGCCCACGGACGGGCTTGCCGGCGAGGACCTCGACCGTCTCGCGCGGCGCACGGCCGCCGGCGGGGCGGGGGAGCCGGCGCGGCGGGCCGCGGCCGACGCGGTGATGTCCGCGCTGACGACGGACTGACGACGGACGGCGACCGACTGACGGCCATGCGGATGATCGCAAGAGCGATCGTGCGGACCGGCGGCGTCCGTCGAAGCATTCCGGTATGATTGGGCCGGTTTGTGTGCAAAGAACAGGTAGAACCAATTACCGTACCGATTGAATTTACGCAAGCAACGACAAGTCGATTAAGAGAGGTTTTCGATGGCGGTTCGTGGTGATATTCGAAATGTGGCGATCGTGGCGCACGTCGATCACGGCAAGACCACGCTGGTGAACGCGATGCTCCAGCAGTCCCATGTGTTCAACGAGCGCGAGGCCGTGCCGGATCGCGTGATGGACTCCAACGATCTCGAACGCGAGAAGGGCATCACCATCCTCGCCAAGAACACGGCCGTCGAGTACACCGGCCCGCTGGCCGCCAAGTACGGCTACCCGGACGGCATCACGCTCAACATCATCGACACCCCCGGCCACGCCGACTTCGGCGGCGAGGTCGAGCGCGGCATCTCCATGGTCGACGGCGTCGTCCTGCTCGTGGACGCCTCCGAAGGCCCGCTGCCGCAGACCCGCTTCGTGCTGCGCAAGGCCCTCGAGGCCAAGCTGCCGGTCATCCTGTGCGTGAACAAGGTCGACCGTCCGGACGCCCGCATCGAAGAGGTTGTCTCCGAGTCCACCGACCTGCTGCTCGGCCTCGCCCAGGACGTCGTCGAGGAAGGCGTCGACCTCGACCTCGACCACCTGCTCGACCTGCCGGTCGTCTACTGCGCGGCCAAGGCCGGCTACGCCTCCGCCAACCAGCCGGAGAACGGCGCCCTGCCGGACAACGACAACCTCGAACCGCTCTTCGAGGACATCATCAAGTACATCCCGGCCCCGGAGTACGAGGAAGGCGCGCCGCTGCAGGCCCACGTCGCCAACATCGACTCCTCCGACTTCCTCGGCCGACTCGGCCTCGTGCGCATCTACAACGGCACCCTCGAGAAGGGCAAGACCTACGGCCTGTCCCGCGTCGACGGCTCCATCGAGAACTTCCGCGTCGTCGAGCTGCTGCGCACGCAGGGCCTTGACCGCCAGCCCGTCGAATCCGCGGGCCCGGGCGACATCGTCGCCGTCGCCGGCGTCAACGACATCATGATCGGCGAAACCATCGTCGACCCGAACGATCCGAAGCCGCTGCCGCTCATCCACGTCGACGACCCGGCCATTTCCATGACCTTCGGCGTCAACGACTCCCCGCTCGCCGGCCGCGAGGGCAAGGACCACAAGCTCACCGCCCGCATGATCAAGGACCGCCTCGACCGCGAGCTCATCGGCAACGTGTCCATCAAGGTGCTGCCGACCGAGCGCCCGGACGCGTGGGAGGTGCAGGGCCGCGGCGAACTCGCGCTGGCCGTGCTCGCCGAGCAGATGCGCCGCGAAGGCTACGAGCTGACCGTCGGCCGCCCGCAGGTCGTCACCAAGACCATCGACGGCGTGATCAACGAGCCGATGGAGAACACCACCATCGACGTGCCGGAAGAGTACATGGGCACCGTCACGCAGCTGCTCGCCGACCGCAAGGGCCGCATGGACTCCATGTCCAACCACGGCTCCGGTTGGGTGCGCCTGCAGTTCACCGTGCCGTCCCGCGGCCTGATCGGCTTCCGCACCGCGCTGCTGAGCGCCACCCGCGGCACCGGCATCGCCTCCTCGCTGTCCGCCGGCTACGCGCCATGGGCGGGCGCCATCGTGACCCGCCAGAACGGCTCCATGGTCTCCGACCGCGCCGGCGTGGCCACCCCGTACGCCATGCAGCGACTGCAGGCCCGCGGCATCTTCTTCGTCGAGCCGCAGTCCAACGTGTACGAGGGCCAGGTCGTCGGCATGAACAACAAGCCTGACGAGCTCGACGTGAACATCACGCTCGCCAAGCACATGACCAACATGCGCTCCTCCACCGCGGACGTGCTCGAAACCCTGACCCCGCCGGTCAAGATGAGCCTCGAGGAGTCGCTCGACTTCGCCAACGAGGACGAGTGCGTCGAGGTCACGCCGGAGTCCATCCGCGTGCGCAAGATCATCCTCGGCCGCGAGGACTGGTACAAGTGGCGCGCCAAGCAGCGTCGCCAGAACAATCAGGCCAACAAGTAAGCCTGTTAGCCGTTGAACTGACCGGGGCATCGGGGATCAATCTCCGGTGCCCTTTCCTATGTGCATCGCCGTTAGGCATGAGTACGGATAAGGTTTCGTGCCACACCGTGGTGAAAATGGGTGAGATCGGAGCGACATGACATGGAACGGTGTCACGCTTTGAGATTTTGCCGTTGTTGCTCCGTTGTATGACAAAGCGGTCCCTGGACGATTGTCTGCTCCTGACCTGCATTGGCGAGATTCCGCCGTTTGTGATTGCTTCAATTTGTCATGCTTTTCCTGATCGTGGCTTCTTTCATGATGCGTGACAAATCTGCTGCCACACATTACTCGGGACGTCTGGCTTCTCCAATGTGTGACAATGCGATTCGGCGCATTTCCCTGGCACCAATTCCCTGATGGCGTGAGAACTCGTGCTCGGCTGGTGTTGACGTGCGTCGGATCGTGCGGCCAGCTCTATTAGACGGCGACGATTCCATTCAAGTCCGCGGTTCCGCCCGTCATGCGGCGCACGATGCGCGATGAGCGCAGCGTAAACCTATACTGAAACGCATGACTTCAACTCGGAACGATCGAATGATGCCGTGGACGCACGAGCTGAACATGCCGCTGCGCATGCTCGTCACCGCGGCGGCGGGCATCGGCGCGGCGCTGGTCGGTACGTTCGCGCACCGCATGGGCGCGTCGATGAACATTCCGTACGGACTCATGCTCGCGTTTGCGATCCTTGGCATGTCCGCATGGTGCGCGCGTTCACGTTGCGGCGTGACCGGACTCGCCGTGCATCTGATCTTCTCGTCGGCGACCGCATGGCTGATCGCGGCCGGTGCGACGGGCGGCGACGTGCTCACGCCGGCCGGATTCAACACCGACACGCTGCCGTACTTCAGTCAGCACGCCGGCTACATCTGGCTGCTTGGCGGCATCATCGTGCAGGTCGTACTGCTGCTCATGCCGCCCGCATGGTTCCGCATCGACGCGCGACATGCCGATGGCGTGCGCTCCTACCGCGCGGCCGAAGAAACGGAGACTGCATGACGGACTACGAACAGGGGCAAGCCGTGCGCGCGCTGCACTATCTCGGGCCGGAAGGCACGTTCACCCATCAGGCCGCGCTCGGGGCCGCGTCCTCGCTGTCCGCGCTGGCGGAGGGGAATATCGAGCTCAAGGCCGAACCGGACGCGATCTCGATCCTCAACGCCGTGCAGGAACGCGGCGACTGGGGCGTGATCGCGTGGGAGAACAACATCGAAGGCTACGTTGTACCGAACCTCGACGCGCTCATCGACGCCGCCGACGTGGCCGCGTTCGCGCGCGTCGGCGTCGACGTGTCGTTCGACGCGTTCGTGCGGCCCGGCGAAGCGATCGACGACTGCACGACGATCACCGCGCATCCGCACGGGCTCGCGCAATGCCGCCGGTTCGCCGCCGACCACGGGCTCAAGCCGACGCCCGCCGCGTCGAATGGCGCGGGCTGCCGCGATCTCAAGCCCGGACAGGTCGCGCTCGGCCCGTCCATCTGCGGCGAACTGTACGGGCTCACGCGCGTCGCCACGGCCGTCGAAGACTATCCTGGCGCGCACACCGACTTTCTCGTGCTCGCCCCGCGCGGCGACATGCCCGCGCTGCTGGAACGGCTCCGCAAACGCACCGACGAATTCGAGTCGATCGTCACGCTCATTCCGCTCAGCACCGGCCCCGGCGTGCTCGCCAACCTGCTCGACGTGCTGCGCGACGCGGGACTCAACATGACCAGCTTCATCTCCCGGCCGATCAAAGGCCGCGGCGGCACGTACAGCTTCATCGCCACGATGGACGCCGCGCCATGGCAGGATCGTTTCCGTTCGGCGCTCACCGAAGTGGCCGAGCACGGCGACTGGGTGAAAACGCTGGCCGTCTATCCGCGTCAGGAACGACCCAATCCGCCCGTATACGCATGGTCACTGCCCAACGGCGGTGTGCGGCTCGACCCAGATGCGATTGCGGAGAACGATGCGAACGCCACGCCGGCGGGCGGCTGGCAGAACGAGGCGACGACGCGAAAGGAACTGCTGTGGTAGACAAGACGAACGACTCGACGGCGGGAACCGAGACCGCTGATGATCGTAAGACGGTCGCCGACAAGACAATCGCTGACAAGACGGTCGCCGACATGACCGTCGGCATCGTCGGACTCGGCCTGATCGGCGGCTCGCTCGCCCGGCGCCTCGCCGCACGCGGCCTGCACGTCGTCGCATGGAACCATCGCGACCATCCGTACGCGCAGGCCGAAGCCGACGGCATCCGCTGCGTCGCGTCGCTCGCGCAACTGGCCGCGGCCAAGCCGCACGTGATCGTCCTGTGCAATCCGCTCAAGGCCATGCCGGCGATCCTCGCGGAACTGAAACCCGTGCTCGACCCGGCCGCGACCACGCTCACCGACGTGGGCAGCGTCAAGGGCATGGTGCGCGAACAGGTCGAAGCGGCAGGACTGGGGGAGTGCTACGTCGGCGCGCACCCGATGGCCGGCAACGAACTGTCCGGTTGGCAGGCCGCCGATCCGGCGCTCTACGACGACGCGCTGTGGGCCGTCACCGTGCGCGACGACACGTCGTACGCGCGGTTCCGCGACGTCGCGAACCTGATCGTCTCGGGCGCGGGCAACCGCATCATCGTGCTCGACGACACGGTGCACGATCAGGCTGCCGCGCTCATCTCGCACATGCCGCACGTCGTCGCCACGGCGCTCATCAACCAGCTCGTCGACGATCCGAACCGCAACATCGCGGCCGCGCTCGCTGCAGGCTCGTGGCGCGACATGACGCGCGTCGCGCTCACCGATCCGAACCGCACGCGCGCGATGGTCGACGAGGATGCTACGAACGTCGAATCATTGCTGCGTGCGATGGCCGGACGGCTCATGGCCGTGGCCGATGCGCTGCGCGACGGCGACGACGGCGCGATGACCCGGTTCTTCGCCGACGGACAGCCGTTCCGCGACTACAAGATGATGCAGCGTTCCGGCGACGTGCGGTACGAGGAACGCGACGTCGCGTTCGATCCGGCGCACTGGCAGGCCGAACTGCTCGCGTCGGCGCGCCGCGGCGAGCACGTCATCGGATTCGCCGGCGACCATGCCGTGCGTGTGCAGGTGCGTTCCGCCGTCTAGCGGTCGCGCCCGCACGCGATGCGCCGACCGCAGTGCCGACAGGCCGCAATGCCGTCAGGGACGGGTGAAGTTGCGCTCGGGAACGGGTTTCAGCGTGATGATCGTATCGGCGTCGATGGTGACGTTCTGCTCGGGACGCGAGCCGTTGGCGGCCGCGTCGCGCGTCAGTTCGAGACGATGCCCGTCCCACGAGCGCACATGCCCCACATAGTCGCGGTATTTCATACGACGATCGACCGGATCGACGCCTTCCGACACGCGCACGACCACGCGCGCATGGGCCGGAATCTCATTGGGAATGGGCATGATGGCCTCCTTCGGCTACCGTACTGACGGTTCCATCCTACGCTAGTGTTTATGGATTCCAGCGTCACCGGCTCCGTTTGCGTGCAAAAAGCTGGGGCTACTTTTAATCTCGTGCGTTCACTATTGCGGCGCCGCCGTGATGGCGATGTGCGTGCGGAGGTATTCGTCGATGGCGGTCAATCCGCTGGTGTCGCCTTGTTTGATCTGGGCGACGAGCCGGTCGTAGTCCACGGTGCCGCCCGACTGCATTTCGGTCATGGCTCGCGCGTCTTCCTGTGAGACCGAGTCGGGATCGGTGACCGCTATATATGCCCAGTACTTGACCCACAACTGTATGGGGAATCCGTTGATGTTCTTCGTTTCGATCAGTTTCTCGCTGGGATCCCCAGGGTCTTCGGACCACGACATAACGACGTGGCATAGTTCGAGGTCCGTCCTATCCCTGCCGGAGAGGTAGGCGTGCACGGTCGAATCGAGCACGTAGCTGATGTCCCATGCGTCCGGCATCGTGACCCGGTAGATGGGATATTCGATGACTTTTTGAGTCATGAGAAGATTCCCGTATTGCCATACGATGTCTAATGCCCCATTGCTGCGTCTCTGGTACACCCTGTACTGACCGGCGGTTTGCGTTTCCCACTCAGCTGGTGCGTCTGCAGGATCGGAGGTTTTGCCGAGCTGCAGGATCCTGTCCATGCATGATCGTGTCTCGTCGACGATGTTGCCGGTAGCCGTTTCGGCATGCAGCCATATGCGCGTGTGATCCTCGGAACGTTGCCATGACACGGTATTGGCATTCGTGTTCCTGGGTTCGCACTCGAGCCATACGCGGTCGAGTCCGGTGTCGACGGGGGTCGAGGCCGGCTTGTCGGTCTTCCACGTTCCGGCCACCGGGTCCTCAAGCGTGTGGTCCTTCCGTTTCGGGCTGGCGTATCTCGCCAATGGGCCGGCGTTCGTGTCCGTTCCGGCGGTCACATCCGGTGGTGACGGTGCGTCGCCACCGGCGTCCGACGACGAGCAGCCGGACAATCCGCACGTCAGCATCAGCATTGTTATCAATCCGGCCGTAAATTTCTTTATTGGATGCATCATACGTTCCTTGTGTCGTTGTTCGTAGTGATCGGATCGATATCGTCAACTTGAGTCAGCGTTGCGGAGAGGTCGTGCATTGGACGAACACCCCTGCTTGCAGCGGATCATAATCAGGATATGCGGGATCCTCGTATGGGCCGAGCACTCTGTATCGTGCGGCCGGATCCTCCAGCATATGCAGATATTCGTCAAGCGTCATCGACTTGTCGATCAGTTTCTTGCGTTGCAGACATTCAAGAATTAGCTCATTGATGTCCTTGTGTTCGGGGTTGTTACGTATCTTCCGTGCGAGTTCCAGCAATGGATCGAATCCGGTGGACCTGCCGCATCCATCCAGATGCTGTCTGGTTTCCTGTGCGGTTTTGCCCCGGGCATGTTCAGTGGGGTTGACTGCTTCTCCGCCGTCGCCTTTGTCGATGTAGATCCATTCGTAGCCGAGGTCGGCCATGCACTTGGTCATGTCGGATTCGATCTGGGCCTGTTCGGCGTCGTCGATGACCCCGTCTTCAAGCACCTTGCGCACGGTCTCGTTATCAGACTCGTCGCGTACCCGCTGCAGGGAAGCACCCCACGGGCCGGAAAACGGATCGGTCTGACCACTGTCAGACTCAGACCGCATGGCGCAGCCGGAGCACGCCAACACCAGCACAGGCAGCAACAGTGCTATCACTCGTCTGACTTTCATTGATTCTCGTTCCAGTATTTGCTTGTCGAGCCGAATGAAATGAAGAGTTAGCAGTACGCTGTCAGATTTAACGGAGCCGCATACTTAATTGCTTATTCCACTCGGTAATGTCCTGTGTATCCGACTCGGTCGATATCATCTTGAATTGCACGGGATTGATAATTCATAGGCATCCATGGCCCTCGTCTATATACATTGGGATCACGCGGCATGGGTTTATAATATCCCCATACCTCGTGTTGAGCCTCGCATCCTCGTGTCGTTGTTTCCGCATACAAACTAGTAGCTAATCCCATGCAAGGTGCTTGACTGCTCGCTTTCGCGGCATGCGCTGTCGAAATCATCGTACTGATGATGATTACTGCTATTGTCGAGGTGACAATACCTTTTTTCATCATATTTATCGTATTCATACCTCATCCTTTGAGCGATGATTTGCCTTAGCGATAGATTTTATAAAGAGTAACAATGCATCCATGTTTTTGCCGTTCAAGACTTACTGCATCGGGGCTACGGAGCATTGCTGGAATGTTTGAGCTTGTTGTGGATCGTAGTCGGGGTTTTCGGGATCTTTGTACTTGTCGAACAACCTGTCGCTCAAACTAGTGTCACCACTCTTCATGGAGTTCCAGTACTCGTCGAATGTAATCGACCTATCGATGAGGCCCTTGCGTTGAAGACAATCAAAGATCGGTTCGCTGGGATTCTTGTGTTCGGGGTTGTTACGTATCTGCCGTGCGAGTTCCAGCAATGGATCGAATCCGGTGGACCTGCCGCACTTTTCCTTGGCTTGATTGGATTCCTGTCCGGTTGCGTTCCGTGTCCGCTCGGTGCTGTTGACTGCTTCTCCGCCGTCGCCTTTGTCGATGTAGGTCCATTCGTAGCCGAGGTCGGCCATGCACTTGGTCATGTCGGATTCGATCTGGGCCTGTTCGGCGTCGTCGATGACCCCGTCTTCAAGCACCTTGCGCACGGTCTCGTTATCAGACTCGTCGCGTAC
>NZ_JAHBBH010000050.1 GCF_019331735.1 Bifidobacterium miconis
GGCAGGCCACGCTGGTCGTGGTCGATGACCGCGCTGTAGCCCTTGATCACGCCGCGCTTTTCGAGTTTTTGCACGCGCGACTGCACGGTGGACACGGACAGCCCGGTCGCTTTGGCGAGCTGCGCGACGTGGACGGCGTCGTCTCCTGCTACTCCGTCGCCGGCGCGCCCAGCTTCATCCTGCTTGTGCGCGTCGCCACGCCGGCCAAACTCGAGGAACTGCTCAACCTCATCCACCGCACCGTGCCGGTGAGTACGGAAAGCACTGTCATCCTCAAAACCTACTTCTGACGCGCCGCATCCGGTGATAGTCTTGCAACCATGAGCGAAACGCAAGAAACTCAGTCCGAAGGCGGCGACTGGCTGCCCGCGACGGACGCCACGCAGCCCATCGAATCCGAAACGGTGATCGACTCGGCCACGGCGGCCGACGATCCCGAAACCGCGCAGATCGTGGCGAAAATCAAGTCGCTGCGCCAATCCATCGACAACGTGGACACGGCCATCGTCTCCCTGCTGGCCGAACGGTTCAAGTACACGTCGCAGGTTGGCGTGCTCAAGGCGCGTGCCGGCTTTGCGCCCGCCGACTACAAGCGCGAGGACTATCAGATCGAACGTTTGCACCGCATCGCGGTCGCGGCCGGACTCGACCCGGACATCGCCGAAATGTACCGCGAGTTCGTCGTCACCGAGGCGAAGAAGCGCCATGCGCGCATTGCGGCCGCCGGCGGCGACCCGGGCGTGCTCGACGTGTTCGCCTGATGCGCGCGGTGTGCGGCCCGACGCGTGCCGCGCTGTCCGGTCGGCTGATTACACAAGACAGTTGACACAGTGTCATATGGCGGATGCCGTGACGGTCGGCTCGTGTGCCGGCTGACGTGGGTCCGTCGACTGATCGGTTGACCGGACGAACGGAGGCGGCGATATGGGATACGTCGGGCGCGCGATGGCGCGATGCGGCTGCACGCTGGTCGTGTTCGTCGCCGGCGTGGCCATGATCGGCGCAGGCTCCGGCGCGGCGATGACGGGTGTCGGCATGACGGCGCAGGCCGCCAGCCGCTATCTGCACCATGACGTGTTCGCCGCGGTCGCGCAGCCGTCGGTCGGGGGCAACGTGCTGACGAACATGCTGTTCGGCCTGTCCGGCGTATCCGGTGGTGTCTATCTGACGAACAGTGCCGCTTCCGGCGATAGTTCCGGCGGCGTTTCAGACAATACGGCCGATAATACAGTCGGCAATGATTCCGGCAAGGATTCCGGCGCGCGCGTGACGCGCAACGACGCGTCCGCGGAGGCGCTGCCGTGGACGGTCCGCGTCGACTATTCGTTGGACGGCCCGCAGAAAACCGCCGCGGAAGTCGCCGGCGCAAGCGGACTGGTCAGCGTGCGCGTCATTGTCGAACGCAATCCGATCGCCTCGCGCGACATCGCGGCGCAGGCCGAACGACTCGTGCCGATGGTCGCGTTCACCATACCGTCCGACGTCGCCAACGACATCAGTGCCAACGATGGCACGATCGTCGTGCAGCACGGTTCCGACATGCTCGTCACGGCCGTGGGCAAGGCCGGCGGGCACGTCGCCGACGACGGCGGCATCGTCGAGGATCTCGCCGAAGGCAACGTCGACGGCACGTCCGATCGCACGGTGCTCGACATGCGCATCTATCTCACTGCGACGAAGTTCTCCATGAGCGCCGTCACGTTCGCCGCAGTGCCGGCCGGCGACGCGGCAACGTTCGCATCGCAGGTCAACGATCTTGCCGCACGCGCGGCGTCACTCACCGACTCGGCCACCGGCGCGAGCAGTCAGGGCAACGACGCGCTCATTACTGAGCTCACCGCCCTGCGCGACCACGAACGCGAACTGGCGAAAACCACGATCGCCGCACGCACCGCAGCGCACCGTCAGGCCTTCGACGCGTACATGGCCGCATATGTCGGCTCCTACACCACGCACCTGTCCGGCTCGATCGGCACCTCCACGCAACTGCCGGCGCTCATCGGCACCGCCAAGGAACTCAGTGGCGACACCCCGCTCGCCACCGCCGTGGTCGACCTCGCCAACGCGGTCAACTCGGTCAGCGCCGCGCACCGGCACACCGGAGCGGCCGACGAAGTCGATGCAATCATTCGCAGAATCCGGCAGCAGGGCACCAGCGGACTGGTGACCGAACTCAAACAGCAGGCCGGCACCGAGGCGACGCAAGGTTCCAAAGGCTACAGCGACGGGCAATCGCAGCTCTCGCAGGCCATGATCCCGTATTCGATGGCGTACACCGACACGTACACCAAGCATTTGAGTGCGTTCACCGGCGGCACGTCGGCCGGGGCGGCTGCCTATCAGCAGCAGGCGATCGAGGCGACCAACGCCGACTTCACGTCCGTCTCGGACCTCAAGGACGATCAGGCCAAGGTCGATGCGGCGATGAGCGCGCTCGCCACTGCCAGCGAACACACGGGCAAGGCGCAGGCGATCCAACAGCTACTGCTGCGGTACGAGGACGAGTTCGAGAACGGGGACGATTCCGGCTCGGCGGCGGATGCGGCCGATGGCGCGGCCGATGATGTTGCCGGCGCGGGTGACGCGTCGAACGGTACGGACAAAACCACCGACGACGATGCAGATACGGGCGCCGGTGAGCATGGCGCTTTGTCTGCGGGCGGTTCCGGCGCAGGCTCACGGTCGCTGATGTCGTTGACGGCGTCGCGCAACAGCATCGCCGCGACCGTTGAAACCAAGCGGCAGCAGGCGCTTGTCAAAGCCCGGCGCAAGGCCGCGGCCGAACAGCGCAAAGCGCAGAATGCTGGTCAGATCACCAGTCTGGTGGACGACAACGTCGCCATGAGCAAGGACGACGTGATGAGCTTCGCCGGCGGCGTCGCCTCGCTCGGCGGGGGAGCGGGGTCCGGCGAGGGATCCGGTTCATCGGGCGGTTCATCGGCAAGCGCCTCATCGAACGGCGACGGTTCGGCAGAAGCGGCGGGCGGAACATCGGACAAGTCGGGCACGGCCGGTTCATCCGGCGGCACGGGAACGGACTCCGCCGTTTTCAACTCCGGCGACTCCGGCAGCGGGGCAAACGAGTCCGGGCAATCCGGCACATCGTCGTCATCCGCCGCGGCGTTGGACGACACCCCGTCCGTCGCCTACGGCATGCGCGGCATGGACTCCGCGACCCTGCTCATTCCCGGCGGCGACGGTCATATCAGCGAAACACTGGCTATTGGTGACTCCGCCGACGTGCTCGCCGCCGCGGTCAAGGCGCTGCAGGACAACGGCAAGCTCGCCGACCTTGCCGGTCAGACAAACGGTGGCGACGCGACCGATGCCACCGCACGCTTCCTCATTGTGGCGCAATAGGCGAAAGCGTGCCGATGCGCGGCAGAGGTCGGAAGGCGAAAGTCGTTCAGATATCCTGATCGAAACGGACCTGACGGCCGCCGGTTTCCATGTCGACGCTGCCGGAAATGAGTTCAATCAGCTGCTGGACGAGCGGGAAAATCAGGAACGTGCCGCCGATCGACCACAGGTTCAGAAAAATCGTGGACATGCCCATCGGCACAAGCACGATGCGAGCGGCCACCATCAGCGAGCCGATGATCGGGAACAGCATGTGGAAGAAGAATCCGAAATGGCGTTTGGTCTTGTGCTGGTGCCATGCGACGAACAGCAGCGGGACGATCACGGTCCACGCGCCGGCGGTCATGACGATCTCGCGGACCACGCCGGGCGCGCCCTTGCCGGGCATGAACATCGAGATCGCCAGCAGCACGAAGCCGATCCCCACCGCGCGCTTCAGCGGTTTGTCGTTGATGACCTCATCCGCCGACAGATCGTCGACCTGATCGTTGATGTCCACGCTCGCACTGCTCATCGCAACCCCCAATAATCGTGTCAATCATACCGCCGTGTCGGGTCTTGCGTAGTAGGGACTCCGTTATGCGGTTGTGACGGTTGAGGCGGTTTCGGCGGTGAGATCGCCGCGCCAATAACGGGAACCGTCTTCGGCGCGGAGGATCAGACCGCGATCGATCAGATAGCGGCGGATTTCCGCGGCGTCGTCGACCAGCATCGACAAGCGTGCGGTCAACTCCGCTTCGGTCAGCCATGTGCGCGCACCCAGATTCTCGAACACGCGCTCGCTGATCGCGCGCAACATTGCCTCACGTTCTGCATCTGACTGTGGGAACGAATGGATGCGGTTCATGAGCAGGATGCCTTGATCGGACATGAGCTCGTTGAGCCGGTTCTGCGCTTTGGACAGACCCGCCACGGAAAATTCCGCGTCGTCCGACAGCCAGCTCAGCTGCTTCAACGGACCGGCCACGCCCGACGGATCGCCGGCCAGCACCTTCGCCAAATCATCGCGCAGCTTCGGCGTCCGCAGCACGCTCAGCAGCATGCGGCATTCTCGCAGCGTGTCCTGTGTTTCTGGGCATGCGGTCATTGTCGTTCTCCTTGTTGGTTCCTCCGCGGCCGTGTCGCGGCACCTGCTGTCCAGACGCCGTGACAACGTTTGCCTGTCTTCGCTCCCGCGAAGTGTGCAGTTGTTATGGTATCTGATGGGGGGGGGGGATTTGCTCGCTAAGCGATACAACACATTGGTGTATTTTGGCCAAGGCTGCTTTCTGGCGTATTACGTGATCGCGTTTCGGCAGGCCGGACTGTCGCTGGCGTTGATCGCCGTCGCGAATTCATTGTTCGACGTCATGTCGGTGATCTGCGAATTGCCGACGTCGGTGCTGTTCGACAAGTGGTCGGGCAAGAAAATCATGGTGTTTGGTGCGGCTGCACGGTTGGCCGGCTTCGTCTGCTTTCTGATCGATTCGTCGAATTTCTGGGTGGTCGTGGCCGGCGAATTGCTGACCGGATTCGGTTCGTCCACGGAAACCGGCGCCGCGTCCGCTCTGTACGTCGCTGAACAGGAAGAACGGGAGCGGAAGAACGGTACAAGCAGCCAAACCGAAACGAAACTTGCCGAACTGGGCGAGGCCATTGGCTTGTCCGTGATCGCCGGTGGCGCGGTCGGTGCGGTGTTGTATGCCGTCGCGCCTTCGCTGATCTGGGTCGGTGCCGGCGCGGCATACATGCTGGCGATCGTCACACTGCTGCGTATGCCCGACATGACGGTTTCGCATGGCGACGGTTCGGCGACATTGCACACGTTGTTCAACGATATGTGGCGGTCTGTGACAGCTGGCATTCGTGTGCCTGAATGCTGGATGGTCGTGGCGTTGGACGTCGGTGCGATGTCGACCGCCATGCTTTGGCCATTGCTGCTCGGTAACGATTACAGCACGATGTGGCTGCAGCTGATCGGGTTGATTGCGATGAATGGCGGTACGGCATTGGCCGGACGATTGGGCAGACGGTTCGTGTCCACGCCGACGCGTTTGACGGGATATCTGTTGGCCGACGCGACGTGCATTGCGATTACGGCTTGGATCGGCAATGATGCGCTGATGATCGTCGCGTTCTTCGCAAGCGTATGCGCGCACGGCATGGCGATGAACGTGTTCTGTGGCAAGGTGTACGCGCGGGTGAATCCTGACGAGCGTGCGTCCGTGATGTCGGTCGTGTCCTTGCTGGCCACGCTGTGCATTGCGATATTGCAGCCGCTGGTCGGATTGCTGGGCCAATCCCACCTGCAGCTGGCAGCCATGTGTACCATCCCGGTGTTTCTCGTCCCGATGGTGTACATCCTCATAAATGGAAAATCCCGGTCCTGACCGGATTCCCTGCCAGTGGGATCGAAGGTCTGACCTGCAATCAACAGATTGTGGACATGGACGGGACATGTAGAGGCCGAAAATGGCCTGTTCGTGGTCGGTCTATGCCCACGATCGTGCAAATGGTCGGTCTATGCCCACGACCGGCGCGGCATAATGTACCGCTTATGCCCGCGAATGGGTGGAATCGGGCGGATTTCCTTGCCGTTGGGTCTTGCCGCTATGCGTAAATGTACGGTCTATGCCCACGACTATTTCTCGATTCTCCTCAAGAAGACGATCGACAGGATGGTTGTGGGCATAGACGGTACAACAAGGACGATATGCCAGAGAACATGGTGCGCAGAAGACACATGTGCAGAAGACGCGTCCTTGCATTACGTCGGAAAATACGTCAGGGGGCGACCGGGAAATTCTTCCGGTCGCCCCCTGACGATGCGGTTTGCCGTGAAGGTTGATTGCCAGCCTAGCGCTTTGCCGGATGTAATGTGAAGGGTTTTGACTACCCCTCAGTCACTGCGTGCCAGCTCCCTGACAAGGGGAGCCGAGAAAACCAAGAACACCGCAGTCAAAATCCGACAGAGCGCCAGAGAAGGCTCACTTCTTCTTTGCCGGCGGCTCGCCGAGTTCGCTGTCCTCGACGATCACGGCGACGGCGGCGTCCGCTTCGGCCTTGGCCTGAGCGGCGGCGTCGACGGCCGCGGCGACCGCCTCATGGGCGGCCTTGGCGGCTGCGGCGGCGCGCACGAAGGAGATGCGTCCGACCACGCGGCCGGCTTCGGCGATGTCGTTGATCGCGCCCTCGAGGGATTCGCGCACGTCGTCGGCCACGCCGAGGCTGACCGACAGGATCGGCGTCTTCATCGAGACCTTGGCCTTCGACTTGATGCCGCGCAGCGCGGCCAGCGCCTCGCCGGCGTGGGCGAGCAGCTCCGGCGACACCTTGAACGCGGCGGCCTCGTACACATCCGGGGTCGGCCATGCGGCGCGGTGCACCGAACCGGAGCCCTCGTGCATCCAGCTCCACACTTCTTCGGTGGCGTACGGCAGGTACGGGGCGAGCAGGCGCGCGAACGCGTCAAGGCCCAGACCCAGCGCGGTGCGAGCGGACTTGGTCGCGGCCTCGGAGGGCACGTGGCCGGTCGCGTCGGCGGTGCCGTAGGCGCGGTTCTTGACGAGCTCGATGTAGTCGTCGCAGAACTGCCAGAAGTAGTTCTCGATGACCTCAAGCGCCTTGGAATGCTCGTAGGATTCGAGCGCCTCGGTGGCCTGGCGCACCACGAGCGCCATCTTCGCCATGGCGGCGCGGTCGAGCGGCTCGGTCACGTCGGCCGGGTTCCATGCGGCAACGGCCGGCGAGCCCACGTGATGGTTCTCGTCCTCGCGGCCGATCGCCAGCGCGAACTTGGTCGCGTTGAGCAGCTTGATCGCCAGACGGCGGCCGATCTTCATCTGGCCTTCGTCGTACGTGGCATCGAGGCCGAGGCGGGCGGCGGCGGCCCAGTAGCGCACCGCGTCGGCGCCGAACTGCTTGATCGGCTTGTCCGGCACGACGACGTTGCCCTTGGACTTCGACATCTTCTTGTGGTCCGGGTCGAGGATCCAGCCCGACAGGGTCGCGTTCGCCCACGGCAGGCACTTGTTCTCGAGGTGCGCGCGGTCGACGGTGGAGAACAGCCAAGTGCGGATGATGTCCTGTCCCTGCGGGCGCAGATCCATCGGGAACGTGGCCTTGAACAGCGCCTTGGACGCCTCGTCCGGCTCTTCCCAGTGGGTCACGATCTGCGGGGTGAGCGACGAGGTCGCCCACGTGTCCATGATGTCCGGTTCGGCGGTGAAGCCGCCGGGCACGTCGCGCTGCTCCGCCGTGTAGCCGGCCGGCACGTCGATGGTCGGATCGATCGGCAGGATATCCTCGCTCGGCGTGATCGGGTGATCGTAGTCGGCGGAGCCGTCGGCCTTGACCGGGTACCACAGCGGGAACGGCACGCCGAAGAAGCGCTGGCGGGAGATCAGCCAGTCGCCGTTGAGGCCATGCACCCAGTTCTCGTAGCGCACGCGCATGAAGTCCGGGTGGAAGTTGAGCTCCTTGCCGCGCTCGATGAGCTCCGCGTTCAGCTTCGCGTCGGTGCCGCCGTTCTTGAGGTACCACTGGCGGGAGGTGACGATTTCGAGCGGCTTGTCACCCTTCTCGTAGAAGTTCGTCATACGCTTGGTCGGCGTCGGCTCGCCGTCCAGATCGCCGGATTCGCGCAGGTGGTCGACGATGATCTTGCGGGCGGAGAACGTGGTCTTGCCGGCCGTTTCCGCGAAGATCTCGCGACCGGCAGGATCTTCGATCCAGTCCGGCGTATCCATGACTATGCGGCCGTTGCGCTGGATGATCGAACGGGTCGGCAGGTTCAGATCGCGCCACCACTGCACGTCGGTCACGTCGCCGAAGGTGCAGCACATCGCGATGCCGGCGCCCTTGTCCATCTCGGCGGCCGGATGCGCGAGGATCGGCACCTTCACCTTGAACAGCGGCGAGTACACGTACTGGCCGAAGTACTGCTTGTAGCGGTCGTCGTCCGGGTTCGCGATCAGCGAGGTGCAGGCCGCGAGCAGCTCCGGACGGGTCGTCTCGATGTAGATCGGCGTGCCGTCCTCGAAACGGAACGCGACCTTGTGGTAGAAGCCCGGGTATTCGCGCGACTCGAGCTCGGCCTGGGCCACGGCGGTCTGGAACGTCACGTCCCACAGGCCCGGCGCGTCCTTCTGGTACGCCTCGCCGCGGGCGAGGTTACGCAGGAACGCCTTCTGCGCCACGCGCTGCGGGTGCTCGCCGATGGTGTGGTAGGTCTGCGACCAGTCGATCGACAGGCCGAGGGAACGCCACAGCGCCTCGAATTGCTTCTCGTCCTGCGCGGTGAGCTTCTCGCACAGCTCGATGAAGTTGCGGCGGGAAATCGGCACCTGATCCTTGGCGTCGATCTTCTTGCCGTCGGTGCCCTCGAACGGCGGCACGAAATCCGGGTCGTACGGCATGGAGGTGTCCACGCGCACGCCGTAGTAGTTCTGCACGCGGCGTTCGGTCGGCAGGCCGTTGTCGTCCCAGCCCATCGGGTAGAACACGTCGTAGCCGCGCATGCGCTTGTAGCGCGCGATCACGTCGGTGTGCGTGTAGGAGAACACGTGGCCGACGTGCAGATGGCCGGAAACGGTGGGCGGCGGGGTGTCGATCGAATACACGGCCTTGCGGTCGCGCGTGTTGTTGAACTTGTAGGTGCCCTGCTCGTCCCAGACGGCACGCCACTTGTCTTCGAGACCGTCCACGCCCACCTTGTCGGGCAATGGGGTCAGATTTGCGTTGATGATTTCGGTCATACGCGCGATTTTATGCGGCTTAGGTGACAAGGGGTGCGTGCGGGAGAGGCCCGTCGCCCCGGTTGCGCGTCGACCGCGCCGCTCCGGCTGCCCGCCACCCAGTCGCCACCCGGTCACCACCCGGTCGTCGCCTGATCGCAGTCTGCCCGCCCGCTACTTGGCCGTGAGCTTGGCGAGCGGCAGATAGTCGTCCGTCATGTTCTTCGGCAGTCCGCTCACGCCCGTGCCGGCCGCCGCGAACGTCTTGCGCGAGTACAGCCAGTCGGCCGCCGCATCCTGGCTCACCGTCTTGGCGAACGTCTTCATGCGCGACTGGTAGTCGGCGTCGTTCGTCGCCGCCATCGCGCTCTTGTACGCGTCCTGCACGGTGCCGTTCGTGTACCGGAACACGTTGTCCGACGTGCCGAATTCGGCCGCGTCCGCGTCGCTCGCCGTGAGCGCCATCGTGTACTGCCCGTCCTTGATCCGCTGCACGACGGTCGCCGCGTCGAACGTCTGCAGGTTGGTCGCGATGCCGACCGAGCGCAGGTAGCCGGCGACGGTGTCGCCGATCGACTGGTATTCGGTCGGCACCACAAGCTCGACCGTGCCGAAGTACGCGGATCCGGTCGCGAAGTACGCGATCATCTGCGCGGCCTTGACCTGATCGAACGGGAACAGGCCGCTCAGATCCTCGTACCCCTCTTCCAACGGGCCGATCGGGCCGCCGAGCGCGCCGGCTGAGTCGCCGGCCGCATCGGCGATCGACTTCGCGTCGATGGCGTAGCGGATCGCCTGCCGCGCCTGCACGTCGGAGAAGATCGAATTCGTGTCGTTGTTGAGCGCGAGCATCACCTTGGTCGTCGACGTGCCGGATTCGACCTTCCACGACGACTGTCCGTCGAGCTGTTTGACGGCGTTCGCGTCGGACGTGAATAACGCGTTCGCCTCGCCGCCGAGCGCGGCCTTGGCCAGCGCGTCGCCGTTCGCGTAGTACTTGAGCGTAACCGTTTTCACCCCGGCCGGGTCGCCCCAGTACCGGTCGTTGCGTTCGAGCGTGACCGACTGGCCCTTGGAGAAACCGTCGACCTTGAACGGTCCGGAGCCGGCCGTCTGCGTCGCGTAGTCGCCGTTCCACTCGCTGTCGTAGACGATGCCGGCGCGGTCCGCGAGCGCGCGCAGCAGCGTCGGGTCGGGCTTGGCGAGCGTGAGCGTGACCTTGGTCGGGCTCGGATTGGCGACGGACGCGAGTCCGGCGAGCGCGGTCGCGCCCTGATACTTGTTTTTGACGATCTGCTGCATGGACCAGACGACGTCGGCCGAGTCGAGCTTGTGTCCGTTGGCGAAGCGTACGCCGCGCTGGAGCGTGAAATCGTAGGTCAGGCCGTCGCTGGAGACCGTCCAGCTTTTCGCGAGGCCGGCGACGAGCTTGTTGTTCTCGTCGCGCGAGACGAGCGTTTCGTAGACGTTGCCGAGCAGCGCGCGTTCGACGTCGGTGTCTGCGTCGGTGCGGATGTCGAGCGACTGCGGGGCGTCGGTGAGACCGACGGTGACGCTTGCCGTGCTCAGATTGGACGGCGTCGCGCGGGGGAGCGTGAGGCTGCCGTCGATCCACGACCGGCCGAGCCATGCGACGAGGGACAGGACGACGACGGTCGCCACGAATACGAGCCACGAACGGAGTCCGGTGTTCTTCTGCCTGTGCATGGGCCCCAGTGTAACCGAGGGCGTCTATTCGGGGGTACGTTGCCGGCTGCGATCGACGGTTACAGCAACGCGACGATGATGGACGCGAGCGGGATGAGCGGGCCGGCGAGCATCGTCGGCAGCGCGATGATGCCGATCCACGGGGCGTGCGCGCGCTCATCCGGGTCGGCTTCGATGGTCCACCAGATCGAGGCGAGGGCAAGGGCCAGCATGAGCACGATCACGACGATCACGGACAGGAACATGGCCGTGTTTGAGGCGCCTGCGTCGGGCAGGGCCATGTAGTGGGGCAAAAACAGCCAGCCGGGGGCGGCGATCATCGCCACGCCGTCGAGCACGCTGTGCGACAGGCCGCGGATCAGATGCGAGCGTTCGGCGCGCGCCATCTGACGGATGAACGAGACGATGATGAGCGCGACGAGCAGTCCGCCCACGCCGGCGAACCATGCGGACTCGTTGCGCACGGCGGCCGGCATGTCCGCGGCGCGCTCGCCGAACAGTCCGAACACGGCCCACGACAGCAGTCCGGCATTGCCCGCGAAGCAGAGCGACGCCGCGCCGGCGATCGCCGCGATCACGCGTCCCGGAACGCCGTCGCGCAGCGGCGAACAGACCAGAAACGCGACCATCAGCGCCGCCGTCCAGACCGTCAGGCCGACCGTGCCGGCGCCGCCGAACGTCAGCGCCAGCATCGCCATCAGCGGCAGCAGCGCGAAGCTGGCCGCGTATCGCCCGGGGAACGGCGCGTGCGCGCCGGCCGGAACCGTGCCGGTCGTCTCAGTCGAACGCGAGTCCGCGCCGCCCTGCTGATGTTCTGCCATGTTTCGCTCCCAGCCATCGTCACCGCGCGTATCGCGACCTTCCGCACGCGAACGGCCGGTACGTCGAGGCCGGCGGTTGCCGGCTGACGGCGGCCGCCGCGGCCGAGACCGGACACGGGGCTGTTGTCGTTCCTATCGCGTCCATCCTATCGCGCAGACGGGTCCCGCGTCGTCCCGCGACGTCCCGCGACGTCCCGCGGCGCGCGTGGGGAACCGGATCGACGCGCGTACCGGGTCCGATTGCGTCCCGGTCCGTGGCCGAGCGCGCGATCCCGCGGAATCGGGGCCTTTTGGCGGCGGATCTTGAGCCGAACCGGCGCACATTGTGTCCATATTGTGCGCGTAGAATAAAGCACCAACGTGCAAGCCGGTACGATGACCGGTAATACGTGAACGCGAACACACTAGGGGGCGATGAAGTGACGGATCTTACGCTGATGACGTTCGCCGCAGATCCGGCGACGGTGTTGCCGTCCCTCGCCCTGCTGTCGCACCGCGTGCGCGTGCTGCCGATGGACGCGGCCTCGCTGGTGAAAATGCCCGAGAACACGATCCTGTTCATCGACGCGCGCGACGATCTTGCTTCGGCCAAGACGCTGTGCCGGCTCATCCATGCGTCCGGCCTGTCCACGCCGATCGTGCTGATTCTTACCGAAGGCGGCTTCACGGTCGTCAACTCCACGTGGGGCATCGCCGACGTGGTCGTTTCCACCGCGTCCCCGGCCGAGGTCGAGGGTCGTCTGCGGCTCGTGTCCGAGCGCGGTAACTCGCCGCTGGGCGGCGCGGGCGCGAACGCTGCCGGCGGCGAATCCGGCACGGTGTCGGCCGACGGTCAGATCCGCTCCGGCGACCTCGTGGTGGACACGAACGGCTACACCGCCTCCCTGCACGGGCATCCGATCGACCTTGCGTACAAGGAGTTCGAACTGCTCAAGTACCTCGTGCAGCATCCCGGCCGCGTGTTCACGCGCGCGCAGCTGCTGCAGGAAGTGTGGGGCTACGACTACTACGGCGGCACGCGCACGGTCGACGTGCACATCCGTCGTCTGCGCGCCAAGCTCGGCGGCGAATACGAGCATCTCATCGGCACCGTGCGCAACGTCGGCTACCGTTTCGACCCGCCGGAGGGCGACGCCGAAGGGGCCGCTCCGGGGCAATCCGCGCCGTCCTCGTCTGCTTCGTCGTCGGCTCCGTCCGCGTCGGGCGACGCCGACTGACCTGCCATGCCCCGCGAGACGAAACGCGCGCGGCTCGAACGCATGCACGCCGAATACGCGTTGCTGTGCGAGGAGATCCCTGCGCCGAAGTGCGCGCTCAATTTCACCAATCCGTTCCAGCTGATCGTCGCGACCGTACTCAGCGCGCAGACCACCGACAAGCGTGTGAATACGGTCACCCCCGCGCTGTTCACCGCATATCCGGACGCGGCGGCGTTGGCGGCCGCCCGACCCGAGGACGTGGAGGACATCATCCGCCCGCTCGGCTTCTACCGGTCCAAGGCCGCGCATCTGCTGGGGCTGGCCGCCGGTCTCGACCATGATTTCGGCGGCGTGGTGCCGCACACGATGTCCGAGCTGACGAGTTTGCCCGGTGTGGGCCGCAAAACCGCGAACGTGGTGCTCGGCAACGCGTTCGGCATCCCCGGATTCCCCGTGGACACGCATGTGATGCGCGTGACCGGCCGGCTGCATTGGCGCAGCGACTGGCGGATCGCCAAATCCGATCCGGTCAAGGTCGAGGCCGAGATCTGCGCGTGCTTCCCGCCTCAGGAGTGGACCGATCTGTCCCACCGGCTGATTCTGCACGGCCGGGCCGTGTGTCATGCGCGCAAGCCCGACTGCGCGAACTGCCCGTTGAACGGGACATGCCCGAGCGCGGGCGTGGCGTGACGTGCGCAAATCGTTGGAGCGATGACTCTCCCAACTCTCGGCTCCCCTTGTCAGGGGAGCTGTCACGAAGTGACTGAGGGGTAGTCACGACCCGTAACGTTCAATGGTGCCACGGGTCAGGCCGATTCGCCGATGGCGAGGCGGCACTCGACCGTTTCGGTGCGGGGCTTGAGCCGTCTGTCGGGGTGGCGGATCTGCTCGATGAGCATGCTCACGGCCTTGCGGGCCATGTCGTCGAAATCGACGGCGATGGTGGACAGCGTGGGGATGCTGTACGGCTCCTGCTGGATGCCGTCGTGTCCGAATACGGCCTTGTCCTGAGGCACCCGGACGCCGGCCTCGTATAGTCCTCGGATCAGCCCGTACGCGATGAGATCGTTCATGCAGTAGAACACGTCGTATCGGTCGACGCGGCGCGTGCCGTCGGCGTCGGGCTCGCACAGGGCGCGCGCGGCCTCCAGTCCGCCCGTTATATCCCAGACGCAGGGGACGATGTCGTCCGCGGTGCCGAGCCCGCTGCCGGTCAGCAGACTCATGGTGTGCAGAATGGCCAGTTTCTGTCCGCTGATGTCGGGATCGTCCGGCTGGATGCGCCGTGCGCCGACGACGGCGATGTTGCGGTAGCCGCGGCCCTGCAGATAGCCGAACGCGATGTCGATCCCGTGGGTTTGCGGCGGCTGGACGTTGTCGAACAGCGGATCGTTGGAACGATAGTTGAGCAGCACGGTCGGATGATTGCCGAGCAGTGCGCGCAGATGCTGTTCGTCCACGTTGCTGACGTTGAGGATGAGCCCGTCGCACAAGGTGGCGTTGACCTGCTCCAGCACGTTGGTTTCGCTGTCCTGCGTGTAGCCGGTTTGCTGGATGACGGTGCGCAGCCCGTGCCGGGACGCCTCTTCGCAGATGGCATAGGCAAGGTGCGTGTAGTAGGGGTGCAGGATATTCGGCACCATGACGGCGATCGTATCGGTGCGGCCCTTCTTGAGGAAGCGCGCCGACAGGTTGGGGGAGTAGCCGAGGTCCTTGGCCGCGGTGAGCACGCGTTCCTTGGTGGCCGGCTTGACGATGTCCTCGCCGCGCATCGCCGCTCCGGCCGTGCTGAGCGAGACGCCGGCCTTGGCCGCTACGTCCTTGAGGGTTGGCATGGCTTCCTCATCATCCGTTGTTGCGTTCTGCTTTCTTCTCTGACAGGTGTCTACTATATCGCGTTGTCCAACATAGGTCGAAGCGTTGCGATTCTTGGGTTTTTCGTCGCGGTCCGCCGGTGTTCTGTGAAAGCGGTTTTATTATGGTGTGAAAGCGGTTTAGGTCCAAGGTGTTACGATGACATGTTTTCGTTGATATAGTGTCAAAAAGCTTGATTTTGCCGCAATGTTTACGCAGACACGCCGGCGGCATGCGATTTGACGAGCGCCGATTGGTGATCTTATAATCGCAGCGTTGCAGTTTGGACCATAGAAGTCCGAACATGCACGGGATTCCGGGTCAATGAAGTCGGAACAGGAAAGGAACAATCATGAACAAGGGTGTGGCTAAGAAGGCTATCTCCGGTGTCGCCGCCGCTGGTGCCGCCGCGATGCTGCTGACGGGCATGGCTGCCTGCGGTCAGAGCACCGCCGCCAACAAGAAGACTTCCGATGGCAAGCCGATCGTCACGATTCTGGTTCAGCAGAACACGAATCAGATCAACATCAAGGACATGACGTGGGCCAAGCAGCTGGAGGAGGAGTCCGGCGCGAAGATCGAGTGGAAGACCGTGCTCGACACCGCGTGGGGCCAGCAGAAGAACGCCTCTCTGGCCGCGAACGACATCGCCGATCTGAACATCCGCGCCTACCACCCGGACGACGCCGCGCAGAACCCGAGCGCCTTCGAGGATCTGACCGACGACATCGACAAGATGCCGAACGTGAAGAAGTTCTTCGAGGAGAAGCCGGTCGCCAAGAAGTTCGTCGATGTGGACGGTAAGGTGTACACGCTGCCGTCCGACCGAGGCAAGGGCTTCGCGGCCTCCGGCCAGCACATGATGATCAACAAGACCTGGCTCGACAAGCTCGGCCTGAAGGTGCCTACCACGTGGGACGAGCTGACCAAGGTCCTTGAAGCCTTCAAGACCCAGGACCCGAACGGCAACGGCAAGGCCGACGAAATCCCGATGAACCTGCGCGCCCTGCCGACCGATACGCTGGCCGGCTGGTGGAGCCCGTTCCTGTTCCTCAACTCCACCGGCATCGCCACGCACTACAACTCGGGCCCGTCCCAGCAGGGCTACTATGTCGAGAACGGTAAGGTCGGCAACGTGATGCAGACCGAGCAGTTCCGTCAGGTGCTCGACTATCTCGCCACGCTCACCAAGGAAGGCCTCGCCCCGAAGGATTGGGTGACCACCGACAAGTACGACTCCCGCAATCAGGTCGGCGGCAACGTCGCTCAGGTCGGCGTGGTGTTCGGTTGGGATCAGACCGCGTTTGGCGCCGTCGGTTCCGACCTGTACAACCAGTACATTTCCATGGCCGTGCCGTCCGCTCCGGGCGTCTCCGCCGACAAGACCGTGTGGGATGCCTCCGGCATCTCCGGCTCCAACGAGTTCGAGGACTACCACATGGCGATGTCCGCGAATGCGGCCAACAAGGATGCCTGCCTGAAGATCATCAATTTGCTGTACTCGGAGAAGTACTCCGTGCAGCAGCTGTGGGGTTCCATTGACGACGGCTACCTGAAGAAGACCGGCGAGCACTCCTACGAGCGCACCGAGAAGTTCCAGAAGGCCGCTGACGCCGGCAAGTCCCCGACGCTTGAGGATCGTCTCGCCGGCTGGATCCCGGACGACATCACCATCAAGGGCGATTCCGGCTCCGACTCTGTGACCGCGGTGGACGAGGCCAACAAGCAGCAGTACGAAAACATTGGCGGCGAGAAGAACTACTTCCCGATCTACGTGCGCCTCGGCTCCGAGGACCAGACCACCGTGGCGAACAACAACACTACGATCTTCACCACGGTGCTGCCGCTCATCGCGAAGATGGCGCAGAACGGTGCCGACGACGCCACGTGGAAGAACCTGCAGGATCAGCTCAAGTCGCTGAACATCCAGCAGAACATCGACATCTGGCAGAAGGCGTACGACAAGTACGTGAAGTAGCAGGCCGGTGAGCGGTCGCCGGCATCCGTTGCCCGTGTTGGCAGCCGTGCCGGTGGCCGGCCAACCGCAACGTGCGACGGGCGCGGCGGAGCATGGACGTGATGCGTTCTGTTCCGCCGCGCCCGTTGTCGTATTCGGGCACATTTGTGCCGTTGCATGCGGCCATTGCGGTCGATTCAGGTCGTTGATGCCATTGCGCGACACATTGCGCGATTGGCGGACCGGTGGTTGTGACATGCGTCGCGCACATGCCGCGTACGGCGTGTATACGGTGCTGCATATGCACTGCGCATGTGCTGGCCGAACGTGATGCGCAAGAACCGGAAAATAGCTGTTTGCGCTACGCAAACATGGAAATTGCCGAGAGGCTGGAAAAGCCTTAATTACCAACGGGTAGCGGCATTTGTTTGCGTAGTTGATGTCAAATTTGGCAACACGCTATGTGATCGCTACCATTTTGTGGCATAATCGTATATGTCAGTAAAAGCCGTGACTGGCTTGGGACACTTTCGCGCGCGGAGGCGCGGAATAGGTAGGAAAGGAAAACGCCCATGAACAAGGATGTGGCGGAACGGAACGTTGCCGTTACGGCGACCGTTTCTCCTGATGGAGTGGTTGATAATACGGCTGTGCGTCGTGCGTGGCCGTTGCCGAAGAGGCTTGGTTGGCATTTTGCGCATTATTGGCAGCATTGGGTGATGGCGTTGCCGGCGATGGTGTTCGTGTTCGTGTTCG
>NZ_JAHBBH010000051.1 GCF_019331735.1 Bifidobacterium miconis
CAGCCTCTCGATCGTCGAACTGCGAGCAAACTGCGGAAAACTGCGAGAAAATCACAGAGCATTGCACAGCAGCAGGCTCATGTACAGGCGCGGGGGCGGCGCGTCGCAGCGCGCGCCCGCGCAAACCCTCCTACAGTGGAACATATGGGAAACGCCGTCGTACGCCGCAAGCCGAGGTCGGGGCCAGGATCGGAACTGGAATCGCAGCCGGACTCGCAGTGCTCGCCCGAAGAATGGCAAGGAAGCCGCCAACCCGTGCGGCAGCTCATTCGCCGACGGCTCTGGCAGACGTTCGGACCGGCGGTCGTGGTGGCCGCCCTCGGCGTGGGCGCCATCATCTGCGTGTGGGCCGTGCGCGACACAATCGGCCGGCCATTGTTCGCGGACGGCATCTCGCCGTGGGAATACGTGTTCATCGCCGTCGGGCTGCTGGTGCTGGGGGTGATCGGCTGGCTGGCGCTGCATTCGGTGATCGTCCAGCTGCCGTACGACATGGTCGGCGTACGCACCGACGACGATTTTCCGCTGCGGCTCGTGCGCAAGCCGCACGACAACCGCGACCTTGAACTCGAAGACCCCGATTTTCTCGTGTCGGCGATCCTGTTCTCCGGCAATCTCGACCGCGTGTTCAAAGTGCTCGAACTGGACGGCGGCGAGGCGGACGTCTGCTGGACGATCATGCAGGTCAGCGACGGCCGGCTGCGCGTCGTCGGCCGCGACTGCGTCGACACGGGCACGCGGCTCGCGTGCGCGGAACAGTACGCGACCGACGACCTGACCGGCATCCCGATCGACGGCAACTGCGAATACGATCAGCGCAACAGCGTGCTCATCGTCCGCTGATCAGCCGGGCCGGCGACCGACTGGCGACGACTTAGAAGTCCCAATCCTCGTCGTCGGTCTCCTCGGCCTTGCCCATCACGTACGACGAGCCGGAACCGGAGAAGAAATCGTGGTTCTCGTCCGCGTTCGGCGACAGCGACGCGATGATCGCCGGGTTCACGTCGCAGATCTCCGCCGGGAACAGCGCCGGATAGCCGAGGTTCATGAGCGCCTTGTTGCCGTTGTAGCGCAGGAACTTCTCGACGTCCTCCGTCAGGCCCACGCCGTCGTACAGCGACTCGGTGTACTCCACCTCGTTGTCGTACAGCTCGTTGAGCAGGTCATACGTGTACTCGCGCAGCTCCTCGCGCTTCTCGCCGCCGACCAGCTCCAAGCCCTTCTGGTACTTGTAGCCGATGTAGTAGCCGTGCACGGCCTCGTCGCGGATGATGAGGCGGATCACGTCGGCCGTGTTCGTGAGCTTCGCGTGGCTCGAGAAGTACATCGGCAGGTAGAAGCCCGAGTAGAAGAGGAACGATTCAAGCAGCGTCGAGGCGACCTTGCGCTTGAGCGGGCTGTCGCCCTCGTAGTAGTCGAGCACGATCTGCGCCTTCTTCTGCAGGAACTCGTTCTCCTCGCTCCACGCGAACGCGGCGTCGATCTGCTCGCTCGAGCACAGCGTCGAGAAGATGCTCGAATACGACTTCGCGTGCACGGATTCCATGAACGCGATGTTCGTGTACACGGCCTCCTCGTGCGGGGTGAGCGCGTCCGGGATCAGCGAGACCGCGCCGACCGTGCCTTGGATCGTGTCGAGCAGGGTCAGGCCGGTGAACACGCGCATGGTGAGCGTGTGCTCCTCTTCGCTCATCGCCTGCCAGCTGGGGATGTCGTTGGAGACGGGGACCTTCTCGGGCAGCCAGAAGTTGCCGGTGAGACGGTCCCAGACCTCGAGGTCCTTGTCGTCCTCGAGCTTGTTCCAGTTGATCGCGCTGACGCGGTCGATGAGCTTCAACGGCTTGCGCGGAATGGAGATCGGTGCCATGTTGCGGTGTCCTTTGTTCGTTGATTGATTGCGATTGATCGTTTCAGTTTGCGACTGTGCCGTTGGATTGAACGGCTGGGTGCATTGCCGCGACGGGAGCCGGCATGTGTTGCTCGACCGTATGACTTGGCCGAGCGGCCCGGAGCGTGTCGAGTAATACATGCCGGCTCCCGTCGCTCGGTTACGCTGTGCCGTTGCATGTCGCCTGCGTGCGGCAACGACTACAGCATGCAGGAGACGCAGCCCTGCACCTCGGTGCCTTCCAGCGCCTGCTGGCGGATGCGGATGTAGTACAGGGTCTTGATGCCCTTGCGCCACGCGTAGATCTGCGCCTTGTTCACGTCGCGCGTGGTGGCCGTGTCGGGGAAGAACAGCGTGAGCGAGAGTCCCTGGTCGACGTGCTGCGTCGCCTCCGCGTACGTGTCGACGATCGCCTTCCAGCCGATCTCGTACGCGTCCTTGAAATACTCGAGGTTCTCGTTCGTCATGTACGGCGCGGGGTAGTACATGCGACCGATCTTGCCTTCCTTGCGGATTTCGATCTTGGAGGCGATCGGGTGGATCGACGACGTGCTGTGGTTGATGTACGAGATCGATCCGGTCGGCGGCACGGCCTGCAGGTTCTGGTTATAGATGCCGTCCGCGAGGATCGCGTCGCGCAGCGCCTCCCAGTCGGCGACGGTCGGGATCGCGACGCCGTATTGCGCGAACAACTCACGGACACGAGACGTGCGCGGCTCCAGCGAGCGACGTCCGTCGGTGTACTTGTCGAAATAGTTGCCCTGACCGGCCGGCTTCGCGTACGCGGAACGCTCGAAGCCGACGAACGCGCGGCCGCGCTCGACCGCGAGGTCGTGCGATGCGCGGTATGCGTGGTAGGCAACGGTCATGAAGTACATGTCGGTGAAGTCGAGCGCCTCGTCGGAGCCGTACTGGATGCCTTCGCGGGCGAGGAAGCCGTGCAGGTTCATCTGGCCGAGGCCGATCGCATGGCCTTCCTCGTTGGCGCGGCGGATCGACGGCACCGCGGCGATGCTGGTCTGTTCGGCGACGGACGTGAGCGCGCGGATCGCCGTCTCGACCGTGCCGCCGAGGCCGCCGTCCATCGCCTTGGCGATGTTGAGCGAGCCGAGGTTGCAGGAGATGTCGCGGCCGACGTGCGCGTAGCTGAGGTCCTCGTTGTAGGCGCTCGGTTCCTGCACCTGCAGGATTTCGGAGCACAGGTTCGACATGGTCACGCGGCCGTCGATCGGGTTGGCGCGGTTGACGGTGTCCTCGAACACGATGTACGGGTAGCCGGACTCGAACTGCAGCTCGGCGAGCGTGGTGAAGAACTTGCGCGCGTCGATGTAGGTCTTCTTGATGCGATCGTCCGCGACCATCTTCTCGTAGTTTTCGCTGATCGGCACGTCGGCGAACGGCTTGCCGTACACGCGCTCGACGTCGTATGGGCTGAACAGCGCCATCTGCGCCTTCTGCTTGGCCAGCTCGAACGTGATGTCGGGCACGACCACGCCGAGCGCGAGCGACTTGATGCGGATCTTCTCGTCCGCGTTCTCGCGCTTGGTGTCGAGGAAGCGCATGATGTCGGGGTGGTGCGCGCTCAGGTAGACCGCGCCCGCGCCCTGGCGTGCGCCGAGCTGGTTCGCGTACGAGAACGAGTCCTCGAGCAGCTTCATGACCGGCACGACGCCGCTCGACTGGTTTTCGATGTGCTTGATCGGCGCGCCCAGCTCGCGCAGGTTGCTCAGCAGCAGAGCCACGCCGCCGCCACGCTTGGACAGCTGCAGCGCCGCGTTGATGCCGCGCGAGATCGACTCCATGTTGTCCTCGATGCGCACGAGGAAGCAGCTGACCGGCTCGCCGCGCTGCGCCTTGCCGAGGTTGAGGAACGTCGGGGTGGCCGGCTGGAAGCGGCCGGCGATCATCTCGTCGAGGTACGCGTTCGCCGCGCGCTCGTCGCCGGCGGCCAGGTCGAGCGCGACCGCGGCGCAGCGCTGCGGGAAGTCCTCGAGGTACTGCTTGCCGTCGAACGACTTGAGTGCGTAGGAGCGGAAGAACTTGAACGCGCCGAGGAACGTCTCGAACTCGTAGCCGCTGGCGGCCGCGCGCGCGTAGAACACGTCGAGGAATTCGGGCGTGTACTGGTCGAACACGCGCTTCTCGTAGTACTGGTTGTCGATCAGGTACGCGAGGCGCTCGGCCGTGGAGTCGAAGTGCTTGGTGTTCGGCTCGATCTCGCTGGCGACGTACGCGCGCTCGGCTTCCTTGTCCTTGTCGAACTGGATGCGGTGATGCTCGTCGTACAGGTTGAGCATCGCGTTGAGCGCGTGGTAGTCGGTGGACGGGTCGTAGGTGGTCATGGATTGGTCTTTCTTGGTCGAATGGAGTTATTGGCGTGGCATTGGCGAGGTCTGCCGGGCGCTGCTATCCCGAATGTCACGCGTATTGGTCTCTTTGCGTGACATTCGGACCAGTATCGGGGCCGCGATCCCGAATGTCACGGAACCGGGTCTCTTTGCGTGACATTCCGGTTGATATCGGTGACGTGCTATCCCGAATGTCACGGAAACGAATCGATGCGCGTGACATTCCCGCCAGCATCGAGCCGGTACTGGCTCGAATGTCACGCAACGGGGGCGACCGGCGCCTGATCGGCCGTCGCGGCGCCGTCGGCCGCGAAGAACCGGGCCAGCCCCTCGCGCGTCTTGCGCACGTCCTCCGGCGTGCCCATGAGTTCGAACGTGAACAGCAGCGGCACCTTGCATTTTGCGGATACGATGCGTCCGGCGGCGGCGTACGCTTCGCCGAAGTTCGTGTTGCCCGACGCGATCACGCCGCGGATCCACGCGCGATTGTCGGGATCGTTGAGGAAGCGCTTGACTTGCGGCGGCACGGCCTTGCTCACGACTCCCCCGCCGTACGTCGGCACGATCAGCACGTACGGTTCGTGCACGGCGAGCGGCTCGTCACCGGGGCGCAGCGGGATGCGGTAGGACGCGATGCCGAGTTCGTTCAGCCTGCAGTGCTCGACGAATCGTGCGGTGTTCTCCGACGCGGACGAGAAGTAGACGACCGCGCCGACGTGGTGCGACGACGATTCGGCCGGTTCGGCTGCGCCTGCGGTCGGGACTGTCGACGACGACTGTTTCGTTGCGACGGTCGCCGGTTCGGCCGCGTCTGCGCGCGCGATGGCGGACATGTTTGGTTGCGTCGTCGAATCGCTCATGCGACCAGCACGCGCCCGTTGGCTCCGGTCGCTGAGATGGTGTCGTGCTCGGCCACGGATTCGGCGGCGACGGACTTGGCCAGTTCGCGGATGAGGTCGGGGCGGTAGCCGGTCCACGAGTTGTCCGGCGTGATGACGACCGGAGCCTGCTTGAAGCCGGCTTCCTGCAGCTGCTCGAGCGTGGACGGGTTTTCGGACAGATCGACGGTTTCGAACGGCACACCCAGCTTGGTGAGCTGGCGCTTGGTGGCGTCGCACTGCGGGCAACGCGGTTTGGTGAAGACGGTGACGGTCATGTGGTGCCTCCATTCGGTCGATGCTGTGAACTGCCGAAGGACTAGACTACAACTAACCGCGAACCGCGCCAGCACTAGTTCTTGTGGCGTGTCGGGCTTACATTCACTAGATATAGGGTTTGCGCCCGGTCTGGCAGTAGGCGTGTCGCGCCGCGTCTCGGCGTTTTCACCACCGATCGCACCGCCGAAAATCATCATTGTCAGATACATCACATTGCGCGCAGCACCAAGCACCACCATACGCGCCGCACGACCATCTCCCGCGTGGCAGAAGCGTCTCGGCGAGGAGCGGACCAGCGAGCGTTTTCCGCCACGAGCACAGGCGGGCGGAACGTGGAGTAACGTGAAGTCCATGAGTGAGAATAATGCGACGGCGAGCGCCGAGAATACGCCGAAAGACCATGCACGGACCGAGACTGCATACTTTGCGGGCGGATGTTTCTGGGGTCTGGAACGGTATTTCCAGAACGTGGACGGCGTGACCGACACGACGGTCGGCTACGCGCAGTCGAAGACGGAGTCGCCCACGTACGAACAGGTGTGCTCGGGCGAGACGGACGCGGCGGAGACGGTGCAAGTTGTGTTCGATCCGGATCGCGTCACGCTGCGTACGTTGTCGCTGCTGTTTCTCGAAGTCATCGACCCGTTTTCCGTCGACCAGCAGGGCGAGGATCGCGGTCGGCAGTACCGTACCGGCATGTGGTACACGGACGAATCACAGCAGGCCGTGTACGTCGCCGCGCTCGAACAGCTCGTCGACCGTCAGCCGCAGCGTCCGGCCGTGCTCGTCGAGCCGCTGCGCAACTTCTATCCGGCCGAGGATCGTCATCAGGACTATCTGATCAACAATCCCGGCGGCTACTGCCACGTGCCGCTCGCCGCGATCGCGAACGTGCGCAACCGGCAGAAGTACGTCGAGCGGATTTGGGATCTGACGCTCGAGCAGTTCGCCGTGACGCAGCTCGCCGCGACCGAACGGCCGTTCGTCAACGAGTACGATCACGAGTTCGAGCCGGGCATCTACGTGGACATCGTCAGCGGCAAGCCGCTGTTTTCGTCGCGCGACAAGTTCGACTCGGGCTGCGGCTGGCCCGCGTTCAGCAAGCCGATCGATGCGGATTCGCTGACCGAGCACGAGGATCACCGCATCCCCGGCCGAGACCGCATCGAAGTGCGCACCGCCGACACGCAGATCCATCTCGGCCACGTGTTCACCGACGGCCCGGACGACCGCGGCGGCCTGCGCTACTGCATGAACTCCGCCGCCCTGCGCTTCGTCCCGCGTTCCCGCATGGCCGAGGAGGGCTACGCCGACTGGATTCCCGCGGTCGACGGCGAGTAACGGGGCCGCGAAATGCAAAAGGGCTTGGAATCAATCCGATTCCAAGCCCTTATCTGTGCCCCCCGTGGGATTCGAACCCACAACCCACGACTTAAAAGGACGCTGCTCTAACCGTTGAGCTAGAGGGGCAACAGCACTAAGATACACACGTCCGCCGGACAAGACAAGCCGGCGTTGCGGCCAACCTACATGCAACCTACATGCAGCCCACATGTAACCCACAGACACTTCTACATGCGCCCGGCCTTGGACGGATCAAGGCTCATGGTCTGGAAGCGGTTCGCCATGAACTCGTCGCCGAAATGCCGCGCGAAGAAGTCGGAGACCGGCGAATCGACCGCGATCCCGGCCATGCGCGAATACCACGCGTCGAGCGCCATCACGGTCATCGTCGCGTCGACCAGCATGAACACGAAGCACACGAGCGTCAGCGAATACCGCCACCCCCACGGAATCCGCTGGATCAGCGTGAGCAGTCGCGGCAGGATCAGCTTGACCCATGCCAGGCCGAGCAATCCCCAGAAAAACATGTACTTGCCGGACGTGCGCCCGTCGATCGACAGCCACTGGCCGGTGTAATCCCACGCGGTGATGCCGAACGCGACTTCCATGAACCAGCTGGTCAGGTATTCGAACGTGCCGCCGATCACCGCGCTCGCGCAGAAAATCAACAGCCAGTTGGACCGCCACAGCCGGTTGAGTAGCACGGTCAGAATCACCGAACCAAAGCCGTAGATCGGCGAGAACGGCCCCCACAGCAGTCCCGCGCGATCCTGCCATTCGCCGCCGTACATCGCGAAATGGTACAGCGTCTCGACCACAAGCCCGAACACGCAGCCGACCACGAACAGCCAGAAGATGTTGAAGAAATCCAGCGAAATGTAGCCTTTGCCGCTCAGGTCGCGACCGGGCATGCCTTTGGCGAGCGCGTCCTCGTACGCGGAGAGCTTGTCCATGCGCCACAGCGCGGTTTTGAGCCGGCGTTCCTCGCGCAGCGCCGGGTCGACGCTGACGGACAGCGCGACGAGGATCACGAGTTGCGCGACGGGCGCGATCAGGTCGAGTCCGAAGCCTTTGAGCGCGAGCGTGAACAGTCCTTCGAGGATGGTCAGCGGGATGAGCACGTACGTCCAGCGGGCCGCGTGCTTGCGTTTGTTGACGACCAGCAGCACGCCGAAGATCATGAGCACGATGGTCGCGGTTGCGCCGACGCCGGCCGACAGCCAGCTGAGTATGGCGGTCAGGTCGGGTTGGTCGATGAGCACGCGCCCGGCGACCAGTTCGCGTACGGCGTAGATCGTCGTGAGCACAATGGCCGGCACGGCGAGCAGGCCCTGCACGAGCAGGATGATGCCGTAGACTCGCGCGATGAGCGGCAGTCGCTGGTCGTCGATGTCGACGACGCCGTCGCCATTCACGTCGCCGGGAATGCGTGATGCAGGTTCCGTGGCCGATTCGCGCGCATCGTCGCTGTGCAGACGTCGTTCCAAGTCTTCGCTGTCTTCGCTCATGCGCCCCACGCTATCAGCGCCGGCCTACTGGACGGACGCCTCCTGCCGTGTGACCGGCGATCGGACGCTACTGAACGCTACTGAACGGACGCCTCCTGCCGGGCGACCTCGAGCGCCGCGTTGAACGCGTCCGTGGTCCAGCTGGCGCCGGCGACCGTGTCGACCTTGAGGTCCTTGAGCGGCTTGCCGTCGACCACGCCGTTGATCGCGTTCGCGAAGTCGGTCTGGTGCTTTTTGGAGATGCTCGTGAACGGATGGCCCACGATCTCCACCTTTTCGACGTTTTGGTCCTTGACGGTCACGTGCACGTCGATGGTGTCCTCGCCGATCGGCCCGTACTGGCCGTTGACGGAGTATGTGCCGTCCGCGTAGTTGCCGGTGTCCTTTTTGTCGGACTTGGTGCCGGTGTCGCGGCTGCCCGCGCCGGTCGACGAGCCGGACGATGAGCCGTCAGACCCGGACGAATCAGACGAATCGGAACCGGACGACTGCGACTGCTCCTCCTGCGACCGCTCAGTTTCGCCCGAATTGCCGGAGTATTCGTCGTTCATCGGCGTGGCCTTCGGCTCGCCGCACCCGGCCAGCATCGCGCCGGCCACCACCAGTCCGGCCGCCGCCGCGACCACGGACTTCTTCAACGTGTTCGTATCGCTCATACCAGCAACCTTACCTACTCCGCGACTTCTTCCCCACCGGTTTTCGCGGCCTTGGTCGGGTCCGCGAATCCGATCGCGGTTTCGCCGGTCTGCGCGCCCTCAACCTGAGCGCCGGTCGACGCCGGGCGCCCGCCCGCCGCCTCGTACGCTTCCCGTGCGGCAGAATCGTTCCATTTCTCGCCCACGAGCACGCCGTGGTTGAGCATGATCTCGCGTTCGGCGCAACTCGCCACGAGCGCGTCGTGCGTGACGACGATGATCGTCGTGCCCTGCTCGTGCAGCTGACGGAACAGGTCGAGCACGATCTTCTCGTTTTTCTCGTCGAGGTTGCCGGTCGGCTCATCCGCGAGGATCAGCTTCGGATCGTTGATGAGCGCACGCGCGATGCACACGCGCTGCTGTTCGCCGCCGGACAGCTGGCTCGGCAGGTGGTGCGCGCGGTCCTTGAGTCCGACGCGATCCAGCGCCTCCAGCGCCTGCTTCTCGTCGACGACCGAATGGTAGTACTGCGCGACCATCACGTTTTCCACGGCGGTCAGGTGCGGCACAAGATAGAACTTCTGGAACACAAGGCCGATCATGTTCTTGCGCACGTCGGCGAGCTGGCCAGCGTTCAAGTCCTCGAGCTTGCGTCCTTCGAGCTTGACCGAACCCTTCGACGGCGTGTCCATGCAGCCGATCATGTTCATGAGCGTGGTCTTGCCGGAGCCGGACGAGCCGACGATCGCCAGCCATTCGCCCTGCGGCACGGTCAGGTTGAGGTCGTCCACGGCGTGCAGGTCGCCGTAGATCTTCGAGATATGGTCGAGTTCAAGCAGCATATCCATGATGTTTCCTTACGTTATTCACCAGCGTTGTTCACGAAGCCGAACGATGACGTGTCATTCCTCGCGCAGCACGACTGCCGGGTCGATGCGCGTGGCGCGATGCACGGGCGGGATGGATGCGACGACCGCGACGAGCGCCGCAAGCAGCACGGACGCGACGCCGAGCCCCCAGTTGAAGCCGATCGACCGTTCGAACACGGCCACGCACAGCCATTGCGCGAGCCCGTAGCCGACCGCGGTGCCGAGCAGGCCGCCGATGAGGCCGTACATGGCCGATTCGACGTAGAATTCGACGCCGATCGCCGACGAGCTGGCGCCGAGCGCCTTGCGCAGGCCGATTTCGTTGCGTCGCTGCGAGACGATCGAGCTGATCGTCGTGCCGACGCCGACGAGCGTGAGCACGAGCACGACGAGCGAGACGATCCAGAACAGCGTCTGCAGCATGGTGATGATGCGCGTGTCGGACGCGGTGATCTTGGTGACCTGCTGCGCCTTGACGTGCATGGACGTCATGTCGTTGATGCTTTGGACGAGCGCGTTGAGATCGTTCGCGCCGGCGGAGTATTCGATGACGTCGACGCCGCGCGTGACGCCGGTGAGCTTGTCGACGTCGGCGTTGGTCGCGTAGATGATGGAGTCCTCGCTGCCGCCGGTGTCGACGATGCCGGCGACGCGGAATTCGGTGCCGGACGTGTCCATGATGTCGCTGGAGACGCGACCGTCCTGCATGGGCTGGCCGGAGGACGACTGGCTATTGGACGTCCCGCTGGCGCTTGATGCGGAACCTTCTGACGCTCCCCCAGTCGGGCTTTGCCCGACAGCCCCCTCAGCCGAGGGGGCCGAGGAGGTGGTGTTCCCAGAGCCGTTGTCAGCGTCAGAGGTAGAACCGTCATTCCCCGATTGCGAGGTCGAGCCCGAAGTAGAAGAGGAAGAGTTGTCGGAGGCGCGGTAACCGATGGTGATGCGCGAGCCGACCTTGAGGCCGATCGCGTCGGCGATGTCGCGGCCGATGAGCACCTTGCCGTCGGACGGCCACGAACCGTCGACCACCCAGTGATGGTTGAGGTTCTTCACCTGCGCCGCGTCCACGCCGGCCATCACATACGGAGCGGCGTTCACGCGCACGTTCTCGTAGCGGTAGGTCGCGTGCTTTTCGGAACCCTTCGCCGCGACCATCTCGGTGGTGTGCTGCACCATCTCGGCGTCGATGCCGGCCTTGTCGCCGGACGTCGTGGACGAGGTCGGCGTGACGATCAGGTTCGCGCCGTACGCGCGCATCTCCTCGTTCATCTGCTGCGGCACAGCGATGCAGATCATCGCCAGGCAGAACAGCGTGGCCGCGCCGACGAGCGACGCGACGACCGCCATCATCGCACGCGAGCGCCGCCGGAACACGGCGCTGAACAGCATGCGGAAGAACATCCCGGTATTCGTCATCTCACCACTCCTTTCCGTTCGTCTCGGCTCCCCGCACAAACCCAAGCATCACCGACCATGGAGCACCTCCGCGGGGCGCAGGCTCAGGATCGAGCGGATCGACGACGCGGACGCGAGCAGCACGGTGATCGCAAGCAGCACGAACACGAGCACGAACACCATCGGCCGCATCGTGATGCCCGAACCGAACACCACGTGCCCGATCAGCTGCGCGACGCCCGAGCCGAGCCCCGCGCCAACGATCGCACCGAGCAGCGCGATCGCGGCCGTCTCGGCCATCATCAGACGCGACACCGCGCCGTCCGTCGCACCGATCGCCTTGAGCAGCGCCAGTTCGGCCGACCGTTCCCCGATCGAGGCGACCATCAGGTTCGCCACGGCCACGGCCGCCGCGATCAGGCTCAGAATCGTCATCAAAATCATCACGGCCTGCGTCTTCTGCAAGACGTTGCCCTGCAGCGCGGCGACCTGCCGCACCTGCTTGGCGACCGCGTCCGGAATCACCTCTTCGATCTGGTACGCGATCGAACTCGGGTACGCGGTGCAATACCAGGTCTCCCAGTCGTCCTGGCTGAGCGCGGCCGGGTTCTGCGCGGCCTTGCGCGCGAGATCGTTCTCCGGCGTGGTCAGGGCCTTCACCTCGATCTTGTCGGCCGCATCGGGCAGGTCGGCGAGCACCTGCGCGACCGAACTCGACAGGTACAGCGAACCGTTCTCGTCATCGCCGGAATCGTACACGCCGACGATCTTGATCGCCTGCTCGTTGTGTTTGCCGGACGCCGTGGTCTTCTTGAGCGTCACGGTATCGCCGATCTTGACGCCGAGCTGTTGCGCGAGCGTCGCGCCGATCATGCCCTGATCGGTGTCGTCCTTCGGCCATGCGCCGCTGATCTTCCACCACGAGCGCATGCCCTCGACGCCGACCACGGTCGTCTCGCCGGACGCGAGCTTCAATTCCTTGTTGAACCACGTGCCGACGAGCGGTGCGCTCGTGCCGTTGACTTCGGCGTGCACGTTGAGCTGCGGCGCGAAGTTGGTGATGTTGAACGCCCAGAAGATCGTCTTGATCTTGGCCGCGTCCGATTCCTTGAGGAACGCGGTCGGATCGGCTTGGGCGGCCGCGCCGGTGACGCCTGTCGTGTTGTACAGGTCGGAGACGACCGCGTCGGCCTTCGGCTGCACGACGATGTTCGAGCCGTACGTCGACAGTTCGGCGTTGAGCTTGTCGCCGACGTCGAAGACGACGCCCAGCATCGAAACGCTGACCGTGGCCGACAGGCACACGGTGAGCGCGATGAGCAGCCGCCTGCGCAGCTGGCGCGTGAACGACCGCGCGATCATTCGCAGAAAGAACAACGTGTTCCTCCTTTTTCGTATATCCTTGGCCCCCTCGGCTGAGGGGGCTGTCAGCCGTAGGCTGACTGGGGGAGCGTCAGAAGCCAGACGTTCCAAAGCTTTGACTACCCCTCAGTCAGCTTCGCTGACAGCTCCCCTGACAAGGGGAGCCAAGGGTAAGTGAACCCTCACTGGAAGTGGGCGCTCAGCGCGTCCAGATCCGCAGTCTGAATGGTGATCTTGCCGTTGCCGGTCTTGTACGGGAACGGCACCGGGTTGCACCCGCCCTTGAAGCCGATCGTCGCCAGATTGATCGCGACCTCGCACTTCTTGCAGATGATCTTGCCGTCCTTCTCGTAGTAGCCCGCGTCGCCGCAGTTGTCGCACGCGTCGAGGCCGATGCCGTACGCGCCGCCGTTCTTCTTGATGATGATGAACCGCATCGACGTGCCGTCCTTCGCCTTGTATTCGAAACGGTGCAAGTGCCCGTCCTCGACCTGGCTGAACGGAATCGTCGCGACGCCGTCCTTCAACGAATACGCTTCCGGCGGCGAAAGCGTGACCTCCTGCTGGGTCGCGGCCACGCCGAACGTGAGCGTCGCGGCCACGCCGATCGCCGCGACTACGCTCCACGCGGCAGCCGCGATCGCGCGCCGACGGAACGCCTTGTGCTTGCGCACGGTCGCCTCGTTCGGACCGGTCATCGGCATGCGGAATCCGGCGACGATCGACGCGACGGCCGGAATCAGAAACGTGAACGCCTGCGCCATGATCATGCCGCGATTGTTGTTGATCGACCATGCGAGCAGCACGAACTCGGTGTGGTTCATCGGGAATCCGCGCGCCTGCAGGATCTGCGCGAGGCCGGTCAGATGCTGCACGAACAGGATCGCCATCGTCAGCACGACGGCGGCCGTGAACGCGAACCGCACCGCGGTCGAGCGCATCGTGCGGAAGATCGCGGCGACGATGATCGACATCGCGAGTCCCAGCGCGAAGCCGAGCGCGCGCAGCAGCATCGCCGACGTGAAGATCGGGTCGCCGGGCTCGACCCAGATCGTCAGCTGCAGAATGACGTCAGGCAACGCGTAGAACAGCGTGAGCGCGATGTCGATCGCGGCGATCGCGTTCGCAACGTGCATCCAGACCGCATGTTGCTGCCAGTTCGCGGTGATGCGGCGCGCGCAGACGACGACCGCGATCGCGAGCAGGTCGACGACGACCGCGACGCACAGCACCGGATAGTTGATGAACGTACGCTGGTTGATGACGGCCGACGCGCGCAGGGCCGCGAACACGATCGCCGCGACCGTGCCGACGATCAGGCCGCCCAGACGCCAATGCGAGCTGATCGGCTTGTCGCGCCCCTCGCCGACCGTGAGCATCACGCTCAGGCACATCACGAGCAATGCGGGGGCCAGCGTCCCCGGCATCACCGCCACGAATTGTTCAAGCATTCGCGTCCTTTCGTCGTTCCGCCGACATCCCAATAAACAGCAAAAGCTCCCCTCGTGCGGAAGGGAGCGTTTTGCTATGCGATCATGATGAAACTACCCACGGTACCCGCGGATTCATCACCACTGACGAGGAGTGTAATCCCAGTTGTCGAAGGTGACTTCGATCGGCTCGGTCCAGAAGCGGCCCTTGACGCCGGTCTCCGGGTCGACGTGCAGCATCCAGCCCTTGGCGGCCGGGGATTCGATCGAGAGCTTGAGCTGGTAGGTGCCGGCCTTGTCGAGCTTGACGTTGGCGCCGTAGTGCGGGCCGTCGGAGGCGTTCATCTGCATGAAGGTGCCGGAGGTGGCCTTGCCGCCCTCGACCTCCTTGCCGGTGGACTTGTCGATGATCGTGTAGTTCACGGTCAGGTCCGGCACGAAGTCGCCCTTGCCGTAGCCGAGCTCGGTGCCCTTCTCGTTGGCGTGGATGTCGGCCTCGAGGTGGAAGGAGGCGTCCGCGGCCTTGAGGCCGGAGGAGGCGGGCTCCATGTCGATCGGCTGGAAGTACACGGCGCCGACGGTCAGCGGGCCGTTGTCCTGATCCTGCTCTTCGGCGGTGCCGGACGGGCCGACCGGGACTTCCTCGAAGCCGGCGCCGGCGTCGGAGGAGGTGTCCTCAGACTTGGTGTCGTCCGACTTGGTGGTGTCGGAGGTGGAGGTGTCCGACTTGGTGTTGCTGTTCGACGCGGTGGTGGAACCGCAGGCGGCCAGCGAGAAGGCCATCGAACCGGCGAGCAGCACGCCCAGCAGGGCGGCGATCTTCTTGTTCTTCATATTTCTCTTCCTTTGTTGTTGGATGAAATTTTGGGGAAAACTTTGGGGTTTCGGATCAATCGTCAGTTGACCGCCGCAGTCGTCACGACAGCGGAGGCTGCGGTCGACGCGTCATCGTCCGAATCATCGGACTTGCCGGCCTTGCTGGAACCACTCGCAGCCAGCTCGGCCTTGGCCTTGCGCTGCTTGACGAAACCGACCACGAACAGCGCGATCACCGCGATGGCCGCGATCACCTGCGCCACGATGCACTCGACGTACGGGTAGAAGCCGAGCCAGTCGTTCGTCGGCACGCCCTGCAGGTAGTTGGCCGGCAGCGCGTCGCCCTCGATCAGCGCATGCACGCCGCCGCCCGCGAAGACGACCACGAGCACCGACATCAGGATCGACGTGACGAGGAAGAACGGGCCGATCGGGATCTTCACCGACGTGAAGCGGATGACGAAGAAGATGATCACGAGCACCACAGCCGCGGCGATGCCACCCGTCCACATGCCCTTCGTGTCCTGGCTCATCGAGTAGATCGACTGATAGAAGATCACCGTTTCGGCACCCTCGCGGAACACGGCGAGGAAGCTCAGCATCGCGAGCGACATCACCGTGCCGAACGCGACGTGATCGCCGGCCTCGACCTGCGCGGAGACGGACTTGACGGCCGCCTCGGTCTTGTTCTTGATATACCGGTTCCACGCCTCGACGCTCGACTTGTTGAGCATCCAGTTGCTGGTCCACAGCAGCATGCACATGGCGATCAGCGCGCACACGCCTTCCATGATCTCCTGGATCGGGCCGGAGCCGCCGAACGCCAGCACGAAGATCACCGCGACCAGGCCGGCGCCCGCAAGGCCGGCGACCACGCCGAGGTAGATCCACTTGGTGAAGCGCTTGTTGCCGGACTTGACGAGGTACGCCACCACGGCCGCGACCACGAGCAACGCCTCAAGGCCCTCGCGGATGAGGATCAGGAACGCCTGACCGACCGCGCTGGTGATGAACTTCGTGAAGCCGCCTTCCTTATCGGCCGCACCGCCGTCAAGGATGCCCGCATCCTTGACCAGCATGGCCTTGAGATCGTCGATGAGCTGCTTCGTGCTCTTGAGGTCCGCGCCGGTGTTCATCGACTTGCGGCACATCTTGAACTGGTATTCGACCTGCGAGACGCGGTTGCCGCTGATCGCGTTCATCACGTTCTTCTCGAAGCCGAGCTTCTCGTAGTACTGGTAGTACGCGTTGTTGACGAGCGTGGCGCCCTTGGCCGCGTCACCCGCCGCATACGCTTTGTACGCGTTGTCGAGGATCGGGGTCATTTCGTTGGCCACGTCGGTCCACGAACGGTTGCCCTTGCCCGGGTTCTTCTTTTTCTTGGCGTCGAGTTCCTTGCGCTCCTTGGCGATCTGCGCCTGCAGGTCCTCGGAGTACTTCTTCGGGTTGGCGAGGCCAGTATTCGCGTCGAGCTGCTGTGCGGTCGCATTCAGGTCATTGACCAGATCGGCGATCTTCTGCTTGAGCTGATCGTCGTTGCCACCCGTGTACGAGAGGTTCTGGATGTCCTGGAACGCCTGCTGCTGGCTGGCCTGCTTGTCGGAGCTGACCGAGTCGCGCACGACAGCGGTGAAGTTGGACGCGATATAGATCGTGTTGTACGCGGCCATGAACTTGGACGTCGATCCGGCCGTGTTGCCGGACGTGTATTCCTTGAGTCCGTCCTGCAACTGGTCGTCGATGGCCTTGGCGACGGCCGTCCATGTCTCGTAGTCGACGCTGCTGCTGTCGTCGGCGACCGCGACGCCGGCCGTCGGCAGGATCACGGAAACCGGGGCGGCCGTCCCGTCATTCGAGGTCGAAAGCGGCGCGACGGCGAGCGCCAGCATGGTCACGAACGCGGCGACGAACGCGATCACGGCGACCGTTATTTTGGTCGTCATCGCGGTCATTGCCGTGCGCGCGACCGACTTGCCGGCCACGGGCACCGTGGCGGCGGTCATCATGGCACGATTCGACATTCCTGAAGCTTCCTCTCCTATGCGCATGCGGGCTTTTCGCCCACCGCGCACCAACCTACGAGGAAACTTCCGGAAAAAACAGTCTTGATTTTTTGGGCCGTTTGCGGTAGTGCCGCGTTTATGGCGGAATATCAACGCCGTTTATATCGAAAATCCCCCCTACTCCGTCTCACCATCCGATATTCCGCCGCGGCACTTCCCCGCAACACGCCGGATGCGGCATGGAGACTTCCGCCTCCCTACCGATGTGCAGGCACCTGTCGGAAGATCTGACCGCAGTTTGACGATCGAGAGGCTGAATTCGCCTTTTGCCGAGGTCAGTTTGACGATCGAGAGGCTATGCCATCCCTCGCAAACACCAAAAACCAGTCCTGATAGCCCCTTGTCCAAGGGAAATTTCTCGGTTGCCGGTTGCCGGCAGCCTCTTGATCGTCAAACTGACCTCAACCGGAGCCAAAATCAGCCTCTCGATCGTCAAACTGCCGTGCCGCATCACGCCTCGAGCACGGCGAGCACCTTCTTTTCGTCGTAGAACGCGAAGATCAGGCCGCCCAAGCCGCACAGCACCGCCGCGCACACGGCGGCT
>NZ_JAHBBH010000052.1 GCF_019331735.1 Bifidobacterium miconis
CTTGCCGGCGGCAGTCTTCGCTGTCATGGTTTCCATTGTCTCAGTCGGCATGCTCATCACAGGCCCCTTTCCCGCCGGCCTCACGACCGGCGATCAAAGCCAGTTACACACATTCCGAGACAGTCCCTACATATCCCACCTATGCCCACGAATTGGACCGCATAATATACCGGATATGCCCACGATCAACCCGCGATCAAGAACATGCGACGTCGCATCAACGTCACCCCGCTCCAATAGCGCGTATTACGGAGATGTTGGGCGTATTCGGCGGGGTCGGCGATCGTGCGGGCGTGGCATACGTTAGGATGTCGCTTTTGGGACGGCGTTCGGCGCGCGTGATGCGTTTGGCCGCGGACGCCGATGAGGGAAAGGACGTTACGGTATGGGCGAAGGCATGTTGAGCGCGATTCATGGTCCGGCCGACGTCCACGACCTGCCCGCCGATCAACTGCCCGAACTGTGCGCGGACATCCGCCGCACGCTCGTCGCCTACGGCCACGTGCATGGCGGCCATATCGGCTCGAATCTCGGCATGGTGGAGGCCACGGTGGCCCTGCACCGCGTGTTCGATTCACCGCGCGACCGGATCGTCTTCGACGTGTCGCACCAAAGCTACGTGCACAAGATGCTCACCGGCCGCGCCGCCGCGTATCTCGACCCCGAACATCACGACGTGACCGGGTTCACCAATCCCGACGAATCGGAGCACGACCAGTTCGTGCTCGGCCACACCGGCACGTCGATCTCGCTGGCGTGCGGACTGGCGAAGACGCGCGACATGCGCGGCGGACACGAGAACGTGATTGCGGTGATCGGCGATGGTTCGCTCAGCTCGGCCATCGCGTTCGAGGGACTCAACAACGCGGCCGAACAGGGCGGCAATCTCATCATCGTCTTCAACGACAACGAAATGTCGATCGCCGAAGACCACGGCGGCATGTACGGCCCGCTCGCCCGCCTGCGCGCATCCGGAGGCACGACGGAGCCCAATATTTTCCACGCGTTCGGGCTTGACTATCGCTATGTCGAGGACGGCAACGACGTGCTCGCGCTGGTGCGCGCGTTCGAGGCCGTGCGCGGCATCGACCATCCGGTCGTCGTGCACATTCATACGCGCAAGGGACTCGGCCTGCCGGTCGCGGCCGACGACGATACGGCCGCCGCATCCGCAGCTTCCGACATCGCGGCCGGCGGAGCCATCGCCGCAACCGATGCAACTCACACTGCCGACGCAACTCACGCAGCCAACGATGACGGCGACGAGACGGTGATTGCGGAAGATCTGGCGATCACGGCAGGCCGGTGCGAGGCGAATCACTGGCAGAATCCGGACAGTGCGGCCGGCAAGCCGCTCGGCGCGCGCAAGCACTACGGGCAGCTGGCGATGGCCGCGCTCGAACGACGCTTCGCCACGGAGCCGGGACTCGTGGTCATCTCCCCCGCCACCCCCGGCTCGAACGGCATCACGCGCGCGTTCCGCGAGCGTGCCGGCAGGAATTATGTGGACACCGGCATCACCGAGGAGCATGCGGTCGCGTTCGCATCCGGCATCGCGCGCGCGGGCGGACGGCCGGTACTAGCCACGTCGGCCACGTTCTTCCAGCGCACGTTCGACCAGTTGCAGCAGGAGCTCGCGCTCAACCACACGCCGGCCACGCTGCTCGACTTCGGCGGCGGCCTGTCCGGCGCGGACAACACGCATTCCGGCGCGTTCGACATCGCCATGTTCGGCAACATTCCGAGCCTGACCTGCCTCGCGCCCACGTCCGTACACGCGTTCCTCGACATGCTCGCATGGTCGACGAGCGCGGCGAACGATGGACCGGTCGTGATCCGCGTGCCCGGCGACGCGATTCTGGGCGCGGAACGTGCCGGCGAGATTGCCGACGCGGCCGATCCTGCCGTGACATCCGACACCGTTAGCACGCAGGATTGCCCATGGAACCGCTATCGGATCGCGCGCGCCGGGTCGCAGGTGGCGATTCTCGCGCTCGGCAACGAGTATCCGCTGGGATTGCGCGTCGTCGCGGCGCTTGCGCAGAGCGACGGCGATCATGCCGGCATCGACGCGACGCTGGTCGACCCGCAGCAGTTCTCCGCGATCGACGCGGGAACGCTGCGCGCGCTGGCCGAGGATCACCGGATCGTCGTCACGCTCGAGGACGGGCAGCTTGAGGGCGGTTGGGGCGAGAAGATCACCGCGTGGTACGCGAATGCAGGTTGGGCGGCCGGAAACCGTGCCGCCGATCACCGCGCCTCCGGTCATGCGGGCGGCACACTCCCCCACCCCGTACACGTGCTCAACTTCGGCGGCGCGAAGGAATTCACCGACCGCATCCCCCTCGCCGATCTCAACGAACGCTACGGTTTGACCGTGGAACAGGTCACCAAGGCAATCCGCAGCCTGCTCTGAATCCTATTTTCATGCGACCATCACCGGGCAGCGGGGGCAGCCAGTCACGCGATGGAACAACACCCCTCATTTCCATCGCGTGACTCCGCGATCGGTCACTGAACGGCATATTAGTCTGCAAATACCATCCTGTGACCGCCAAATACCCTTAAAAACGGGTTTCCTGCCATCACCGGCAAAAACGCGTTGGAAAAAACGACCATTTTTCCATCGCGTGACCGGTCGTAGGCGGTCATGCCTGCGCGGCCAGCCTGATCGGAGATTCCCGTGCGACACTTACCTATTGCTCTACTGCTGGTTTTTGATGGCGTCGAGGGCGGGGATCTTCACGGCCTTGTTGGCGGGCTGGAAGCCGGAGACAAGGCCGATCGCGGTGGAGAAGAGGATCGCGAACACGAACAGCCACCACGGGATCACCGACAGGCGCGTCACGTTCTCGCCGCCCACGATCGCATGCCATATGTTCTCGCCGCTGACGCCGCCCATGTACACGAGGTTGATGCCGATCGAGATGACCGCGCTCAGCAGGCAGCCGATCACGCCGCCGAGCAGGCCGATGAAGCCCGCCTCGCCGAGGAACATGATGCGGATGTCGCGCACGTAGCAGCCGAGCGCCTTCATGATGCCGATTTCACGCGTGCGCTCGGTCACGGACATGACCATCGTGTTGGTGATGCCGATGGCCGCGACGAGCAGCGAGACCGCGCCGATGCCGCCGAGCGCCATCTGGATGCCGCGCGACTGCTCCTCCATCTGCTTGCGGATCTCCTCGTACGACGACGTGGAGAAGCCCATGTCCTTGATCTGCTGTTCGACGTCGCTCACCTGCGTGATGTCGGAAACTTTGACAAGCGCCTGCTCGTACGTGGTGGTTTTCGCCGCGGACTTGTCGGCTTTGGCGATCATGTCCTTGAGCTGGCTGATGTCCATGAGCACGCCGGACGAGGTGGCGGAGCCCTTGTTGTAGTCCTCTTTGAGCACGCCGGTGGCGCGCAGCTTGAACGTGTTGCCGGAGCCGTTCGCCCCGGCCGAGCCAGAGCCGGTACCCGAACCTGATCCTGAACCGGTGCCGCCCATGTCGGTCGACCCCGACATGCCGCCCACGCCCATCATCACGCCGCCGCCGGAACCTCCCGCCGAACCGCCGCCCGACGAGTCGCCGGTCTGGATGGTCAGCGTGATCTCCGTGTTCATCGGGTTGAAGAACGGCTTGGATTCCTCGCCGAGCTGGTCGGCGGGCACCTGCGAGCAGTTGCCGGTCGAGTCGCACGTCCAGTACGTGCCGTCGCCCGCGTCCTGCGGCTGGTAGCGCACATTGGAGCCTTCGGGCCGGAACTTGTCGTAGAACTGGTAGGCGAGGTACTGTCCGGCGAGAATCTCTCCGCTTTTGGTCGGGGCCGCGCCCTCGGTGAGCTTGTAGCCCATGTTCTCGAGCTGCGACATGTCGATGGCCTGCACGTCGCCGTAGGTGGCGATGTAGCGCCCGTTGTCGGCGGTCATGGTGATCGTGTAGTTGAGCGACATCTGCGCGGTCGCGCCCTCGACGCCGGGAATCTGCTTGAACGATTCGATGGCCTTGTCGTCGAGTTTGTTGTCCGTCTGGCCGCCGGTCGAATTCGACGCGCCGAAGCCGTCATAATTGCCCTGTTTGTACACGTTGATGATGGTCAGGTCGCCCATCTGCTTGAGCGACTGTTCGTTCATCTCGTTGATACCGGAGCCGATCGACACCATGGTGACGATCGAGCAGCAACCGACGATCACGCCGAGCACGGTCAGGATCGTGCGCGACTTGCGTCGGAACAGGTTCTGGCTGCACAGGTGCAGGATATCCGTGAATCTCATGTTGGTCCTTACGACTTACGCAATGGCGTCAATGACGTACTCGCTGGCTGGCGAGGCAACCGTCGCAACGGCTCACGCGCGTGCGCCCGCGCCGGACTGTCCGGACACGGCGGGCGCGATCACCTGCGTCGCGTCGTTGGTTCCGCTCGCGGCGTTCGCACCGGCCGTGCCGGCATCGCCGCCCGCAGCGGCCGAATCGCCGTCCGCGCTCCAGTCGTCCCACTCGTCGTCGATGCTGGCCTGGTTCGCCTTGGCCTTGCGCTTCTTGCGCACGATGACGATAGCCGCCACGAGCGCGACCGCGACGGCGAGCGCGCCGACAATCCACGCCCACATCGGCACGCCCTGCTCCTGCGTGGTGTCGTCGGGCACGACCATGCCGTTGTCGTTCGGGTCGACCGGCGCCGCGTCGGTCGCGCTGATGGTGATCGGGAACTCCTTCTTCTGCGTCTTGCCGTCGGAGTCCTCGTAGGTGACGCGCAGCGTGGCGTTGATGTCTCCGGCCTGCGTGGGCGTGAACGCGAAGCCGATCGAGCCGTTCGCGCCGGAGGCGACGTTGCCCACATACTGCGTGGCGTTGGTGGCCTGGATGCCTTCGCCTTCGATGCTGGCCTCGACGTTGGCGATGTCGCCCTTGCCCTTGTTCACGTAGTTGAGTGTGACGGTGGTCTCCGAGCCGACGGTTGCGCCGTCCGGCGGGACGGGGTTGGTCAGTTCGAAGCGGTCGGGCTGGGAGACGGGCACGGAGATTTTGATGTCGGAGTTGTTGGAGCTGCGCGTGCCCGCGTCCACGTACTCGTATTTGAAGCTGACGGTGACGCCCTGCGCGCCGGACGTGGCGCTCGGCAGGACTTGCATGGGCAGGCTTTGCGTCATCGCGTAGCCGGCGCCGAGACGGTCGAAATAGAACGTGTTGGTGCCGCCGGCGATCGCGAAGCTTTCGCCGCCGTCCACGGTGACGACGAGGTTGTCGATCGCGACCTTGCCCATGTTCTGGAACGTGAAGGAAAGGTTGAAGTCGCTGCCGACCGGCACGGTTTTCGCGCTGCCGTAGTCGAAGTTGGTGATGATGATGTTCGGCACGGGCCCGGCGACGGGAGTCGTGTCGTTGCCGGACGTGCCGCCGTTCGCGGTGCCGTCGCCGCCCGTGCCGGCCGAACCGTTGCCGCCGTTTACGGTGCCGTCCGACGAGCCGCCGTCGACGGCCGGGTTCGTCGTCGTGCCGTTCGCGGTCTTGCCGTCGGCGACGGCGTTGCTCACTGTGCCGTCCGTGCCGGTCGCGACCGCGGATTTCGTCGCACCAGTCGCACCGGTCGCGGACTTGGTCGTCGCACCGTCCGCGCTCTCGTTCGCACCGTCAGCCGCGGCGGTCGTTGCGGCGACGCCGTCCGGGGCCTCCGCCGTGGCGAACGCGGCCGGCGTCGCGCAGGCGAGCAACATCGCCGGCGTCGCCAGCAGGGCCGCGGCCGCGGCGATCATGCTCTTCTTCTCTCGGTTCTTCATGCTTTCCCTTCCTGTACTGATGGGTCAGGTCTGTTGTCCGTGCCGCGGCTCGGCTCACACGATGCAGCTCACGCGATGCGGCTCACGCGGCGCGGTCGATCAGCTTGTCGCCGACGATCCGTCCGTCGAGCAGCGTGACGATGCGGTCCGCGTACTGCGCCATGTTGTCGTCGTGCGTGACGAGCACGATCGTCTGGTCGAGTTCGCGTGCGAATCCGACGATCATCTCCATCACGTCGACTTTCGTGCGCGAGTCGAGATTGCCGGTCGGTTCGTCGGCGAACACGACCTGCGGTTTGGCGACGAACGCGCGCGCGATGCCGACGCGCTGCTGCTGGCCGCCGGACATCTGCGTCGGATAGTGCGTCATGCGCCTGCCGAGGCCGACACGTTTGAGGATGCCGCGCGCGATCGCCTCGCGTTTCGCCTTCGGCACGCCGCGGAACATGAGCGGCATGGCCACGTTTTCGATCGCGTTGAGGTTCGGCAGCAGATTGTACGACTGGAACACGAAGCCGAGATGCCGCTGGCGGAAGGCCGCGAGCTCGCGTTCGTCGAGTTCGGAGACGACCACGCCGCCGATGCGCACGCCGCCGCGCGTCGGCTTTTCCATGCCGGCGAGCTGGTTGAGCAGCGTCGATTTGCCGGAGCCGGATTCGCCGTAGATGCAGCAGATCTGGCCTTTGGGGATGGTGAGATTGATGCGTTCGAGCGCGACGACCGTTTCGTCGACGACCGGGTACTCCTTGCGCAGGTTTTTCACTTCGATCATCGGGCGGGCGGATTTGGTCGGGCGGGCCGGGCCGGCGGGACCGATCGATCGGGCCAAACCGACAGGCCGACCCGCACGCGAGACTGATTCCCCCTTGATTATCGCCATTGACAACATCCCTTCTTGATCGTACCGACTCAAGTCTACGGCCTTCGCTCCTCCGACACAGTCTGCGTCATCATACCAATGGCGACAATCCACCCCAAGGATGATTCGGGCCGGCCGCCCGGGCCGACGCAGAGCAACCGGGAGAAAAAGAAAAAGCCTTGGAATCATTCGATTCCAAGGGCTTTATGGTGACCCCGGCCGGGCTCGAACCGGCGACCCTGAGATTAGAAGTCACATGCTCTATCCAGCTGAGCTACGGGGCCAAACGAAGGGACAGTATATCAGCATGCCGGTACGCGGCGCCTACGCCGACGAATTATCCCGCATCGTACCGTACAGAGACCTTGCTCGGGTGACATTCGGGCGAATACCACCCGATACTGGCAGGAATGTCACGCTCAACCGGCTGTTTGCGTGACATTCCTGCCACCAGCGGTCCCTTGCCAGCAAGAACATCACGCAAAACGAATCAGAGCGTGAGGCATTTCTACCGGCAAACACCGCAGAACGCCGAACAATCAGGCGTTCTGGTGATGGTACTGGAACGCGAGCTCCGCGAGGTGCACTCCGTGGGTGAGGAACTCGTGCGTGCGGCACACGTAGTCGTTTTCGCGGCCAATCTTGGCGATGTAGCCGTTGATGTAGTCGACTTCGGTCTTGCGGCCGCGGCTCATGTCCTGGTACATCGACGGATAGTGCAAGGGGTTGCCGGTACGGCTCACGTAATCGACCGACTCGAGCTCCTCGGCGCGCGTGTTGATGAGCTTGATGCCGGCGCGCTCGCATGCGTCGTACGCCTCGTTGATGAGCTGCATGGCCATGTCGCGGGCGCCCGGGTAGCTGATGAACTGGCCCATGGTGATCTGGTACATGGTGCACAACGTGTTCACCACGGAGTTGAACACGATCTTGGCCATGCACATGCCCTTGAAGTCGTCGGAGATCTCCGGGTTGAGGTTCGCCTTCTGGAAGTCCGCGAAGATCGCCTGCTCGATATCGGTGACCTTGTTGGTCATGGCGCACATGTGCATGGTGCCGGCGCCGGACTTGCCGATGAAGTCCACGTCGCCCGGGCCGTTGAGCACGGTGGCAACGAGCGCGGTGCCGCCGTAGATGCGGTCCTCGCTGAAGTACTGGGCGATTTTCTCGAAGTGGCCCCAGCCGTTCATCGCGCTGAACGCGACCTGATGGTTCTTGAACAGGTGGGCGCAGCGCTTGAGCATCTCCTCGAGCTGCATCTGCTTCATGAAGATGATCCACACGTCCGGATCGCCGTCGTATTCCTCCGGCGTGTACAGGTTGATCGGGATGAGACGGCGGTTTTCGTGGTCGCGGCTCACGTACACGCCACCCTGCTCGCGGATCTTGTCGATGTGCGGCTGCCACGTATCGATGAAGTCGACGTGGGCGTCGGTGTGCTCCTGCAGCAGAATGCCGTAGCGCAGGCCCATCGCGCCCGCGCCGATAACCGTATAACGCATAATCGTTCCTTATATATGCTGTTTTGTATTCTCTCGACGGCTCCCTGCCGGTCTCTCGCCCCGGCACGGAAACCATTCCTCAGGCCGCCGGCACCAATTCCCCGCATAATCGCGCGGGAACCCGATGTTACCCGTTTCGCCGTCCGCCATCGACGACTGTTGGTCTCGGCGAACGTGCGCCGTTTCGCATGCCATTCCGGTCTCGTGGACCGCAATCGGCCGTGTTCCGCGGTTTTTCCGCGACACAGCATAGCACCGCGCGTCAACATCGTCCGACGTCGCGACCGTCGGCATCTGGTATAACGGGGGCATGGGCAATTCCGATGAGATACAGCGAACGGTTGCACGGCTGCATACGACGTTCCGCAGCGGACTGACGCGGCCGTTGCGCTGGCGGCGGGCGCAGTTGGACGCGATGGAGCGGATGCTGCGCGATCACGGCATGCGCTTGGCCGAGGCCGTGCGTACCGATTTCGGCAAGCCCGTGACCGAAACGATGCTCATGGAAATCAAGCTGGTGCTTGACGAAATACGATTCGTGCGGCCGCGCTTGGCACGTTGGACCGCGCGCCGCCCGCAGCCGATGCCGTGGCTATTGTGGCCGGCGCGCAGCTGGACGGTGGCCGAGCCGAAGGGCGTGGCGTTGGTGATTGCGCCGTGGAATTATCCGGTGCTGCTCTCGCTTGAACCGATGGTTGACGCGATCGCGGCAGGAAACTGCGTGTGTTTGAAGCCGTCGGAGCTCTCCCCCGCCACCAGTCGGCTGCTGGCGCGGCTGGTTCCCCGGTATCTGGATGCGCGCGCGTTTGCGGTGGTTGAAGGCGGCGCCGCCGAGACCGGCGCGTTGTTGGAGCAGCCGTTCGACCATATCTTCTATACGGGCGGCGGCAGGGTCGGCCGGATCGTGATGGAGGCTGCGGCGAAGCGTCTGACACCGGTCACATTGGAACTCGGCGGCAAGTCACCGGTGTTCGTCGACGGTACGGCGAATCTGGACGTGGCTGCGCGGCGCATCGCGTGGGGACGGTTCGTCAACGCCGGGCAGACCTGTGTAGCGCCCGACTACGTGCTCGCGACTCCTGATATCGCCGACGATCTGGCCCGGCGCATCGCCCGCGCCGCACGGTTCATGTTCGGAGACGACGCGTTCGCGCCGCAGTCGTCCAGCTACGCGCGCATCATCAGCGATCGTCATTACGATCGGCTGATGGCGCTGCTGCCGCATCCCGACGTGCCGTCGTCCGCGGCGCACGTGGTCTGCGGCGGATTCGGCGATCGCGCGCAACGGTATATTGCGCCGACCGTGCTCACGCACGTTTCCGCGGACGCGCCGGTGATGCGGGAGGAGATTTTCGGGCCGATCCTGCCGGTGCTGGAGATCGCGGACGCGGCGTCGGCGGTCGCGTTCATCAACGCGCGGCCGAAACCGTTGGCATGCTACGTGTTCTCGCGGCGGGCCGCCACGCGCCGGCTATTCGAACGGGAGACCAGTTCGGGTGCGCTTGGCTTCAATCTGCCGCTCGGGCATCTGCTGTCCAGCAGGCTGCCGTTCGGCGGCGTGGGCGCGTCCGGCATGGGCTCGTATCACGGTCATGCGGGTTTCCTCGAATTCAGCCATGTCAAAGCCGTGACCGTCAAACCCGCCTTCCCGGACACGCTCTCCCTGGTCTATCCGCCGTACACCGCCCGCAAGCGCGCTCTCATCTCCATGCTGTCCCGCTGAAACGGTCCAAAAACGTGAATCTTCGAGAGAGTGTCGACGACGCACTCGTCCGGATGCCACGCTCGGCTAGGCCCCGCATGGCATTGTGACGAATATCCGCGGAGCAAAACCCGCAGGCAAGCCTATTGCAGACCGGCAATCCATTCGTCCATGGCGAAAACCTTGCCAAATTCGTTGGTGATGGTTTCGGCATCCTGTTCGCTTGATGCCGGAGCCACGTAGGCTCCTTTGCCGTCAATGCTGACGAACGCGGTTTTTCCGTCGGTGGAGATGAGTCCGCTCATCAGGATCAGGTCGAAATTCCCGCTCTTGAAATCGGTCCAGCTGGTGTAGAAATACTGTACCACGTCACCGGTGTCAGGATGCTCGACATCCATGATCCCGGACATTTTCCGATCAAGGTCCTGATCGACCACCGCGTCGCCACCGTCGGCCGGACGAATGGTGACGTGTCCGGTCAGGCGATCCGATTGGAACAGGTAGTGCAGCCGGGTCGCGTCCAGCGATATCGTGTACGAGGTGTCGGAGCCGGCGTTCTTGTCGGCCCGGTACGCGTCGCCGTCGATGCGGATGCGTTGCGGCCACGGCACGTAGTACAGCAGCAGTCCGACGACGACCAGCCCCGCCATCGCACCGGCGACGATGCGCACAATGCGTTCGCGGCGCTTCTTCTGCGGTGTCTTTTCCATGGCGACACTCCTTCGCGACAGACCGGAACATCCATGTTCCCGTAGTGCATTCATGGTACATCCGCGCAGGTCAGGCCACGCCGTCGGACATCATACGGTCGGACATCATACGAATGGCCGCAGTCCCGGTGATCTTCGGATGCAACCGTCGGGGCATGATCTGCCGTACGCAACCCGCCGGGCGTGCCCCCTCACGCGTGACATTCAAGCCACCACCAGCGGCATAACCACCCGGATGTCACGCCGACGGACGGTTTCGCATGACATCCGAGAGGCTAGCGGCAAAGCACCCGCGGCAACGTCACGGCTCGATGATCCAGGAGAGCCCCACCAGCACGACGAGGAACAGCACGTTCACCGCGGAATACACGGCCAGATACCGACCCTTCTGATGCGGGTACTTGCGCACCACGTTCTTGTACCCGATGAGCGAGGCCATGGAGGCGATGAGCGTGCCCATGCCGCCGAGATTCGTGCCGATGATGAGCGGCCGCCACTGGTCGGTGAAGCCGGACAGGAGCAGCGTGGTCGGCACGTTGCTGATGAGCTGGCTGGAGCCGACCGCGACCTCAAGCGGGCGGATGTTCACCAGTGAGGCGGCCAGTTCGTAGAATTCCGGCACGCGTTTCATGTTGCCGATGAAGATGAAGAACATGGTGAACGTGAGCGGCAGGCCCCAATCCACGTTTTTGAACACCTTGCGGTCGCACACCAGGAACGCAGCGAACACGATCACGCACATGAGCCACAGCGGGATGAAGTCGCTCACCGCGAGCAGGCAGACGACGAACAGCAGCGTGTAGACGATCGTGCGCCAGCCGCCGTAGCCCGCGCCGTAGCCGGTGATGCGGATCTCGTCCGGCCGATGGCCGGCGCTGGACGGGGCGAGCACGCCCTGCTCGATGCCGGCGCCGTCGAGCGAACGGAACTCCGACACCGGTTTGCCGCCGAACACGAACCACGAAATCACCACGAGCATCGCCGCGGCCAGCACCGAATACGGCGCCATGATGCCGATCATCTCCAACGCGGGCATGCCGGTGAGCGCCTTCAAATACAGATTGTGCGCGTTGCCGATCGGAGTCAGCATGCTGCCCACGTTCGCGCCAATGGTCATGAGCGTGCCGACCAGCACCGCGTGCTCCTCCATGTCGGCCATGATGAGCACGGAGATCGCGAACGGGATGAACGTGACGAGCGCCACGTCGTTGGTGATGAGCATCGCCGAAAAATACGTGAGCGCGATCAGCGTGATCACGAGCCCGCGCGCCGTGCCGACGTGGTGCAGCAGGCGAGAGCCGATGATGCGGAACACGCCGATGCGCTGGAAGCCGCACACCACGAGCATGAGGCAGACCAGCTGGCTGATCGTGCTCATGTGCACGTAGTCCTTGTAGTCGGCGTCGGGCGGGACGATGAAGCAGGAGATGATCGCAAGCACCGTGGCCACGATCAGAATCGTCTCGCTTTTGAGCAGCTCGATGGCCCAGCGCCTCATTGTTCCTCCGAAGTTCACCGTGCGTTAACGTTCAGTGATTGTAGTGGAACAACGGGCCAAAGTACGTAGTCCCGGCGTGCTGTTTTCCGACCGATTTCAACGAAAACGGCCGCTCAGCCTTACAGCCGACTGCCTTCCAGACCCGACTTCCAGCCCTGCTCGGTCTACGCGAGCCGCACGAGCGTGACGCTGCAGGGCGGCAGCGCGAGCGCGATGCTGCCCGGACCGTCCGGCGGCAGCACGGATTCGCGGACAGTATGCGTCAGGCAGTCGCGCAATCCTCCCGTATACCCGAGTTCGTTGCGCGCGTCCGGATCGCCGGTCAGCGTTTCGACGCGCAGCGTGTGCGGCGATCCCGCCGCGCCGGAACGCCGCAGCAGTCCGCGCGGCCCGTACGACACGTTGAGCGTCACGCCGACGCGTTCGCCGCCCGTGTTGACGAGCTTGACGAAACGCAGCGCACCCTCGTCGCCGGTCGCACAGACGAACAGCCCGTCCGGCGTCTCGCCGTCGATACGGCACTCGTACGCGAGCGCGCCCACGTTCGCGGAAAACAGCCGTTCGGCCTCGTAGTTGACGCTGGGACCGACCTGCGCCGGATTGAATTCGATGAGGTTCTGTTCCCAGCCATGTCCGGTGACGTGCGAGAGGAGCGGTGCGTACGATGTCATTTTGACGATGTCGCTGTTGCGTTCGCAGCCGGTGAGGAACGCCGCTTCGGCGAGCGCGGATCGCCAGCTGCTCGCGTGATCGTGGTCCTGCGGTTGTGCGGCGAAGTAGCCGTTGGCCGAGTATTCGCCGAAGTACACGCCGGTGCCGTCGCGGCGGTAGTCGTCGAATCGGTTGGCCTGCGCGATGAACCAGTCGGGCGAATGGTAGGCGTGTTCGTCGACGAGGATGCGCGTGGCGGGCAGCAGGTCGGCGTCGTTCGCGTCGATTTCGCGCGCGACGCCGGGCACGCCGCCGGCGGCGACGGCGTGCGCGTGGTCCCAGGTGCGTTTCATGGGCAGGCGGAACGGGAAGAGGCCGGCGCTCATCACGCACAGCATGCCGGGATCCTTTTCATGGATGGCGCGCGCGATCGCGTCGAATTTGGCCACGTAGTCGGCGCCGAAGTTTTCGTTGCCGATGCCGATCATGTCGAGTCCGAACGGTTCGGGGTGTCCCATGTCGCGGCGGACGGCGGCCCATGCGCTCGTGTCGGGGTCGCCGTTGGCGAAGTCGATCAGGTCGAGGTAGTCCTGCACGACGACGTTGCGGAACCAGTCGCCGTTGGTGTCGACGTGCTTGGGGTCGCGGTAGGGCGATTGGCAGGTGATGCCGGCGAACAGCGTGGGCAGCGGCTTGGCGTGCAGGTCCTCGCATAGGCAGAAGTATTCGTAGAAGCCGATTTGGTAGCTTTGCGAGTAGCTGGAGCCGTCGGGCGTTTTGAACGCCCACATGTTGTATTGCTGGCGGCGGGCGGTGGATGCGCCGACCGTGTCCTTCCACCGGTATTCGTTGCCGGGGGTGACGCCTTCGACGATGCAGCCGCCGGGGAAGCGCACGAACGCGGGGCGCAGTGCGGCGATCGTTTCGACGAGATCGCGGCGCAGCTTGCCGAACCGCCATTTCGGATCGTCCTTGCCCCAATAGTCGGCGTCCATGAGCGATACTGCGTCGATGTCGAACGTCGCGGCGGACGGTTCCGGCACGGCGGACGGTTCCGTCGCATGCGTCGCGCGCGTCGCACCCGGCCTGTCCGCAAGCTGCACGTCGATATGCAGCTTGCCGTATCCGTCGCGCAGGCCGGCCAACGCATACCGCACGAACACCCAGCCGTCGCGCAGCGGCTCGCCGGCGAACCGGTCCACGTCGAATCGCACGTCGTCGGTGAGCGGCTCGTCATTGTCGTCCAGCACGACGACGCGCAGCGACACCGCGCCGCGCACCGGCCGCACGCATGCCGCGAAATCGTACGCGTGCCCGGCTCGCACGGCCATGGCGCACGCGTTCGCGTACTCCCCGCCGCCGTTGTATCCGAGATTGTCGATCGCGCCGACAGTGCCGGGCTCGACCGTGACGCGCGCGTACCGGCTGTTGTCGTTGATCGGCGGCGCCGGGCAGTCCGTGTCGACCCGTTGGCCGTGATCGCCGCGGATCCACGTGCCGCAGCTGACCGCGTCGAGCCGGCGGAAACGCCAGAATCGCAGAGGATCGGCCTTCGTCATCCATCGTTCCGCGCCTTTGAGCCGCAGCGAGGCGTGGGACAGGTACACGCCGTCGAAGCTGTAGTTGTTCACCATGTTCGCGTTCAGACCGCCGTCCGCGCCGTGGTTGATGTCCTCGAAAAACACGCCATAGAGCCGATCGCTCACCGCATGCGTCGGCGCACCCACCGTAATCGTCACCATGCGTCCCATTATCGCGCGGCGGGCGCGGACATGCCATGAACGACCCGGGCCAGACCGTCGGGTTCGGATGAGGGCGCGCGGCGACGCCCGGCACAACGCCCAACGCGACGCCCGGAACAGTGCCCGGCGTGACGGTCAGAGATGAGGCAAACCGGCAAGTGTTCAATTCGTGTTCACTTTGGCGACAACTTTTATCCCGCGAAAAGAATCCCGGTTCGGATAGGCTGGCAATCGAATAGTGAGCAAGGCATCAGACGATAAGGGAGACGGCATGCAGACCTCGGTCGGTATTCGCGAGCGCATCGGGCATGTGTATCCGTCGCTGCGACCCGCCGAGCGTGCGGTGGCGCAGTTCGTCCGCGACCATCTCGACGAGGCCGCGAACCTGACGGTCGGCCAGCTCGCGCAGGCTGCGCGGGTGAGCCAGCCCACGGTGATCAGGTTTTCGCGCAAGCTCGGGTTCGGAGGGTATCGCGAACTGCGCTACGTGCTGCGGCATCCGGAGGCGGAGCGCCGCGTCACGTTCGACCCGCTCGAAGGTTTCGACCTGAACCCTTGGGATGATGTGGATTCGGTGCCGGCCAAGGCGGTGAACAGCGCGAAGACGCTGTTGGACGATCTGGCCGCGTCGCTGGACCGCAACGCGTATCGCAAGGCGGTGTCGCTGATTGCGGGCGCATCCCTGATCGACGTCTACGGCGTTGAGAATTCGCTGGTGCCGGCCACCGACCTGTTCACGAAGCTCAGTTATCTCGGCCTGACGTGCAGGCTGAACACTGACGCCTATTTGCAGCAGATCGGCGCCGGGCATCTCGATGCGACGAGCGTGGCGGTCGCCTTCTCCTATTCTGGTTCTTCGTCGGATACGGTCAAGGCGCTGCGCTTGGCGAAATCGCAGGGCGCGCACACGATCGCGGTCACGAACGCGTCCGGCTCGCCGCTGGCCAGTTGGGCCGACGTGTGCCTGTATTCGGGCCGCAGCGAGCATACGATCTACGGCAACGCGATTTTCTCGCGCGTCGCGCACACCGCGCTCGTGGACATGCTGTATATGGGCGTGATCTTAAGCGATTACGGCCGCTTCTCGACCGCGCTCGACCGCTCCGGCAAGATCGTCGCCGACCGCGAATACCACGAGTGACGCGGTTTCGCGCTGGATCGCGGTATCGCACTGCGTACGTGCCGTGCTGCTTGCGGCACTATTGTGCCGCAGACGCTCCCCCACCCGGCTTTGCCGGGAGCCCCCTCAGCCGGGGGCCTGCAAGGCGTGTTATAACCGATGACTTCATAACCGGAGTAACGATCACGATGCTGGCGGAGCCTCGGCTCCCTCGGCTGAGGGAGCTGGCACGGCGCAGCCGTGACTGAGGGAGCGTCGCGGCATGTCAATGCCGCCAAAATAAACAGTATCGCGCGGAAACGGAATCGCGCTGCGCGCGATGCTGTTGTGCTGACTCGCTGTCGCTCGCTCCTCGCCTAAAACAGTCCACTGGACTGTTTTCTTCACGGCTCGGCCTAGCGGGCGAGCTGGGAGATGGCGTTGATCTGGGCGTAGTACTGGCGTTCGGACAGACCGTCGACGGTGGGGATGTTGAGCAGTTTGACGCCGTCGAGACCGCCGGCGGCGGTGATGTTGGCGATGACGCTCCGGTGCCACTGGTCGTCGAGCATGGCGGACACCTGCTTGCAGCCCATGGCGTACAGCGAGCAGACGAACGCGTGGCCGCCCCAGTTGGAGCAGCCGGCCACGATGAGCTCCTCGGTGGGCACGGTGCAGGCGATGTCTTCGCCGTGGTCGACGATGTCCTCGATCGCGTACTCCTGAATGTGGCCCATGCCGATCTCGTTGCCGCCGTCGCCGATGCCGACCGTGTGCAGGCCGAGCGAGGCGAGCCGGCTGAGCGGCGCGGTCCATTCCTGGATGTTGATGCCGCGCATGTTGCGCGGGTAGCCGTCGCGCGAGGGTCCCACGCGTTCGATGAAGATCACCGTGTCGATGTGCTCGCGTTCGACCAGCTTGCGCGTCTCGTCGAGCCAGTCGTCGAACGCGTCGCCCTTGGGCGCGATGAGCACGCGGTCGTCCGGCAGCACGTTTTTGGCCGCGCCGCGGATCACCGGTTCGCACCATGCGTCGCTGACCATCCACGCGTCGCCGCCGATCGCGCGGATCGCCGCGCACATTTCCGCCGCGCCGACCGGCCCGTCGGACTCCGCGGCCGGATGTTCGGCCTTCGGGATGAAAAATCCAGTGACGACGAGCGCCTTGCGCGCCTTGCCGGTGACGAAACGCCGGGCCGCGCGGAACAGGTCGCCGCGCGCGAACGTCATCAGCGTTTCGCTGCCGCGGCCCACGTCTTCGGCCGCCTTGCGCTGGATGCCCGCCACCTTCGGGTAGGCCAGCCAGCTGGCCAGTGCGCCCGGCTGCCGTGAAGTTGCGTTGGTCTCTGTCTTGGTTGCCGTCATGATGTTCCCCTTTCCTGATGGTCCGTCGATGTCCTTGGCTTCTTGACTCGATCCACAGCCTGTTGTACGACCCAAAATGACCATCAATGAGTCCATCATGTGAATTCTTGATTCCGTTATGGCCGTCATATTGCAACCGACGGCCGTAACCGAGTCCATTATGGAGCTCTTCGCATGGTGACGTATATGAGTTGTACAGTCCGAGGTATCGGCACCGCGCTATCGCGCGATACTGTGCTGTTGGCTCGCTGTCGCTCGCTCTTCACTGACCAGCGTTTGGTGCTGGCGGTAGCCTCGGCCCCCTCGGCTGAGGGGGCTGTCGAGCGTAGC